>NZ_PVZB01000001.1 GCF_003002025.1 Paraburkholderia sp. BL25I1N1
GAAGGCTGACGCTGCTACGCAGCGCCAGCCTTCACCAACAAACGATTCGTCGATGACAATTAGCCGGGAGTAACATTATCCCGTGAGGCAACACGCGAGCTGCTTCTCGTGTCGTTCTGCGAGCCGCCGGTGTTCGGCGGCGTCGGCCGAGATCCGCTGGACATCGGCGATGAACTGCTCGTTGCGCTGGCGGGTTTTCGCAAGCGCGGCCTCGGCGCGCCGTTGTGCATCACGTGCCTCCTCGGTCTGCAACATGACGCGCTTCTGGACACCCTCGAGCCGGGCCGTCGCCTGGTCGACCTCCACCCGCAAGGCCGCTTCATGCCCGGCGTGGGTGGTCCGCAAAGCTTCGAGTTCGAGGGCATACGCCGATTGCAGGTCCCGCAGCGCCTGCTCCGATCGCGCGCGGATGGCGTCCCGTTCGGCCACGGCAGCTTCGGCCTGCAGGAGGGCAGCATCACGCCCGGCATGGGCCTGCGCCTGCTCTGTCAGCGCCGTAGCAAGTCGTGCCTGCTGGTCGTCAAGCTGGCCGCGAACGGTGCGAACTTCGGCCCGAAGTTCCGCATGGGCGGTCTCGAGTGCCCCGGCGCGTGTGATGGCGGCCGCCGCTTCCGCTTCAAGTTCGTCGCCACGTTGCGCAAAGACCTGTTCGCCTTGCCCGACCGCAAGCGCCCACACCGACAGCATCGCACTGGCGACCGCCGGCGGCAGCGCCGCCGCGAGCGCGTCGTTGCGCGCCTGCTCGTCCTTCCACAGCTTCAGTTCGTCATTGATGGTGGTGCGGCTGCCCTGGCGGATTTCCGCGTAGATCAGGTCGACGGTGAGCTCATGCGCGAGCCGGCCTGAGGTGACGAGTCGCGCGGCGGCTTCGCGGGTACGGATGCGGGTATCGCTGATTCGGCTCATGGCGGAGTTTCACCGTGAAAAGCGGTTGAGGAGGGTGTGTCACCAGAAAATCATAATCGTATATCGCCGTATAACATTATAGCTATAACGATAACGTGTGAAAATTTGTGATAACGCCCATAATCACAAGTTCTGATCGTGTACGCTGCGCAAAGTCCATCCGAAAACGCGTCACACCATGAACCTGCCCGCTACCGCGCCCGCATCGCCCGAACTGGAACTGTCGCTCGGCCTGCCTGCGGCGCTCGACGGACGCGACGGTACCAACCGCGCACGGGGCGGTCACCTGCAGATCGCGGCCGACCGTGACGTCGACGCCGTGCGCCTGTGGCTCGCCGAATATGCGGGTTCGCCGCACACGTTGCGCAGCTATCGCAAGGAGGCGGTGCGGCTGCTGCTGTGGGCCTCGCAGGCGCTGGGCAAGCCGCTATCGAGCCTGACGCGCGAGGACTTCCTGCTATACGAGCGGTTTCTCGCGGCACCTACCGGCGACTGGGCTGATCCGGTACGACCGCGGCGGGGCGGTACACGACGACTGTTCGACGGGCCGCTGTCCGAGCGCAGCCGGCATCAGGCGCTGGGCATCATGTCAGGCCTGCTGTCGTATCTGGTCAGTGCCGGCTATCTGGCCGGCAATCCGCTGGCCCTGCGCCGCCGGACCGGTGCGGCGGCGAGGCGCACGCCGCGGGTTGAGCGGTATCTGGATCACGCGCTATGGGACCACGTGCTCGCCAGCGTCGAGCAGTGGCCGCGGCTTACCAAGCGCGACCATGAGCACTACGAGCGCAGCCGGTGGCTGATCCGCCTGCTGTACCACACGGGCCTGCGGGTCTCGGAGGCAGCGAATGCGAAAGCCGCAGACTTCCATCAGCGGCGGGGCAAATGGTGGCTGCACGTGGTCGGGAAGGGCGGCACCGAAGGGGAGGTGCCGGTGAGCGCGGCCCTGATGGCGGACCTCGCGCGGTACCGGGTTTTTCATGGGCTCGCACCGACGCCGTTGGGGAATGAGACGGCGGCTGCCGTCATGAGCGTCGCGGGTGATCCGCACCGACACCTGACGCCGGCCGCGGTCTATCTGATCGTCAAGGAAGTTTTCCGGCGGGCCGCCGACACGCTTGCGATGAGCGATCCCGCAGGTGCCGCGACGCTCCGACGCGCATCCACGCACTGGCTACGGCATACCGCGGCGACACATCAGGCCGATGCCGGCACCGACCTGCGATTCATCCAGAAAAACATGCGCCATGCGTCGATCCAGACGACCGGCATCTATCTTCATGCTGAAGATGATCGGCGGCATTCCGAGACCGTACAGGAGAGTGACGACAACATTGCACCGGAGGCACACCCCAGCACTACGGGCATCTGAAGCGATGTGAAACCGATCGCGCGAACGTGTTCGAGCTGAGTCGGCGGGAAGGTGCTGGAGTTCGAATCGCTTCACCCAGACTATTGAACCGGTTGTGCACAAGCCGCTTCCGAAGTGGACGGACGAACACCAATATAGCGTCATGGGGCGGCTGAACAAAGACCACGTCTATGCCCAGTTGCGCCGTTGCTTCACCAGTCAAGCGGCGAAACACCAGGTCGGGCATATTCGTGTGCGCGGTTGCGCACCGTTTCGGATTGCGCTTCCGAGTGCAAGTGAAGCCACTTCCGGTGGCTCTCCTACGCATCGCGTGTAGACTTCGATGTTTCTTTTTCTTGATCGAGAACAGGGACGGCTTGCCAAGCCTCTTTCTGCGCATCACGCTACAACCTTTCTCCGTGACAGGTATATCGCCGCCCGCGTTGCCGTTGCCGTTATTGTCATTGTTATCGGTCTGAGACCGAACCGCAAAAAGCCTGATGACGAATGGAAAAACTGACTTATGAACTCAAGCGAAATCGAAATCGTCCATCACGAGCCGCAATTTGTAACCCGGGTCGCATATCCGCTAGCAGTCCGGAATCGCGGCGAACCCGCGGGACGCCTTCAGCGCATGTCGGTGCATTCGTTGTCCACGACGATGCTGGACCTCGCTACCGCCCGTATCCTCAGCATGATGGAGGTTTTCGCTTTTATGGGCGTGAGGCTTGATTTGGGCCTGAGGATCACGTCAGTGAACGTCTGCGAAACCCGTGAGCCTGATGGTGCGCGCTCCTGGTCCCCGAGTACCAACGACGCCGACTGGAGATACCTGAGCGGCCGGCTCGGCGTCGCGGCCGAACATAGCGGGCTTCCTCGAGATGTGAGTCTGCGCGCCATCGTCGCAGTTCACCTCAGTGATCCGGTCGATATCCCCGTCTGGTTCTTGCCCGACTGAACCAGGCCGGACACGTGTGCCCGAGATGCGGATGTTGGAAGACGACCGAAAAGATCACGCCGGTGCGTCCTCAGCAAGACTAGCTAACGACGCCGCATGGAGTGCATTTCCCGATACCTGTCGAGCGTAAAAAATGAACGTCTTCAAATTGCGGCAAGGTGAGCAAGACTCTCGTGCCTAGTCTGTCGTCGGTTTCCACCTTGCAACGAGCAAAAAATATCCGTGGTATCAGACACGAAACGGGAAGACATTCCACTACGCCGTTTGTCCCGAGTGCGATAACCCTGTTCACATCGTGAACTTGGACGTTGATAGGAAGGTCGACACTGACGGACGGAGCTTGCCGCTTTACGCGAAGCACGCAGCCGCCGATATCGCGGAAATTGGCACGTTTGACAGGGACGCCTATGAAGACTGCTCGCTCGCGAATCCTGCGTCGCTAAACGGCGGAAACAAGACGCGTCGACCCGGCACGGTCACCGCAGGGATATGCGAGATGTTGATAGATCATGCCGACGCAATCCACTACATGATCGAACGATTTCTGGGAGCGTCGGTGTCCGATCAGCTCTTCGCATCGATTCTTGAAAAATTTCACAAGCAGGAAGGGTATCTGTACCGGGGAGTCAGCACATCGAACCTGCCTTATGCGTTGCTCTACATGGCTGGCAATCAGCTCGCCACCGGTTGCTCACCGAAAGCGGGTTCGCCATTCGCCAGGGCGCTCACAGCGAGCACCCATTTCGAACTGACCGCAAAGGGATGGATCAGGCGAAAAGCCGGTTCAAATGCGCAGTTGCGCTTTTTCGTCACCGACCACGTCGTCAGAAAGTCGGCTTCGACCAACGAGCAGACGATGATGCTCGTCGTCGATGAAGAGAATTCCGGCCAATCGCATCGGTTGTTGCGTGAAGGGGTAAAACTCGAAATCGACTTCTTCCGCAATCTGCTCGGCAAGCGAATGCGCCTCCGCGAGATGGCGCGCAAGGAATTCGCAGGAGTTAGTAACGGTGCCGATTGATGGCGCGAGCCGATCTGCATGAGGTGTACGATCGTCCCCGGCGCTCGCTGCAGGATCATCAGATCGCATCTGTCGTGGGCGTTGGCACGGGCGTCACCCTTCGCTTTACGTTGCTGAGGGGATGTTCCTGCCTGGATACGCTTAAGGCCGTTCCCTGTCGATGAGCGAACGTGAAGGTTATGAATGGGCGGACCGGTTGACGGCTTAGCAGGTCTTCTGCGGAATTTGCAGGCCCTGGTGGCGAAACGCAATAGCCGAAAAAGACAAAACCGCTTGCTAGCAGAGTATTTCGCGCCAGCCGGGCAAGCGATCAATTTAACCATGGTGTAATGTATCTTCGAGTCTGCCTCTTGATGCTTCAAAGTCGCAGGCAGGTTGCGCAATTCGTCGCCAAACAACATAAGTTAAAGATGCCAAAAGGACTACCGAGTGCTGCCCAACTCTGGAATGGCGAAGTTTCGTTCTTCTCGATCGACACGAACCTGATTCAACAAGCTGGCTACAACTTTGAGCAGGGGATTCTTAATCAGATTCCGAAGGTCTCCCCTGAGACGATGGGACTGTTGATGCCGGACATCGTCATGCGGGAGATTGTCAAGCATTTGATGAAGTCGGTGTATTCGGCGGCTCAATCCTTTGAGAGTGCATCGAGCGCGCTCAAGCGGTCTGCTGGCGTCGACATGACGGCCATTGACAGCCTATTCAAAGGTCTTTCAGTGGAGGAGTTCGCGGCCTCCAATTTCCGCATGCGTGTGGAGAACTACGTCAAGCGCACGAGGGGCAGTATCCTGGCAATTCAGGGCGAAGATCTCGCGGAGCGAATCTTTCAACTGTACTTTTCAGAATCGCCACCATTCGCGGAACGTAAGGAAAAGAAGGCCGAGTTTCCAGACGCGGTCTGTCTGATGTTGCTGGAGGACCATGCACGTGAATGCGGGGCGATGGGCATACTCGCTTCGGACGACGGGGGGTGGAGCGACTTCGCTGAGAATTCGGATCATCTGTATTGCGTAAAGACACTCGATGATCTTATCGCGCTATTCCGGGCAAGCGGGGAACTCGCCGCGGCGGTAACCGCCCGCGTGACTGCCGCCATTGCGGACGTTCAATCAGCCGTTCGAGAGGCTCTGCGTGATGGTCTGGAGCAGCATGTGAGAGCTTCAGAGTGGAGCGTTGAGGACATTTCTAGTGGGTACTCGGGCGTACGCGTTGAAGCCACTTTCCATGAAGCGACGATGGAGTCCTACGATCTGCGACCGGAGGCGACGAAGGTCTGGAACGTGCCGACCGACCGCGCAGCGTGGGTAATTGAAGTGGCCGCCTTGTTGAAGGTCGACATAACCATTGACGCCACTTTCTATCAATGGGATTCATTCGACAGGGACGAGTTTGAATTGACCTCGCAGTTGGTTGAGAGAGCGCAGGAAGTGGAAGTCAAGGCGTTCCTGACGTGCACTGGACCCCTCGAGCACGAAGATCCGACAAACTGGGAAATAGATGTCGAGATTGCTGACGAGGAATACGACGTTGACGTTGGCGAAGTGGACCCGGACATGGGTGGTCACTGAGGCTGAAGACCGTTGCCATCGTAGGGTGCGGTTCACTTGGGAGCAAGGTCGCGGTCAGTCTGGCGAGGTCAGGCGTCTCCAATTTCGTACTGGTCGATGACGATGTCATGCTGCCGGAGAATATCGTCAGAAATGAACTGGACTGGTCTGCGATCGGCGACCAGAAAGTTGATGCACTCGCGCGCCGCATCGCGCTCGTGTCGCCCACTGCGCAGTGCGCCAGTCTCCGGCATCAACTAGGCGGGCAGGAAAGCAGTCAGGGCCTTGCGATCGTGCTTTCACGCCTTGGCAAATGCGATCTGGTTGTGGATGCAACTGCAAGTGCACGCGTGTTCAATCTGCTCGGCGCAGTCGTCGATCGCACGGAGAAACCGCTGGTGTGGGCCGAAGTGTTTCCGGGCGGGATCGGCGGCCTTGTCGCGCGCTCGCGCCCAGGGCTGGACCCGTCGCCGCAGACTGCACGCGCACGCGTGGCTGCATGGTGTGAAGACAAGGGAATTCCTGCTCCGCAAGCAGTCGCGCCCTATGAGTCTGTCTCCGGCGACGTTATCCATGTGGCCGACGATGCGGATGTGACCGTCATTGCTGCACATACGGCCCGGCTCGTGATTGACCTCCTCGTCGAACCTACGGAATCAGTGTTCCCGCACTCAGCATATTTCATTGGCCTTGAAGCGGGCTGGATCTTTGCGGAGCCCTTCCATACGTTCCCGGTCGATTTGGGATCAGCGGAAATTCGCGAAGCGGAACCCCCCGATCCGGGTGCGCTCGGTACGCTTCAACGCCTCATAAAGGATTTCTGTGATCGTCCACGTCCCGCCTGACCTCGTGGCCCGGCTGAGAGAAGAGCTGGAGCGCGCCGGGAGCAGGGAGATCGGTGGCGTTCATCGCCGATATCTCAACTGGCAATGTCAATGCAATATACGAGCTTGGCGTGCGTCATGCCCTTTGCCCCAATACGACGATCATCATGAGTGAGTCGGGTGGACGGTTGCATTTCGACCTAAACCACATCAGCACGTTTCAGTACGCCCATCTCGGTGACGACATTGGCAGTCGCGAGAGTGTGCGGGCGCGACGCGCGCTCGAAGAATTGATCAAGGCTGCGCTTGAGTCTGGAGAGACAGATAGTCCGGTCTACACCTATCTGCCCGGCTTGCAGAGACCTTTGATGAATGGTGAGCGATATCAACAGATGCTTGAAGAGACCGAATTCGCACAGGAAAAGCTGTCCGAGTTTCTTCATAAGGGCGAAGAGGCGCATCGAAATGGACAGCACGCCGACGCCGTGAAAGCATATGAAAGTGCCGCCGGGATGAAGGTCAACGATAGCTTCATCATCCAACGCCTTGCAATCGCCACATACAAGGCGCAAAGCCCCTCCGCGCTCGATGCACTGATTCGCGCAAGGGTGATTATCGATGCGTTAGACCCGGAAGCTTCGAACGATCCGGAGACGCTGGGAATTGCCGGTGCTATCAGGAAGCGACTGTGGATCGAGACGGAAGACCGGGCGCAGCTCGATGCCGCGATCCGCTATTACCAGCGGGGTTTTGAGATAAGGCGGGACTATTACAACGGCGAAAATCTCGCGACGTGCCTTGATTTGCGTGCACGGATTCAGTCGGACCCCGCCGAGGAACAGTTTGATCAAATGAGCGCGAAAAAGGTCCGTCAATCCCTCGTTGAACTGTTGACAGGGCTGATCGACGATCCGTCTTTTGGTGACCGCTCAGATCAGAAATGGATTTATGCGACGCTCTCCCAGTGTTCGTTCGCGCTTGGCGAAAATGAAAACGGCGAACGGTATGCGCAACTTTTCCGTGCCGAGAATCCGGCTGACTGGGAAGTCAGGACGTTCGCGCAAACAAAGGCGCTGCTGGAACGTACCCCGACGTCATAAGACTCCAATGCCGCCCGAATACGGGGGTCAGGATTCCATGCAAACCCCAACACCACACATCCCCTTCACCTCCATGCATCTCGGCTACCGTCCAGCCGGTATTAATCTCACAAGAATCGCGGCAAAAGCGGAAGCCATGGCAGCGAAAAGCAATGCCGCGTTTGTGGAAATGCCTAAAAGGAGGCCAGCAACCGCTGACCCGATTGGTAATCCGGACAAGTTCAAACTCATTGAGACTGACAGGACACGGCCAAATTTCGACGGGTCGGTCCTCCGTTGCCGCAATGTCAGAAGTCCAACATCGACCGGACCGACCGCTACGCCTGCCATAATCAGGCAGACCACCACGCCCGCCCACCCGTTTCCGGCAGCGATAGGCCAACAGGCGACGGCAGTGACTGCCATACCGATTGCCATCACCGCACGTTCCCTCCCTGCGGTTCGGAGATATCCAGTTACCAACGCGCCAATAGCGCCGGAGAAGCCAACGATGGCCCAAAGGGCACCTGTAATCCGGTCATTTTCCGGAGCATGAAAATTCGCACCGACTATGACAGGGATCACAATAAGTAGCGCTCCCCATGTCATCTGGTACAGCGAATAAGAGCTCGCCAGTCCACGCAGCGTCGGCTCTTTCAGGACCAGTACCAACCCCTCCCAAGTTTGATGCAGGATCGAGCCAGAATGGGGACGATGAGGTTCGGCGAGATGGACAGCAAGCAGGCAGCAGGCGGCAAGAGCAAAAGCGACTGCAATCGCAAGAAATGTCGCGGCGCCCCCGCTGTAAGAGAACACCGCACCGGCAAGGGCGGGACCCAACACGTCGGCAGCTGCGTATATGGCAGTATCAACTGCGTTTACCCGGTCGAGCTCGGCCGACGAAACGAGCCTAGGCAACAAGGTCCTGATTCCGGCAGCACTAAGAGGGCTCGTCAGCGAATAGGCGGCAACAATCAGGAGAACAACTACTTCATTGGCCGAGGCAAGCAGGTCCGTCCCTGTCAGGGTAGCCAACAGCACGCTGCTTGCCGCCATGTCTAATATGATCGCACGCTGGGCACCGATGCGATCAAGGAAGGCCCCGGAAACGGGGCTGATGAGCAGACCTGGCACCATTGCTGCAAACGATAGCCATCCTGCGAAGGACGGGGATCCAAAACGGGATAGCGCATAAAGAACGATCAAAAGTGCGAACATGCGACTAGCCAGACGTGACAGGGCAGCTGCGGCAAGTACGAGCGGCACATTTGCAATGCCCAGTAGATTGCGGTACGAATTGCTATCAGATGTCATGAGCCTTATCGCTGAAATGGGTCTTGTTCGCTGCTTGCCTGAACCGGGCCTCGAGCACTGCGAATTCCGTCAAGAAACGCCGTTACTGCATTTTGTGCCCTCTCGTCCCTGCAAACGTAGTGATCGTCACTATCCACGATAATCTCTCGCACCCAAGGAGGCTTGGCTGTTTCCCGTCGCCGCCAACCAGGCCGTGTAAACCACGGATCGCGATCCGCTTGGATGTGTAGTACAGCCTTATGGTCCGGGGTCCGCAGTCCGTCCGCCCACCCCCAGTTCTTTGGTGCACTGCATGACCAACCAGCAATGATGTAGGCATCCGCCTGGACGGCGCCGCCCCAGATGGACACAGCGGCCCCGCCTTCGCTGAAACCCGATACGACAAGCGGTCCCGGTTCTATGAATGGACTCGCTTCGACGCGCCTGACTGCGTCTAAGAGCTCGGCACGGCGATAGAGGTCAGCCAGAGGAAATGTTCCGATTTCACAATTCTCGATCTGACAGTTGCTGAAACGCATCTTACGCGCGAAGCTGTCCGGGGCGAAGAATACAAACCCGGTACGACGAGCTAGAGCCGCCAGAATAACCTCTGTTTCGGAAAGCCCAAAGGCGCCGTGCAGGTGCAGGAGAACGGGCACCCTCACACGGCCGATCTCTCCGCGGGAGCGGAGTTCGTACAGCTCGCTGATTGAGCAGGAAAGAGCAGGCATCCCCAAGTTCGGAGCTGGCCCGCATGAAAACCGCCCGTGCAACCATGCTTGCTCCAGGTCTTCGGGATCGGCTAAGCGGCACAGCGAGTCATGGAGATCCCATTGGGCAGGGCTTTCGCTCACGTTACTATCGGACTGAAGCCGGTTGCGCGGTCGATGGGGATCCGCCACGGATTATTGTCCGAACGGTCTCCGCCCAGCCATGCCTCCAGATCGCGATGAGCCGACTCGCGTCGCTGCGCAAAGGCAATCTGGGCAACGGGGGTGTCGGCGGTGAGTTCGATGCACAGTCCATTGGGATCGCGAAGATACAGCGAGTGACAGTATCCGTGCTCGATGTAATCGAATTCGCGCCGCTCTTCGGCCAGCCGACGGCGTATGTTCACCTGTGACTCCATGTCGGTTTTCAACGCGATGTGAACAAACGGCGAGATAGAGGGTGCGACGCAGTAGCGCTCAGCCACAGCTTCGTCCGCAAAGCCGGTGAAGCCAAGTATGCTCGAATCCCGCAGGCCGAAAAAGACATGGACAGCTGGAAAAATCTCGCCGTCTTCCTTTATCGCCTCTCGCCAACACGCTACGAGCGGCATCCCAAGAAAGTCTTCGTAGAACTCGCGAGTCGCGCGAATATCGCGGACCGGAAAACCATAGTGATGCATGCGTTCCGGAATCGAAGCGCCATTGAATATCGGTGTTGATGGCTTCATGATGACAAATAGTCCCAAATTAATCGCGAAGCAGCGTTAGCGCATCCTTCGCGGGTGGAAAGCGACAGTCAACGACAGGGAGTAGCCGGCGGACGATCCGACGTGCCACCATCCTTCTGGCCAGTAGAACAGATCGCCCGGCATGCCTACCAAGTCGATAGCATGGGCGTCGCGGTCTCCAATTTTTGCGTCGAGGAGGTAGTGTTCCTCTTCTCCCGTTCGCTCGTCGACGCTGTGTCGTACGCGCTCGCTCTCCATGGACCAGGTGCTTTCCGGCCACAAGCGAATCCGCTTCCTGCCGCGAAGAACGAAATGGAGAGTGGAGCAACGTTCCTTGTGTATTCCCCCGACTGTTTCCTCGTACCGTCCCATGAAGATTTCAGCGACGGCGCGATCGTATGACTGCTCTCGATCCAGAATACCGAGCACCGTCTCGCGCAACGAATCGATCGTCCGGTCGAACTCCTGACTGTACGGTCGAATGTCAAACGCATGCAGCAGGTACGTTTCTGCGGCGTATTCGCGCGTTAAGCGCTGATCGTAGTCCAGGTCTGTCAGGTCTTCATTGAGAGGTACCTATACGCGTATTTCGCCTGCTTCGACGCAATCGCCATCGGCTGCTATACGGCGCAGCTCACGAGGCGAGTCGTGTGGCGTGGTCGTGCGCAGACCATGTTGACGTGGCTGGCGGCGGCGGGCATGACGTTCGTTTACCTATCCTGGCCGATCGGGGCGAGCAACGTGTTCGGCGTTACTGCAATTGCCTTCGGCACTGCGGCTTTCATGCTGGCCGCACATCGCACGGACGGAACAGCGAACCCACGCACGCATGGGTCCGCGGTTCTTGAGGCATTCGCACGCCTATCTTCCGAAGGTCACATGGTTTCCGTCAACCACATCCTCCGGGGGGGCTAGCAAATTACACGATGGAGTAAACAGGTCGAGCTCGGGCAGGCAGGTCGATCGGCTTGGCGCGACGGTTCATCGCACAGACCGAATCACGATCGTAGCGCTGGGCAGGAACTCGCATCCCGTTGGAAGCATGGCGGGAAATGCGCTACCCGGTGGGCGTCAATTCGTGTACGGCAGCGTTTCCGAGGGCGCTACGCATTCGACATCTGGTCCATTGCGACACCCGGATTCACGGTTAAGCTTGGAAGCACTACGGGCCCGGCATCCCCATACGGGCGTAGCTCCGGAGACAAAGTGCGTGCTGGGCGTGTGCGAAATTCAAGCCTACGTAAAAGTGTGTGCTCAGCGTGCAACCGCATTCAAAGTGTGTGGTTGGTGTGGAAACTCATCGAGAGCACATATATTGTCTCCGCCGCACTGTCGCCACCACCGCCCATCCGCTCGCGCAATCTGCGGGCGGACAGCACACGCCTGAACAGCGCGGGCGAGACGGGCGCCCCATGACTGTTCTCGGCCAGCATCTCGAGTGCGGCCGCACGAATAGATTCCTGCGAGTGAAGTGGCTGGCGTCCCATGAATCGATTATGCAGGCAAATCGGGCCTGATGGCGAATTGCCGCATTTCAATACGGACTGCCCGTAATGAAAGGGTTGGTTGTCGGCTAATTAAATCCATACAGCGCGATAACTCCCATTATCGTGCGAAAACAACAGTCCAATCACGTCTCGCTCAGCCGAATACCTCGCACGGTGCCGCAAAGCGTCTTTAATGAATTCAATTATTAATTACCGACTCTCCGCGGGGCACCCAAGCCAAATTTTTATTGTTGTCCAGAATGCAATATTCTCCTTGGTGATCTGTGTGCGTATGAGAGCCGAAAATACTACCGGTCTGAGAATCCACATCGCCGGTATCGCTGCCATCGACGTTGGATCTTTTTTGCGAGGACCGTTATGCAATGATAAGGATAGCCAAGTAATAAATTTGGAAAAGTTTGATCTTATGCATACGTGTTCGGCCGCGCCAGATTGGGTGTCCTCATCCTGACAATCGCCACGTCAGGCGTTGGCTTCTGTGACTGCGTCAACTAACTGTTGCTTCCCACGATGCGCGGTTGAACTATTCTGAATCCGGGAGTAGGTGCTCCGGATCTATCCATGCAAGATGGAGGGCGCTCATGGACCAAACCTGGAATCAAGCTCACGGCGCATTGCCCCAAAGCGTCGAGTCGGCCGCGAAAGCGAACTTTTCGAGTCGCAGGCCAAGGCAGCGACACAACGGTGCAGTAGCAAACAATACCAAGCCACCCGGGAGTTTTCGGCCCGATGACGACCGCCAGCCGGACGACCCATTTTTGCTCGGGCGTAAGTCCAGTTCTGATGCCAGGAAAGCGCGACGTGGCGATCATGCACACACGTATCACTGCAGCGCCTGGATTCTGATGGTGGCGAGGTATGAAATGATCGGGGCAGTGCTCGGCGGACTAAGGCATGGCAGCTTGAAGTTCGCTGAGCTCCTCGGGCCGCACATCGTCGTAGCAGACGAACAGCTGGAAGCGATCCTTGACGTCGCGGCTACGCAGTATGCGTTGCCGGACGCCATCGTGCTCGATGTTCCCAATGCCGAGCCAGCCCGGATGCGAGTGGTGACGCGGTGGGCTTCTGATCGCCAGGTGGAAGTTGTCTTTAATGCGAGGCAGCGCCCCTGCTAGGCCATTCTCGACCGGAAGTCCGCCGCAACCGGGCGATTCTCGGCTGAATTTATCCGGCCCTGATCGTGCTTCATATATTTCGCTATGCGAATAAATGCGCTGGCTGCGGTACGGGTTCATGAACCGTCTTTTCTCAGATATGAACCACCGTGTTAGGTCCCCTTGAGCTGGCGCGATACTTCGATACGCTGCGAATTCCTGATCCCGCGCGCGAGTTGATCGATTCGGTTCGGGCGGGCAAGCCCTGCGCACAGGCACTTGTTCATCCGGGCATTCGCTCAATCGTGTCATTGAACTCGGCAAAAATGCACCGCGACGTCTGGGTTGCGTCCCGTACGCTACGCGGCAGCGCAGCAATGTGGTACGAGTTTGATAGAACTGTCCTCGAGTACTACGCGTATCCGCATGTCTTCGACCTGGAAGCGAAAAGGGAGGACGGGCGAATCATCGGCAGGACACAGCAATGGATGGACTTTCTGGTGCTTTGGGAGGACCGCGTTGCTTTCAATGACTGGCGCGAGGAGTCATCGTTGCTGCGTGCTGAAGAGAAAGATGCCGGGCGCTGGGAGAAGATTGGACGTGTCGTGCGCGATGAGGCAGACCGGTGGCATGACCGTGAGTGTGAAGCCTACTGCTCGCAGTTCGGTATCGAACATCAGGTGCGAACGAGCCGTGAGCTCCCGCGCATCTTCCTCGAAAACAGCCGATACCTGCGCGATTATTTTGACGCGAAAACACCGATACTCGCGTCTGACACTGTTGAACGGCTCAAGCGCTGCGTGCACGATGGGCCGGCCAGTCTTGATGAAATGATGAAGCGGCATGGATTCGAGGCAGACGTGCTCCTGATTGCAATCGCGCAGGGCCAGTTGCACGCGGATCTGTTCCGTGACCGTATTGGCGATCCGGCGTCATTCATGATCTATCGAGACGCGACGTCTTTCGAGCTTTTTCGAGCTTTGCAGCGCGCCCCATGGATGCACGAGCCGCTGCCGCTTCCCGGGCTTGCTGACTGCTCGCCGGGCACAACGCTGCAATACGGCGGCAAGGAGTGGGCAGTGGTGCTCGCTACCGCGGGTCCGAAAGCTGAGGCGCTCCTCACAACGGAGGACGGCTGTACCCTCAGTCTGCCGGTAGAAAAGGTGAAAGAGCTGAGGGCGCAGCGCGCGGACCCTGAAACCTTGGCCGCGTTGCTGAACGTGGCAGCCCGGCGCAACGTTGCCAACCTGACGCCTAAAGCACTTGCCGATGGCGTGACGAAGTATCTGGCCCTGCATGGAGAGGGGGCCGAAGCCTTCGGCCGATCCTCACTGGCGCGCTGGCGTGGGAAGGTCCGTCATGCATCGTCGGGGATGGCGGCGATTCTGACCCTTGCGCGACAGGACGCGAGCAAGGGAAATCGCCAGGGCCGACTGGCGTCTGCGGTCGAGTGCCTCGCCGAGACCATCATCAAGACAAAATACAACACGCCTGAGGCGCCTAACAAGGCGAGGGCGTACGAGTTATATAAAACCGCGTGTGAAGACTCGCAACTGAAGCCGATGTCGTATGTAACCTTCTGCAAACGGGTCGATCTTTTCGTTAATGTACCTGACCGACACGGCGTGCGCATCGCCTACCGTGACGGCGAAATACCGCTGGTTCTGGATGCCCGTGAGTCTGTCTCCGGAGTGCTGCCTCACGAGGTCTGCTACATCGACCATACGCTTTTCATGCTGTTCACTTCCGGACCAAACGGTCAGCCGTGGGGAAAGGTATGGCTGTCCGTCGGGGTGGACGGGAATGTGACCAATGCGCGGGCGCTTTACATGAGCTACCGAGCCCCTTCGGCCGCATCCGTACTCATGGTGCTACGCGACTATGTGCGTCGCTGGCGTCGCCTGCCCCGAGTTCTGGTCATTGATGGAGGAAGCGACCTCCGGTCGGAATCGGTTAAGGCCTTCTGCAAAATGTTTAACATCGATTTCAGGTGGCGCTCGGGTCCACGCCCACGGGGTGGCGCGACCGTCGAGACGGTCTTCGCGCTGACGGAGGAAGAAATGTTGTCCGGCCTTGAGGGCAACTCGATGCAGCTGAAGGAGGCCCGCATGATCACTGCGGCAGTTGATCCGCAGCGACGTCACAAGTGGACCTTTGCTGAGTTATATCAAAAACTGGACCAGTTTCTTTTTGATGTTCGCTATCGGCATCATGTCCATCCGGCGTTTGGTATGACACAGGCGGAATTTGAGGCCCAAAGGATTGAGCAGACCGGGCGCCGTGATCATATTTATGTCGATTTTGACGAGAATCTGCTCCTGCTGACAGCGCCTCCGCCTCCGCACGCTGCTCACACGATTCACTCGCAGCGGGGAGTATGGGAATCCGGAATGTGGTACTGGCATGCTGATTTTGCAAAATTCTCGGGTCAAAAGTGTCCTGTCCGCTGCGAGTTGTGGTGTGCGAACGTAATTTATGTCTACGTGGACGGGCAATGGAAGACCGCAATCGCGAGGGATACTGCGCCATTCTGGGGCCGGACGCGATACGAAGTCGAGCAGCAGAAGCGTCATGCCAGGAACTTCAACCGGCTTGCCGCGCAGCAGGGTCTTCACAGTATGGAGCGCGCACGATACATGACACAGGTGAGGACGCCGATCCAGTTCGACCCGGTCACCGCAGAAAAGCAGAACGTCGAGTTTAACGTCTATAACGAACTTGGGATGACGTATTGCCGGCCATTTGATCTCGGGAATCTGCTGCCAATGCCGTCTGGGCCTGAAAGTGACGACGACCACACTGCCGTCGCCACTGAAGCGGTCCCGGATGCTGCTGTAGCGGTTGGGTCGGACACCGGCACCGTGAATGTGGACGGTCCATCCAGGGACCAGCGGCTCTCGTGGGGATCTGCCGATGACAGCGGAATGCTTTGAGATGTCCTCTGCGTCTGCCGCGGGTTAGATCGTACGTAGAAGAGTGTGGTACGTCGATTCAGTCCGACAGTACCCTTTCCCCCAGGATCGTTGGGCGAGTGCCGTTGATTACCAGTCTAGCCGTACGGAAAATCAACCGCAAAATTTGACATCTAGATGGAGTACGTAACATGTCGAAAGTTGAATTTTCAGAACTGATCCGCACTCCATTGAAATATTCGGAGATTCTGAAATACAGCAAGATGACGCAGACAGAGGCTTATGCGTTGCCTGACCGGTTGAAAGTCCGTTTCTTCTATTCATTGCGGGTCAAACACCGCCTGCGTGACGAAGCGGAGGAGAAGCTGCTGTCGATGTTGTACACCGATTCCGACGTTGGAGTTATAACTTTGTTCGGGCCGACGGGAGCAGGGAAAACCGCATTGGCGGAGACATTGGGCTACCGGCTGCAGTCAATTTCTGATAGTGAGCACCCATTCATCTATGTGAAAGTACCCGCGCATGGAAATGCAAAGGTTTCATGGAAAGCTTTCTATCAATCGATCCTAATCGCCGGAGATGAGCCAATGATAGAGGTAAAACGCGCATGGGCGGTGAAGGATGGCTATCTACTTGGGTCGGGCCGCAAGGGTGACCTGGATGGATATTGCATGGCAGTAAAAAACATGCTTAAGAACCGCAACACAATAATGCTCGCGATAGACGAGATTCTTCACATTCTGCGGTATGGCGACAACGACACGGCAATGGATACGATCAAGTCGCTTTCCGACGCAGTGACATGCAAGATATTGCTCCTTGGACCTTACGACCTGTTCGATAAAGTTTTCGGCTATGGACAACTTGTAAGGCGGGGAAAGCCTATTTACCTGGGGCGTTATGGTTCGGAATTCAGGACGGACAATGTTGCTGGGCGGGTGCGGTCTGAGAGGAAGGGGGGAGTTAACTCTGCAATGGAGAAGAAGATCAAAGAAAAAAATCTCCTCGATATTAAGGAGTATAAATTAATTGTGACAAAACTGATGGCACGTTGGCCGTTGGCTAGCGTGCCTGCTTTTGATCTGATAGTTGAGACATTGCTCGAAGTGACCCTCGGTCTGGTTGGATTGCTGAAAGATCTGATGACCGAATGTCTCGTTCTTCAGTTAAACAACAAAGGAGCGTGGCAGGCTTCCTTCTTCAGGCAGGCGATGAAAACCAGAGAGGCGATCGACAAGATTCGATTAGAGATCGAGAAAGGTGAAATTGCGCTTAAGAATGCGCACTTCGACGAATGCATCCTTACCGAAGAGAGCATGGATGAGGTCGAAAGGCTGCTTGAGGTGAAAAGTGCCGAACATTAGCAGAGACGCGTGTCTCTTTGAGGGATTAGATAGTCCGGAACGGGAAGATGCACGACGGGTGGGAGCGCTATACGACCTCATTCCACAAGGGCTTGGAGAGGGGCATTGCGAGAGCCTTGTCAGCTATCTGCGCCGGCTCGCATTTGCACATGGGGTGTCTGTCGACGACCTGGTTATCAAGGTTCTGTCATCCTATTCCTCCGTTGATTTTGCAATCTGGCGTCACTTCTCCACCTGGTCGAGGCGGAGTTCTATAAACATCTACACACCGCAACGAACTGTTCCGCTGCGTGACGCACTGCTGCAGGCAACGGGTGTCCAGTCGCTTGGCTTGCTGTCCTTCGCCACCCTTGAGGGGGTGATTGACCTCTCAAGAATGTCGTCCGCCATTGAGCGCTACTGTCCGATGTGCGACGACTCGGTTCCATTCGATCAAGTATCCCATCCGATGCTTTGGGACCTGAAGATGGTGAGCTGTTGCCCTGTTCATGCTGTGCGGTTGGTGCCTAATACGTGTGGAAAGGACATCTCGGAACACCGCTCCCGTTGGTGCCGCATTCATCTCCCCGGTGTCTGTGTCAAATGTGGAGCGCTCGCGTACCGGTGCAACCGGCAGCCACAGTTGCCTGCCACTTCCACCGAGATGTGGATTGCGCGTCAGTCAGCAGCGCTCATTGCTGCGATTTCCGGTGGTGAGCGTTTCTCTGCCAATAGCCTTCGGGAAGGCATCGTTTCAATGGCTAGTGTCGTGGGCGGTGGCTATCCTTTCCGTGCTGCTTCGCAGTGCGGGATCAACAAAGCCCGGCTGCATGACTGGATTCACGGTGTTCGCCCAATCGGATATTCACCTTTACTGGCACTCGTTGCCGCAGCTGGTGTTGATCTCCTCGATGTCATGAGGGGCGCGTTCGAACCGAAAGAGGTCATCGGATTTCGGTATTCTTCGTGTCCCCGGCGTAAGCAGACGCAAGCCTCGGATGAACTGCGTCAGAAAATACAGACAGCCCTTGATGACCCTGACTGTCCGTCGGTAACGGCCGTTTCTGCACTCCTTGGATGCGATCGGTCGACTCTAAAGAAATTGTATCCGCTTGAGTGTTCCCAACTGGTAGTGAAATGGCAATCAAAGCGAAGCAGCGATACACGAAAGCGGCGTGCTGAAGCGTTTTCCGAGATGTCGGCCATAGCGGAGACCCTACGGAGTGCAGGAAAGGAAATCACTGTGAGGAATGTCTGGATTCAATCCGGAGTTCTAGCCGGAAAGGGCTCTCGTTATGAAGCAGCCTTACGAGTCGAGCGGGACAAGGGTAGAGAGGATCTGTGACTGTGAGCAAAAGCCAATCCCTTGTCATTGAACAACCAGTGCCTGAATTGGGCCGGTCGCGACCTACGCAGACAAAGCTGTATGGCCTCGCACCAATTGGTGTAGGAACCGGGCAGTGCGAAAGCGTTTATAGCTATATCCGACGCCTGGCATTCGCCCACGGAGTGCCGCTTAGCGATCTTCGCCGATACCTTTTTGAACTCGCAGGCGCAAACCTCCCAAGGTATCCATCGACGATCCCATTTCGCGGGAGCTGCCCGTGGTTTCTTCCCACGCTTGCCATGGCGACAGGCAGGCAAGAGCTGGTGGGTTGTTCCCTTTACTCACTGCTCGACGACTTCCGTATGCGCTATGAAAGCCAAAATACCTGGGTACGTGTATGTCCGGCGTGTGTTGTTGATAGCCCGTTTCCGAACGCCTGGGGTAGAGCGATTTGGAGAATTCCTTTAGTACACGCATGCCCGACACATCGCATAAGACTAGTTGAAACAAAATGCTTTGAACGCAGGAAGGTGGATAAATTTGCTAACCGTCGCCCTTCTGTCCCTGGAGTTTGTCCGAGGTGTGGGTCAATCTCATACCGTTGCATGTCGCTGCAAACGCCCGCGGCGTCGCGGCACGAAATGTGGGTTGCAACACAAATGGCGAACCTTGTTGCGGCTGTGTCCGGGGGCCACGTATTCGACACCAATAGCGTCCGTGATACCGTTCGTGAACTACTGGCTGACCGCTATGGCTCGGTAGAGCAAGCAAGTATCCAATTGGAATGCAATCAGAAAACGTTTACGGCTCAGGGCCTTCCGGGTCGACTGTCGATTGATCTGTTGGCGTATATCTGTATGTCCACAGGCTCGGATTTAGTCGCGCTGCTAGAGGGCCGGATTGAGTCGGCGGAGCGGTTAGAAAACGCGGATTTCCTTGGTACCAAAGAGGTGCACGCGGACCCACCTCTAGATGTAGAACGGGCGCTTCGTGCTGCTGTTCGCTCCAAAAAGCCATCTAGTCTGAGCGGATTTGCACGTTCCGTTGGCCTGAGCTCTGCCCAACTTCGCAGGTTTTACCCTCAGTTGGCCGAGAGTCTTGTTCAAGCTCGCGAGAAAGCAAAACTGGAAGCGTTTGACTCGCTTGTTGAGACGCTCAAGGCGCTGAGAGCCGATCTTGAGAAGGATGGCCGCGAACTGACTGTGAGGACCGCGACCAAGCAAACCGGCAAATTTTTTTTCCCTACGAGCGAAAATGCGAAACTCCTCAAGTTAGTGCTTGACGAGGATATCTGAATCGCTAGTCTTGTAGGAAGCCCGCTGCGACTGCCGTTCGAGCGGGGCACCCGCTTGAAGAGTTCGCTCGTCGATTTGGCTAAAGCAAAAAGGCGCACATTTTTGCAATAAACCATAAGAGCGTCAAAGCGACCCGATTTATGCTTTATTTGTCAATCACCTCACACACCGAAATCCCGCATACACATACTGATAGTGCGGCTGGAACCAATTCCGGAAAGCCGGCCGTAGCATGCACTGCGCGGTGCGTGCCGAACCGCCTTTGATCACGTAGTGCTGGCCGTCGAAAAAGTTGGCCGAATAGCCCAGATAAAACGGAAAAGCTTCGAAGCCAGGCAGCGCGTCGAACACCGTCGAGGTCCACTCCCAGCCGTTGCCGAATTGTCCTTCCACGCCGAACGCGCTGACGTTGTCCGGATACTCGTCTACCGGTCGCGGATCCCAACTGCGAAAATCGAAATTTCCCGACGCGGCGTGCGGCGCGCCTTGTGCCGCACGTTGCCATTGCGCCTCGGTCGGCAATGCTTTGCCTGCCCAGCGTGCGTACGCATTGGCTTCGGCGTGGCTCACATACGCGGGCCAGTCGAGCGGCAGCGGCACCTCGTCGAACATGGTGCGAAATGTCCAACCGCTAGCCTGGCCGTCTGCATCGTGCCGAGACCAGCACGCGGGATGCTCGATGTGCTCGGCTTCTTTCCACGCCCAATCCTTCTCCGACCACCACTTTGGTTCGCGATAGCCGCCTGCCTCGATGAACTCGCGGAATGCGCCGTTCGTAACCATATGGCGGTCGATTTCAAAGGCGGGCACCTCGACCTGCATTTCGCCGAACTCGTTGTCCCAACCGAAACGTCCACCGTCGCGCGGCATGCCGAGTACGGTTATGCCGGCCGGTACGCTGACCATCGACGACAATGCGTCCCGTGGTTCCCCACGCGTCACGACGGGCTCGCGCAATTCCGTGACCTTCTGCGCAAGCGGCAACTGATGGAGCATGTACGCCAGCGTTTCAGCATGCATCAACCGATGCTCGATCGCCACGTTCAACAATTGCTCCGAAGCGTCGGCCTGGGCACCGTTACGGTCGAGTTGCGCGGCGTGTGTCAGTGCGTCGAGCTCACGGTCAATCTGCTCGCGCGCACGCGAGCCGTAGCCGCGAACGACGTCGAGCGACGGCCAGTCACTCGGTTGATCGGTCGGAAAACCGCCGTCGACGGGATCGATGCCGAAGGCAAAAAGCTGGTCGAGATGTGGATCGAACGCCGGCAGATCGCACAGGCGCTGATCGAACAGATTACGATCGAAAGCTTCCAGATGGCCGATGTAAAACACGATCCGGTGACGCTCGCGGATCGGCCGTTCATACAGAAACTCAGGTTTGACGATGGAAAACAGTGCGTCAGTCACTTGACGCGCTTCGATCAGCCGCTGCACGAGCGGGTGATGCGGGGCGGGGTCGCGATTCATTTCGCCGGGTCTCCTTGCGGGGGAGGGACTAAAGACTGTACCCGCTCGCAGGAGCCATGCCAAGACGAAAGCGCGTGAAAAAGGAGTGCACGAGGGACGGCGGCGGCGCGGGCCGTCTCCCGCCGCAAGCCTAGACTTGCTGCAGACCGTCCAGATCGACGATCCGGATGTGCTTGCCCTGTGTGTCGATCAGGCCGCGCTTTTGAAATCTTGACAGGGTGCGGCTCACGGTTTCGAGCGTCATGCCTAGGTAGCTGCCCATGTCCTCGCGTGTCATGCGCAGATTGAATTCCGCCGACGAATAACCTCGCCGCGCGTTCCGTTCGGAGATGTCGAGCAGGAATGCCGCGACCCGTTCGTCCGCGGAGAGCGAGCCGAGCACCATCATCTGCGCGGCTTCGCGGACGATCTGCTCGCCCAGCAGCTTGTGCATGCGTTCCTGCATCGAACTGATTTCGCGGCACAGCGACTTGAGCGCGGTGTACGGGACGATGCAGACCGTGCTGTCTTCGAGGGCGAGCGCGCTGCAGGCGTGCACGTCGTCGCTGATGCCGTCGAGGCCGAGCGCTTCGCCCGCGAGCCGCAAACCGGTGACCTGTTCGCGGCCGTCGCGGTGCGCCATGACGGTTTTCATCGAACCGGAGCGCACGGCGTAGATATTGTCGAAGCGGTCGCCGCTGCGATACAGCGCTTCGCCGCGATGAACGGAGCGCGCGGAACAGATGAGCGTTTCGAGTTTCATCAGTTCGTCGGGCGACAAACCTTGGGGCATGCAGAGCTGCCGCATGGCGCAACTCGAACAGCGAGCGGCGGAACGCGCGCTTGCCCTTGACGGCGCCGCGCGACGGCTGCCGCGCACCGGCAACGAACTTGCCGCGGAGGCTGCGGGTTCGGCAGTGCCGGCGAAGTGCGTAACAGCGATAGGAGTGAGCATGTTCTGCAGCCAGTGGTGGGGTACCGACAGATTGTCCCATCTGCCGCGTTGCCCGCTTCGCGTCAAAATGACACGTTCGGGCAGTCAGGCGTGTTGAGCAATGTCACACCGGCGTTCGTGAATTTGTTGATGGACTGCGATGAAGGGTGAGCGGGCAAGCCCGGCTCATACCCTGGCAGAAGGAGATTGTTTTGCTGATTGAGCGCGCGCGGTCGATACGACAGGCAGTCGCATTGCGCACCAGCGCGGCGCTCATCAATCCGTGGCGCCGGACTTGCCCGCTGCGGACGGAATGAGCAGCACGGGCAGGCTCGCCTGCCGCACGCAGCGCTCGGCGACGCTGCCGAGAATCAGGCGCTGAAAGCCGCGTCGCCCGTGCGTGCCCATGACCAGCAAGTCGGCGTTGAAGTCGGCGGCAGCTTTGAGCACGACCACGGAAACGTCGTCGATCGTGGATGCCTCGCTTACCACCAGGTCGCCTTTTACCCCTTGCTCGGTCATGGCCTTGGCGAACTCGGCGCCGAGTTCCTTGCCCTCCTCGACGAGGCGATTGCGCAAGACGGACGGGTCGTAACCGGGCGCTTCGAAATACATGGGTGTGTTCTCGACCACATAGAACGGCTGTAGGACCGCGCCGCTGGATTTGGCGAGCGCGAGCGCTGCTTCGAATGCACGGCGGGAGGTGTTGCTGCCGTCGACCGCTACAAGAATGCGTGTGTACATTTCGACTCCGCGTCTGAAGGATCCGGATGCCGCAGCTGTTTTCAAACGCTGGGCGCAATGACGATCATTGCTGATGCAAGCCTTCATGATCGCCGAAAAACATGCGCTCCACCTGGATGTAAATCAAACTCTTATCAAATTTTTCGATTGCGCCGGCTGGTTCAGCAAGCGCCGGAGGGCAAGCGTCGACGGGACTTTGGTCCCATTCGCAGCGCATATCCGCGTCCAAGGCAGAGCGAGGTTTGCCTTACAATTACAGTCTATTCAGACAAGTTGCTTCGATCCGCTGATGAACGAGCGCAAAACGACGGGCTTGCCCGACAAGATCTACGGCGACATTCTTAATCGCATTGTCGAAGGCGAGTACAGGGAAGGTGACCGCTTGCCGACCGAGCATGCGCTGGCCGAGCGTTTTGTGACGTCCAGGCCGACGGTGCGCGAAGCTCTGGCGCGCTTGCGGGCCGACGGCATCATCATGACCCGGCACGGTTCGGGCACGACGGTGGCGCGCCGGCCGGACCCGGACGTGCGCCGCTTCGCCCCGCTCGAAACGCTGTCCGATATCCGTCGCTGCTATGAGTTTCGCATCGTGACAGAAGCGGGCGCCGCGGAGCATGCGGCGCTCAAAGCGGATGCCGACGACATTGCCGCCATCCAGCACGCTTGGGACCAATTGGAACGGATCGTCGAGACGCAAGGGATCGGCGCGAAAGACGACTTTATGTTCCACCTGGCGGTGGCACGTGCGTCGAAGAACCCGTTTTTCATCACGGTCATGTCGTTCATCGAGGAGCAGATCCTGTTCAGCATGAACCTGTCGCGCAATCTTTCGCTGGTGAAGACGGTGGCGCGGCAGCGGCTCGTGCAGGACGAGCATAGGGCTGTGCTCGACGCGATCCGCCGCAAAGATGCGCGAGGCGCTGCGAACGCCATGCGGGCGCATCTCGAGAACGCGCTCGAGCGCATGTTCGGCTCCTGATCCGCCGCCCGCTCTCGCCGCGCGCCAGGGCTGCGGCGAGTTGTCGAGCCACTCGGCCAATGCGATCCCAAGGCGCTTTCGCGCGGCGTTTAACCGCCACTTACACGGCAGCGAACCGGCCGCGCGATAACAGCCGGGCAGCAGTCAGGCTGCAACTAAAGGGCAACCAGGCGAGCGCTACGCAGCAACGGCCATCGGTCCGAACAGCGCGGTACGAGTCTTCGGACTCACGGCGATATCGAGTGCCACCGCTCGTTCCACGCCGATCTGCAATGGCGACCCGAGCCGGCTGACGTCGATGCCGGTCTTGCGCAGCAGCCGCTCGATCGGCGTCGTGGTCACGGTGACATACCGCGTGATGCCCATATGGTCGGCGAACGTCACCAGTTCGTGGATGGCCTGCATGGTCAAGTCCGCAAAGCCGAACGATTGCTCCTCGCCGATGGTTTCGATAGCGAACCGGCTCAATTCCCAGATGTGCCGCCCCACCGGCGCCGCGGCGCCATGCAGCAACTGCGGGAAGGTGTCTTTCAGCATATTCGGGCCCTCGGTCGGCATCAGGCGCCAACAGCCGCGCACTTGTCCGTCGTCGGCCTGGATCAGCATGTAGTGCGGCCCGAGCGCGTCATAACCGTCGATCTCCATGCCCGCGATGGTCGGAATTTCCCATCCGAGCCGCCCATGAAACACCCGCGCCCGCAGGCGGTACATCTCGTTGATATCCGCGTTGTCGAATTCCTGACGCATTCCAATCCGGATTGCTGTTTGCATGACGTTCTCCTGAACGTGTTGGGGTACCCAATACGCAAGAAAACTTATGCATTTTGAATGTTTCTGCCACCTACCTACCTGGATAGGTGTGCATGCTTATCGGGTAACGCAAAATTCGAGACAAGCACTGCACTTAACCGACAGGACCGAAAATGGAACTCCTCGAAAATCATTGGCAACCGCAAACCGGCCTTCAAACCCGCCCGGCGGAGCCTTCCACGGCAGTGGACCGCGTTCTGATCATTGCGTACCGCAAAAAGAAAAAAGAAAGCCAACGCCGCTTCTGGGCCCGCTTCGGCGTAACGCAGTCGCGCGGCAGCCGGTTCGAATCGGGCGCTGAAATCCCGGCGCCGGTCTCAATCCTGCTGGGTCTGTATTTCACCAAAACCGTTTCCGACGCCGATCTGGGCCGCGCCGAGCGTGTGCTGTACAGCCGCGACGCCGCCGCCTTGCTCAACCCGGGTCAATAAGCCCGAGTTGCGCTGCGATCACGGCCGCCGCACGCCGCGAATTCACACCGAATTTCGTTCTGATGTTCTTCATGTGGAAGTTCACCACGGCTTCCGAACAGTTCAGGATGTGGGAGATTTCCCAGGTGGATTTGCCGCGTGCGGTCCATTTCAGGCATTCGCGTTCGCGCGGCGTCAGTTTGGGCATTAAAGACTGAGCGTGCGTATTCAAATGCCGCTGGCTCGTGTCGATTACCAGGTCGCGCAATAACACCAGATTCGGCAATGCCACGTTGATATGGCGCCAGAATTCATCGTTGGGATTGTTGTCGTTAACGAAGCACATCATGCCGGCTTCCTGGTTCGGCCCGTGAATCGGCAATGTCACGCCGGAGCGCAATCCGTGCGAACGGGCTTCCTCGTACATGGAAAGCTGCGCCGCGGTCGTGAAAATGTCGGGCGACCAGATCAGCGGCGTGGCGCGTGTCGCGCAATGCGCGACGGTCGGGTCGATGTGAACCAGTCCCTGCTCGTCATAAGTACGGCGCCACGTGGGCGCGTACGTGCTGCGCACATAGGCGTCTTCCAGGCGAATGGTCGGACGCGGCAGCATGGCGATCAAAAGCCTATCGAAGCCCCACGTCTCGGCGAGGCCCGCGATTGCACCGAACCATTCCGTTTCGTCGGCGGCGTTCAGTAGCGGTGCCATCTGCTCGATAAAATGTAGCGACAATTTTCACTCTCTCAGGCTCGCAAACATCCCGTTGCGGTTAATTGCGGTACGGCATTCCGTCCGGTGGTTTTTATCTGCACAATCTATCACCAAAATTTATTTCGCAAAGCGAGAAGTGAATTCTAAACAATGCCAGGCACGGCGCTTTGGTGAGAATGCGAATGAACCGCTCTTTGTAACTGATTTCTTTGATCGAATTAACATTCACCGATCGTTTATGTGGGTAATTTTCTCGTAGTAGCTGTTTTGATGCCATTCATTGGCAGCATTATTGGAGGCATTCCAATTAGCGGCGGCTGCCAAAATTCCGGTCAAAATCGCACTGATTGCCTATCTTGTATGTCCGCAGGTAGGACGGCTGCCGCGAGATAAACGCCACTGCGATGAGCTGTATTGTCATACAAAAGCGGCACGACGTAGTTTGCAACGTCCGCACCTCGCGCGAAGATTCGCCAGACTGTGCTCGTCGCCAGGTTGTTTGACAACATTCTCAGCCCAGCGCTACCGCTCGTGCATCTGCGCGAGTTCGGTCACGCCGCATGAACCGCCGACGCGGAAGCATTGTGCGGCGCACGGTCCACGCGTTGCTGCGAGCGGTCAAAACCGGCGATCGCGAGACGGCGCAACGTCTTTACGACACATTCTTGCCGCTCGAAACTTGTGCGACGACATCTCACTGATCCCCGTGCTCCACAACGCCGTGACGTTTCCAGGATCGCCGACGTCGGGCCGATTTTGCCGTTGCTCAGTTCGACGCCACCCGAGCATCGTGCGAAGATCGAACACGCCGCGCGGGTGCTGCTCGCGTTGGAGCATGAATTCGCGCAAGCCGACCCCTACCTTGAGCCTTGAACCGCCAGCATGACCGACAACACCCGACGCTATCCCGATCCCTCCATCCGCGTGCTCGATCCGCGCTTCAAACCGTTGATCCTGGCCTCCGCGTCCGTCGAGTGCCTGTATCAGGGCGCGCGCTGGTCCGAGGGCCCGGTCTGGTTCGGCGACGGCCGCTATCTGCTGTGGAGCGACATTCCGAACGACCGCATCCTGCGCTGGGATGAACCAAGTGGCACGGTGTCGACCTTTCGCCAGTCGTCGAACAATGCCAACGGCCACACGCGCGACCGTCAGGGCCGCCTCGTCAGCTGCGAGCATCTGACGCGCCGTGTCACGCGCACCGAATACGACGGCTCGATCACCGTGCTCGCCGACCGCTATCGCGGCAAGCGCTTCAATTCGCCGAACGACGTCGTCGTGAAATCGGACGGTTCGATCTGGTTCAGCGATCCGACCTTCGGCATCGAGAGCTTCTATGAGGGCGAGCAGCAGGAGTCGGAATTGCCGGCGTGCGTGTACCGCATCGACGGCCAATCTGGTGAAGTCACCGTCGTCGCCGATGACGTGCTCGGCCCCAACGGCCTGGCGTTCTCGCCGGACGAGTCGGTGTTGTATATCGTCGAATCGCGCGGCGAGCCACGCCGCAAAATCCGCGCGTTCGACGTCGACAACAACGGCGGCGCATTGTCGAACAACCGCGTGCTGATCGACGCTGGTCCGGGCACGCCGGACGGCTTTCGCGTCGATGTCCACGGCAATCTGTGGTGCGGCTGGGGCATGGGCACCGACGAGCTCGACGGCGTGCGAGTCTTCACGTCGCAAGGCGAGCCGCTCGGCCACATTGCGCTGCCGGAGCGCTGCGCGAATGTATGTTTCGGCGGGCGGCATCGCAACCGGCTGTTCATGGCGGCAAGCCACGGACTCTATTCGCTCTACGTGAACACGCAAGGCGTGCAAGGCGGCTAGTTGCCTGACAAGTCGTCGTCAGAGCTCGTGTTCGGCTTCGGGTTTGCCCTCGGATGCAGCGCGCAAGCCATTGAGCGGCAAGGATTCATCAGGAAAACCGCGGTTTTCGGGGGCCGGTTGCCGCCACGAGTATTGGCTTGACATCAGCTGTCCCGCTTCGCTATGTTCCATTGGTAGAAAGACACCGCCAGCAGCGCATTCGACCGGCGGATTTCCATACCAAGAAGCGAGGAGACGCAATGACTGTTTCAGACAGGTTGGCGCTCAGGCTGGTGTCCGTATGTCTCGCGGCGAGCGCCGTTTTCGCATCCGCCGCGCACGCGGCCGACCCGGTCACGCTCAATATCGTCGACGTGGCCGGCGACCTTCAACTCACGCAAAAGGGCTTCGAGGCCTTCAAGGCGAAGTATCCGAACCTCGTCGCCAATCTCACCTTCACCAATGCGCCTGCGCCGCAGTTGCCCGGCAAGATCAAGGCGATGCAGGCCGCCGGCCGCTCCGATATCGATCTAGTGCTGACCGGCACCGACGCGCTCGCCGCGGGCATCGAACAGGGTCTATGGATGAAGCTGATGCCCGAGAACGCGGCGGCGTTCCCCGGCGTGCTCGACAAATACGCGCCGGGTCCGCGCAAGATGCAGGATCTCGCGCAAGGCTACGGGCTCGAAGTGGCGTATATGCCTGCCGGCCCGCTGCTCGAATACAACCCCGCCAAGGTCAGCGACCCGCCGAAGACACCCGAACAATTGCTGCAATGGTGCAAGGCGCACCCGGACAAACTGATCTACGCACGGCCGGCGAATTCCGGTCCGGGCCGCACGTTCCTGATGGGCCTGCCGTACGTGCTCAGCGACAAGGATCCGCAGGATCCGATTCACGGCTGGGACAAGACGTGGGCCTTTCTGAAGCAACTGAACGATTGCATTCCTTACTATCCGGGCGGCACGTCGGCGGTGATGAAGGAGCTTGGCGAAGGCACGCGCGACATGACCGTGACCGTGACGGGCTGGGACATCAATCCGCGCGCGCTCGGTATTGTGCCGGCCGAATTCCGCGTGCAGGCGTTCGACAACATGACGTGGGTGAACGACGCGCACTACATGGTGATTCCGAAAGGCGTGCCGAAGGAAAAGCTCGACGTGCTCTACAAGCTGATGAACTTCATGCTCGAGCCGGCGCAGCAGGCCATGACCTATGACGACGGTTATTTCTATCCCGGTCCGGCGATCAAGGGCGTGAGCGTCGAGCAGGCGCCGGCGCACAGCCAGGACGTGCTGAAGAAATACGGCCGGCCGGAGTACGCGAAGCTGCTGGCCGAGCGCCCGCACGTATTGCCGCTGAATGCCGCGGCGATGGTTGCGGCTTTCAAGAAATGGGACACCGAGGTCGGCGCGCAGAAGACCAAGTAGCTTCCGCTCCCGCAGTGCACGCACGCATGCCGTCTCGATCCCCACGTGATCTATGACGGCGTGCGCCTCGCGCGTATCAGGAAACCGCCATGAAGCATCACTTTGAACAGTTGCGGCTCGACTCCGTGAGCCGCAGTTTCACGAATGCGGAAGGCCAGGCGATCGCGGCACTGCGGGGACTCGATCTGACCATCCAGCGTGGCGAGTTCATCGCGTTGCTGGGGCCGTCCGGTTGCGGCAAATCGACGGCGCTCAATTGCATCGCCGGATTGCAGCCGTTGAGCAGCGGCGGCATCTGGCTCGACGACAAACGCATCGACGTGTTGCCGCCGGAGAAGCGCGGTTTCGGCATGGTGTTTCAGAACTACGCGCTGTTTCCGCATATGAGCGTGCTCGACAACGTCGGCTTTGGTTTGAAGATGCGCGGCATCGGCAGGAGCGAAGCCGTGCGCCGGGTGCGTGAAGCGTTGCAACTCGTGCAACTCGTCGGGCACGAGCGCAAGCTGCCTGGACAACTGTCCGGTGGCCAGCAGCAACGCGTCGCGATTGCGCGCGCGATCGTGATCGAGCCGCCGCTGATCCTGATGGACGAACCGCTGTCGAATCTCGACACCAAGCTGCGCATCGAAATGCGCGCGGAGATTCGCCGCATCCATAGCCAGCTCGAGCGCGCGACGCTTTACGTGACGCACGATCAGGACGAGGCGCTGTCCATGGCCGATCGCATCGTCGTGATGAGGGAGGGCGTGGTGCAGCAGGTCGCCACGCCGAAAGAGGTCTATACGCGGCCGCAGAATCTGCACGTCGCGCGCTTCATGGGCTATCGCAACGTGGCCGAGTTCGAACTCGAAGGCACGCAAGGCGAAGGCGTGCTGGTGAGCGCGAACGGTGTGCGTCTGCTTGGCACGCCAATGGCCGGCTTCAACAGCAAACGCGTGAGCGTCGCGCTGCGTCCCGAGGATATGGAGCGCGCCGCGCCCGGCGCGGAGAATGCCTTCCATGCGTTGGTGACGACCGTCGAATACGGCGGCCGCGATTCGCTGCTGCACGTGAAGACGGCGTTCGGCGATATCTGGGCGCGCGTCGGCGGAGAATTCGAAGAGGGCGAGCGAATCAGCTTGCGGGTGCCGCCGTCGCGCACGCTCGTCTACGACGCGGAGACGGCATGAACACGCCCACGCTGTCGCCGCCGCTCGCGCCGCGCGACGCCAAGGCGTGGCTCGTCGCGCCGGCGTTGCTGTTCATCGTCGCGTTGTTCATCTATCCGTTCGCGTACGGTCTGGTGCTGTCGTTCCGGCCGATGAACGGCGGTGGCCTCTGGGCCAACTATCTGGCCTTTTTCACCGACACGTCGATGTGGCCGACGATTTTCGTCACGCTCAAGCTCTCGGTGCCGGCCACGCTGATCAACGTGGGCGTCTCGGTGCCGGTGGCATTCGCGTTGCGCCGCTACTCGCGCTATCAGAAGTTCGTCACGACGCTGCTGGTAATTCCCGTAACCCTCGGCACCGTGTTGATCGCGGACGGCATGCTCACGTACTTCGGCCCGAACGGATGGTTTCCGCAAGCGCTCCACGGCCTGCATCTCTATGCGCGCGAAGTGCGCCTCACGCATAACTTCTGGGGCGTGCTGATTTCACTGATCGTGTCGGGCTTTCCGTTTGCGTTTCTCTTGACGCTGTCGTACGTGACCGGCATCGACCCGACGCTCGCGGCCGCGGCCGCGACGCTCGGCGCGAGTCCGTGGCAGCAGTTTCGCCGCATCTATCTGCCGCTGCTGGTTCCGGGGTTGACGATGGCGGCGTGTCTGTCGTTTGTGCAGGCGTTTTCGGTATTTCCGTCGGCGGTGCTGCTCGGCGCGCCAGCCGGGCCGACGCGCGTAATGTCGATCGCCGCCGCCGAAGCCGCGTTCGAAAGTTACGACTATTCGCTGGCGTCCGCGATCGCGATGGTGATGGGCTTCGTGCAGTTGCTGGTGGTTGCCGCGCTGCTCGGCGCGCGCCGCTTCTTCTACAGCGGTCCGGCCACCGGAGGCAAAGGCTGATGACGACCGATCATCGCGCGGCGCAGCCTTCGTGGTCCGCGTCGGCATCAAAGGATCACGACGACGGTGCGCGCGAGCCGGATAAGCGCACCGGTCACACCCGCCAGCGCACCAGCGTGCCAGGCCGCGTCTGGCGCGTGCTGGTGTGGGGCGCGATGGTGTTCTTCCTCGTCAACGTGGTGCTGCTGATCGCGACCGTGGCGGTCAATTCGGTGGCGACGCGCTGGTTCGGCACCTTGTTGCCGCAAGGCTTCACGCTGCATTGGTATGCGCAGGCGTGGAGCGACTTCCAGTTGGCGAGCGTATTGTGGGTGACCGTCGAGGTAGTCGGCGCAGTTGTGCTGCTGTCGGTCCTGCTCGGCGTACCGGCGGCGTATGCGCTCGCGCGTGTGCAATTTCCGGGCAAGCGCATCGCGACGCTGATCTTTTTGTTGCCGCTGATGGTGCCGCCCGTCACGTACGGCATTCCCATGGCGACGGTGATGTACAAGGTCGGTCTGGCCGGCACGCTGAGCGGCGTGATTCTGGCCAACCTGGTGCCGGCGTTGCCGTTCGTGATTCTCGTGATGACGCCCTTCATCGAACAGATCGATCCGAATCTCGAATCGGCGGCACGCATTTTCGGCGCCAACACGTTCCGCTATTTCCGCTATGTGCTGCTGCCGCTGCTCGTGCCCGGCATGCTGGCGGCGGGCTTGCTGGTGCTGGTGCGCACCATCGGCATGTTCGAGCTGACTTTTTTCACCGCGGGTCCCGCGACGCAAACGCTCGTGGTCGCGCTGTACTACGCTGTATTTTCAACCGGCGTGCGCGCGCCGCAATCGATCGATGCGATGGCGATGATCTACATGGCGATCACGCTGATCTGGGTGCTGATCGCACTGCAATTCGTGAGCCCGACGCAGATCGTGTCGCGCGTGAAGGAACAGAAGCGCTGAAGGAAGTCCCCTTCGGGGTACGGCGAAAGACATCGTGGAGCTGACGTTGACGAAGAGAAAGAAACCCGAAGAACTGCGCAGCCATCGCTGGTACGGCGTGAACGATCTGCGCTCGTTCGGCCACCGTTCGCGCACCGCGCAAATGGGCTACGACCGCGAGGAATACGCCGGCAAACCGGTCATTGCGATTCTCAACACGTGGAGCGAGATCAACGCGTGCCACACGCACTTCAAGCAGCGCGTGGAGGAAGTGAAGCGCGGCATCTGGCAGGCCGGTGGCTTTCCGGTCGAACTGCCGGTGCAGACGCTTTCCGAGCCGTTCCAGAAGCCCACCACGATGCTGTATCGCAACTTCCTCGCCATGGAAGCCGAGGAAACGCTGCGCTCCTATCCCGCCGACGGCGTGGTGCTGATGGGCGGCTGCGACAAGACCACGCCCGCTTTGCTGATGGGCGCGATCTCGATGGACCTGCCGGCGATTTTTCTGCCCGCCGGCCCGATGCTGCGCGGGAACTGGAACGGCACGACGCTCGGCTCCGGTTCCGACGTCTGGAAATACTGGGCCGAATTGCGCGCGGGCACGATCACGCAAGACGACTGGCAAGGCCTGGAAGGCGGCATTGCGCGCTCGCCTGGGCACTGCATGACCATGGGCACCGCGTCGACCATGACGAGCGCGGCTGAAGCGCTCGGCTTCACGCTGCCCGGTTTCGCGTCGATTCCCGCCGCGGATTCCCGTCATGCGCAGATGGCGGCGAAAACCGGCATGCGCATCGTCGAGATGGTGTGGGAGGACCTCAAGCCCTCGGATCTGCTCACCGCGGGTTCTGTCGACAACGCCGTGACCACGTGCCTCGCGCTGTCCGGTTCGACCAACGCGATCGTGCACATGATCGCGCTCGCGCGCCGCGCCGGCATCGAGTTGACGCTCGATCGCTACGACGACATCTCGCGCCACACGCCGGTGTTGGCCAACGTTCGTCCGACCGGTGCGTATCTGATGGAGGACTTTTTCTATGCGGGTGGTTTGCGGGCCTTGCTCGCCGAATTAGGCGAGCTGATCGACCGTTCGCAGAAAACCGTCAACGGCCGCACGCTCGGAGAGAACCTGGAAGGCGCGGAAATTTTCAACGACGATGTGATCCGCCGGCGTGACAAGCCGCTGCTGCCCAATAGCGGGCTCGCGGTGCTACGCGGCAATATCGCGCCCGACGGCGCTGTGATCAAACCCGGCGCCGCCGAACCGCTTCTGCTCGTGCACACCGGCCGCGCGGTAGTGTTCAAGGACTATCACGACATGGCCGCGCGCATCGACGACGAGGCGCTCGATATCGACGAGAACTGCGTGATCGTGCTTCAGCATGCCGGACCGGTCGGCGCTCCGGGGATGCCTGAATGGGGGCAATTACCCATCCCGCGGAAATTGCTGCAGAAAGGCGTGCGCGACATGGTGCGCATATCCGATGCGCGGATGAGCGGGACGAGTTACGGCGCGTGCGTGCTGCATGTCGCGCCGGAGTCGTTCATCGGCGGGCCGTTCGCGTTGGTGGAGAGCGGCGACATGATCGAGCTTGACGTGCCGCAACGCAAACTCAACCTGCTGGTGACGGATGATGAACTCGCGCGGCGCAAGGCCGCGTGGGTCAAGCCGGCGCCGCGTTTCACGCGCGGCTACGGCGCGATGCATCAGGTGCATGTGATGCAGGCCAATCAAGGCTGCGATTTCGATTTTCTGCAACGCCGCGGCGCGCAAGCGGCCCCGGATGCGGACGCCGCGAACAACACGGGCGAGCCGGAGATTCACTGAGTCGGCGAGGGCCGCCTGGAGCGTGAAACGGCCGCTGCGGAGCGGTGCCAACACGCAGAGAAGGCGCGATGCGGCTCAAGCGCATCGCGTGAATCCTTCACTTCAATAGCCGACGCGATACACGCGACCAGTCTGCGCGCTTTCCACGCTGCGCAGATAGGCCATCGCCGCGCGCTGCGCCGTCACCGGCTCGAAGCCGCGGAAGTAGGGCGCATAAGCGTCCATCGCTTCGGTGAGCACGGTTGGGCTCACCAGGTTGATGCGAATGCCGCGCGGCAATTCGATCGCCGCGCCGCGCACGAAACCTTCGAGTGCCAGATTGACGGTGGTCGCGCTCGCGCCTTGCAGAATCGGTTCGTCAGCGAGGATGCCGCTTGTCAGCGTAAACGAGCCGCCGTCGTTCACATATTGCTGACCCGCGAGCACCACGTTGATCTGGCCCATCAGCTTGTCGCGCAGGCCGACCCAGAACTGCTCGATGCTCATCTCGGGGAGCGGGCCGAAATGCACTTTGCCGGTCGCGGTGACAACGCCGTCCACTTTGCCGATCTCGCGAAAGAGCCGCTCGACACTCGCCGGGTCGGTGCTGTCGACGTGGTATTGCCCGCGCGTCGCGCCTACTTCGATCACTTCATGGCGCGCCTTCAGTTCCGCGCTCACCGCCTGGCCCAGCGTGCCGGTGGCGCCGATCACGACGATCTTTTTCATCTGCTGCTCCGTTGAAGGTTGACGTGCCGTTGATTCTGCCGATGTTTGGCAGACGGAAACAGCCTCGTCCACGCGCAGGTCCTGCAACCCTGAGTTTCTAATCGAAGTAAAAGCGCGCACCGTGAATCAAACGGTGCGCGCTTCGCAATACACGGATTAATTAGGGTCCGCGCGAGACTTCAAACGTGCAGGCAAATGTGAAGACTGCGCGAATGTTTATTTCACCCGATGTAATTCGATCAGCCTGGTAGGGCGCAAATGATTAAGGGCGTAATGAATGCGGCCGCGGTCCTGCCGGCTGCCGACAGGCCGCGGATCGTCGTATAGATGATCCGCCGAATACGCGCCCTGCGGCGCGACCATGCCTTTGTCGATCACCGTGTAGCCCGGTTCGAGCGCGAGCAGCAGATGATTGCCGCCAACCCGGCTGTCGAAGCCGGCCATGCCGTCGAGCGACTCGGGCACGCTGTTCGTGAGGGTCGCATTGCTGGTGGTTATTTCGTCGGGCGAGATGGGGCTGTGTCCCGCTATGCGTGCGGCTTCGAGGTTTTTGCCGTCGGTGTCCACGGTGCTGTCGTGGGTGCGGTCGTTGTGCAATTCCGCGGTGTTCTTGCGGCTCGTGGCCGCCGGTTGTGTCGCGTTTGCTGGCTTGTTGATATCGCTGTTCATCATGCATTCTCCTTTGAAGAGGACATGGTGTGACATGCAGCAAAACCCGTTCCGCCTCGCACAAACCCTGATTCACCTGCCTTCATTGCGCTTTGTCCGCGGTGGCATGCGCGGGTGGCGAGTGAGGTATTCGGCTGGCGATTGCGTCCGCGATTCTTTTCGATTTTTTTAATGGACGCGTATTTTCTACAGAGTATGATCTTACTCCGACGAGCGAAGCGCGGTTAAATTGGAAGACATTCGGTCCGGCTATATCTTGATGGCCGGCAGCACCGTCTGCGCGCCACTCAAAACATTTTACGGGGCCGTCAGGGCGGTGACACATGCACTTCGATGCTGCATTCACACATCGCGGCTATTTGTTAAATTGCGCACCCGCGCGCGCGAGCGATGGCACTTGGCAACCTTACGTAGTCATCTCCCGCTCGAGCGACGGCGAACTGGTCGCCAATCGTTTTTTTCCCACCGAATTGCGCTTTTGCGAGGAAGCGGCCGCCATCGCCCATGCGCGCGATTGGGCGGTGCGCTGGATCGACGCGAGCAGCGTGACCATCTGAGCACGCCTCCGGCGGGTCATGGCGCGTAGGCTCCGCCGTCGAGCAGGGCTGCGCGAGCCGCGGCAAAACGCGGTAATCTCTCGGCATAATCACTTCGAACCGTGCTCCCGCGCGGCGCTGTCCTTTTATGCCTAACGTGCCTACCCAGAACTGGGGCCTCGAACAGATCGTCGCCGACTTGCGTGCGTCGCGTGAACAACTCCATCGCACGCGGCATCCGCTCGGCATTCGCGAGTTGCCGTCGCGCGAAGCGGTGATCAACATCGTTGCCGGCCTGCGCGCGGCGCTGTTTCCCACGCATTACGGCGCGCCCGATCTGACCGACGAGACCGTCGACTATTACGTCGGCCATACGCTTGAAAGCACGCTGCGGCTGCTCGCGGAACAGATTCGCCGCGCCTTGCGTTTTTTGCCGGAGTTCGGCGAAACGCCGGACGCCGATTTGCAGGCGCGCGCGTTCGGCATCGCGCGTGAATTCGGCACGCAATTGCCGGGCATCCGCGCATTGCTGGTCAGCGACATTCAGGCGGCGTTCACCGGCGATCCGGCCGCACAGCACATCACCGAAATTCTGCTTTGCTATCCGGGCGTGTGGGCGATGACGCATCATCGCCTCGCACATGCGCTGCATCGCCTGGGTGTGCCGTTGCTGGCGCGTTTCATCAACGAGATCGCGCACTCGGCAACCGGCATCGACATTCACCCGGGCGCGACGATCGGGCCGAGCTTCTTTATCGACCATGGCACGGGTGTCGTGATCGGCGAGACGGCGATCATCGGCGAACGCGTGCGCGTGTATCAGGCCGTGACGCTCGGCGCGAAGAGTTTCGCCGCGGACCTCGACGGCACGCTCGTCAAGGGCAACGCGCGCCATCCGATCGTCGAGGACGACGTCGTGATCTATGCCGGTGCGACGATTCTCGGGCGCGTGACGATCGGGCGCGGCTCGGTGATCGGCGGCAACGTGTGGCTCACGCACAGCGTGCCGCCGGGCAGCAGTGTGTCGCAAGGCAAGATCCGCGAGGGCGAGCGGTCCGACGAGGGGCGGCAGTGATACGCGGCCGGGTTCCCGCGTGGCCGCGTGTCCTCATGCAAAGGCGAGCGTGCCGACAACTCGCGGCGGCGATGCACGGCCCGGCTTGCGAATCGTCGCGTGTGCCGATGCGTGAACGTCTCTTTAGCTGCTAAGCGATGACCATGCCGCGTGGCCGCGTCCATATGCCTCGCTGCGCGATTGGCGGCGTCGAAGCCACGGTGGCCGAGACCGCGCATACGTTTCCGCGTCACTCGCACGACCGCTTCGGTGTCGGCGTGATCGTCAGCGGCGGGCATCGGTCGGCGAGCGGACGTGGGCTCGTTGAAGCGCGCGCCAACGACGCGATCATGGTCAATCCCGGAGAAGTGCACGACGGCAGTCCGCTCGACGAACGCGGGCGCGCGTGGCGCATGTTGTATTTCGAACCGTCGATGCTCGTCACGGCCGCGAGCGAGCTGACCGGCGCCGCGGCGCGCGAGCTCGAACTCACGCAGCCGGTCGCGCACGATCCTTTGCTGAAGCGTCTGTTCGAGCGGCTGTTCGTTGTCGCGGTGGAAGCGCCTATCGTGCCGGATGATCTGGCGCGCGAGGAGGCGTTGCTCGAACTGCTTGGGCACGTCGTGCGCATTCATGCCACGCGGCCATCACGCTCCCGGTCGACGGATGCGTCGGGTCCGATTGCGCGAGCAAAGGCACGCATCGACGACGACCCTTCTTCACCTCTCACGCTGGCCGATCTCGCCGCCGACACCGGCATGAGCCGTTTCCAGTTGTTGCGCGGTTTCGCGCATGAGATGGGTCTGCCGCCGCACGCGTACCGAATGCAGCGTCGCGTGGTGCTCGCCAGACAATGGATCGCGCGGGGCGCGACGCTTGCCGATGCGGCTGCCGCAGCGGGCTTTGCCGATCAGAGTCATATGACGCGCGCGTTCGTGCGCCTGCTCGGCGTAACGCCCGCCAACTACGCGGCTGCGCTGCGCTGAGGTTCAGCCGATCCGAAAATGCTGGAGCAAGGCCGTGCCGTGCACGCCATGCAACCAGACGTGCTGCCCGATAAACCACGCCGCCGCCCACGAAGCCGCCACCACGATCAGATCGCAGTGGCCGCTATTCCAGAGATTCAACGAGTGCCGCCCGGCAATCCATGGCACGCCTAATGGATTCGGCCAATCGGCGAACAGGTGCATCAGGCCTCCGCAGGCGAATCCGAACGCCGGCGCGGCATAGAGCGAATGCCCAAGCCAGTGATACGACACCGCGAGCAACGCGAGCCATCCCACGCCCCAATGCGTCAGCGTGCGATGCGTGATCCACAGACGCCGCGCGCGCGACCACCACGCGACTTCCAGCCAGTCCGGCGCCGTACTGCCGATCACGCCGGTGACGAAGCTCAACAACACGCCGACATGAAATGAACCGCCGCCGCCGATGCGCGCGACGATCGCCGCCGCGATGACGCCGGCCGCAAAACCGGTGGCGTGATGTGCTTTGCTGGATGCCATCGAAACTTACGGCGGAGCGCCGCTTCAGGAACAGAGGGCGGCTATGTTCGCAGATGCGCGGATAAAAAAATAGCCGGCACGCGAGGTAAAAAATCGCGCGTCGGCCTACCTTCAGATCGCAAGCGTGTGGCCGAAGCTCACGTCGAGCAACGTGCAATATCGAAGCGCATTTCCGGTTCCGGCGGATCGTCCGGCGCGTTGGCAGGATGCATCACCTTGATGACTGAGCCGGCATTCGACGGCGTCAGCGTCACGAAATACGAGTTGTTCGAATCGGAGCCGACGGCGATCTCCGTCGTGCCGCCGACGTGCGACGTGCGCACGCGTGACAAACGGCTTTCGAGGCAATCGGCGACATAAGCGGGGGCGCGTTGCGAAGACACGTAAATCATCGGCAGGGATGCGTCGCGGGCTGGGCCGCTGGAAGAGCCGCAGCCGGCGAGGGCGGCGAGCGCGGCGGCAGCGGGGGCAAGCAGGAGAAGTCTTTTCATGGTCCGATCGTCGGCGTCCCCGGTCGTACGCGGGAACTTGGGGCGCGGGCGAAGCGCAACGCGATAGAGCGCAACGTCATGCTTCGCGACGAAGCCGCCGTTCAACCGCAACGGCATCGCAACATTGCGACGTTGCGGCAAGGAAGGCAGCCGGGCTCAGTATACCCATCGGGTGCGCGCGTCGTCACCATCCGTGGCGGTCGGCATTGTGTCCAAACGTAAAGTCATAAAACCCGCGACGTGAGCGTGTCACGCGCGGGTTGTGTGCGCCGCGAATCGAATCATTCGCTCCGCAGGCATCAACTGAAAATACTTAGAAGCGGTGACGCAAGCCGACTGCTGCCGCCACCTGATTGCCGTTCGACGACGGCGCGAGCGTATTGATCGCCGCGACGTTCGAACCGAAGTTGCCGAGTTCGCCCGAGGCATGCTGATACACGCCTTCCACGTACACGTCGGTGCGCTTGCTCAGCGAGTAGTCGCCTTGCAGAGACACCGTGTGCCACTTCGGATCGCCCGAGCCATTCGAGCCGGACATCTTGCCGTCGGTGAACGTATACGAGGCCGCGAGGCTCAGTGCCGGCGTGAGCGCATAGCGGCCGTTCACTTCGTAGTTGTCCAGGTGCAGGTTGGTGCCGGCGACGCCAGGCAGCGTCGTGCCGCCGACGTCCACGCCGGTGATGCCGTCGAGCTGCGTATGCGTATAGACGAAACCGACCGTTGCCGGACCGTACGTGTAGTTGATGCCCGCGCCGTACGTGCGCTGCAGATTGGCCGCGACCGCCGCGGTGCCGTCGCCTTGCGACACTGCGCCGCTCAGGTTCGAACTGCCGGATTGGTTCAGTTGCAGGTAAGCGGCGGCAACGCTCAACGGACCGTTGTCATACGAAGCGCCGACGCTCCATGCGCGGTTGTTGGAGAAATCACCGGCCGAGTTGCTGAAACCGTACAGACCGCCGAACTTCAGACCCGCGTAGTTCGCGCTCGTGTACTTGACGGCGTTCTTGATCGAGAACGAGTTGTCGAGGTTGTCGTTATCGAGCGGGTGCGCCGCGAGATTATTGCCGTAGCCCGCGCCTGCTTCGGACAGCGGCGCCAGGTAGTCGACCACGGAATCGTATTGGCGGCCGAGCGTCAGCGCACCGTACTGATCGCTCTTCAGACCGACGAAAGCCTGACGGTTGAACATCGTGTTGCTTTCGGTGTCCTGGCCGTTATTCAGGTTGAAGCCGCTCTCCAACGTAAATATCGCATGCAGGCCGCCGCCGAGGTCTTCGCTGCCGCGCAGGCCGAAGTAGGTGTCCGACGCCGAGCCGCTGCCTTGTTGCCAGTTGCTATGGCCGCCCTGGTTATTCGAGTAGACGAGGCCGGCGTCCAGCGTGCCGTACAAGGTGACGCTGCTCTGGGCATGAGCGCTAATGGCAACCGCGCTGAGGACGCCTGCGATGAGGGTTTTTTTCATGGTTAGATAGCTCCGAAACAGTGCATAGGGAATCGCATTCGAGTGCTCACCGCCAATTACGCCGGCGGCCTGACGATCCGCTGCGAAGTGTATTCCTGCTATTCGTATCTTTAATTGCGGATGGCGCAACAATGATTTTTCTAATTCGTAATGGCGAATGGGTAATTGTTTAAGTGCGGGTAAATAAAGGAAAAATCCATTTGACGATGAATTCATGGAGGCCGTGTCAACATCGTATTGTTGCCTGATCGCGACGACTTGCCACAAGCCATTGGCAGTATGGGTTGGTGTCTATTTTGAGATATTTAGTCGATCTATTCTGTTTCCCGCAATGCACTCTTTCAATTTCCCGGATCTATCTCATTGAATTACGGTTTTACAATTCGTCTCGCCCCTTGACCAAGGGTGTCTTTTTCATCTTTATGCGCGGCCTTCGGGCCGCGTTTTTTTGTATTTTTATAGTCGGTTTATAAGTTATCGCAAATGCGGAAATAGATTATTTCGTTTGCCGTTGCGATTGCCGCGGCTTGTCCGTTCGTCAGAGGGCCGCATCCGCCGTGAGCGGGGCGGGTAGAATTGCGCGCTTGAGATGTGTTTCCGCCCCCGCGAACGTGAGTGAACCTGCAATGACCGATCTACCCCTTCCATCGTCCGACACCGCTGAAGATCTCACGACGGAAGGCGCGTCCGAATTGGGCGAAACCGTGCATGAAGCACGTCTGTGGCGCGACGACGGCTGGACCGCGCGCGTCATCAAGAATGAGGACGACGAAGGCTGGGCCGTCGCGATGATCAAGGACGGCGAAGCGGAACCCGCGCTCGTCGGTCCGTGGACGATGGGCCGCAACAAGAAGGATCCGAAACCGCTGGACACGTCGGCATTCAACACGCTGGTGAAGACGGCGTCTGAAGTGCTGCGGCGTCATGAGCAGCAACTGCGCGCGCAACTGCATAAGGAAGTGCGCGTGGCGAGCGTGGACGGCAACGACGAACTCGACATCACGCTCGACATCGTGCCCGACGAAGACGAGCCATATGCATTGCTGACCGCGCTCGACACATTCGGCGAGCAGCTCGCGCAAGTGCAGGTCGCGGCTAACTTCAAGCTCAGCAAGGCAAGCGCGGCGGCGTGGGTCGAGAACGAGTTTCGCCGTCCGGGTTAGAAGCCGCGCCGCTGCGGCCCGCGGCAGGCTCCGGGGGCTCGCCGGAGTCGTCTCTCGACGGCTTGGGTTTAAATTACTAAAGCCTGTCAATATACTTTCATATTCGCTTCATAGAATCCTCGCGTCATAGCGGCGCGAGCGTGAACCATGTGGTTTGGGTCTGAGTGCGTGCCGGCTGTGCATTCACTCACGCTACCCAAACACTGGATCACGACAACATGGCAGAGCCGCTCGACCTTTCCCGCCGCAAGGCCCTGAAACTTCTCGTGGGCGCGCCGATGCTGCCGCTCGGCGGACTCGCCACGGCCTCGATGCTGACCGGTTGCGGAGGCAGCGACGAGCTTGCGACGCCGGTCAAGCCGGTCGCCAACTTCGTCTCCGCGGCGTTCGCCAGCATGGCGACGCCGACGCTGGCCGACCCCGCCGCCATGGCGAAGACCACGGTGGGCTCGACCTTGACGGTACAACTGAGCGACGGCAGCAGCCGCGCGTTCAAGCTGGCGTATCAGCCGTTCTTCGTCACCGGCGACAGCGTGCCGAACGTGAAGGGCGGGACGATTCTTGCCGGCGGCTATTTCGACATCAACAATCAGCCGATCGTCGATAAATCGGTGGCGGGCAAGGAGCGCCAGTTCTACTCGGACTGCCCGGACGGCAGTTCGCTGATCCGCCTCGACAATCCCACGGTGAAGGGCCTCAAGGGCAACGCGGTATTCGCCGTCGTGCAGTTCGAATACACCACGCGCGATCAGAGTCTGGTCTCGATGTACGGCCAGTTGCCGTCGCCGATCGCCGTGCTCACGCTCGATCAGGACCCGGCCACCGGCAAGCTCACGCTGGCGGGTTACTCAAACGTCGATACATCGCAGGCCCATGGCTTGTGGATCACCTGCGGTGCGAGCCTGTCGCCGTGGAATACGCATCTGTCGAGTGAAGAGTACGAGCCGGACGCCACCACGATCGCCAGCAACAGCCAGTTCAAGGGCTTCAGCCGCAGTTTGTATGGCGATGAAACCACCGCGAACCCGTATCACTACGGGCATCTGCCGGAAGTCACCGTGAATCCGGACGGCACCGGCACGATCAAAAAGCACTACTGCCTTGGCCGAATCTCGCACGAACTGATTCAGGTGATGCCGGACAAGCGCACCGTCCTGATGGGCGACGATGCGACCAACGGCGGCCTGTTCATGTTCATCGCGGATCGCGAAGCCGATCTGTCGGCCGGCACGCTGTACGTCGCGAAGTGGACGCAGGTGTCGGCGAGCGGCGCGGGCGCGGCCACGCTGTCGTGGATCAACCTAGGCCACGCGACCAGCGACGAAATCGAGGCGCTCGCCAATCAGCTGCGCGCCAGCGACATCATGGACGTCGCGACCAAAGATCCGCTCGATCCGGCCTACACGAAGATCAACTACAACGGCACGTTCAACTGGGTGCGCATCAAGCCCGGCATGACGCAGGCGGCAACGTTCCTCGAGACGCATCGCTATGCGGCGCTGGCCGGCGGCAGCATGGGCTTCACGAAGCTCGAAGGCACGACGGTCAATATCAAGGACAAGGTGCTGTATTCGGCGATGTCGCGTATCGAGAAGTCGATGGTGCGCGGCAATGCCGCATCCACCGACGTGGCCGTCGATAAGACAATCAGCGCCGGCGCGGTCTACGCGCTGAACATGAAGGGCGGCCAGCGCGACCGCAGCGGCGCCGCGATCAACGGCGAATGGGTGCCGGTGGACATGGCCGCGCCCGCAGCGCTGGTCGGCGAGGATCTGTCGACGGCCGACGCGCTCGGCAACACCGCGAATCCCGAGCGCATTGCCAACCCGGACAACCTCAAGTTCTCGGAGAAGCTGCGCACGCTCTTTATCGGCGAGGACAGCGGCATGCACGTGAACAACTTTCTGTGGGCGTACAACGTCGACACGAAGACGCTCGCGCGCGTGCTTTCGTGTCCGGCGGGCGCCGAATCGACGGGCCTGCACGCGGTCGATGAAATCAACGGCTGGACCTACGTGATGAGCAACTTTCAGCACGTCGGAGACTGGGAAAGTCCGCTGCACGACAAGATCAAATCGACGCTCGATCCGCTCGTGCGGGCGAACTATAAGGACCGCTTCGGGGCGACGGTGGGGTATCTGACGGCGGAGCCGGCGGGGATCAGGTTGTAGGCCGAACGCGTCGAAGTCGCCTGTCTTAGGCCTTCTGGCTGAGGAGTCAGCGAGGGGGAATCTCGCGATAATTCGCGGTTTCCCCTTTGGCTGGCGTATGCAGTGGATTTCGATTTTGCGACGAGGCTATATCGACGTGGCAAGCGTGCGATATGGCCTTTCGCATCTCGTCGCCAGCTTCTTTACCCTCGCCATTCCCGCTTCGGGGAAGTTTGCTGCGACAACCGCAACCGTCCACGTCGAATACACGTCGCATTGCGTGTCGGTCGGACCGGGCGCGCAAAGCCCGTTGGATTTCGAGGCGCCTGGTAGTGGTCGCAGAATTTTTGACCACCGGCAGGTCGCTCGCGCATTCTGCACCGACCGGCACCGCTGGTCCCTTCGACTGCCAACGATCGTTGCCGAGCTCGGTGAACGGCGTTGCTATTTCACGGGCCATTCGAACTGGCTCGTGATTGAGGACATCACGGATCGTGGCGAGCCAGTTGAGTACGAGGTGTTTTTTCGTCTTCGCCGCATGGGGGCAAGCGCGTTGCGGCTGGTGATCGAAAGTGCGTATGTCCGCGACGTGACTAGGGGAAAGACGGGGACGCCGCGCAACCGGCGGAGCATTGTGCGGTTTCGTGTGATGGCGGCAAAGATATTGAGGGGCGAGTCGATTCGCGATCCGAGTCTCAACCGCCGCTAGCCGATGTGGCATCCGCGCATAACTGGCTGATTCCGGCCTCAAAAACAGGTGAGGCCCCACAAGGGGGCCTCATAACTTCGCGGGTGCGCTTGATCGGCGTGAGCCGACGTAACCAGCACGGCTGGATCCTGTTTCACCAGGAGGCAGATAGACGCCTTTGCAGGCCCCGGAAAATCCATCTGCAGCAATTATAACATGTAAAACGTCGTCTTCCTATCTGCCCATCGGCCATTCCAGCAAGCAGAGCGGCCGGTCGTGCCGCCTCAACTCCGCTTGCAAAAAATCGCCGTAATCAGCGGCGCTACGCGGTGCACGATCGCCGTGCTGCCGGTGCCGGCAATCGCGTTCCGCACTTTGGCCTCGCTGCCGAACACCACGACGCCGTAGGCCGAACGCGCGACCGGCTCGCCGTCGCCGACACGGAACATGGGATCGTCTTTTTCGTAGCCGACCACCGCGAACACCCGAAAGCCATATGCCGTCAAATCCGCACCGGACGTCGGCGAAAAGGCGTTGATCGAGTTGCTCTCCACACGCGTGGGCTTCGGGTCGATCAGCTGCTGGTCTGCGAGGTCGGCAATGAACTGATGGCCGCTTTCATTGCAGGCGAGCGGCGCATCGAGCGCGGTGGCGTAACTGGTGAGCGGCAGCGCGGCGGCTGCCAGAGCAAGGAGTACAGACGAAAGAAAGCGTTTCATAAGCGTGGACGGCCACCTGAATCGATGTAGTGTGTTCGCAACGGGCGGTGGCGTGAACTCGAGACCCGAAAAGACGTTGCGCATCGAAGTCATACCTTGACAGGCGCAACTGCTTTGTACTTTATCGCGATTCGGCAAATCTTGCTTCGCAGGCAGCACGGATCGGGAACCAACGGCGCCTTATGAAACGTACGGGAAGAAAGCAATCTTTTGCGATCCCGTATATATTTCCGGGTTATGAATTCGCGACCCGAAACTCCAATTAACGTTCCGCCGCCCAGAACATGGGACGCGCGGCTCGCCCGCCGGCTCGTGACTCCGCTTGTGAACACGTGGGTCACCCCGAACCATCTGACGACGCTGCGCCTCCTGATCGGGCTGGCAGGCGCGCCGTGCCTCGCTCACGGCGGGTTCGCGTGGGCCAACGCCGGCGCCTTGCTGATCGTGCTGTCGAACTTCGTCGACCACACGGACGGCGAGCTCGCGCGAATCAGTGGCAAGTCGAGCCGGATCGGTCATTTTTACGACCTCGCTTGCGACGCGCTCGTGACCGTCATGTTGTTCGTCGGCATGGGTGTCGGAGCGGGCGCCTCGCATATCGCGGGCTTGAAAATCGCGCCGGGTGTGCTCGGCGCCGTGGCCGGCGTAGCGATCGCGCTGATTTTCTTCCTGCGCATGCGCATCGAGGAAATGGCGGGCAAGGCGGGCACGAAGCAGGCCTCCGTCGGCGGCTTCGAAACTGAAGACGTCCTGTATCTGCTGCCGATCGTCACGTTCACCAGCGTCGTTCTGCCCTTCGTCGTGGTTGCGTCGATCGGCGCGCCGCTTTTCGCTGTCTGGGTGGTGGTCGACTACTGGCGCGTGGCGCGCCGTGCCGCCAGCCCGGCGCCGGCTGCCGCCGGTACGTCCGAAACCCGTCAAATGTGGGCCAGCGAATGAGTACGCAGGCCGAAAACGACGTGATCGCATCAGTTCCGTTAGAACGTTCGCCGGCTGCATCGCCCGCACCGAATGCCGACCGCGCGGTCGCGAGCCGCACGCACGGGTTCGACAACCCGCGTCTGCGCAAGGATTTCGCGGAGCAGGGCGCGTTTCTTTATCTGGAAGACTTTCTCGCGCCCGAAGTCACGGCGCAGCTCGTGCATAGCGCGCGTTCGCTGCTCGACGAGGTGAACCGCAACTATCTGCCGGGTCACAAGCAGGGCGGCAGTGTCAGCCGTCATACGATCGACCGCCTCGCGCCGTTCATCGCCGAGCTGTACCGCTCGAAGGAATTGACCGGCTGGCTGGAGCAACTGAGCGGCGACAAACTCCAGCTTTCGCCCGCCGACGATCCGCATGCGTACGCGCTTTACTACTACACGCGGCAAGGCGACCACATCGGCTGGCACTACGATACTTCGTACTATGACGGCCGCCGCTATACGTTGCTGCTCGGCGTGATCGACGAATCGTCTTGCCGGCTCGACTACGAACTCCACACGCGCAATCCGGATGTCCCGGATCAGCCGGGGTCGGTGCAGATTCCGCCGGGCGGCCTCGTGTTCTTCGACGGCGACAAGCTGCGGCATCGCATCACACCCGCCGGCGCGAACGAAATGCGCGTGTCGCTCACTTTCGAATACGTCACCGATCCGAACATGCGGCCGTGGCGCCGCTTCATCTCGAACATGAAGGATGCGATTGCGTACTTCGGCTTCCGCCAGGTTTTTCGCCAGATGACCCAACGCGGGAAGGACCGCGCATGAGCCGCGCGGCCCTGATCCTGCTGTCGATCGGGACAGCGCTGTTTGTCGGCCTGCTCGCGTGGCAGGGTTTCGGCTCGGTTGCTTCGACACTGCTTACCGCTGGCTGGGGACTCGCGCTCGTCGCGGCGTTCCACCTCGTGCCGGTGCTTCTCGATGCCGGCGCGATCTCGGTGTTGTTCCATCCTCGTCGCGACGGCATTCATCACGATCTGACATGGCGCGACGCGCTGTTCGCGCGCTGGATCGGCGAGTCGGTGAATAGCCTGCTGCCGGCCGGCCAGATCGGCGGACCCGTGGTCATGGTGCGGCAACTGTCCCAGCGTGGCATGCGCATGCGCGATGCCGCCGCGGCGATCACGGTGAGCACGACCGCGCAGGCGCTCGCGCAAATCATCTTCGCGCTGGGCGGACTTTTGCTGTTCGGCGCTTACGCAGCGCACGGCGCGCTGCACGATCTGCGGACTGCCACGCTGATTGCGACCGGCGTGCTGGGCGCGATGATCGTCGGGTTTTACTATGCGCAGCGGCGCGGTTTGTTCGGGCGCTTGCTCGGCGTGATCTCCAAGGTTTTCGGCAAGCGCGACTGGTCTTCGCTGATGACGCGCGCCGAAGCCGTCGACGCCGCCGTGCAGGCCATGTATCGCGAACGCGGCCGCGTGGCGGCAAGCTTCGCCATGAGTCTTGTGGGCTGGATCGTCGGCACGGTGGAAGTGTGGCTCGCGCTGCGCTTTCTCGGACATCCGGTCGACTGGGTCGACGCGTTGTTGCTCGAAAGCCTGGGCCAGGCCATTCGCGGCGCGGCGTTCATGATTCCCGGCTCGCTCGGCGTGCAGGAAGGCGGCTATCTGCTGCTCGCGCCGCTGGTTGGTTTGCCGCCGGACGCGGCCTTGGCGTTGTCGCTCGCCAAGCGCGCCCGCGAAATCCTGCTAGGCTTGCCGGGTCTGCTGGTTCTGCACTTCAGCGAACGAAGCTGGCAACGGCGCCGCGCGACAGGGCGCGTGCCGGTTGTCGATTAAACTCCGTATTTTTTCAAAGGACCGCGCATGCGTGCCATCATCCTCGCTGCGGGCCTCGGCCTGCGTCTCCAGCAACCGCCGGAAGCTCAGTTCCCGAAGTGTCTGTTGCAATTCGACGGCATGAGCCTGCTCGAACGGCATCTGCAAATGCTCGAAACCGCCGGCGTGACTGAAGTCGTGCTGGCGCTCGGCTTTCAGCCGGAATCGGTGCAGGCGGAACTGGAGCGCATCAACTGGCCGCACAAAGTGGAAACCGTGCTGAACACGCGTTACGACCTGGGCAGCGTGCTGACGGTGCACACGGTGGCCGAGGCGCTGACGCGCGGCGGCGACGTGCTGTTGATGGACGCCGACGTGCTTTACGACGAGCGCATTCTGGCTGCTCTGGTGGCGGGCGAGACGGTCAACCGCCTGTTGATCGACCGTGATTTCGAAGCCGGCGACGAACCCGTCAAGCTGTGCCTGAAAGACGGCGTGCCGGTCGAGTTGCGCAAGCAGCTCGCGGTCAATCTCGAGTACGACACGATCGGCGAATCGGTCGGGTTCTTCCGCTTCCGGCAGGAAACCGCGCAACGCTTCGCGCAGATCGTGGCTGGTTATGTGGACAGCGGCCGGGCCAATCTGCCGCACGAAGAAGCGGTACGCGATCTGCTGCTGGAGCGCAGCCAGGTGTTCGATACCGCGGACGTGACCGGCGCGCCCTGGATCGAAATCGACTTCCCGAACGACGTGGCTCGCGCAAGCGCCGAGATCCTGCCGCAATTGCAGCCGTTGGTCAGCGCATCGCGCTAAGTCATCCGTCTGCCTGTTCGCTGACGTATCGAAGGTTGAGCGGGCTGAATGCCGGCTCAACCTTTTTGCGTTTACGTAAGTTGACGGCTCGCGCACTCGCGTTGCGACGCTGCGTGGTTGCGCGTTCAACCATACGTGTCTATCCGAGTGAAAAGACCTCGCGCAACAACATCTGTTGCCGATGCGATGCCATAATCGACGCTTTACACCGGCGGCCTTGCAACCCGTCGCCATGCCAATGCCTCTCGCTTTAGGCACTTTCATTGTTCCGCTGATCGTCGCGTGTGCGATGTTCATGGAAAACGTGGACGGCACGGTCATCGTGACGTCGCTGCCGGTTCTGGCGCGCGATCTCGGCCAGGATCCCATCACCCTCAAGCTCGCCGTGACAGCTTATGTCATCGGCCTCGGTGTCTTCATTCCAATCTGCGGCTGGGTTGCTGACCGCTTCGGTTCGCGCACGGTGTTTCGCGCGGCGATCGGCGTTTTCATGGCCGGCTCGCTGATGTGCGCGGCTTCCACATCGCTCGGCACGTTTGTGGTCGCGCGATTCGTGCAAGGCCTCGGCGGCGCGATGATGGTGCCGGTGGGCCGCATCATCATTTTCCGTTCTGTGCCGAAGTCCGACTTTATCCGTGCAGTCAACTATCTGACGGTGCCGGCTTTGCTCGGACCGGTGGTCGGGCCGCCGCTGGGTGGTTTCATCACCACTTATCTGCACTGGCGTCTGATTTTTTTCATCAACATTCCAATTGGCCTGCTGGGCATCTGGCTCGCGAATAAACACATCGCCAACGTCCGTGAAGCGCATCCGGGCCGGCTCGACTGGACCGGTTTCTTTTTGTCCGCGAGCGGAGCGTCGCTGTTCATGCTGGGGCTCTCGCTAGTGGGCGGCGAGTTGGTGTCGAACCCGGTGTCGGTGGGCATGTGCGTGATCGGCGTGGTGTTGCTGACGCTGTATGTGCTGTACGCGAGCCGCGTCGAATTGCCTGTGCTCGATCTTCGGCTGCTGCGCATTCCGAGTTTTCACGCGAGCGTGGTGGGCGGCTCGCTGTTTCGCATCGGCCTCGGGGCGGTGCCGTTTCTGTTGCCACTTGCATTGCAGGAAGGCCTCGGCATGACGGCGTTCAAGTCGGGGTCGATTACCTGTGCGTCCGCATTCGGCTCGATCTTCATGAAGGCGGCCGCGTCGCGCATTCTCGAGCGTTTCGGTTTCCGTACGGTGCTGATGTTCAACGCGTGCTGCGCGGGCCTCGCCATCGCGGTCTACGGTCTGTTCTTTCCTGGCACGCCGCATTGGCTGATCTGGTGTGTCGTGCTGTTCGGCGGTTTCTTTCCGTCACTGCAGTTCACGTCGTTGAACACGCTGGCATATGCCGATATCCCGAGCCGTGACGTGGGTCGCGCGACGAGTGTCGCAAGCGTGATCCAGCAGATTTCGTTGGGCCTCGGCGTGACGATCGCGGGTATCGTGCTGCAGATTTCGCATAACGTGCAGGGTCATTCGACTATTGTTTTCTCCGATTTCTGGCCGGCTTTTCTGGTGGTCGGGCTGTTCTCGTTCATGTCGATTCCGATTACCGCTCGACTGCCACATAACGCCGGCGATGAGATTGCGCGCGGCAGTCGCGGACGCGCGTAAAGCGCTGTACCGCGCGGCATGCCGCATGCCGAAGACGCCTGTCCCGGCTGTTTTGACGAGCGCTTCCCGGCGCGGTCCAACCGGTTTTTTTGTGTGCCGCAGCATAAACCCTACGACATCTAGCGGCTTCGCAAGCGAGTAGTTCACATGTTATAAACCCTCGAGATATCTGTATTCATCGGATAAAAGTCGTCTTGGGGGATATGCAATGAAGTTGTTCCGCAACGTTAAATCGTCGGCCAGCGGATTCGCGCTGGTCGCACTCGTCTCTGTTTCCACCGGCTTTCTCGAAGCCACGCCGGCAATCGCCAAGCCGCCCGCGAAAGCCCAACCGGCTGTCCTCACTGCCTCCGCCATCGCGGTCGCGGACAAGTTCAGCGCCGACGCCGCCGAGCAGATATTCAAGGAAGGCGGCAACGCCGTCGACGCAGCCGTAGCAATCGCCTTCACGCTTGCCGTGACGTATCCGGAAGCGGGCAACATCGGCGGCGGCGGTTTCATGACGCTCTATGTCGACGGCAAGCCCTACTTCCTCGACTATCGCGAGCGTGCACCGCTGGCCGCAACCAGAAACATGTATCTCGACGACAAGGGCGAAGTCATCAAAGGCATGAGCCTGTACGGCTACCGCGCGGCCGGCGTGCCGGGCACCGTGGACGGCATGTGGCAGGCGCAGCGCCGCTTCGGCAAGCTCAAGTGGAAGCAGGTGCTCGCGCCGGCCATCCACTACGCGCGCGACGGTTTCGAGGTCAGCCAGCAATTACAGGAACGCCGCGACGATGCCGCGAAAGAGTTCGCCGGCAAGACCAACTTCGACACCTACTTCGGCAATCTGAAGCAGGGCGTCAACTTCAAGCAGCCGGATCTGGCCGCTGTATTGCAGCGCATTTCGGATCAGGGCGCCAAAGACTTCTATCTGGGCAAGACGGCCGATCTGATCGCGGCGTCCATGCGCGGTCACGGTCTGATCACCAAGGCCGATCTGCAGCAATACAAGGCAGTGTGGCGTGAGCCGATCCAGGCCGACTGGAACGGCTATCGCGTCTACACGGCGCCGCCTCCGAGCTCGGGCGGTATCGGTCTCGTGCAGCTGCTGAAAATGAAGGCCGACCTTGCGCCCGACTTCAAGGACGTCACGCCCAATTCCGCTCAATACGTGCACCTGATCGCGGAAATCGAAAAGCGCGTGTTCGCCGACCGCGCGCAATACCTCGGCGATCCTGACTTCTACAAGGTGCCGGTCGCGCAATTGACCGACGACGCGTATATCGCCAGGCGCGCCGGCGAAGTGAATCCGAACGCGCCTTCGGACACGAAGAGCATTCAGGCCGGCCTCGGCACGTCGATGCCGGAGAAAGCGGAAACCACGCACTTCTCGGTGATCGACAAGTGGGGTAACGCCGTGTCGAACACGTACACCATCAACGGCTATTTCGGTTCGGGTGTGGTGGCGGACCGCACGGGCATCGTGCTGAACGACGAGATGGACGACTTCTCCGCGAAGCCGGGCGTCGCGAATATGTTCGGCGTGGTGGGCAGCGACGCGAACGCGATCGAACCGAAGAAGCGGCCGCTCTCCTCGATGAGCCCGACGATCCTGACGAAGGACGGCAAAGTATCGCTCGTGATCGGCACGCCGGGTGGCTCGCGCATCTTCACGTCGATCTTCCAGGTGATCAATAACGTCTACGACTACAACATGCCGCTGCAGCAGGCTGTCGCCGCGATGCGTTTCCATCATCAGTTGTTGCCGCCGAACACGATCTTCTGGGAGCCGTATAAGCCGATCGACGGTGAGCTCGCCAAGCAGATCGAAGCCAAGGGTTACACGCTGAAGGGGCAGGATTTCAGCGGCGATATCCAGGCGATCAAGATCAACGGCGATACGCCGGAAGCCGCGGCCGATCCGCGCGGCCGGGGCGTGACGCGCGTGATCCAGTAAGCGTTTTTATTGCGGGGCATGGGCAGTGCATCTTGAGTTGAGATGCGCGGCTTTTTAGCAGAAAGAGAAAGCCTCGCGTTCGTTCGAACGCGAGGCTTTTTTGTGCTCGCAGAACATGCACGCCGCTGTTGCCTCAGCTAACCTGCTCGACCGGCGTCAACGTCAATTCGAGCCGCTGCGCGCCGCGCAACACCGTCACATTGACCGGTCTGTCAATGCGCGATGCGTCGAGCGTGCGCTGCAAACTGTCCACATCCTGCACGGCCTGCGTATCGATCGCGATGATCGTATCGTCGGTGCGCAGGCCGCCGAGCGCGGCTGGGCTGCCTTTGACGATCTCCATGACATGTACGCCGCTTTCCGAGCTCAAGCCGAAATAGCGCTGCACGCGGCGCGACAGTGGCCTGGTGGTGCCCGCCACGCCGATATACGCGCGCCGCACGCGGCCATGCGCGAAGATCTGCATGATGACCCACTTGGCGGTGTCGATCGCGGTGGCAAAGCAGATGGCTTGCGCGCCGGGAATGATCGCGGTATTCACGCCAATCACCTGGCCCGCCGAATTGATCAGCGGACCGCCCGAATTGCCGGGATTAAGCGCGGCGTCGGTCTGGATCACGTCGTAGATCATGCGCCCCGAATTCGAGCGTAGCGAGCGGCCGAGCGCCGACACCACACCGGTCGTGACCGTTTGCGCGAGGCCGAGCGGATTGCCGACCGCAATCGCAATCTGCCCGACGCGCAGCTTCGACGACTCGCCGAGTTCGACATGCGGCAGCGGCTCCGGCGAGCCGATCCGCAAGACGGCCAGATCGCTGCCGGGATCGTCGCCGACCAGATCGGCGTCGAATTTCGCGCCGTCGGCGAGCGTCACGGTAATGTGGGTGGCGCCGTGCACGACGTGACTATTGGTGAGCAGGTAACCATCGGGCGTGAACAGAAAACCCGAGCCGGTGCCGCCGCGCGAACCGCGGCCGGACGGCTCGCCGGGCAGGCGCCGTTCGACGGCAATGAAGGCGACGGCTTGCTGGACGCGTTCCAGCGCGCCGATCACGGTGCGGGAATAGGCGTCGAGCAGGGCGTCGTCGGAAAAAGGATTGAGTGTCTCGGGCCCGGGGGCGTCGGATGCGGCGCGCGACAGGTCATCGACGAAGCGTGGGCGGCTTCCCATAGCGATGCTCCGGATAAACGGAATGGGAGATGCGGGGCGCCGCGAAGGTTTTCAAGTGGCCGTGAGGCGCGCCGTGGCGGCGCGCCCTGTGAGACACTTTGCGAAGCCAGCGAGCGCCACAGCCACAGCCACAGCCACAGCCACAGCCACAGCCACAGCCACAGCCACGGCCACAGCCACAGCCACAGCCACGGCATGCACCGTGCTGGGCAGATGACACGTCTGGCATGCCAAGGAGAGAGCCGCCATGAACTCAGCCGCCACATCAGCCTCGTCGAGCCGGCCCACGGAACCGCAAATTGAGTCGATCAGCGCCATCACGCTCGCCACCCGCGATATGCCGCGCGCCGTGCTGTTTTATGAAGCACTCGGATTTCCGATGAAATTCGGCGGTCCGCAGGAGGCTTTTACATCGTTTGCGTTCGGCGGTTCGTATCTGAACCTGATCGTCGATACGCGCGCGCCTGTCGCCTGGTGGGGCCGCGTGATCATCTATGTCTCCGACGTCGACGCGCTCTATCGCAAAGCGCTGGCGGCGGGGCTGAAGCCGTCGCTCGAACCGTCCGACGCGCCTTGGGGTGAGCGCTATTTCCACATCACCGATCCGGACGGCCACGAACTCAGCTTCGCGAAACCGTTGCGCTAGCGCCGGGCGGCCGGGCGAAACTCGCTATCATGGGCGTTGACAAGGCACGCAGCCGCTGTGGTAACACGGTTGACACCTGACGCTTCGATAATCGAGCGCGTCCGCGTCGCGTTTGCCGCCGCGCGCCTAACCATTTCCGTTGCCAGGAGAGCCGCAATGAAAGAGCAGGATCCGAGACCTGAAGCCGAATTGATGGCCGAGCGGCAGCGCCGTTTCGAAGAAGACCTGATCGACGCCTACGACGAAGAACTCGAGATGGAGGTCGACGACCGCATCATCGACGGCGCGGAGGGCTTCACGGCCGAGCATCGCGAGGCGCGCAAGATGTACTTCCGCGAGCTGTTCCGCTTGCAGGGCGAACTCGTCAAACTTCAGGACTGGATCGTGCAGACCGGCCACCGCCTCGTGGTGATTTTCGAGGGGCGCGATGCCGCCGGCAAGGGTGGCGCGATCAAACGCATCACGCAACGGCTCAATCCGCGGGTGTGCCGCGTGGCGGCGCTGCCGGCGCCGAACAACCGCGAACGCACGCAATGGTATTTTCAGCGCTACGTCTCGCATCTGCCGGCCGGCGGTGAAATGGTGCTGTTCGATCGCAGCTGGTACAACCGCGCGGGCGTCGAACGCGTGATGAATTTTTGCACCGACGAAGAATACGAAGAGTTTTTCCGTTCGGTGCCCGAATTCGAAAAGATGCTGGCGCGCAGCGGCGTGCAGATTCTCAAATACTGGTTTTCGATTACCGACGAAGAGCAGGAAATCCGCTTCCAGAACCGCATTCACGACCCGCTGAAGCAGTGGAAACTGAGTCCCATGGACCTCGAAAGCCGTCGCCGCTGGGAAGCCTACACGCAGGCCAAGGAAGTGATGCTGCAGCGTTCGCACATTCCCGAAGCGCCGTGGTGGGTCGTGCAGGCGGTCGACAAGAAGCGCGCGCGCCTGAACTGCATTAATCACTTGCTGAGCCAGGTGCCGTATCACGAGATCGAGCATTCGCAGATCGAATTGCCCGCTCGCGTCTATCACGACGAGTACAGCCGTCAGCCGGTGCCGGCTTCGATGATTGTGCCCGAGGTGTACTGATCGGCGAGAAAGTACGGTGCGGTGAAATGAAAAAGCGCGGAACGAACCGCGCTTTTTTCATGCCTTTTTCAGAAGCGGCGGCCGGTTGATGAACCGGCCGCCGCGTGAACTCAAAACACCGCCCGGAACACCCAGTACAAGCCGGCTGCCAGCGCGATCGAAACCGGCAATGTCAGCACCCAGGCCAGGACCAGGCTGCGCACCGTGCCCCATTGCAGGCCGGAACCATTGGCCGCCATCGTGCCCGCCACGCCCGAGGACAGCACGTGCGTCGTCGAGACCGGCAGGCCGTACATGTCGGCCGCGCCGATCGTGAGCATCGCCACCAGTTCAGCCGATGCACCCTGTCCGTATGTCAGATGCTGCTTGCCGATCTTTTCGCCGACCGTCACGACGATGCGCTTCCATCCCACCATCGTGCCGAGACCCAGCGCGATCGCCACCGCGACCTTCACCCACGTGGGAATGAATTTGGTGGCGTGATCGGTTTGCGTCTTGAAGTTGCCGATCGTTTTGGCGTCCTCCGGCGAGAATGCCGGCTGCTTGTTTTTGGCCATCAGGCGAATCGCTTCAGAGGCCACGTACATGTTGTTGCGCACGTTATCGACGATGCCTTGCGGCACCGCCGCCATCGAGCCCGACTTGCCGACCTGGCCGGCAATGAGGTCGGTCAGCTGCTGCAAGGCCGGCAGGGTGGCGGGCGTCAACTGGTGCGTGCGCACGTACGCTTCGACATCGGCGCGCGGATTGGCCGAGGGCGTGGCGCCCTGGGTGTACTTGGCGAGCGTCGCCGAGGTTTCGTGCGCGACGGCGAGGAAGGTCTGCGTTTCCGCGGGCGTCACCGCCTTGTTCAGCGCATAGGCCGTCGGCACCGTGCCGATCAGGATCAGCATGATGAGGCCCATGCCTTTCTGGCCGTCGTTCGAGCCGTGCGCGAACGACACGCCCGTGCAGGTCAGGATCAGCAGGCAGCGGATCCAGAACGGCGGCGGCTCCTTGCCCTTGGGTTCGGCATACAGCGCGGGAACGCGCACCACCGCTTTCAGGATCAGCAGCAACAAACCCGCTGCGAGAAAACCGACCAGCGGCGAGAGCAGCAACGATTTGCCGACGCCCAGTGCCTGATTCCAGTCCACGCCGCTCGTGCCGTCGGTGCCGTGCATCAGCTGGTTCATCAGGCCGACGCCGATGATCGAGCCGATCAGCGTGTGCGAGCTCGACGACGGCAGTCCGAACCACCACGTGCCGAGATTCCAGATGATCGCGGCGATCAGCAAGGCGAACACCATCGCGAAACCGGCGCTGCTGCCGACCTGCAGGATCAGTTCGACGGGCAGCAGTTGCAGCACGCCGAAAGCCACCGCGCCGCTCGACGTCAACACGCCGAGAAAATTCCAGCTGCCGGACCACACCACGGCGAAGTTCGGCGCAAGCGAATGCGTGTAGATCACGGTCGCGACCGCATTGGCCGTGTCGTGAAAGCCGTTGACGAACTCAAAACCCAGCGCGATCAACAGTGCAATGCCGAGTAGCACGTAAGGCAGAACCGAGCTTTCGCGAACGGGTTGCAGATCGTCCAGTAAGTGCACAGCGCAATACACCGCGCCCACCAGAATCACTGCGAGGAAAATGACGAGGCTGATGTTGCGCCCCTTTCCGGCAGCAGTGCCTGGCTGTGGATACGAAAGTTCCGGCATGACGTGAGCCCCAGGGAGTTTGTCGGGAGTTTCCGATCCTGCGGGGCGTGTGTGTCGTAATGATGACAGTGGCGTGACGCGGCGGTGCGCCGTCGTGGCGCGCGAGCAGGGCGCGGCCACTGGCGGTGCGTCGCCTTCGGAGTACGGGTTACAGGTTGTCGGATGCGGATGCTCAGATGTCCGAAAAGGCCTGGCCCGCACGACCCGTCATGAGGCGGAGATCACTTCGCCGCTCGCGCCGCCACCGAGGCTGCGTTTGTAGGCCTGCGCGACCAAGGCAACAGGCACACCTTGCGACGGATCGCGGCCCATCGACTCGAGTGTCTCGGCGACCCAACCCGGGCTGACCACGTTCACGCGGGCTTTGCCGCGCAGTTCGAGCGCCGCCGAACGTGCGAACGCTTCCACGCCGGCATTCACGACGCTGACGGCCGCGCTGCCTTCCATCGGCTGCTGCGCGAGCGTACCGCTCGTCAGCGTGAAGCACGCGCCTTGCGACACGTGTGCCGCGCCGCAGCGCACCAGATTGACCTGGCCCATCAACTTGTTGGCAAGACTGAACGAGAAATCGTCGTCGGAGAGCGAGGCGAGCGGGGCGAACTTCGCTGCGCCCGCCGTGCAGACAACCGCGTCGAGTTTGCCGGCTTGCTGGTACATCGATTCAATGCTGGCTTTGTTCGACAGGTCCACGTGAAGATCGGAACCCTTGCGGCTCGCGGTGACGATGTCGTGTTCGGCGGCGAGCAGCTTGACCACCTCGCCGCCGATCAGACCTGTTGCACCGACAATCAGTATTCGCATACCAAGCTCCTGAAAGCTGTTCGTGTTTGCGCCGGTCTGGGTTGCGGCGCCAGTGCGCGGCCGAACGGCCTCGCGTCAGTTAAAGATAGTCGCTTCGTGGTCGCGATGTCGACGAACACAGAAAAAAGACCATGCTCGCTGCGAGGCGAGCGAGGCTTGCGTTGGATCATGCGTGCGGCCCGTCGAAGCGACACAGTCGTCACGTCAATTTTAGTTGGGCGCTTTTTTTGCTACTGTGTTGATAGGGTGTTCTCAAAGGGGCTTTGATGAAGCGCGAAAATCCGAAAGGCGAGAAACAACCCGTCGACAGCGACCCCGCGGTTAAAGCGCGCTCCGCGCAAGAGGCCTTCGCGTCGTATGCGGCGCCTCTTGTCGATCACGCGATCGAATACGCCAACGCGGTGCACGAAGACCCGTCGCCGGAAGCGCTGCACAAATTGCGTGTCTCGCTGCGGCGTTTGCGCTCTTTGTGGTGGGCCTTCGAGCCCTTGCTGGAGAAAGGCGAAAACACCCGGCAACGTGCGCTCTATAAGTACTTGGCCACGGCCGCCGGCAAAACGCGCGACTGGGACATTCTGATCGAATTGCTGACGCGCGAAGATAACGGCGCACGCAGCGGCGCGAGCGAGATAGCGCCCAAACTCAAGGACGCTCGCGGCGCCGCGTTGACGACGAGCCGCGAGACGCTCTCGAACGCCGACGTCAAGCATCTGCTGCGTGAAGCCTTGTCCAGTGCGTCCAAAGAACTGAATACCGCACATGAACGCATGCCGCTGCAAAAATTCGCGAACCAACGCGTGGCCGCTTCAGAGCGCTCGTTGAAGAAGCGGTTAAAACGAGCGCGGCGTGCGAAGCGCTCCAACTACATTGCCTTCCACAATGTGAGGAAGGCGGGCAAGAAACTGCGCTATCTGCTCGAGTTTTTCGAACCCGTCCTGAGCGGCGGCCGCAAACGCACCCTCAAACGTTTGAAGCAGATCCAGAAACGTTTCGGTACGCTGAACGATGTGGTCGCAAGTGAGATGTTGCTGCGCGACAATACGACCTTGCTCGCCGGCGTCGGCGATCCTGAAGCGGCGCTTCACTGGCTCGGCAAGGAGCGCAAGCGCCGGATGCGTTCGGCGGCCGGACTGCTGCGCAAGCTTTAATCCTGCTACGGCGGCGAGGAGCTCGTCGCGACCGGCGCGGCTCAGGCGCCTTGCGTGCTGCGCGGCGCGAAACCGCGCAACGTGATCGCCCCGAGCGCTTCGCCGCGCGATGCCGGCGGGCGGCCGGCGGTGCCCGACTCGTCGATCAAGGCAAGCGGTTCGACCGGAAAGCCGCGCCGCTGCCAGGCATCGAGGCCGCCCCGTAGCGCGCGAATCCGCGTGTAGCCGTTATCGCGCATGCGTTGCGTGATTTCGAACGCGGTGGCGCTGTCCGGGCAAATGCAGTAGATCACCATGTCGTGCGCCCGCAGCGCCCCGTCGATCTGCTCCCGCGAATGCGGATCGAGCGCGAGCGCGCCGGGAATGCGGCACGGCGCTTCGAGCGAGGGCGCCTGCGGACGGGCATCGAGCACCTTGGGCGGTGGCGCGAGCCGGCGCCAGCCGTCGGCGGCCGCTTGTGCCGCCGCGGCGTCCCTGAAGCGGCGGCGTTCGCGTCGTCGTTGCTCCAGACGGAAGGCCAGATAGAGCAGTGCGGTGGCCAGCAAAATGTCGATGACTGTGCCGCCACGCGCTTTGACGAATTCGAGCAGCATATGCAGCTGCCGTTCCGCCGCGGCGCCGCCTAGCAGCCAGAAGGCAGCCCACGCGAGGGCGCCGGCGAAATCCCAGACCGCATAGATGCGGACGTCGACGGCGGTCGTACCCATCAGCGGCGGCGTGACGAGCGCGAGTCCGGGGACGAACTTCGAGATCGACACGAGCGGCACACCGAAGCGCTCGAACAGCGCGCGCGCCTTGTCCACTCTTGAATCGACGGCGGGCGAGAGCCGGCCTAGCGCCGCGATCAGCTTGCGGCCATACAGGCGGCCGGCCGTGAACCATGCGCCGTCGCCGATCAGCGCGCCGAGCACGGCGGCGCCGAGGACCGGCCAGAACGACAGCGTGCCGGCGGCAATCGCGGATCCCGCGAAGAGCAGCATGGGCACCGCGGGGATCGGTACGCCGAGGCGCGTCAACAGAACGTTGAGGAACACGACCGCGCCGCCCCAGGTCGACACCGCCGAAGACGGAAATGCTACCAATTGAGGAGCTCCTGTTTTTTGCGGTTGAGCCGGCGTGCTTCCGGGGTTTCTACAGACGGTTGCAAAGCGTGTACCCGAACGGCCTGCCGGCGGCTGCCACGTGAGCGGCGCTCCGTTCGTTCAGGATACTCGATGGATTTGCCACCGGGCCAGCATTGACGGCGTCATCGTGAGCGGGCTGACCTGGTTCATTGACTCGCTTATTGCGTTGCCTTGTTTTGCAATTTCGTTCAAGACCGCCGCTTGTCGTGCCTTTACTCTGCGTGCTCGATCCAACCAACAGGACAGCACCATGAACTCGCGGTATGCCGGATATCTGTTTTGCGCGCTGGCGATGGTCGGCGTCGGCAGCACGGTGGTGGTCAGCAAATCCATCGCGGCCGGACTGCCGCCATTCAGCGCGACCGCGTTGCGCTTCGCGATTGCCTTTCCGCTGTTCGTGCTGGCGATGCGCTGGCGAGGCGTGCGCTGGCCGCGTCTGGACCGGCGCGATACGCTGCTCGTGATCGCCCAGGCGGGCGCGGGGAGCGTCGGCTATACGGTATTGCTGATCAGCGGGATGAAACTCGCCTCGGCTGCCGACGCCGGGGTGATTGCCGGCACCTTGCCCGCCGTGTCGGCCGGCGTCGCCATGCTCGCGCTCGGTGAGCGCCCCGCGCCCGCGTTGATCGGCGCGATCCTGCTGGCGACGGCGGGCGTGCTCGCGTGCACCATGCACACCGTGCATCCCGGCGAATTCGCCGCGCCGCATATGGCCAGTTCGCTGGCGGGCAACGCGCTCGTGTTTCTCGCGATCGTCTGCGAGGCGTTGTTCATTCTGCTCAATCGCAAGCTGCGCACGGCGGTGGCGCCGTTGCCTCTGTCGGCGCTGATGTGCGGCATCGGTTTCGCGGTGGCGATCGTGCCGGCCTGCTTCGAAAAGCCGTGGGCCTTGCCGGTCGATGCGAGCGCACTCGGCGGCGTGCTGTATTACGCGCTGGTGCCGACCGTGCTGGGCTTCGTGCTCTGGTATGCGGGCGCCGCTCGGTTGAGCGGCGCCGAAGCGGGCTTGATGACCGCGCTCGTGCCGGTGAGCGCGGTGGCATTAGCTGCGATGGTGTCGGGCGAGTCCGTCAGCGCGGCGCAACTGGCCGGTGTCGCGTGCGTGCTGGGCGCGGTGTTGCTGGCCACTTTCGGCCAGCTGCGCGTGAGGCGGAGCGTGGCATGAGGCAGGCATGCCACGCTTGCGCGCAACCTGGGTCTACGTATTGGCGACCGCCATCACGCCCGGATTGCCGACGATCGACAGAAACTCGCGACGTGTCGACGGATCCGTGCGGAACGTGCCGAGCATGCGTGAGGTGACCATTGTCACGCCGGCCTTGTGCACGCCGCGCGTCGACATGCATTGATGCGCGGCTTCGAGAATCACGCCGACGCCTGCCGGTTGCAGCACTTCGTTCAAGGTGTCGGCGATCTGCACCGTCATCTTTTCCTGGATCTGCAAGCGTTTGGCGAACGCATCGACCAGTCGCGCCAGCTTGGAAATGCCGACCACGCGATGCCCCGGCAGATACGCCACGTGCGCGCGTCCGATGATCGGCACCATGTGATGTTCGCAGTAGCTTTCGAAGCGGATGTCTTTCAGCACGATCATTTCGTCGTAGCCGTCCACTTCGGAGAAGGTGCGGGCGAGGATTTCGCGCGGGTCGACCTGATAGCCCGCGTAAAACTCCTCATAGGACCGCACCACGCGCGCCGGCGTGTCGATCAGGCCTTCACGCGCCGGGTCGTCGCCGGCCCAACGCAACAGCACGCGAACCGCTGCTTCAGCTTCCTCGCGGCTCGGGCGCTCGGTTGTGGTTATCGGTTTGGTTTTCTTCGCCTTGCTACTGGTCATCCGTCGCTCCTACGGGATCGCGCGTCGACTCTGTACGGAGCGCGCGGGTTCAATGAGTGCGGCCATTGTTCCATGTTTTGCAGCGTGTCGTGCCGATGTCCCTGTGTGCCGTCAGGGCAGCTCATTTGGGCCATTCGTCCAGCGCGTCGTTAAACAGTTCGGCCACCACGCTGCGCAGCCAGCTTCCACGCGGATCGTTATGAAACTTGCGATGCCAATGCTGGCGCAGATCGAAATGCGGCAACGGCAACGGCGGCTCCACCAGCGTGATCGACGCATGCTCCGACACGTACGCGAAGCCGATCGCATGCGGCACGGTGGCGAGCAGATCGGTGCGCGCGAGGATGAACGGCAGGCTCATGAAGTGAGGCGTTTCGAGCACGGCGCGGCGCTTGATGCGCTTCTTCTCCAGGTACTGCTCGAGCACTTCCTGGCTGCGTCCTTCCGCGCGCACCACGGCATGACCCGACGCCACGTACTGCGCCAGCGTGAGCGGCGCCTTCGCCAGTGGATGTTGCGCGCGCATCAGGCAGATGAAGCGATGCGTGAAAAGACGCTGCTGGAAGAAGTTATTGCCCGCCAGGTCGGGGAAATAGCCGATCGCCAGATCCACGTCGCCCGATTCGAGCCCGCGTTCCACCTGCGACGGCGAGACCGTCACCGAGCGCAGATTCGCAAACGGCGCGCGCTCAGCGAACAGTTGCAGGAGCCGCGGCAGAAACACGATCTCGCCGACGTCGGAGAGCGCGATGGAGAACGTATGGGTGCTGGTGGCCGGGTCGAATTCCTGCACGTCGAGCATGCCTTTCTCGATGCGCGAAAGCGCGTCGCGCGCGGCGGGCAGGATGGCGAGCGCGCGCGGCGTCGGCTCCATGCCTTTGGACGTGCGCACGAACAGCGGATCGTCAAAGTACTCCCGCAACTTGCCAAGCGCGGTGCTCACGCGCGGCTGGCTGACGCCGAGCTGCTCGGCCGCGCGGCTGACATTGCGCGTGTCTTCCATCGCGACGAGGTAGGGGATCAGGTTCAGATCCAGGTTTGTTTCAGACATGCTCGATGTCCTGCAGCGCGGAAAACGTATTTGATAAGTGGATAGAGGTTAGCCCAATAATCTCGTGTTTGGATAGTGCGGCTCTTCGCCCCGACCGGCCGACGCCAACAACAAACCGCCATGTCACGCAGCGAGAACCTATGATTAAGGGGAATTCCCTGCCTTGACAACCTGCACGATGGACTACCATAATCGCCTCAGCGTTCGCTAAACGAATCCATGTTCATACAACGAACAAATTTGAAGCGAGCAAACCAACGGCGCCAGCTTCGCATCGCACTTGGCGAGCCGCCGCCAGCATTGGCCGGAGACCGTCCCGCTCAAGCCCTGCCCGCATGGCAGCAAGTCTGACGGCACGCAGCGCCTTCAAAGGAAATTCGACATGATCAACAAGATTTTCGAGTCACTTCAATCGGCGGTCGCCGATGTCAACGACGGCGCAACCGTCATGATCGGCGGCTTCGGCACGGCCGGCATGCCGTCGGAGTTGATCGACGCGCTGATCGAACAGGGCGCGCGCGAACTCACCATCGTCAACAACAATGCCGGTAACGGCGATATCGGCCTCGCCGCGCTGCTCAAAGCCAAACGCGTGCGCAAGATCATCTGCTCGTTTCCGCGCCAAAGCGATTCGTACGTGTTCGACGCGTTGTATCGCGCTGGCGAACTCGAACTCGAACTGGTGCCGCAGGGCAATCTGGCGGAGCGCATTCGCGCGGCGGGTGCGGGCATTGGCGGCTTTTTCACGCCGACCGGCTATGGCACCAAGCTCGCCGAAGGCAAGGAAACCCGTCTGATCGACGGCCGGCATTACGTGCTGGAGGCGCCGCTGCATGCGGACTTCGCGCTGATCAAGGCGTATAAGGCCGATCGCTGGGGCAATCTCACGTATCGCAAGACGGCTCGGAATTTTGGACCGATCATGGCCAGTGCGGCGAAAACCGCGATCGTGCAGGTGTCGCAAGTCGTGCCGCTCGGTGAACTCGATCCGGAAAACATCGTGACGCCCGGCATTTTCGTGCAGCGCGTGATCGAAGTGCCGCAAGCGGCCCACGCCCCGATGCCTAATCCTCACGACGCTGCCGCCTGATTCGGAGACCGACATGAAAAAACTGACCCGCGATGAAATGGCCAAGCGCGTTGCGCTGGATATCCCCGAAGGCGCGTACGTGAACCTCGGCATCGGCGTGCCGACGCTGGTGGCCAACCACCTTGCGGCCGACAAGGAAATCTTTCTGCACAGCGAAAACGGCCTGCTCGGCATGGGCCCGGCGCCCGCCAAAGGCGAGGAAGACGACGAACTGATCAACGCCGGCAAGCAGCACGTCACGCTGCTCAAGGGCGGCGCATACTTCCACCACGCGGATTCGTTCGCGATGATGCGCGGCGGCCATCTGGATTTCTGCGTGCTCGGCGCCTTCCAGGTGTCGGCGAGGGGCGATCTGGCAAACTGGCACACTGGTGCGCCCGACGCGATTCCGGCAGTCGGCGGCGCGATGGATCTGGCGATCGGCGCGAAGCAGGTGTATGTGATGATGGAGCACCTGACCAAGCAGGGCGAGAGCAAGATCGCCGCTGAATGCTCATACCCGGTGACGGGCGTGGGTTGCGTCAACCGCATCTATACGGATCTGGCAATGATCGATGTGACCGACAAGGGCCTCGTGGTGCGCGAGATTTTCTCGGACATCGATTTCGACGCATTGCACAAGCTGACCGGTGTGCCGCTGATCGACGGCACGCAAGCGGCTTAACGCGGCTTAACGCGCCCGTAACGCACCACGCGACGCCGGCCCGCATGCCGGCGTCGCGTGGCGTAAACTCAATCACCGACACCCTCGATCATCGACGTCATCATGCTCGACTCCAGCGCCCGTCTCACCGGACTTCTTTGCGGCACGCAGCCGATGAACGACATCTGGGCGCCGCGCGCCACGCTGCAACGGATGCTCGACGTGGAAGCGGCGCTCGCGCGCGCTTCGGCCGCGCATCGAGTGATTCCTCAAACGGCGGTGGCCGCGATCGAAGCCGCTTGCCAGGCCGACCAACTCGACGCCGACGCACTCGCACGCGACGCCGCCCTCGGTGGCAATCTCGCGATTCCGCTCGTCAAGCAACTCACCGCGTGCGTCAAGGCAGCGGACGCGGAAGCATCGAAATACGTGCATTGGGGCGCCACGAGTCAGGACATCATCGACACGGCGACGGTGCTGCAACTGCGCGACACCTTCGATCTGCTCGACCACAGCCTGCAAGCCACTTGCGACGCCGTGGCGGAACTTGCGGCCACGCATCGCGCCACGCCGATGATCGGCCGCACCTGGTTGCAGCAGGCGCTGCCCATCACGCTCGGCCTGAAATTCGCGCAATGGCTCGACGCGCTGCTGCGTCATCGCGAGCGGCTCGATGCGTTGCGCGCGCGCGTGCTGGTGCTGCAATTCGGCGGCGCGGCGGGCACGCTGGCGAGCCTGCGCGATGCCGCGCCGCAAGTCACGCAATCGCTCGCTGAAGAACTCGGCCTTGCCGTGCCGACGCTGCCGTGGCATACGCAGCGCGATCGGATTGCCGAAACGGCGTCGATGTTCGGCATGCTGATCGGCACACTCGGCAAGATCGCGCGCGACATCTCGCTGCAGATGCAAACCGAAATCGACGAACTCGCCGAACCGGCCGCGGCCGGCAAGGGCGGTTCGTCGACCATGCCGCACAAGCGCAATCCGGTCGGTTGCGCCGCCGTGCTGACGGCCGCCACGCGAGCGCCGGGGCTGGTCGCCACGGTATTCGCCGGCATGGTGCAGGAGCACGAACGCGCGCTCGGCGGCTGGCAAGCCGAGTGGGACGCGCTGCCGGATCTCGCGCGTCTCGCGGGCGGCGCGCTCGCCAACATCGAACAGATCGCAACGGGGCTGAACGTCAACGTGCCGCGCCTTGCCGCCAATCTCGACGTCACGCATGGCCTGATTCTCGGCGAAGCGGTGATGCTCGCGCTCGGCGACAGCATCGGCCGGCTCGACGCGCATCATCTGGTGGAGCGCGCGTCGAAAGCCGCGATCCGCGACGGCCAGACGCTGTTCGACGTGCTCGCCGCGGACCCGGCCGTCACCACGCATCTTCCGCTCGAGCGCCTGAAGCAACTGCTCGATCCGGCTCAATACGTCGGCCAGGCGCACGCTTATGTGGACGCCGCGCTGGCACTTCACACCACGCGCTCGCAGCGCGACCATTCCAGGGAGTAACCGGCATGCCTTACGCCGCAGTCAATGGCACCGAGCTTCACTACCGAATCGACGGCGACCGTCACGGCAACGCGCCGTGGATCGTGTTGTCGAATTCGCTCGGCACGGATCTGTCCATGTGGGCGCCGCAAGTCGCGGCGCTGTCGAAACATTTTCGCGTGCTGCGCTACGACACGCGTGGTCATGGCCATTCGGAAGCGCCGAAGGGCCCGTACACGATCGAACAACTGACCGGCGACGTGCTCGGCCTGATGGATACGCTGAAGATCGCCCGCGCGCATTTCTGCGGAATTTCCATGGGCGGCCTGACCGGCGTTGCGTTGGCGGCGCGTCACGGCAACCGGCTCGAACGCGTCGTGCTGTGCAATACGGCGGCGCGCATCGGTTCACCCGAAGTGTGGATCCCGCGCGCCGCGAGAGCGCGCACCGAAGGCATGCGCGCGCTCGCCGATGCCGTGCTGCCGCGCTGGTTCACGGCTGACTACGTCGATCGCGAGCCGGTGGTGCTCGCCCTGATTCGCGACGTGTTCGTGCATACCGACAAGGAAGGCTACGCGTCGAATTGCGACGCCATCGACGCGGCCGACCTGCGCCCTGAAGCGCCGGGCATCAAGGTGCCGGCGCTGGTGATCAGCGGCACGCACGATCTGGCCGCGACACCGGCGCAAGGGCGCGAACTGGCACAGTCGATTTCCGGCGCGCGCTACGTGGAGCTCGACGCCTCGCACATTTCCAACATCGAGAAAGCCGACGCTTTCACGAAGACTGTGATCGACTTCCTGACGGAGCAGAAATGAACGACGAAGATCGCTATGAAGCCGGCCTCGGTGTGCGCCGCGCGGTGCTGGGCAGTGCGCACGTCGACCGGTCGCTTGCGAACCGCACTGAGTTGACGGAAGAGTTTCAGAATTTCATCACCCGCTACGCGTGGGGCGAAATCTGGACGCGTGACGGCTTGCCGCGCCACACGCGCAGCCTGCTGACCATCGCGATGATGGTCGCGCTCAATCGCAGCGAGGAACTCGCACTGCATCTGCGCGCCGCGAAGAACAACGGCGTGACGCGCGAGCAGATCAAGGAAGTGCTATTGCAAACCGCGATCTATTGCGGCGTGCCGGCGGCGAATTCGGCGTTTCACCTGGCCGACAAATTGTTCCGCGAAGACGACGCAGCGGCAGCTCAGCCGTAGGCATGCAATCGCGATGGCGCGTCAGGCAGCGTGCAAATGCACGCTGCTTCTGAACATCGACGATGTCTGATTTCATCCAGCCTGCAATGGGCTGTGATAAGAATGCCAGGTATTCCATGGCGTTCGACCTGCGCGCCGCGCAGCGTGGGATCTGACCGTAGATCTCACAAGTCTTTATCTCTTGTCGAATTCCCTGACGTTTTAGTACGTGCGTTCCTACAAGAGTTCCGCATATTCCTACCTGAATGCCATCCCTTTCGTAGAGTTTTTCCGCTGCGTTGGCTTTAACATGAACGGCAATTCGCGTCGGATAAAATATTCCAAATACATTTCGGATTCCTATAGGTGAGGACCATTTTATAAAGACGCTTCCATAATCTTGTCGGGCCATCAAATGAAGAAGGTTGCGGTAATTTGCGGAGCGCTGGCGTTCAGTCCGACTAGGGTGCGGCCATGAACTCGCGTGCGCCAATCGGCGCACAGGGCAGCGGCTTGATCTATTTCTCTTCGGTCCCGTTCGACAGCTACGCCCAGCGTCCACATTTCATGGCGTCGGCGTTCGCCGACCACGGTTTCGACAAAGTAATGTGGATCGACCCGTACCCAACCCGTTTGCCAACTTTCGCCGACTTCAGCCGGCTAGGCACACGTCCACCGGCGCCGTCGCATGCCAACGACTCGCGCATTCTGGTACTACGTCCATCCGCGCTTCCGATCGAACCGCTTCCCATGGCCGGCCTTATCAATCGCATCGTTGCGTGGAGGCCAGTGCTTGTGCAAGTGATCGAGTTCGCACGCGGGACGGAGCATTGCGTGCTCGCGATCGGGCGTCCTAGCAAACTCGCGGAATGGGCGCTGACTCACGTTCCGCACCAACGATCGTTCGCCGACATTCTGGACAATTTTCCAGCGTTTTATCGGGGAATTTCCCGCTGCGCGATGCGCATTCGGATGCGGGCGATCTGCCGGAAAGTCACCGATGTGTATTGCTCCTCGTCACAACTAGCGCTCGAGTTGAGCCCGATAAGACGAGACGCCGTGGTGGTTTTGAACGGCTATCGTACGGACAACCTGCCTCTGCCGTCCCCATCAGGAAAACGGAAATACATCGGCTACGTCGGCACGATCGGCGAGTGGTTCGATTGGCCGCTTGTGCGCTCGCTGGCAGCAGCCTTGCCGGATGTGCCAATACGGCTAATTGGCCCGGAATTTGTCGCTCGCCCGGCCGATTTGCCAGCAAATATCGAATGCCTGGGCGAACGGCCACAAGATGAGATCGCCGCGCTCGTAGGCGAATTCGCAGTGGGATTGATTCCTTTTCGGATCAACGATCTGACTGCGGGCGTAGATCCCATCAAGTTCTACGAATATCGTTGCATGGGAGTCCCTGTCTGGTCGACTCGGTTCGGCGAAATGCGCACGAGAACCGCTGCGGACGGCGTCCATCACATTGCCCACGATTCGATCTGGCAGCATCTCTGGGACGCCGCGAATCGGAGCGATCACGGTTTTCCGGGGCTTGCGGAATTTCGCGCCAATGTATCCTGGAGCAAACGGTTCGAGCCAATTCTTGCGCGCGCCCGCATGGCTTCGGCAGAGCGCGACGCCGCGCAACCTTTTGTACACGGCGGGTTTCCGGTCACGCGTGACAGCCACTCGACCCAGACCTCTCATCTAACTCGACAACACAATGGCAGAGAGTAGTTTTATAAAAAACGGGGTGGAGTTCACTCATCAGACGGCTCCGCGTGCGGTTGTCGCCGATCTGTTCGCGCACCGCCATTTACTGTTTCAACTTGTGCGCCGTGACATAGAAGGTCGTTATCGAGGTTCGCTATTCGGCATCTTTTGGGCGTTTCTCAATCCGTTGCTGATGTTGTCGGTCTATACGATCGTGTTCGGCGTGTTCCTTCACACACGCTGGGCCGGTACGTCCAGCAGCCTACAGTTTTCGGTCGTCCTGTTCGCTGGCCTGGTCGTGTTTAACTTCTTTTCCGAATGTGTGAATCGCGCGCCCGCATTGATTCCCAGTAACGTCAACTTCGTGAAGAAAGTGGTATTTCCGCTCGAGCTTCTGCCATGGGTGATCGTTGGTACGGCACTCTTCCACGCCTGTATCAGTCTGGCAGTGTGGACGGTGTTTTCGGCTTTCGTGTATGGCACGATCCATTGGACACTGGTGTTATTGCCGCTGATTTTCGTACCGCTTATTTTTTTGGTGCTGGGATTCAGTTGGATCATTAGTTCGCTTAGCGTCTACTTGCGCGACATCGGCCAGGTGATAGGCGTGTTAACGTCGGTCGTCATGTTTTTATCACCGATCTTCTATGCAATCGAGTCGTTGCCCAAAGCATTTCAGACGTTGTTGCACGCTAATCCGCTGACCTTCATCGTCGAGCAGGCGCGTCAGGTCATGATTCAAGGCGGCCTGCCAGATTTCGCTTCTCTAGCAATGTTTACCGCCGTCAGCGCCGTATTCGCGTGGCTGTCACTGCGTTGGTTCCAGAAAGCAAGGGACGGATTCGCGGATGTACTCTGAACCCACCATCACAGCTATGCAGAGGCCGGATGGCGAGGTTGCTATCCACATCGAAGACTTGTCGAAGCGCTTCGGCGTCTACCATTCGCCGCTGGAACGCCTGAAACACATCGTTTCGCCACGCAGGACAAAAGGCTTCAGCGAATTCTGGGCACTGAGCCATGTCGACCTGACTATCGCCCGCGGCGAAACGTGCGCGATCATCGGCCGCAATGGTTCAGGGAAGTCCACGCTGCTGCAGATTCTCTGCGGCACGTCACGCGGCACCTCCGGACGTGTCGCTGTAAACGGCCGGGTGGCCGCCCTTCTGGAGCTAGGCGCCGGCTTCAACACCGATTTCACAGGGCGTGAGAATGTCTATGTCAACGGCGCCGTACTCGGACTCTCGCATGCTGAGATCGATGAGCGCTTCGCTGACATCGAAGCTTTCGCAGAAATCGGCGATTTCATCGATCAGCCCGTCAAGACCTATTCGAGTGGCATGTACGTGCGTCTGGCGTTTGCCATTGCGATTCACGTCGATCCGCAGATTCTGATCGTCGACGAAGCACTCGCTGTCGGCGACGCGCGTTTTCAGGCGAAGTGTCTGAACCGAATCAAGAAAATGCAAGCCGATGGCGTCACGCTCCTGTTCGTGTCCCATGACATTGGCGCCGTTCGCACGCTATGCGAACGGGCGCTGTGGCTCGATCAAGGCAAGGTGCGGATGCTTGCCGACGCGTTTTCGGTGACGGCGCAATATAGCCAGTTTCTTTTCGAGGGCGCGGATGGTGCCGCCGACTTGACGGGCATTGAAAGCAGGCAGGAACCCTCTGTGGAGGGCAAAAGCGAGGCCTCGCAGCATGTGCTCGAACCAACCTCATTTCGCGAACCGGTACAGCCACATACCAACGTCAGCAGCGACGAACTGATGTTAGCGAAGCGGCCAATCAATCACTGGGGCAGCCACATTGGCTCGATTATCGAGGCGGGCATTTACAACTGCCGGGGCGAGCGGGCATCTGTTTTTCTTGATCGCGAGTTGATCGAAGTGAGGGTGAAATTCTGTCCGCCTTTGAACGCCGATTTGAGCACCATGAGCGTTGCTTTCTCGCTGAAGGATTTGCGCGGCACGGATCTGATCGTGTCGACGACGTGGGATCAGCGGCGGTTGAACTTCGACCAGGCAGGCGGCGCGGCGTGCGTAACATTCCGATTTCAGAATCGGTTGAACAAGGGCAGCTATTTACTGGCGGTTGCGCTGGAGGACCGGGCTGGCGTCACACCTCAATATTACGAGTACATCGAAGGCGCGCAATATTTTGCGTCTTTTGTCGAGGAGAACGTCTTCGGATCGTTCCTTGTCGACGTTGAGCAGACGCTTAAGCCGTCACGTAACGCCCATTCAGAAAAACGAGCATTTGTATGAGACAGGACACGATCAATAGCAATGCATACTGGGATCAACGTTTTAGCCACGATTGGGAAAGTAACGGTGGCCAGGAGCAAAGCCGTTTCTTCGCCGAAGTCGCGATCGAGGCGATGCCTCAGTGGCTTTCAAACGAGATCAAATGGAACAAGCTAACCGTTTGCGACTGGGGATGCGCGCAGGGTGATGGCACGGAAGCCTTGGCACAATCCTTATGTTGGGACGTGACCGGCATCGATTTCTCCGGGCCGGCAATCGAGACGGCGCAACAACGCTATAGCCGCGCCAGGTTCTTGCAGGAGAACTTGCTAGACAACCCCACGCGGCCACGATTCGACGTGGTCTTCTCTTCGAACACGCTTGAACACTTCGCCAATCCTTGGAGGGTGTTCGATCAGATAGCGGAGTACGCGTCGCGGTTCGTCGTTTTGCTGCTGCCCTATCGGGAGTTCAACCGGCATGCCGAGCATGAGGTCACTTTCGACGGGCGCAATATTCCGGTCGCCCCCAATCCTGCATGGTCTTTGGTGTATCACTCAGTAGTCGATACGCGGCTTCGCGAACCGAGCTATTGGCTCGGCGAACAAATACTGCTGGTCTTCGCCCGCACCGAATGGCTCGCGGCACGCCACTTCTCGCTGGCGGACCTGACGTTATACGAGACGCGCGAGGCGGCCCGCGCATGGGCCCTCGATTCGCGAAGAAGCCTCGAACATCCGTTTGCAATGGCCGAAGTGCATGCCGCGCGTGTCGGCGAGCAACTGCGCACCGTGCTTGCGGTCAAGGAGGCGCGGCATGCCAGAGAACTCGAAATTGCCTGTGAGGAATTGAGACGAGAACAGGCGCGCGCCGGCGACCTGGACGTTCAACTCATTGGTGAGCGAAGCCGTGCTGCGGTCGCGGAACAACGCATTGTGGTGGAGGAAGAGCGTGCGGCGCAGTTACACCTTGAGATAAACATGCTGCGGGCGCAACTGGAAACGACGCGCGCGCAGGCCGAAAAAGCGAAGTCGGCGGCTTCCCTGCAAGACTCGCTTGACGACGAGCGCGACAAGACGCGTCAGTTGTCGGAGGAAAACGCGACACTTCTCGCGAAGGCGCATCAACTGGAAGAGCGCTTACATTTTCTTCAGTATCGCGAGCGAGCGTTAGCGACCGAAATCAGCACTTTGCTCGCAACAAAAAGCTGGCGAATGACGGCGCCACTGCGCGCACTTCGCGGTTCCCCGGACTGGATGAAGCGGCGTTTACGCGATGTGAATTACGCCTATGTCCACGGCGGTGCGCGCAACGTGCTTTACCGGTCTGCCGGCTGTTTCGCCAAGCATCTTAAGCGATCGCGACAACAGCCCGCTGTCGTTTTGCCAGCCGCCTCATCCGCTGTCACGATGGCGACGCCCGTTACCACTGCCTCCGGCCCTGCGTCGGTAGTGGCGAGATCCTCCCCGCGCGCGCTGGCGGATGTCTTTGTATTCAGTATTATCGACTGGCACTTCCGGATTCAACGCCCTCAGCATCTTGCCCGGGAATTTGCGCGGGCCGGGCACCGCGTGTACTTCTTCTCGAATCATTTCGAGGATGCGAAGGAACCCGGTTTCTCGGTTGAGCAACTCGACGAGACGCTACCGCTCTATCAGATCAAACTCAAGGTCGACCAAGCCCCGGCTATCTATTTTTCCGTGCCCGCGCCAAAGGTTATCGAACAAATTCTGGAAGGGCTTCGGTTGTTTCGGCAATGGAGCGGCACCACGCGGTCGTATGCCCTGGTCCAACACGGATACTGGGCGCCGGTCGCCACACGCCTGCAGGCCGAATGTGTGGCCTATGACTGCATGGATCATCATGAGGGCTTCGGCAATGTGCCGCGTGAGCTGCTCGATCTGGAAGAAACGATGATGAGACGCGCCGACTTACTCGTGGCCACGTCTTCGTGGCTTGAAGACCACGCTCGTCAATACAATCCTCATGTCGAGGTGATCCGCAACGCCGGGCAGTATCAGGATTTCTGTCATCCACCGGTTGATCGCTTTGTGGACCGGCGCGGTCGCCGCGTGATCGGCTATTACGGCGCGATTGCCGAATGGTTTGATGCAGAGCTCGTGGCACGCGTCGCCGAGGAGTTTCCTGATGCGCTGATTCTGCTGGTCGGGGCCGATACAGCCGGCGTCGCGGCCCGGCTTAGCGTATTCACCAATGTGGAAATGGTCGGCGAAGTGCCCTATGCACGGCTTCCGTACTACCTGTACGCCTTTGACGTCTGCATGCTGCCGTTCAAGGTGATGCCGCTCACACTCGCGACCAACCCGGTCAAGATTTATGAGTATCTCGGTGCGGGCAGTTCGGTTGTTTCGATCGATCTGCCGGAGATGAAGCAGTTCGGCGACCTGGTGAGAATCGCAGCGACGCATGACGAGTTTCTGGAGCAAATCAGGCGCGCCGTCACCGCGTTGCCCGATGCGAAACGGATTGTGGACCAGCGCAAGGCATTTGCGGCCGGTCAGACGTGGGCCCACCGGGTCGAAAGCTTCCGCCGTGCTATCGACGCATTGCCGCGAGCCAAGGTCAGCGCGATCGTCCTGACCTATAACAATCTGCCACTAACAAAAGATTGTCTGGAAAGCCTTGAACAGCAGGACAGCGGCGTCGATCTGGAAATTGTTGTCGTCGACAACGCGTCAACCGACGGATCGGCCGACTACCTCGTGTCGTGGGCGGCATCGCGACCGAACGCAAAGCTCATCCTGAATGCGGAGAATCGTGGTTTTGCGGGCGGTAACAACGTGGGTCTTGCCGCGGCCACCGGCGATTATCTGGTGATTCTGAACAACGACACCGTCGTCACTCGCGGCTGGGCACGGCGCATGGTCAATCATTTTAGAAATCATCCGCGGCTCGGGATCCTTGGTCCGCTGACGAACAATATCGGCAACGAGGCCCGAGTCGAGACGAACTACGTTGATCTGCCGTCGATGCATCCCGAGGCCGCCGTGCTCACCGAGCCTAATCTCGGTATGTTGTTCGAACTCGACACGGTCGCATTTTTCTGTGCAATGCTGCCGCGCTCGACCTTTGAGCTGTGCGGTCCGCTATGTGAGGACTACGGCCTCGGTTTCTTCGAAGACGACGACTACTGCCGGCGCGTGCAGGCGGCAGGGCTGGTTGTCGGTTGCGCGGAGGACGTCTTCATCCACCATCATCTGTCGGCGTCGTTCAATCAGTTGGGGGCGGAGCGGAAGCGGCAACTGCTGGAAGCCAATCGCGCAATCTATGAATCGAAATGGGGCCCTTGGACGCCGCACCAGTATCGGCATCACGGTGCTAAACGTGCATGGCGTACATTCGCATAACAGCACCAATTGAATTTGCTCAATGGCTGAAGGGTATCGGCAGATACCCTGAACTCAAAATCGGAGCGTCAGCATCACTCGCACTAAACCTCGCTCCTCTGGCCAGGCACGTCCACCGCGCCGGCCGCGGCCTCCACCGGCAGTCCCGACCGCACGGCGCGCAACACCGTGTCCTTGATAACCTCGCGCCAATGGTCGAGCGACGCCTTGTCCATCAAAGGCTCGCCGAGAAACGCGCCCAGCGTGTATTGATTGGCGTTATAAAAATAGCCGAGCGACGCGATCATCAGATAGACGTCGCGCGCTTTGACGTCGGCACGAAACACCTGTTGCGCCTGGCCTGCATCCAGTAACTTCTGCACCACCGAAATCGCGTAGCCGGAAATCTCCTTCAGCTTCAGCGATTTCTTAGCGTGCTTGCCCTGGTGCAGATTCTCGCTGGAGAGCAGCGTGACGAACTCGGGATGATCGAGGTAATACTGCCAGACGAATTCGACCATCTGTTCGAGTCCGTGCACGGGATCGTCCAGATCGAGATCGAGCTTGCTTTCCGCCTCGTTGAATTGCGTATAGATCGTTTCGAGCACTTCGACGAACAACTGTTCCTTGCTGCCGAAGTAGTAATAGATCATGCGGTCGTGAGAGCGCGCGGCCTTCGAAATACTTTCCACGCGTCCGCTCGCATAGCCCTGCTTGGCGAAGACCTTGATGGCCGCTTTCAGAATCTTGGCGCGCGTGTCTTGCGCCTGTTTCGCACGGATGCCGGTAGCGCCCGGTTTGCGGGCGGCGGTGGGACTCATGGCGGTCTCGGATCTCTTGTTAGCGTCAGGTTGAACGGCATGCGCCGCGGCCGGCCAGGCGGGAGCACGCCTTCATCATACAGCCCGCACGGACTGCTGCGGCCTGCGCTGCGCGATCATTCACTACAGCGTAGATTGAAGCGTGACCGAGCTATCAACAAAGCGGCTATGTCGCATTGCACCAATCACGCGCAAGCCTGTAAACACGTTGCGCAGACTAAATTGATCGAGTAGATTTCTAACGAGTTTGGTGTAGCGGATACTACACGAACGGTGAGTGACCGCAACATGGAAATCGGCGGATCACGCGAAAGTACCTGCAAACAGGCACTATTCGTCAGCCGGAGCGGGACCGATTGTAATGTCGTCGTATGGGAACCCCACCATGACAGAACATACGAAGGTCGATTTCGGTGCGGACAGCGTCGACGGCGAAACCGCCTCGACGCCGGGTCCGACCGTGCTCGAGAAGGCCGCGCCGCGCAGCGAGCGGATGGCGTCGAACAAGATCGAATGCAATGCCTGCCCGGTGCTGTGTCAGATTTCCGAAGGACGCACCGGCGCGTGCGATCGTTATGCGAATGCGGACGGGCGGCTGATTCGCGTCGATCCGGTGGTGTTTTTATCGCGCGCGTCTTCATCTTCAACGTCAGAAGCGAATGCCGCGATCGAATTTGGTGCGTCTTCTGAAGTGCGCGATCCCGCCGCTGCGGAACAGGCGTTGTTCGTGACCGGCGTCGGCGCATCGTCCACTTATCCCGACTACAAGCCCGCGCCCTTTATCGTCGCCTCGAAGCTCGACGACGTCGACATGATCACGGTCGTCACCGAAGGCATTTTCAGCTATTGCAGTTTCAAGGTGAAGATCGACACCGACCGCTTCCTCGGGCCGGAGCAATCCAACGTGCGATGCCACGGCGAGATTGTCGGCCATGTGACGACGGCGGAATACGGCTCGCAGATGCTGAGCCTCGGCGGCGTGCATCATTTGACCGGCGGCAGCAAGAAGGAAGGCCGCGTGACGTGCGACATGATGCTCGCGCTCGGCAATAAGGAAGCAGTGGAGTTGAGCATCGACGGCGGCGCGAGTCTCGTCATTCGCGCGGGCGCGGCGCCGATCGTCGACGGCGTCGAGGAACAGCGCATGCGCGTGGGCTGCGGCTCGGCCACCATCGGCATCTTCGCGAAACAATGGTTCGGTCACGCCGACGAAGTGGTGGTCGTCGACGACCACATCACCGGCGTGCTCACCGAACATCAGGCCGGGCGTTGTCTCGGCATGACGCGCTCAGGTGTGAAGATTCGCGGACGCAAGTCGACGCCGGGCCGCTATTTTCAGGTGGCGAATCCGGGCAACGGCTGGGGTGGCACGGACATTCAGGACCCGCTCGCGATTGTCGAGGGCTTCGACCCCGCCGTCGCCAAACCCGGCATGCGCTTATTGATGGTGTCGACCACTGGCGAACATGCGCAGTGGTACGAACTGGATCAGAATCTCGTGCCGCGCATCACGGCGATGCCGGATACGGTGCGCCGCACGGTGCAGCGGATCGGCGAGAACTGCGAGCCGTCGCTTGCCACCGTGCTGTTTCTCGGCGGCGCGGGCGGCAGTCTGCGAGCGGGCGCCACGGAGAATCCCGTGCTGCTTACGCGTGCGATCAAACAGAAGCTGGTCAACGTGACCTGCGGCGGCGCGCCGGCTTATGTGTGGCCGGGCGGCGGGATCACCGTGATGGTCGATGTCGCGCGCATGCCGGACCGTTCGTTCGGCACGGTGCCGACGCCCGCGATCGTCGCGCCGATCGAATTCACCATGACGTACGACGCGTATCGCGATCTCGGCGGCCATCTCGATGCGGTGCGTTCGTTGGAGAGCGTGCTCGCCAACGGGCCGGAACATACGGAAGGCGCGCCGCTCGCGCGCCGCACGCTGGCGCGCAATCCCGACAACCCGTGGCCGCCCGCCATGCCGCCGATGCTCGGCTGACCACGCGGACAGCGCTAACGCAGCCAACGCAAAAACCAATGCAAAAACCAACGCAACGGACACGATGAACCCCACCCGCACCCGACTCGATGCGACCCGCTGGCACTGGCAGCATGGGCCGATCGATCTGATCCTCAGCGCGGACGGCACGCCCCAGGCGGTGCAGGCCGCGTATGAGGCGTGCTGGGCGCGCTTTGTCTATGTGCTGCCGGAACTGGTGGGTGAACTGAAGCGTCTCAAGCAGCCTGTTCCCCCGCCGGCCGCGCTGCACGATACGGCATTGCAAGGCCCGGTTGCCCGTCGTATGTGGTCGGCCTGCCATCCTCACCGCGCGCGCTACATCACGCCGATGGCGGCCGTCGCGGGCAGTGTTGCCGATGAGCTGATCACCGCATTCGCACGCGAAGGCATCTCGCGCGCCTTCATCAACAATGGCGGCGACATCGCGCTGTATCTGACCGAAGGGCAGCAATACCGCGTCGGCGTGTTCGCGGACCTGGCGTCGTTTTCAGCCGCGCGGCTGTCGCGCGATCACGCGCTCGACGCCAATCTGACGCTCGCCGCCGGCATGGCCGTTCGCGGCATCGCGACGAGCGGCTGGCGTGGCCGCAGCTTCAGCCTCGGTATCGCCGACAGCGTCACGGTGCTGGCGCGCAACGCCGCCGCCGCCGACGCCGCCGCAACCGTCATCGCCAACGCGGTCAATCTGGAACATGAGGGTATTCTGCGGCGTCCGGCTTCGTCGTTGAAAGACGACAGCGACCTGGGCGATATGCTCGTCACTGTCGACGTGCCGTCCTTGCCGCAGCCGCTGATCGATCTCGCGCTGGCGCGTGGTGTCGAAGCTGCGCGGCGTCTGCTCGACCAAAGCTTGATCGAAGGCGCCGCGCTTTTCCTGCAAGGGCGGGTGCGCGTCGCCGGCATTCATGACGCAAGCGGTCTGCTCTCGCAGAGCGCGCAAACTAAAACGGAGGCTCCGTGTTCGAAATACGTCGCGTGCTGACGCACGTCGAAGATATCTTCCACGAGTTCGGCCCCGCGCCCGCGCAGCCGCTCAGGCGCGGCGCGATTGCCGCGGTGATGACGAACCCGTTCGCCGGCCGTTACGAAGCGAAAATCGAGCACGCGATGGAAGCGCTCAAGCCGATCGGCTTCGATATGGCGCAACGGCTGCTGGCGGCGATGGCGGTGCCGCATGCGTCGATCGAGAGTTACGGCAAGGGCGCGATTGTCGGCGCACACGGCGAACTCGAGCATGGCGCGTTGTGGCATGTTCCCGGGGGCTATGCGATGCGTGAGTTGCTGGAGAAAAACGGCGTGCCCACCAACGCCATCGTGCCGTCGACGAAGAAAGTCGGCGCGCCGTCCACCGCGCTCGACGTGCCGCTCACGCATGTCAACGCGAGCTACGTGCGCAGCCATTTCGATGCGATCGAAGTGCGCGTGCCCGGCGCGCCCGCCGCGGACGAGCTGGTGTATATCCTCGTGATGAGCACCGGGCAGCGCGTGCATGCGCGCGTCGGCGGGCTCGCGAAAGAGGCGATCGTGGGCAAGGACGGTTTGCGCTGAAGCATTGAAACGAAGCAGAGCAGGCATCGAAACTCGGAGAGCGAAATGGCAATCAAGCTTCGCAAGCTGGTCGTGCAAGTGGATGAAACGCGCATTGAAATGGGCCAGGCGGTCGAGCCGCCGGCACGCCGGGCGGTTGCGATTGCGGTGATCGATAATCCCTACGCCGGCCGTTATGAAGCCAAACTCGACGCGCTGATCGAAGCCGGCGAAGAGTTGGGCGCGTTGCTCGGCAACAAGTGCGTTCAAGCGCTGGGCATCGCGCCGGGCGAGGCGCAAAGCTATGGCAAGGCCGCCATAGTCGGCGAGGCGGGCGAACTGGAACACGCGGCGGCGATTCTGCATCCCAAGCTCGGCGCGCCGCTGCGGGTCGCGGTCGAAAAGGGCGCGGCGCTTGTGCCGTCGGCGAAAAAGATGGGTACGCTCGGCACCGCAATCGACGTGCCGCTCGGCCATAAAGACGCCGCCTTCGTGCGCAGCCATTTCGATGCGATCGAAGCGCGCGTATCGGACGCTCCTCGCGCGAACGAAATCGTCGTGGCCGTCGCGGTGACGGCGTCGGGGCGGCCGCTGCCGCGCATCGGCGGCTTGCAGGTGAGCGAGATCAAAGGCGAAGACGGTTTGCGCTGAGGCGTTTGCATTCGGCGTTTTCGCCGGCGCCCGAGGGGATTTTCTTCGGGCGTATTGTATTGTCCTGCCGTTGACGCGTGCGCGCATGGTGCCGCACGCGCTGCAATGTCTGCCGATCCTGTCGAATGCGCCTAAGCCGCGCGTTCGCTGTTCGGCAAGCTGCCAAGGGTCGCGATGCTTTCGAATTTGCTGGTACAGCTGGTCAACGGACTCGCCGACGCGTCGACGCTGTTTCTCGTCGCCGCCGGTTTGTCGCTGATCTTCGGTGTGACGCGCATTGTCAACTTTGCGCACGGCTCGTTCTATATGTTCGGCATCTATGTCGCGTACAGCATCGCGAGCCGCTTCGGACATACGGCGGGCGGCTTCTGGTTGTCGGTGCTGGCGGCGGCGCTGGTAGTCGCGGTGCTGGGCGCGCTGGTCGAGATGGTGGTTCTGCGGCGCATCTATCAGGCGCCCGAGCTGTTTCATCTGCTCGCCACCTTCGCGCTGGTGCTGATCTTTCGCGATGCCGCGTTGTGGCTGTGGGGTCCGGAAGACCTGTTCGGACCGCATGCGCCGCATCTGGCGGGCGCGGTCGATTTCCTCGGCCATCCGTTGCCGACCTACGATATCGCGCTGATCGTGATCGGGCCGGTGGTATTGCTGCTGCTCTGGTATGCGCTGACGCGCACGCGCTGGGGCACGCTGGTGCGCGCCGCGACGCAGGATCGCGAGATGCTCGGCGCGCTCGGGATCAATCAGGCGTGGCTGTTTACCGGCGTGTTTTTTGTCGGTGCGTTTCTCGCCGGCCTTGGCGGCGCGTTGCAAGGGCCGCGCATGTCGGCGAATCTGTCGCTGGATCTGGAGACGATCGGCAACGCGTTTGTCGTGGTGGTGGTCGGCGGCATGGGATCGATTCCGGGGGCGTTCATCGCCGCGCTGATCATCGCGGAGATCAAGGCGCTGTGCATCGGCATGGGTCACGTGACGATCTTCGGTGTGGGGTTGTCGTTGAGCCGCTTTACCCTGGTGGCGGAGTTCGTCGTGATGGCCGTCGTACTGGTGGTGCGTCCGTGGGGTTTGCTCGGTCGCGCGAGCGCCGCGGTACGTGGCATGGCGGCGCCGGAAACCCCTTTGCGTCCGGCGGGCAAGCGCCTCAAGTGGCTGGCCGCGATGGCGTTGCTGGTGCTCGTGCTTGCGCCGTTGGCGGCCAACTCGTTTCCGTATATGCCAGTGCTGCTGGTCGAGATCCTGATCGCCGTGCTGTTCGCGACGAGCCTGCACTTCATCATGGGACCGGGCGGCATGCACTCGTTCGGCCATGCGGCGTACTTCGGCCTGGGCGCATACGGCGCCGCGCTGTTCCTCAAGGTACTGAATCTGCCGATGGAAGCCGCCTTGCTGCTCGGCCCGCTTTTGGCGGTGGCCGGCGCGCTGGTGTTCGGCTGGTTCTGCGTGCGCCTGTCCGGCGTGTATCTCGCGATGCTGACGTTGGCGTTCGCGCAGATCGTCTGGTCGGTCGTGTTCCAGTGGGACGACGTGACGGGCGGCAGCAACGGCATTCTCGGCTTGTGGCCGTCGAACTGGTTGTCCTCGCCAGTGGCCTTTTACTACGTGACGCTCGTCTGCGCCGTGGTCGGCGTATGGCTGTTGCGCAAGATGCTGTTCTCGCCGTTGGGTTACGCGATGCGCGCATCACGTGATTCGGTGCTGCGCGCCGAAGCGATCGGCATCGACGCGAAGCGCGTGCAGTGGGCCGCGTTTGTGATCGCCTCGCTGTTCTGCGGGCTTGCCGGATCGTTGTATGCCTTCTCCAAGGGCACGATTTCGCCGGAAGTGATCAGCGTGAGCCGGTCCGTGGACGGCCTCGTGATGGTGCTGCTCGGCGGCTTGCAGACGCTCACCGGGCCGATCGTGGGCGCGGCCGTGTTCACGTGGCTGCAAGACACGGTCGCGCGCCAGACCGATTATTGGCAGGCATTGCTCGGCTTCGCGATCCTGCTGCTGGTGATCGCGTTTCCGCAGGGGATCGTCGGCTTCATTCGCGAGCGCTTCGGCGACGACAGCGCCGATCAGGCGGAAAAGAGCGCTCTCTCGCCTTCCCAACGCGCCGCGATCAAGGAGGGGCTATGAGCTTGCTGCGTGTCGCCGGTCTCTCCAAATCGTTCGGTGGCCTCAAGGCGGTCGACGATGTCTCGTTCGATCTCGAAGCCGGCCAGTTGCTCGCCTTGCTCGGTCCGAACGGCGCGGGCAAGTCGACCTGTTTCAACATGGTCAATGGACAGTTGCCGCCTTCATCGGGATCGATCCGTCTCGACGGTCAGGAACTGGTCGGCATGCGTCCACGCGACATCTGGCGTCTGGGCGTGGGCCGTACCTTTCAGATCGCCGCGACCTTCAATTCCATGACCGTGATCGAGAACGTGCAGATGGCGCTGGTCTCGCGCGAACGCAAAACCTTCGGGTTATGGAAGCCCGCCGGCTCGCGCTACGCCGATGAAGCCCTCGCGCTGCTCGACCAGGTGGGCATGGCCGCCGACGCGAATCGCGCTTGCGGCGTGCTCGCTTATGGCGATGTGAAGCGCGTCGAACTCGCGATCGCGCTGGCCAATCGTCCGAGGCTGCTGCTGATGGACGAACCGACCGCGGGCATGGCGCCGAAGGAGCGCAACGAACTAATGGCGCTGACCAAACGCCTCGTCACCGAACACAAGATCGGCGTGCTGTTTACCGAGCACAGCATGGACGTCGTATTCGCGTACGCCGACCGCCTGATCGTGCTCGCGCGCGGCAAGCTGATCGCCGAGGGTGACGCCGACACGATCCGCAACGACCCGCGCGTGCAGGAAGTCTATTTCGGCACCGGTAAGACCTTCCAACCGCACGCGCCGCTGCATGAAGCGGCGGGTGGCCATCAGGGACAAGGGGCGCTGCAATGAGCGAGCCGATGCTGAAAGTCTCCGGCCTCAACGCGTTTTATGGCCGCGCGCATATTCTGTTCGACGTGGGTCTTGAAGTCGGGCGCGGCGAAGTCGTCGCGCTGATGGGCCGCAACGGCGCCGGCAAATCCACCACGATGAAAGCGGTGATGGGATTGCTGCCACGCCGTCAGGGCGAAGTGAGTTTTCGTGGGCAGAACATCACGGCGCTGCCGCCGTACAAGATCGCTCGCATGGGCATGGGCTTCGTGCCCGAGGACCGGCGCGTGTTCGCGGATCTGACCGTGATGGAAAACCTCGCCACCGGCCGCCAGCCGCCGCGCGACGGCGCACCGCAATGGACGCCGGAAAAGCTGTTCCGCCTCTTTCCCAACCTCGGCGAAATGCCGCAGCGTCCGGGCGGGCAGATGAGCGGCGGCGAACAGCAGATGCTCACCGTGTCGCGCACGCTGATGGGCAATCCGTATCTGGTGCTGCTCGACGAACCGTCCGAAGGCGTGGCGCCCGTGATCGTCGAACAGATAGCCAACATGATTCTCGAACTCAAGCGCGAAGGGCTGTCGATTCTGTTGTCCGAACAGAACCTGCACTTCGCCGAGCTGGTCAGCGACCGCGCCTATGTGCTCGAAAAAGGGCAGATCCGTTTCACCGGCACGATCGGCGAACTCGCACAAAACGAAACAGTGAGGCGCGCTTATCTGAGCGTGTGATTCCTTCAATCGGCGCGCGCGAGGTGCACGCTGTGGCACTCCGTGGGCGCCGGGCAGTCGTTGCGAAAGGAGAGGCAGATGGCAGCAGAAACGTTGACAGGCTTGTCGGGCAAGGTCGCGGTAACGAACATCGGGCTGCTGTTATCCGGCGACATCGATCAGCCGATTCTCGACGCCGATACGCTCGTGATCGACGACGGCGTGATCGTCGAAGTCGGCCGGGAAAAGGACTGCAATCTCGAAGGCGCGCGCACGACGGTCGATTGCAAAGGCACGACGGTCGCGCCCGGACTGATCGACTCGCATGTGCATCCCGTGTTCGGCGACTGGACGCCGCGCCAGAATCAGATGGGCTGGATCGAATCGAATCTGAACGGCGGCGTCACCACGATGATTTCCGCCGGCGAAGTGCATTTGCCCGGCCGCCCGAAAGACGTGCTCGGTGTGAAAGCGCTCGCGATTACCGCGCAACGTTCGTTCGAAGGCATGCGCGGCGCGGGCGTCGGCGGCGGCGTGAAGGTCATGGCGGGCGCGCCGGTGATCGAGAAGGGCATGGTCGAAGAGGACTTCAAGGAGCTTTCGGAAGCGGGCGTGAAACTGCTCGGCGAAGTCGGCCTCGGCAGCGTGAAAGGCGGCGAGGAAGCCGCGCAGATGGTCGCGTGGGCGCGCAAGTACGGCATTCAGAGCACGATTCACACGGGCGGTCCGTCGATTCCCGGCTCGGGTCTGATCGATCGCGATGTAGTGCTCGCCGCCGATGCGGACGTGATCGGCCACATCAACGGCGGGCATACCTCGCTCTCGTACCGGCATGTTTGCGATCTGTGCGAGCAGTCGAGCCGCGCGCTGGAGATCGTCCACAACGGCAACGAACGGATCGCCTTGCTGACCGCGCGTCATGCGATCGAATTGAAGTGCCCGCACCGGATCATTCTCGGCACCGATAGTCCCGCGGGTTCCGGCGTGCAGCCGCTCGGCATCTTGCGCATGATCGCGCTGATTTCCAGTCTTGCCGATGTGCCCGCCGAAATCGCCTTCTGCTTCGCGACGGGCAACACCGCGCGTCAACGTAACCTGCGTCAAGGCTTGATCGAAGTGGGCCGCCCCGCCGACCTCGTGTTCATGGACCGCGCGCAACACACGGCGGCCGACACGTTGCTCGAAAGCGTGCAGCTCGGCGATATTCCCGGCGTGGGCATGGTGATGATCGACGGACTGATCCGCTGCCGGCGCAGCCGCAATACGCCACCGGCTACCGAAGTGCCGGTGGTGCTGTGAGTACGTATCGCATACCCACTCCGGCACAATCGTGAACCGTCCCGCGCCTCTTCTGCTGCATGTGAACGGCGCGACGCATCTCGTCAGCGCCGACGCCGCCACGCCGCTGCTCTATCTGCTGCGTAACGACCTCGCGCTGAATGGTCCGAAGTTCGGCTGCGGACTCGGCGAATGCGGCGCGTGCACGGTGTTGCTCGACGGCATGCCGACGCGCGCGTGCGTCACGACCGCGAAGGTCGCCTTGGGCCGCGAAATCACCACACTCGAAGGACTGGGCACGCGCGCCGCGCTGCATCCGGTGCAGCAGGCGTTTATCGAAGAACAGGCCGCGCAATGCGGCTACTGCCTGAACGGCATGATCATGACGGCCAAGGCGCTGCTCGATCGCGATCCGCACCCGAGCGTCGAGACGATCCGGCGTGAGTTGTCGCGCAATCTGTGCCGCTGCGGCACGCATGTCGAGATCGTGCGCGCGGTGCAGCGCGCCGCTGAATTGCTTGCCGCGCAAGCGGCTGCGCAATCCGCGGTGCACGCAGGAGAGCGCGCATGACCGGGCCGGATTTCAGCGTGGATCGACGCGCCGCGCCACCGTCCCGGCAACAGCTCTACGATGCGCAGAGCGTGCTGATCGTCGCGCGTGCGGCGCAAGCGCCGGTCAAGCCGGCGATCGGTCAGCCGGGCTCGCGTTCGTCGTTCGTGCCGACTGAGGCGGATATGTTCCTCGTGGTGCGTGACGACGGCAGCGTGGTCGCGTTCAACGGTCACGTCGATTTGGGCACGGGCATCGGCACGGCGCTCGCGCAGATCGTCGCGGAAGAGCTGGATGTGCCGTTGACGCGCGTGTCGATCGTGCTCGGCCATACGCGCGAAGCGCCGAATCAAGGGCCGACGATTGCCAGCGCGACGATTCAGATATCGGCGGTGCCCTTGCGGCACGCCGCGGCGCAGGCGCGGCAATATCTGCTGGCGGAAGCGGCGGCGCGCTTCAAGGTGGGCATCGAGCAACTCGATGTGCGTGATGGTGTCGTTTATCGACGTGACGGCAGCGCGTCTGCGAAGGGCATGGGCTACGGCGAGCTGATCAGCGGAAAACGCGTCGAATTGCAGCTCGCCACCGATGCGCCGTTGAAGTCGCCGGACACATACAAGATCGTCGGCAAGAGCGCGCCGCGCGTCGATATTCCGGCGAAGGCCACCGGCGAGTTGAGTTTCGTGCATGACGTGCGCGTGCCCGGCATGTTGCATGGACGCGTGGTGCGGCCGCCGTATGCCGGAGTCGCGCAAGGCGACTTCATGGGCAATAGTCTGCTGCGGGTGGATGAAGACTCCATTAGCGAATTGCCCGGCATCGTCAAGGTGGTGGTGATTCGCGATTTCGTCGGCATCGTGGCTGAGCGTGAGGAAGTCGCGCAGCAGGCCGTGAAGCGGCTTCGCGTGCAATGCAAAGCGGTCGCAGGGTTGCCTTCGCTCGAAACCAGCGAGGAAGTGGAAGCCGCTTTGCGCGCGAATCCCGCCACAAGGCGCGATCTGGTGATCGAAGGCGATGTGGATGCGGCGCTCGCGCAAGAGTCCGCTCGCACGCTGGAACGCACTTACGTATGGCCGTTTCAGATGCATGCATCGATTGGGCCTTCTTGCGCGGTGGCCGACTATCGCGAGGGCGCGCTGAAGGTCTGGTCGGGTACGCAGAACCCGCATTCGCTGCGCGCCGATCTCGCTTTGCTGATGGGTATGGACGAAGCGCACATCGAAATCGTGCGAATGGAGGCTGCCGGCTGCTACGGCCGCAACTGCGCGGACGATGTCGCCGCCGACGCCGCATTGCTTTCGCGTGCCACCGGCAGTCCGGTGCGCGTGCAACTCTCGCGTGAAGACGAGCACGCGTGGGAGCCGAAAGGCGCCGCGCAATTGATGGACGTGCGCGGCGCGCTGAATGCCGAGGGCGAACTGGCGGCGTACGACTTTGCGACGCGCTATCCGTCCAACGACGCGCCGACGTTGGCGCTGCTGCTGACCGGCACGATCTCCGCGCAGCCGCAGGTGTTCGAAATGGGCGACCGCACGGCGGTGCCGCCGTACGACTACCGCACCATGCGCATTGTTTGCGACGACACGCCGCCGATCGTGCGGGCGTCGTGGTTGCGCGGCGTATCCGCGTTGCCGAACACGTTCGCGCACGAGTCCTTCATCGACGAACTCGCGGCGGAAGCGGGTGTCGATCCGGTTGAGTTTCGTCTGAAGCATCTGACCGATCCGCGCGCGATTGACCTGGTCAAAGCCGTGGCGGAAAAGGCCGGCTGGGAGCCGCGTAATACGGAGCGCAAAGAAGAAGGCGACATCGCACGCGGACGCGGGATCGCTTATGCCCGCTACGTGCACAGCAAATTTCCCGGATTCGGCGCGGCGTGGTCCGCCTGGGTAGCCGACGTCGAAGTCAATCGCAAGAGCGGCGAACTCGCGGTGACGCGCGTGGTGGTCGGCCAGGATACCGGCACGATGGTGAATCCCGACGGCGTGCGCCATCAGATACATGGCAACGTGATCCAGGCAACCAGCCGTGCGCTGAAAGAGCGCGTGACGTTCGGCGAGAACGCGGTAACGAGCCAGGAGTGGGGCGCATATCCGATCCTGACTTTCCGCGAAGTACCCGTGATCGATGTGGTGATGATGCCGCGCCACGGCGAGCCGCCAATGGGCGCCGGCGAATCCGCGTCGCTGCCCGGTGCGGCCGCGATTGCCAATGCGCTTTTCGATGCCACAGGCGTGCGTTTTCGACGTCCGCCGTTTACACCGGAGACGATTCGCGCCGCGCTCGCCGATGCGCAAGCCGAGGACAAGGCGGCGCGTAAAAGGAAGCGCTGGCGGCTGGGTTTTCTAGGCACGTTCGCAGCAGGCGCGGTGGGTTGGCTCGGCGCGTTGTCGTTCGCGCCGCACGCTATCGCACCGATCACGCCGCCGCTCGCGAGCACGTTCGCGCCGGATCTCGTGGCGCGCGGCAAGCTGCTCGCGTCGCTCGGCAATTGCGCGGTTTGCCATACCGCGCATAACGGCGTGCCGAACGCCGGCGGCAAACCGCTCGACACGCCGTTCGGCACCGTCTACAGCACCAACATCACGCCGGACGGTCAGACCGGCATCGGCAACTGGTCGCTCGAAGCCTTCGTGCGGGCGATGCGCCAAGGCATGAGCCGCGATGGCCATCGCTTCTATCCGGCCTTTCCGTACACATCGTTTCAGAACACCTCCGACGACGATCTGAAAGCGCTCTACGCGTACCTGATGGCGCAAACGCCGGTGCGCTCGCGTCCGCCGGAAACGAAGCTGGCGTATCCGTTCAACGTGCGTCCGCTGATGGCCGCCTGGAACGCTTTGTTTCTCGGACGCACGACGTTCACCGCCAGCGCGACGCAAAGCGCGCAATGGAATCGCGGCGCGTATCTGGTGAACGGGCTCGGCCATTGCAGCGCATGCCACACGCCGCGCAATGCGTTCGGCGCCGAAAAAACCGGCGCGGCATTCATGGGCGGCGGCATGGCGGACGGCTGGGAAGCACCGGCGTTGTCCGCGCTTTCCAATGCGCCCGTGCCATGGAGCGAAGACGAACTCTTCCGCTACTTGCGCAACGGCCACGCGCCGCTGCATGGCGTCGCGGCCGGGCCGATGGCGCCGGTCGTCGGCGATCTGGCGGCGCTGCCCGACAGCGATATTCGCGCGATGGCCACGTATCTCGCGTCGCTCAATCCGTTGGAACCCAATGCCGATCCGGCCGCAGTGGCGCGTCAGTACGAACAGGCCAGCGCGATTTCCGGTGCGCCGGCTGGCGTCGGCGCGCGACTCTTTGACGGCGCGTGCGCCGCCTGTCATCACACGGGCAGCGGGCCGCAATTGTTCGGCGCGCACCCTTCGCTGGCGCTTAACACGAATCTGCACAGCGCGACGCCCGATAATCTGATTCGCGTGATTCTCGACGGCATCGGCTCGCCTGCACGGCCCGAACTCGGTACGATGCCGGCTTACCGTGACAGTTTCAACGACGCCCAGGTCGCCGAACTCGTGTCTTACCTGCGTCAGCAATTCGCCGGTGGCAAGCCGGCATGGCAGGACGTCACGGCGAGCGTCGCCCGGATTCGCGCGACGCCGCCGAGAGCCGACTGAAGCGCGAACTGCTTTCGAAACACCCGATAACAACGACCGCATTCCCGCAATCCTTTTGATAACGGAGAAACGCATGACCACGCGCGCAGGATGGATCTCTCGCCTCATGGTGCCCACGGTGCTGTCGCTCGCCGCGTTGAGCGCGAGCGCACAGCAGACTATCAAGATCGGCGAGATCAACAGCTACAAGGCGCAGCCCGCCTTTCTCGGGCCTTACAAGAACGGCTGGAATCTCGCGCTCGACCAGGTGAACGCCGCGGGCGGCGTGCTCGGCAAACAGCTCGAAGTGGTGTCGCGCGACGACAACGCGAATCCGGGTGACTCGATTCGCGTCGCGCAGGAGTTGATTGCGCGTGAGCAGGTGCAGTTGTTGTTCGGCGGCTTTCTGTCTAACACCGGCCTCGCGCTGACCGACTTCGCGAAGCAGAAGAAGATTTTCTTCCTCGCCGCTGAACCGTTGACCGACAAGATCGTCTGGGCCGACGGCAACAAATATACATACCGTCTGCGGCCGTCCACGTATATGCAGGTGGCAATGCTGGTGCCCGAAGCGGCCAAGCTGAAGAAGAAACGTTGGGCGCTCGTGTATCCGAACTACGAGTACGGGCAATCGGCGGTGGCGACCTTCAAGAAGCTGCTGACGGCGGCGCAGCCCGACGTGCAGTTCGTCGCCGAGCAGGCCACGCCGCTTGGCAACGTCGATGCGGGCGCGGTGACGCAGGCAATCGCCGACGCCAAACCGGACGCAATCTTCAACGTGCTGTTCGGCGCCGACCTCGGCAAGTTCGTGCGTGAGGGCAATACGCGCGGGCTCTTCAAGGATCGCAGCGTGGTCTCGCTGCTGACTGGCGAGCCGGACTATCTCGACCCGCTAGGCGCTGAAGCGCCGACCGGCTGGATCGTCACGGGTTACCCGTGGTATTCGATCGATACGGCAGCCAACAAGAAGTTCGTCGATGCGTACCAGGCCAAGTATCACGACTATCCGCGCCTTGGCTCGGTAGTCGGTTATTCGGCGCTGATGTCGATTGCCGCGGGCATCAAGAAGGCGGGGTCGGTCGATCCGGACAAGCTGGCTGCCGCATTCAAGGGCTTAGGCGTGGAGACGCCGTTCGGGCCGATCACCTATCGCGCTCAGGACAATCAGTCGACCATGGGCGCATATGTGGGCGTGACGGGTTTGAAGGACGGCAAGGGCGTGATGACTTCGTACCGGTATATCGATGGCGCGAGCGTTCAGCCGTCGGATGCCGAAGTCAAAAAGCTGCGGCCTGCCGAGTAAGGTGTCGATGCCTGCGGCGCGCGGCGTCGCAGGCATGTAGCGCAATGAATACCGTGGCGCCGCGCGGCGATCCACGGTGACCCGCCGCAGCGCACGGCGGTGAGCGGAAAACTACTCCTCCGCGTCGTGCTCGATCACGAATCGTTTTAGATAAGCCAGCACGGCGGCTTCCACCGCGCGATGATCCGCGGTGCTTTTGGAGCCCGCATTTTCCTCGTCGCCGAACAGGGTGGACGGCGCGTTGTGCACATCCACTTCCTGGCCTTCGCGAAAGACGCGAATCTCATGAACGTCTTCGGCGTACTCGGCGATCCAGTGCACGCCCTCGATATGCGCGCCGGCGCGTACGGTAGGTATCTTCATGGACGTCTCCCGTCGGGCCGGACCACACGCCGACCCTTACCAGCACCATACGCCGTCCGGATGAACGGCGCGAGTCCTGTTGCACGGTTGTCCGAGGAAAGATTTTTCGCGCCCGCCACAATATTCGCGCGCCTGAAACGTCTTCAGGCTCATGGAACCGCCACTCACTTCGCAGACGATGACCGAACGAGACACCGACATCACCGCGACCGTGGTGCGTGAGCGCACGAGGCTCGTCAATTTTATCCGGCGTCGAATACGCGACCCGGACGATGCCGAGGACATCCTTCAGGATGTGTTCCACGAATTCGTGCAGGCGTACCGGCTTCCCGCTCCGATCGAACAGGCGAGCGCGTGGCTGTTCCGGGCGGCGCGCAATCGCATTGTCGATCGTTTTCGCAAGAAGAAAGAGCAGCCGCTGGCAGATCTGTCCGCGGCTGGGGACGACCCCGACGGTGAGTATCGCCTCGACCTCGACCTGCCGGCGCACGACGCGGGCCCCGAAGCCCTCTACGCGCGCGCTCTCTTGCTCAAGGCCCTGCAGGATGCACTCGACGAGTTGCCGGCGAATCAACGTGAGGTATTTGTCGCGCACGAACTGGAGGGCCGGTCCTTCAAGGACATGGTGGCGGAAAGCGGCGTCACGCTGAATACGTTGCTCGCGCGCAAACGTTACGCGGTCTTGCATCTGCGCGCCCGGCTGCAGGCCATTTACGACGAACTGGGTATCTAAAGGAGTTGACGGATGAATTTTCGAATCAGATGTGCGGGTAAGGCACTGCTCGTGGTGGTCGCTATCGGCGTGCTTGGCTGGGTGGTCATGACGCTATGGAATTGGGTGATTCCGGCGCTATTCGTCGGCGCTCGTGCTATCGACTTCGCCCATGCGTTGGGCTTGCTGGTGTTGAGCCGCATCCTCTTCGGCGGATTCCGCGGACACGGCGGCTGGCGCGAACGGCGTCGCTGGCGCAAATGGGAAGCGATGACGCCCGAAGAGCGCGAGCATTTCCGGACGGCATGGCGATCGGGTCGCGCCGGGCGCACGGGAGATTGAACATGCGCGAGAAATCACCGGACGAGTGCAAACAGCAGCCGGGCGTGATTGCGCCTGTTGTCGACCTGACACGTTGCGAGGGAAAGGGCGATTGCATGGAGGTCTGCCCCGAGAATGTGTTTGAGATCCGGCGCATCGACGAGGCCGACTATCGCAGCCTCGATTTGATGCATCGGCTCAAGCTGCGCGTGCATGGAATGAAAGTCGCCTACACGCCCAACGCGCTCGCCTGCCGGTCATGCGGTCTTTGCGTGACGGCGTGCCCCGAACGCGCGATCAAGCTGGCCAGAACGGCGTAGCGCCACACGTTTTAGCTGATGGCGGAAAGACGGTGTCTGCCTAAGGCAGCGGTCTGTCGTTTGTTGCGTCGTCAGCGTTTTCGGTCTCGTCAAGGAGCGCACATGCCTTCATCAACCACAGGTCTTTTGCAACGGCTTCATGAACAGAGCCAGACAGAAGTCATAGCCCGCGCACGGGCGCAGTTCCAGGGATCGAGTCAGGAGTTTCAGGACCTTGCGGAAGAATACGACATGCTCGCGCCGCGGCTGCGTGGACGGTTTCTCGAAACGCTCGGGCTATCCAGCGAAGACTTCGAATCTTCGCAAGGCACGCCGCTATCTCTCGCGGTGTCGGCGGAAACGGGAAGGTTTTTGCGCAATATGGTGCTTTCGCACAAACCGGCCCGAATCCTCGAACTCGGCAGCTCCTGCGGTGTGTCCACGCTGTATTTCGCCGAGGCGCTTCGCACGCTAGGCAGTGGCATGGTCGTGGCGACCGAACTCGACGCTGTTAAATGCGCATATCTTCGGGATCACGTCAGAACAGCGGGCGTGGATGCGTATGTCGAACTGCGGGAGGGTGATGTATTCCAGACCATTTCCGAACTGGACGGCGCGTTCGACATGGTGTTTATCGACGTATGGGCGAGCACCTACCTCAAACTGTTCAAGCAGATCGAACGGCTGCTGCGTCCCGGATCTATCGTTTTGGCCGACAACATGTACACAGCCGAAGACGCCGTTCGGCCATACAAGCACTACCTTGACAGCAATCCGCGCTTCTCGACCACGACGCTGGATTTTGAATCAGGGGTCGAGTTTACGGTTGTTGTCTCTTAGGTTCGCGAAGAGCCGGGGCACCGTACTAACGAAAAGCGGCTAGGACAGGCGCTTCCGTCACATGAGCCGCCGGGATTGCAGGCGGAAAACTTGATGAAATGTTGCGGGCCTTTGTCGAAGTCGGCCGGTTCCAAAAGGCATTTTTTCAGCACGATTCTCCTGCCAGACGCCACGCGGCACACGTGTTGCTGCATGACACAGGCCATAGCCAACTGGAGAACCGTCATGCCTGAAAAGAAAACGATCGAGCGTGCTAAGTCCGACAAACGCGCCGGCAAAGCATCGAGCACTCAAGCAGGTGAATTCGTCAAGGAACAGGTCGACAAGGTGCGGGCCGGCAAGCACGGCGTCAGGTCCGCCAAGCAGGCCATTGCGATTGGCCTCTCGGAAGCACGCCGCGCCGGCGTCGCCGTGAAATCGCCGAAGAAGGGCACGGCTAGCGAGGCCACGCGGAAGAAAGCCGCGACCGATAACGCCGCAGGCCAGCACAAGAGCACGACGAAGAAGAGCACGGAGTCGACTGCGAAGCGCTCGCGCGCCGCTACCGATGCATTGAAGCGGGAAGGTACGGCCGGCGCATCTCGCACAGCGCTGTCGAAGCAGACCAAGACCGCGGCAGCCAAACGCCCGGCGGCCAGCCGTTCGGCCGCGGCAAAGAAGGCCGCCGCGACGAAGGGGGCTGCAGGACGGTCGGCGGCTGCGAAGAAGGCGGCTCAAACGCGGGCTTCGCGTACGCATCATTGAGTTGTGCCGCAGTCGCGCACCGCGCGGCGGTGGTCAGCCGGGTTGGGCTACGGCGGCGGGTTGCCGCTTGCCAGCCGCCTCTCGCCGTGCCCGGCGGCGGCCGCTTTGCGTTCGCGCTGCAGTGGCGCGCGGCGGCGGTCAGTCTGGCTGAGCTAAGCTGCGGGCCGTCGTTCGCGCGCCGCGTCCGGTGGTGCCGCGCTGCCGCGCGATGTTGTGACCGCCGGCATGCTTTGTTCGAGCGCGTCCTAAGACATATGCCGCGCTCAAAAAAAGCGGCGAATTAACGCGCCGCCTTCTTCCTGCTGCCTATCGCGAACCGGTTACTGCACCGTGGGCAGCACGTCGCCCACAGTCTTGAAGATGTGCGCGATCTGCTCCTCGTTGATGATCAGCGGCGGCGAGAACGCAAGAATATCGCCCGTGAAACGCACCAGCACGCCCGCTTCAAAGCATTTGACGAACGCCTCGTAAGCGCGCGCACCCGGTGCGCCGTCGCGCGATTCGAGTTCCACGCCGGCGATCATGCCGAGGTTGCGCACGTCCTTCACGTGTTTTGCGCCGCGCAGCGAATGGGCGGCGGCTTCGAACGTCGGGGCGAGCGTCGCGGCGCGTTCGAACAGACCTTCGCGCTTATACAGGTCCAGCGTGGCGACCGCGGCAGCCGTCGCGGCCGGATGGGCCGAATACGTGTAGCCGTGGAACAGCTCGATCGCGCCTTGCGCGCCACTGTTCACGATGCTGTCGTGCACCGTGCGGCTCGCGGCCACCGCGCCCATCGGGATCGCGGCATTGTTGATAGCCTTCGCCATCGTGATCAGGTCCGGCGTCACGCCGAAGTATTCGCTCGCCGTGGCCTTGCCGACGCGGCCGAACGCGGTAATCACTTCGTCGAAAATCAGCAGGATGCCGTGCTTCGTGCAAATCTCGCGCAGCTTTTGCAGATAACCCTGCGGCGGAATCAGCACGCCCGTCGAGCCGGCCACCGGTTCGACGATCACAGCGGCAATGGTCGACGCGTCGTGCAGCGTGACGATGCGCTCGAGTTCTTCGGCGAGATGCGCGCCCCAGGCCGGCTGACCCTTCGTGAACGCATTGTGTTCGAGGTTATGCGTGTGCGGCAGATGATCGACCGCGGGCAGCAGCGCGCCCGAGAAGGTCTTGCGGTTCGGTGCGATGCCGCCGACCGAAATGCCGCCGAAGCCCACGCCGTGATACCCGCGCTCCCGGCCGATCAGGCGCGTACGCTGCCCTTCGCCGCGCGAACGGTGATACGCGAGCGCGATTTTCAACGCGGTATCGACCGATTCCGAACCCGAGTTCGTGAAGAAGATGCGGTCGAGGCCTTCCGGCATCAGTTCCGCGACTTTCGTGGCCGCTTCGAAGGCGAGCGGGTGGCCCATCTGGAAAGTCGGCGCGAAGTCGAGCGTGGAGAGTTGCTGGGTGATCGCCGCGACAATTTCCTCGCGGCCGTGGCCGGCGTTCACGCACCACAGACCCGCGCAACCGTCGAGCACTTCGCGCCCGTCCGTGCTGCGGTAGTACATGCCCTTGGCCGATTCCAGCAGGCGCGGCGCGGCCTTGAACTGGCGGTTGGCGGTGAACGGCATCCAGAAAGACGACAGATCGTCGATGACAGGGCGCGAAGTCATGGTATCTCCTCGAATCGAAGTAGTCCCCCAAAAGGACTTCCTTCGGGGCATGGCGAAACTGTAGCGTTCGCGGTTTAATGGCGGCATAAACAGTTGACGCGGTGTGGCGCTAACTGTGTTGGTGGATCTGCGTCAACTGTGTCGATGCGTGCCATGGCGGGGCGGCACGCTCGCCGGTGCCGCGTTTCGGACATATTCATACGTTCAGCCGCCCCGCGCGGCCCGCTTTTTCGTCCAGACCATGATCGAACTACAACTCGAGCGCGACCGGCGCGCCGCTCCCACGCTCGTCGAGCAGGTGGTGCAAGGCTTCGCGCGCGCCATCGAGGGGCAATCGCTGCGCGCGGGCGCGCTCCTGCCGTCGGTGCGGCAACTGGCGCAGAGCCACGACCTGAGCACCTTCACCGTCACGGAGGCCTACAACCGGCTGGTGTCGATGGGACTCGTGGTCGCGCGGCGCGGCTCCGGCTATCGCGTGGCGGCGCGCTCGCAGTCCGCGCGAGTCGCCGCCACCGACTGGCAGCCGCCGAGCCTCACGGCTACCTGGCTTCTGTCCGACGTGTTCGCCGACCATTCGGTGCCGATCAAGGCGGGCGGCGGCTGGCTGCCGAACGAGTGGATCAACGAAACCGGTTTGCAGCACGCGCTGCGCGCCATGAGCCGCGTGCCGGCGGCGCGCCTGGGCGATTACGGGCATCCGTACGGATTCGCGCCGTTGCGCGAGCGGATCGCCGAGCAGCTCGACCGGCGCGGCCTGCCGGTGGAAGTGTCCAACATCCTGCTCACGCAAGGCGCGACGCAAGGGCTGGATCTGATCGTGCGCACCTTGCTGCGAGCGGGCGACGCCGTGATCGTCGAAGATCCCGGCTATTGCAATCTGCTGCAGATCCTCAAGCTGGCCGGCCTCGTGGTGCATGGCGTGCCGCGCACGCCGGCGGGCGTCGATACGGACGCGCTCGAAGCGCTGGTCGCCGAGCACAAGCCGAAGGCGATCTTCGTCAACACGACGCTGCAGAATCCGACCGGCGCGACCTTCGGCATGTCGGCGGCGTTCCGCCTGCTGCAGATCGCCGAGCGTCAGCGCATGTGGGTGATCGAGGACGACGTGAGCCGCGAACTCGCGCCGTCCGGCGCACCCTTGTTCGCGGCGATGGAAGGCTTGCAGCGCGTGCTGTATGTCGGTGGCTTTTCGAAGACGGTGACGCCGGGGCTGCGCTGCGGCTACGTGGTCGCCGAGCGCGCGGTGCTGCGCGAACTGGCGCGCACGAAGATGGCGGTGGGATTGACGTCGTCGGAGGCGATCGAGCGGATTGTCGACAAGGTGCTGCTGGAAGGGCGCTACGCGCGTCACGTGGAAGCCGTCAACGAGCGCCTCAAGCTCGCGCATGCGACCGTTGAAGATCGGCTCGATTCGCTGGGTCTGGAACTGTTTCACCGGCCGCGCGCCGGGCTGTTTTTGTGGGCCCGCTTGCCAATCGAAGCGGAGCAGGCCGCCGAAGTGGCGACGGCCGCGCTCACCCACGGTATCTGGCTCGCGCCGGGCTCCTACTTCCGTCCCGACGATGCCCCGAGCGCCTGGTTCCGCTTCAACGCACCGTATTCGACGGATGATGCGTTGTGGCGGTTCATCGAGCGAGTGGGACAGGGAACGTTATAGCGACCGCATTCAGGCCGCCTGGGCGATCAGCTTCAGCGCGATCGGATACAACGACAGCACCAGCAGCAGCGCCATCGCCACATTGAAGATGCGCAGCCGCTTCGGGTCCGACAGCACCTGCCGCATGGCCGTGCCGAAACCCGCCCATAAGCAGATACACGGAAAGCCGATCACGTAGAAGATCACCGCCATCGCGATAGCGTTCACGCTGTAGCTCTCGCTGAGGTGGATCGTCGTGGCGGCGGTCAGCACCATCATCCATGCCTTTGGATTCACCCATTGGAAGGCAATCGCTTCGTAGAACTTCATGGGCCGGCGTTCGCCTTTCTTCACCTTCAACTCGCCCGAGGTGCCGATTTTCCACGCAAGGTACAGCAGATAAGCGACGCTCGCGACCTCGAGCACTGTGTACAGCACCGGGAAATGCACGAAGGCTTCGCCCAGACCGATTCCGACCGACAGCATCAACAGCACGACGCCGGCGCTGATGCCGGACAGATGCGGCAACGTGCGACGGAACCCGAAATTGACCCCGGAGGCCAGCAGCATTGTGTTGTTCGGACCGGGCGTGATGGTGGTGACGAGCGCGAACAGGATGCCGGCAGGCAGCGCGCTGAGACTGAGATAAGACATGGCAAGCTCCGGTGTCGGTCGAAAGGACGTTGGAGCATTCTAGCGAGAGTTGCCGGTACAGTACCGGTACGCTTTGTGGGATGGTGTCCGGTACGGGCGGGAGCGTGAAAAGCTGGGACGCGGTGTCATTTCCCATATCACGACAGCCGCCTTCCCGCATGCGCCGCGCGCCTGATCCCGCTTACGCCGCCGGCGCAACCGACGCGCCGGCAATCTTGTGCCGCGCGAGAGATTGGGCGACGAGTCCGGATGCTTTCGCTTCCTCGACAAATGCATGCAATGCGTGCGCTGCCGCGGCGCCACGGCTTTTCGGCACGCCCATCGCCTGGCGGATCACCATGAAGCGCCCGTCGAGCAGACGCAGGCCGGGCGCTTGACGTGCGTCGGCTTCGAGCTGCTGCCTCACGCCTGCCGCGACTTCGAGGTTCTGTTCGAGGAATGTTCGGACAACCGTCGGCGACGTGGGCGCGCGCACGATCTGCGCGTGTTTCAGCTCGCGAGTCAGGAACAGGTCGTAAGCGCTGCCCTCTCCAACGGCCACACGCACCGACTGCTGATCGACATCCTCGTTACGGCGAATCGGCGATGCATCGCGCACGAGGTAACAGCCTTCGATCAACACGTACGGCTCGGTGAACGCGATGGTTTCTCCTCGTCGCGGATCTACGGCGAAGAAGCCGAAATCCGCTCGTTCCTCGCTGACCGCCTGCACGGACTTGCCCGCTGCATCGAATACCACGAGTTCCAGTTCCACACCGAGCGAGGCCGCGAACGCGCGCGCCAGATCCACCGAAACACCGGTCGGCTCGCCTGCTGCGTCCTTGCCCGCGAGAATCGGATTGCCGAGATTGATCGAGGCCCGCAGCTTGCCGGTAGGTGTGAATGCACGAATGATGGACGGGTCGGTTTTCATGGAGACGAGTGGAGTCAGAAATTGAGGTTTTGTATATCGACACAGACGTTCAGCCGCAGACACGCGCACTGCTCGCTTCGACGCGAGTCGATGATCGCGGCCGCAGCAGTATCGTCACGGCGAGCACGCTGGCGAGCGCTATGCCGCCAGCCAGGACGAAAGCGCTAAAGAACGTATGACTCTGCTGGACCAGAAATCCGGTTGCAGTCGGACCGACGATGCCGGCACAGTTCGCGATAGCGTGCACGCACCCGCCCACTCTGCCGAGTTTCGGACCGGGAATCGTGTCCTGAATCAGCGCCCAGTAGGTACTGCCGCTCAAATATAAAGCAAACACGGCAATGGCCATTAGCACCAGCGCGCTGACGGTTGTGGTCACGGCGCCGGCAAGCGCGACGCAGACACCCGCGGTGCCGAGGCATACGATCAGCACCCACTTGCGGGCACGCAGCGCATTGCCTGTGCGGCGAAAGATCAGATCGGACAGCACACCGCTCAATCCGTACCCGACGAATCCCAACACCCACGGCAACACCGTCGCCAGACTCATGCTTTTCAGGCTCAAATGACGATCCATAGTTAGAAAGCTTGGGAACCAGGTCAGGAAGAAAAACAGAATGTAGCTGTAACCGAAGTACGAAATCATCGCCGCGAGAATGGCGGGCTGCTTGAGGTAGAAGCCAAGGCTCCGGACTTCCGAAGGATCTTCCGGGACGCTGCGATCTGATTCGATCAGTTGTCGTTCTTCATCGGATATGCGCGGATGCTGGTGCGGCTTGTCGGTCGCCATGAACTGCCAGAAAACCAGCCAAAGCAATCCGAAACAGGCGATTCCCGCGAACGCGACGCGCCAGCCATAGGCCGCTGTCAGCAGGCCGACCACCGGCCCCGCAACCGCGCCACCCAGCGGTAGACCACAATTTGCGAAGCCGAATGCCGTTGCCGATTCTTTATGCGGGAACCAGTTGTTCACGATTTTGTTGATCGTCGTCGCAAGCGGGCCTTCGGCCATGCCGAAAAGAGTGCGGATCGCGAGCAGCGACCCGAAGCCGGTCGCGAGGCCGGTCGCGCCGCAAAACAGCGACCACGTCAAAATTGCCCCTGAAAACACGCGCTTGCCGCCCCAGCGATCCGCCGCCCAGCCGCCGATGAAATTGAAGGCCGCGTAGCCGATGAAAAACGTCGAGAACAATAGTCCGAGGCTGCCCGGCGACATGTGCAATTCCTGCATTACGGCGGGCGCCGCGACGGATAAAGCCGACCGGTCGAGATAGTTGATGAAGCCTGCGATGAACAGCAGCAAGACGATACGCCAACGAATGTTTGTCACCTGTCCCTCCTTGAGTCTTTTATGTTTTAGACGGCCCGCGCGCTCGATGGCGCTGCCCGGTCCGTTGAGTCTCCTTGCTCGCCGCAACCCGCGTTGGAAGCTCGCAGGGCGCGGCGTAGCGGACGACTCGCCGCTTCAGTCGTGTGGCCGCGCGGCGGCTTGCAGCATGGCGAGTTGCGCCGCGCCGATGTCGATGCCTTCCGCCATCTGACGTTCCAGAAGACCGAGTTCGATCTGGCCGGGCACGATCACAGGCGCATTCGGATCGGCAGGCCTGGAGCCGTGCAGAATTGCCGCGTAGTCGGCCATACGCGCGGCGAGGCACGCACTGCTGCCAAGCCTGGTCGTATCGATCAGGATAAAGAAGTGGCCGAGATTTTGCGGCTGTTCGGGTTCGTCCTCCCACGACTTCACATGCGTCAGATAGGCCGCTCCGGAAAGCATTCCTGCGAACAGATCGACGACCAGTGCGAGGCCATAACCCTTGTGGCCGCCGATCGGGAGCAGGAAGCCATCGAGCGCGGCCTTCGGGTCGGTGGTCGGCTTACCTTGGGCGTCGGTCGCCCAGTCGCCGGGAATCGGTTCACCGCGCTTGAGCGCGTTGCGAATCTTTGCGCGCGCTGCGACGCTGATCGCCATATCCAGAATAAACGGATGACCTTCCGGGTTCGGGACGCCGAAGCCGACAGGACTGTTGCCCAGGCGCGCGTCGGTGCCGCCCCACGGTGCGATCGTCGTCGTTGCGTTGCTGCCGATGATGCTGGCGAATCCGTTCATGGCGGCGAGGTACGAATACGGCGACACCGGGCCGAAGTGATTGCTGCCTCGCACGAACACGCACGCGATGCCGTGCTCGCGCGCGGCCGTCATCGCCAGATCGAGTGCGCGAAAGCCGACGAGCGGTCCGATACCGTTGTCGCCGTCGAGACGATGAAGCGCCGGGCCGACCTGTTCGGAGCTGATCGACGGCTTGGGATTGATTCCGCCGATGCGCAGGCGAGAGCCGTACGATTCGATTCGGCTGGTGCCGTGCGTGCGCAAACCGAACAGGTCGGCGAGTACGAGGATGGTGGCGGTGTCGGTAGCGTCGGCGCGATCGAGGCCGAGCGCGCAGAGTGCTTCGATTGTCAGCTCGGTCAATTGCGCCTTGCTGACCATGCCCGGAGCGGTGGTGGATTGAGTCATGGAACGGGTCGTCTCCTTCGATCTAAAAACTGTGCGGATCAAGCGACTGCGACTGCACAGCGCTTGCGTTTCACACATGATCGGTCAGGCGTCACCCGCGTGACAAACGCATATTTTCGTTCGATTGGTGCGTCGAATGCACGAATCGGGCTGCAACCGGCGCGACGGCAACGTGGCCGCCCGAAGCGATTGCAGCGCTTCAACGCATTGCATTGCTTAAGCGCCGGCGTCTGCGGGCAGCGCGTCTGATGCGCGAAGCTCCGTCAACAGCTGAAGGAAGAAGCGTCCGGCAGAAGACAGGCCGCGCCCGCGACGCTGGAGTACGCCCAGCGTGCGCCGGATAGGCGGATCGACGAGCGCGACGCTCGTGAGTGCTTTGTGAGGGCCGCGAGGCATGGCGAGGCGAGGCACGACGCCCACGCCGAGTCCGGCTTCCACCAGGCTCACGAGAGCCGGCACATGGCGCACTTCACAGAACCATTTCGGCCTGTCGACGACGCCGGCCAGCGCCTCGTCAATGACCGCGCGATTGCCGCTGCCCTGTGCCACCGCCAGATAGTCGAGGTTGGCGAGTTCCGCCCAGGCGACCGATTTGCGCCTGGCGAGCGGATGGGCGCGCGGACAGGCGAGGACGAAAGGGTCGTCGAGGAGCGGCGTGAACTCGATGTCCGGCTCCTGTGTGCCGACATAAGTAAGACCGAAATCCGCTTCGCCGCGCGCCACAGCTAGAAAAACCATCGACGACGGCTCGTCGATCAAGCGCAGACGGATGCCGGGATAACGCTCGTGATAGAGAGCAATGGCTTCCGGAAGGAAATAGCGCACGGCCGAGGGCACACACGCAATGGTGAGCTCGCCGGTCATCTTGCGCGCGAAATCGTCGAACTCGAGCATCGAGTTGTCGATCTCGTTGAGGATTCGATATGCCCGATCCAGAAACCCGCGACCCACGATCGTCAGATCCATCTTGCGCGTGGTTCGCTCGAAAAGCCTGACGCCGAGTGCGTCCTCCAGTTTCTCGATGCGACGCGAGAGCGCCGACGCTGAAAGGTGCAACGAGTCGGCAGCAGCGCGAAAACTGCCGAGATCGGCTGTGGCGACAAAGGCGCGCAAGTCGGATATCTCGAAGTTCATTCCAGAGGTCGCAAGGATGAAGAGAGTCGCTTAGTGTCGATGTACCGCTGCGCGTTGTCAATTCGTGCGCGCGACACAATAATCGACCGACTTTGCGCTTAATCCGCCGTGGGAGAATCAAGCACCTGCAGAAAGCGGAGATGATTACCTGGCGATGTTGCCAACGGCTGGAAGTTTGTCGGCATAGCAGCCGATGCCGTTTCCGACGCCGACGGTCCATTCCCGCGTGCGAAAGACTTTCGTAGCTAGAAGCGGTAAAGGACCGACGCCATCCCGTTGAGGTCGAGCCGGCGCTCGGTGATCGGACTGCCTGCGGCGTAACGCTCAAGCCGTCCCGCGACTACTGCAACGTTCGCCGACCAGTGCGGACTGATTTTGTAAGTCGCATTCACGTTGAAGTGAATATCGCGCAAGCCGGAAGCGGTATCGTAGTGTGGCAATCCCGATGCCGCACTTTCCTGCGGCGTGATGCCGAACAAGGTCTGCGTATAGGTCGCGTTGGCCCAGGTGAGGCCCGGACCCATCGAAAAGAGCCAGTTGCCGATCGGCGCCGATACGAACAGATCGGCCATCGCCGTCAGACCCTGTCCGGTGCCGGCGATGTCCTGATAGGCCGCCAGCGCGCCGGTGAACGCCCACCACGTGTAATCGCCAAAGAGCCGCAGCTTCGGTCCATAGTGCACATCGGGCAGGCCTTTGAGCCGCGCATCGTCGGACGACGATCTCGACTGGAAGTCGAAACTCACCGACATACCGAGGTGATAGTTCTCTCCATGCAGTACGTTGACGCCGAGCACATCGGGACCCTGCGAGAAAAACCGCTCCTTCCATGAAATGTCCTGCACGGGGAAGGGAAGCACTTGAAGCTTTGAGGAGCCAGGGAACTTCGGGAACACGTACATGCCGGGCCCGACCGAAATTTTCCAATCGCTGTCCGCCTGCGGTTCATCGGCGTGCGCGACGCCCATCGTGCAGCATGCTGTGACCGCTGCGAGCGCCAGATAACGGCGTGCAAAAGTTGTAATGTCCTGTCTCATGCTTTCCTCGCCACGGCGGCCAACTGTCTCAGGCGCCGCGCGAGCGCCCGTGATACGACAGGCGTCGGATTGTCGCAACTCGCCGACGCCGCAGCGCTTTCGCGCATGAAGAGCGCGCATTCTCGCGCGACGACCTCACGCTCGTTGTCCGATGTGATCATGTGGTACGAGTCGTCGAGCCAGATGGTGCGAAGAAACGACGCTCCCACGTTCGCCATGACGTAGCGGGCGTTGTGCGGGCTAGACGTTTCGTCGTCGATCGCATGAATGATGAGGCAGTCGGTGCTGATGCTCTTTAGCTTTTTGCGCACTGAACTCGTCAGCCGGCCCGCTTCATGAAGCGCGGGCACCCCAATGGATGCGGGTCCCACTTCGCTGATTTCGCCCCTTTGCATCACGCGTGCAATTTTCGAGCGCAGCGCTTCGTTGCGCAGCCCATAGGGTTCGTGCTCGCGATAACGGTAGCGCGAGCGCAGTGGCGTGTAATAGACGTAATCGAGCAAAAATCGATACCAGGGAATCGCCCAGCCGTCGTAACTGAGTGTGATCGACAACAACAGCAACGCGCGCGCGGTCGGGCGCTGCTGAGCGACGGCGGCGGCCAGCGTCGCGCCCATGGAGAGGCCGCATACCGAAACATGTCGGTGCCGCGATGCAAGCGCGTCAAATTCCGCGACGGCTGCGCTGACCCACTCTTCCATGGGGACATGCCCCGTGCCGGCGCTGTAGCCACGAATTTCTGGCGTGTGAGTCACGAACCCTTCTTCGACTAGCGCGCGCGCGAGGAACCGCAATTCCGCCGGAGAACTCGACAGGCCGTGCAAGAGCAGGACAGCGTGATCGTTGCCCGGAGCAGTGGGAAATGGAGATGTGTTCATGGTCAGTCTTCCGCCCGGAGGATCAGAAAGTCGCCTGACGGCGTAGTGAAGCGTTCGCACACACATTCGACTGCGCGCCAACCGTGTCCAGTTGATAGGAAACGCATGCGGTGATGGCCCGGCACCAGCCGGTCGTTCACGCGCGCGAGATCGTCCTGATGTACTTGCGAATGCCTGGCGCCGTAAGCGATGCCCGTAAGAAGCGTTTCGTCGTCGATGATGCCGGTGGCCGAGGAGGTTGCCGCTGCCGCGACGAAACTGCCAGGCGGCGCGCTCGTTGCCGGATCGAGCGCCTTGATGAGAATGAGCGACCGGTTGTGCTGCGCGATGTGATGCAGCATGCGATGCATTTCATCGGTGGCACGACGCGCGATCAGGCGTTCGTTATCGCCGCGCAGCAGCATTTCATAGCGCGAGAGCGCGACAGACGCCAGCAGTTCGGCGCGATACTGCGCGCGTTTCAGACGCTCGACCAGCGTGATGACTAATACCGTGATGAGCGAATACGAGACAAGCAGACGGATGTCCGATTCATCGATGATATCGATGCGTCCGTACGGCGGGACGAACAGATAATCCGCGAGGCAGAGTCCCGCGAGCATTACGCTCACTGCGGGCGCGAGGCCACAATAATATTCCACGAGCACGGCGGCGATAAGAAAGGCGGTGCCCGGCATGATCGGGCCGAGCAGCGGGTGAAGTATCGTGCGAATGGCAGCGGCGGTAAAAAGTGCCGCCGCCGCGATGATCCACCGTTTGCGGCCTCGCGAAGCCCACCGCCGGGAGTTTTTTACTTTCATTTGTTTTATACAACGAGATGACGTTTACGCAAAAACCGGTGATTGTGCCAGACACTTTTGTGGCCTCAGCCGCTATATCGGTCAAAATTTTTTGACTGGACGGTATTTCCGTCAGTGCAATGGCGGCAAACCAAACGTGGCGAATGGCGCATCGAAGCGCTGATAGTCTTTATACTGGCGCCGAAACTAATAAGCTTACCGTGCGAGCCAAAGCATGCGCCTGCTCACCTATGCCCTATGCTTCGTTATGGCCGCCTACCTGGCGGCGGCACTGGCGCTGTATCTGATGCAGGACCGCCTGCTGCTTCCCTCCACGTCCGACACAGCCGATCTGCGCACGGTCGTGAACAAGCTTAGCCATATTGAAGCGTGGAACGCGCAAGGCTCGTTCGCGGGTTATGTCGTCACACCGACCGATCACGAACCCCGCGGCACATTCATCCTTTTTCACGGCAACGAAGAGTCGGCGGAGACCAAGCTGCCGCTCGCCGAAGTATTCGTGCGCGCCGGATATCGGGTCGTGATTGTCGAGTATCCGGGGCACGGCAGGCGGGGAGGTGAGCGCACCATGAAAGCGGCGACCGTTGCTTCGCGCGAGGCCTTGTCGGCCGTACTCTCACAATGGCGCGGGCCGGTCTATCTGGTGGGCGAATCTCTGGGCGCGGGCATGGCATCGCAAGTGGTCAAGGGCAACGAATCGGCGATTGCGGGCGTCCTGCTCATTACGCCGTGGGATTCGCTGGCCGATGTGGCCGCCGAGAAGTATCCGATCTTCCCGGTGCGGTGGCTGCTGCACGATGGTTTTGATTCGATCGCCGCCGTATCGCGCTACGACGGTCCACTTGTCATTATCGGCGCGCAGCGGGACGACTTGATTCCTGTCGCACATGCACGGCGTTTCGCGAGCGAACACGATCACGCGCGGCTCATGCTGCTGCCGAGCGCCGATCACGACAGCTGGTTCGGCGCCATGACGCCGCAGGACTGGCGACGCGTTCTGCAATGGCTGAATGCCGTATGACGCGTCGCCTGATTTGAAGCGCATCCGAAAGTTTAGCGGGTCGAGAACACTGAGATGCCCCCGTTGGGAAATCCTGCCGCGCCAGGCTGGAACGGCACGTACACTTGCTCAAGCGCGCTGTCGATGGCGACAGAATGCGCCCCGGTGCCTACCGGAACCTTAAAGAGCAATTGCCGTGAAGCGCCATCGATTACGCCCATCTGCGGGCTAAATCCGGAAGCCGCAGCGATACCGCTCGTGACGTAGTGCCGGGCCGGCAGGAAATAGCGGTTGGAAGTCGGATCGTAATTGACCTGATCCACGCCGCCAAACGGCAGGCTGGCCTGGATTGCGCCACTCGCACGATCGAGGATCAGCGTGATGAGCGGGTCGCCGGCCGGCGGATCGCATCCAACGAGCACGTCGTTATTCGGGCCAAGCACGATCCCCGCCGGGCCGCATTTCCCTAGTGGAAACGATTTGCTGACAGAAGGACTGCCCGCCGCTGCGGAACTGGCGGTGATGACATCGAGTTGACCTTCGGGATTGGCAGCGGTCCCGTCGTTGTTGATCAAAAAGCTCTTCGAGACAGGGTCGTATGTGCACGCTTCGAGCCCCGACGAACCGTTGAAAGGCAGCTTTACCACCGCCTTTTGTGTCAGCGTGGAAAGGAACGTGACGAACGGGGGTGAGTCCCCAGGGCTCGCATACATCACGAGATGATCGTCGGGATCGTAGCAGCCCTCATCGACGCGCGATCCGGAATTACTGATGGCGATCGTGTTGACCGTCTTTTGCGCCGCCGTATCGATCACCTTAACCGAGTCGACGTCGCCGACGTAGATCGTGTTCGTGCCGGTGATCCCTACGATTCCATCGGGACCGGACTCATTTGTTGTGGCGCCGGCACCGATGAACGGCCCCGGAATCTGTGCGATCAGCGTGTTCGATTTAGTGTCCACGACGTCGACCGCCTTGTTATTGCGGTCGGCAAGAAAGTACTTGCCGGCCTCCACGTAGCCAATATCGAAACTGAATGGTGGGCTCGAAGCGTTGGGCACGGCGATGTTCGTCAATAGCTTTGGCGGTGTCGGGGCGCTGACGTTATCGCCACCTCCGCAGCCGGCCAGTGCGGCCACAGCTAGCAAAACCAAAGTCGTTATGCGCGTTCCCATCGATTTGTCTCCTTTCCGTTTATTGGCTCGAGCGCCGGTCCGGAGATCGGCTAGAGCACTGAACTTATATCCACTTCTGAACAAGTACGATCATTAAACAATTCTTAAGGAAAGCTTAAGAAGATGATCGTTTGAAGAGACCGCCACGTCTCCCACAGATGCCGCCTCGCAGCGCAAGGATTGTGGCCATAGACTCGGCGTCTGGCTCACACAATGGCGGCGCGACGAAGAATCGGAAAGTAAAACTTATTTATGGTCTGCATTACGTGGACGCTATACCCGTAATGAAACTGAAGCTTCCATAGCGGTGATGGTGACATGCCGGCCGCAATTTTTGCGCTGCAGATTTTGACGGTCCTGCGCGACATCGCCGGAGTTCAGTGAGCCACGCATGTTGGGCCGCACGGGCGCTTGGACCAGCAGAGACCCGTTGTCTGTTTCCCAGCACTTTTTAATCACCTGTTATGTAACCGCCGGGCCGCACCAGTGTGCATTTTCGGTCGGTTTTTTTCACGACGACAACAGGCACTCCAGGATGAGGTAAGAGGCAATCGACGCAGAGCGGAACTGCGCCGGGCGTTCGCATCCGGTGACGGCCATCTCATGGAAATCCCCGAGTCGACAGGCTGTGCCGTGAAAGCGGAGAGAAGGATTCGTGCTTCCATACTTGCGCCATCGATGCAGACAGGCAGCACTTCGCGGCCGACAATAACGGAGACTATCGATGCAACCGAAAACTACGGCGTTTCGCCACATTGCTGGCGCCTGCTGCCTGCTGTTTGGTCTTGCCTCACAACCAGCGACGGCCGCCGATAGCGGGAAGATCACAATCATGGTCGGCGGCATTACCAAGCTGATCTATCTGCCGGCGCGACTGACCGAGCAGCTCGGCTACTTCAGGGACGAGGGCCTCGACGTTGAACTGCTGTCGCAGCCTGCCGGTGTCGACGCAGAGAACGAACTGCTGGCCGGTGCCGTCCAGGCTGTCGTGGGGTTCTACGATCACACGATCGATCTGCAGACCAAGGGCAAGGACGTCAAGGCGATTGTCGTGTTCGGCCAGGTGCCGGGCGAGGTCGAAATGGTATCGGCCAAGGCGGCCGACACGATCAAGTCCATGGCCGACGTCAAGGGCAAGACGCTGGGCGTGACGGGCCTCGGTTCGTCGACTAGTTTCCTGACGCAATACCTCGCCGGACAGCACGGGATCCAGTCGACCGAATACACGATGCTGCCGGTAGGCGCCGACGCCAGTTTCATCGCGGCAATCAAACAGAACCGTATCGACGCTGGCATGACGACGGAGCCCACGATATCCGCATTGCTCAAATCGGGCGAGGCAAAGGTGCTCGTCGATATGCGCTCGGTCGAGGGCACGAAGGCGGCGCTGGGCGGCACGTATCCCGCGTCGAGTCTCTACGTGCAGGCAGCATGGGCTGATTCGCACAAGACGGAGGCCACGAAGCTCGCTCATGCATTTGTTCGCACGATGCAGTTCATTCACACGCACAGCGCCGAGGAAATCGCGGCGAAGATGCCCAGCGACTATCAGAAAGACAAGCCGCTGTACGTGAGCGCCCTGAAGGCGTCCCTGCCAATGTATACCGCCGACGGCAAGATGCCGGCTGATGGCCCGGCGACCGTGCTCAAGGTGCTCTCGGCGTTCAATCCGTCGGTCAAAGGCAAGCATGTTGAACTGGACAAAACCTACACCAACGAGTTTGTCAGTGCGAAATAGGTCATGTTGCGACGGGCAAGGCGATCCCGGAAACGATGTGATGGAAAGAGTGTTCAGTCTGGATGTCGAGCCGGATGCGGATGCCATCGGCATCTAGATGCGCCGCTTGCGCGCTCCTGCGGCGGGTTTCCGATTAATGGACCGGAGCGCTGCCCGTATATCAGTGAATGCACTGAGTTGTTCGAGCGATACGGGAAAGGAGCGTGAAGGATTGAGGTAACTAGGATTGCGTTCACTCGCATGCCGGATGGGACATCCGACAGACGGACCGCAGCAGTCGAGAGCAGAACAATCAGATTTTCAATGCAGCAGTCGGAGGAGACGATCTTGAAGAAAAAGTATCTTACGCTGGCTATCGCGGCCAGCGCACTTGGAGCGACAACCGCGCACGCGCAGTCGAGTGTCCAGCTTTATGGACTGATGGACCTGAGCTTTCCGACCTACAGAACGCACGCGGACGCCAACGGCAATCACGTTATCGGCATGGGCAACGACGGCGAACCGTGGTTCAGTGGGAGTCGCTGGGGCCTGAAGGGCGCCGAGGACATCGGTGGCGGCTCGAAGATCATTTTCCGGCTCGAGAGCGAATTCGTCGTCGCCAACGGCCAGATGGAAGATCCGGGCCAGATATTCGACCGCGATGCATGGGTCGGTATCGAGAACGACACGTTCGGCAAGATCACGGCGGGCTTCCAGAACACCATCGCGCGCGATGCGTCGACGATCTATGGCGACCCCTACGGCAGCGCGCGGCTGACCACGGAAGAGGGCGGCTGGACGAACTCGAATAATTTCAAGCAGATGATTTTCTATGCGGCCAGCGCGACGGGCACGCGTTACAGCAACGGTGTCGCCTGGAAGAAGCTCTTCAGCAATGGGATCTTCGCGAGCGCCGGTTACGCGTTTGGCAACTCGACGAGTTTCGGTTCCAACGCCAACTACCAGGCAGCACTCGGGTATAACGGCAGCGTGTTTGACGTATCGGGCTTCTATAGTCACGTTAACCGCGTTGGCTTTACAAACCAGACATGGTCGGTGGGTGGCAACTATAACTTCGGCATTCTGCGCGCCAATGCGGGCTATTTCCGGTACCTCGGCAATCAGGGCGCGCTCGGTCAGCGTCAGGACAACGCGTGGACCGTGTCGCTCAAGCTGTCGCCGAAGGGTCCGCTCGACTACCAGCTCGGCTATCAGCAGATGCGCGTGAAGAACGCTGCGTACAACGGCGATGGCGACATCCCGAACGCGAACATTGGCGCTTTCGATCCGGCATCGGGCCTTCACAACGGCTTCAAGGAAACGCTGTACGGTTCGGTCTTCTATCACCTGTCCAAGCGTACCGAGCTGTATCTGGCCGGCGACTACATGAGGCTTCATGGCGGCTATACGGTCGGCAGCACGTTTGGCGCGACCAACCAGCTTGAACTGACGACAGGCGTGCGCACCCGCTTCTGATCCTCGAAGCCGTGCCTCTCGGCTGATTCATCGACCAAATGTGCTCCTGTTTGCGGCGACGGAAATCCGTTCGCCGCTTTTTTCTGTTCCGCGTGTGAGGACGACTACCACGTTCAGAAATACCACGATCCGCGCGGCGCTGACTATGACGATCGTCGGCAATACAGCCGCATGGTGGTCGTAATCGCCGCGTCGGTCGCTGGCATTAAGACGGCCAACGCGGCGCTGGAAGGGATGTACAGCGAGGATGCGTTCGCCTTGCGCCACCATGTCGGAAATTGTGAGCGCTGCGCGCACCGGAACCCGTATCGTGAGCGAAATCAGCGTGGCTTCTCAGGAACAGTCGAGGGCATCGAGCAGATCGACCGCGCGGTCACGCAGATGGATAACGTGACCCAGCAGAATGCCGCGCTGGTCGAGCAGGCTGCGGCAGCGGCCGCGTCGCTTCAAGACCAGACGGGTGCCCTCGATAATGCGGTGGCCGTGTTCCGATTGCGAGGACCTCGCCAGCCGCAGCCCGAGGAACCCTGTGGACCGGACTGGGTGGCGTCAGCACTGTCGATCGCCTGAACAGGGCGCGATTGAACGCCTCGAGACTATTGGCCGTCAAGGCTATCGCAGCGCAACCTTTGGCTCAGTGGCCGGTCTCAACAGTCTGGGGAGGTGCAAGATGGCTGCTCGAACAATTGTATGGCGGCTCCAGGCCGGTTTGCTCACGTGCATGCTCCTGGCCGGCCTAGCAGGGTGCGACGCGTTCACCGGACCGCCTGCACCGGAATGGCCGGGCCCGCACGCTCCCTATCCTTTTCCCGCCGACGTACCGCATCGAACTGAGTGATGCGTCATGGGCACATCCCGTATGAAGCGAGCGCTATTCTCCCCGATTCTGTTCCTGTTGACTTCGGCGGCACACGCTGGACTCGATGTCACCGCGTACAGTGGGTTGACTGTGGTTGATTCGCCGGTCCTGTCATCCGACGGGTGGCCGCAAGTAAAAAATCAGGTCATTGACGCGGAAGACCGCTCAGGATCGGGCAGCGCCCGATGTCGGCCCGCGCAAGCTAGCACTCCGTTCACTTGAAAGGAGAAAGTCATGAAAGCCACTGACGAGGGCAGCGTCGAGGCGTGGATCAAGTCGGCAGCGCGGGGGCGACTGACTTCCTGTTCCCGAGCCGGCTCCGCGAATCACCGCACATCTCGGCGCGCCAGTATTCGCGCGTGGTGCATCGGTGGATCGCATCGATCGGGCTGGATGACATCGCGTACGGCACCCACACGATGCGCCGGACGAAAGCGTCACTGATTTATCGCCGCACGACGAACCTCCGCGTATGCGGTGAGCAACTGACCGTGCCGGGGGCGGAGCTTGAGCCAGCCCCGTTTCCATGAGAGTAAGGCGGCTGCAATTGCAAAATTCGGGCACGACACGAGCCCGGCGTGAGCAAGTTTTGGCCATCTACTGACTCTGACTCTGTGCGCCGAGGTGCGCACGGCTTTGAAGCAGCTTCCAGGATCCCTATTCGCGCACCCTTCAACCAGCAGAAGCGGTGATACGGTCTGATTTGATGGCAGGAGTCAAGGTGCTCCAGTTCCGCCGGCCGGCCGCGTCGCCGGAGCGCTTGGTCCGGGCAGGTTTTTCATCTACCGGGCCTCGTTCGAGATGACAACTTTCAAGGCCCGTGAATTCCTTGCATCGGAGAATGTGGCGTAGGCATCCATGATCCGGTCGAGCGTGAAGCGGTGCGTGACCAGCTTCTTCGGTTCAAGACGTTTCGACTCCACAGTTGAAAGCAGCATAGAGGTGGTGTACGTATCCACAAGGCCGGTTGTCAATGTGATGTTGTGTGACCAGAGCCGCTCCAGATGCAGGTCCACCTTTGTGCCATGAACGCCTATGTTCGCGATCGTCCCGCCTGCGCCGATGATGGACTCGCAGATGGCAAATGTCGCCGGAAGACCGACTGCCTCTATCGACACATCCACACCGCGGTTGACGGTCAGCGCCATCACCTGTTCGACGGCATTGCCTGCGCCGCTGTTGACGAGGTGTGTCGCACCGAACTGCTTCGCGACCTCCAGCCGGTTGTCGTCGACATCGACGACGATAATCTGCGCCGGCGCGAAGAACTGCGCCGTCATCAGTGCGGCGAGACCGACCGGCCCCGCGCCCACGATGGCAACGCTCTGACCCGGTTTGAGCTTGCCATTGAGTATCCCGCATTCGAAGCCCGTCGGCAGGATATCGCTGAGCATCACGAGAGCCTCCTCGTCGGCGCCGGCGGGCGTGTGATAAAGGCTTGAGTCGGCGTGCGGGATGAGGACCTTTTCGGCCTGCGTACCGTCAATGAGATGTCCAAGAAGCCACCCACCTGTGGTGCAATGGGAATACATCTGCCGCCGGCAGAATTCACATTTTCCGCAAGAACTGATACATGAGATCAGTACAAGGTCGCCGATCATGAAGTTGGACACGGCGTTGCCGACCGCTTCGACGACACCGACGCCCTCATGACCCAGCGTCGTGCCGGGCCGCACCTTCGGGACATCTCCTTTCAGAATGTGCAGGTCCGTGCCACAGATCGTCGTCTTCGTGATACGCACAATCGCATCCGTGGGCTTCGCGATTGTCGGTTCCGGCTTGTCTTCGAGGGCCTTCTGGCCCGGACCATGAAACACCAATGCTTTCATCTCCACCTCCCGACGGCATTGCACTGCCAGTACCCGGTCAACCGGACGCGATATTCCCCGGTCGCGGTCATCATGATGTCCCTGACTACGCCTCGTTTGAACCCGATATGCTGCGCTGCGACCGAGAAGCACAGACCGACATTGCGGACGTCAACTGGAGGCTTGTCTTGTGGCGCTGTCCGAGCAAGTGAATTCGCGTGCCTCAGCTGCCCGACGCGGCAAGGTAACTATGAATCTGATGTACCACAGCCGCACCTTCACCTACTGCGGCCGCAACACGCTTGATGGAGCCGGAGCGAACGTCGCCGATCGCGAACACGCCTTCGATGCTTGTCCGCAAAGGTGACGCTGCAAGGCCCGCTTCGGGAAGGTCGGTGCCCGTCAAGACGAATCCTTTGCTGTCCAACGACACGCCACATGTCTTCAACCAGGTTGAATTCGGTTCGGCGCCCACGAACACGAACAGATGGTGCGCCGTCATCGTCCCCTCGATACCGCCGGCGCCACGGAAATGCACGCGCTCGAGACGTGCGTCACCTTCGAGTGCGGTTAGTTCGGTACGCGTATGAACCGTCACGTTCTCCAGCCCGGTAACACGCTCGATCAGATAGTGCGACATGCTCTTTTCGAGGCTCGAGCCGCGGATAAACAGGTGGACGTGTTCCGCGTGCGACGCCAGAAACACCACAGCCTGTCCCGCGGAGTTGCCACCGCCCACGAGCAGCACCGATTCTTTGCGGCAAAGCCTCGCCTCGATCGGCGAGGCCCAGGAATAGACGCCATGGGATTCGAGACGCGCCAGTCCTTCGACACCGAGGCGCCGGTACTCCGCGCCGCTCGCGATCACGACGGTACGCGCGGAGATGCGCCGCGCGTCGGCAAGCTCCACGATGAACGGGTGCCGATCGCAGTACAGCATTTTGACTTCACAGGGAATACCGAGATGCGCGCCGAACTTTTGCGCCTGAGCGAACGCGCGGCTCGCCAGCGCATGTCCGGTGATCCCGGTGGGAAACCCCAGGTAATTTTCGATGCGCGAACTCGTACCGGCCTGGCCGCCTGGCGCCCGGCCGTCGAATGCGGCCACCGACAGCCCTTCGGATGCGGCATAAACCGCCGTCGCGAGCCCCGCCGGTCCGGCGCCGATGATCGCCACATCGTAGACGTGAGTTGAATCGAACTCGGGAACGAGTCCTAGACATGAAGCCAGTTGACCCTCGTCGGGGTTTCTCAGCATCGTGCCGTTGGGGCACAGGACCAGCGGGAAATCGTCGGGCTGCGTCGTCAGCCGGTCAAGCAGCGCAACAGCTTCCGCGTCGCTCTTCGCATCGATCGTCGTTTGCGGACAGCCATTGCGGTGAAGAAAATCCTGCAAGGCGACGAGCCGCGCGTTGCCGGGCGGTCCGACGAGGACGACGCCCTGTCCGCGCTCGATGATCAAGGCGCGCCTCAGGATCAACGCACGCATGATTTTTTCGCCGAGGTCGGCTTCGCTCATCATCATCGCGGTGAGTCCGTCGGGCCGCAGCAACAGCGCTTCGACATCCTCTACGACGTGCGCGTCGAGCAGGGCCGGCTTGCGCGAGAGCTGCGCGACATCGGAGGTGAACTCGCCGTACCCTGTCTGAGTCCGAACGACGCGTTCGCGGCCCAAGCCGTCGCGTCCGACGATGCGAACCTTGCCTGAAAGCAGGACGAACACACCCGGGCTGATGGTTCCGGCGCGATAAAGCAGTTCGCCCGCAGCGTAGCGGCAACGGCTGGCAAAGCGCCGCAGCCTGTCGACCTCGGCTTGAGTCAGGACTGGAAACATCTGCTGGAAACGCGGATGGTCGCGCACAGTCGGATCTTCGGCCAGTTCTCCCTCCCGCGCGCGCTGCGCCTCGTCCACTGCTTCGCGGACTAACGCGCTGCCCGATGTTACTGACTCGTTGTCCATCTGAAATTTCCCTCGCGACAATCCTCAACGAGCGGTGTGGCCTCGATTGGCTTCGACACATGGGTGAGTTGTCGATGAAGCCGGTTTTTACCCTGTCGCTCCGTGCCAGGCGACGGACAGCTTCATGCGAGTTGGCCAAGATAGTATCCGAGCCGATCTTCAACATCGCCAGGCTTGTGGAAACCGCGTGCGAGCAGCGCTTTGATGCTTTCCTGCGCGGCGGGTCGCCCTAGCGACGCCATGCACGCGTCCCACCCGGCGGCGATTTCGACATCCGGTGGCAGGCTGGTGTTGACGAGGCGCTTGGTGTTGGCGATTGCCAACTTGTCGAAGCCTGCGATCCGGGTCGCGAGCGCGTCCACGAAGGCGTCGAGGTCGGTATCGGGGAGCGCCCGGTTGACGTAGCCATAGGCTTCGGCCTGGTCGCCACTGATGTCTTCCGAGCTCAACAGCACCTCCATCGCGCGATTGCGGCCAATGAGCCGCGGCAGCCGGGCCATCGGACCGCCTCCAGCGACCAGCCCCGCGCCCACCTCCCATTGCGAGAGGATCGTCCTTTCTCGGCTGGCGAAACTCATATCGCAGGCGAGCGTCAGTTCACTGCCGTTGCCCGTCGCGCGCCCGCGAATGAGGGCGATGGAGACAACGGGGACGCGTGTCAGGCGAACGAGGCAGTCCGGCCATTGCGGCAAGCCTGTGGGGCCCGGCGGCATGGCGGCGAGGTCCTCGAACCTGGCCAGAAAATCTGAGTGATTCAAAAAGTAGCCGTCCACCGCGCTGTCGAAGACCACGACCCTGACCTGCTCGTCGGCTTCGAGGGCACCGATGAGCTCGTGGAACTCGGCGATCATGGGAGGGCCCATGACGTTGATCGGTGGGTTATCGATCGTCACACGCCAATACGCTGGGGATTGCCGGGCAACTTTGATTGCAACAGGGTTCGTCGCCGCTGTCATTTTGGGGCTCCTATCACCGATAGTAAGGATGCTTTGGGCGACGTCCGCGCGAGGATTTCTTCGCGCTTTCCGCTCCTGATTCAGGACATTCGCTACCCGGCAGCATTGCGTTGGACGATCTCGTTCAAGCATCGAGCGCAGCTAGCGCGGCCTGCGCGACTGCAATGTCCTGCTCGATGGTTCCTGCGCTGGTTCCCACGGCGCCGATAACGTGTCCGTCGAAGACGACGGGAATGCCGCCGCCAAAAATGACAACTTCACCCGCGATGCTTTCCTGGATCCCGAACAGCGGCATCCCTGATTGCGCAAACCTGGCCAGATCAGCGGTGGTTTTCTCCAAGATTCTCGCTGTCACTGCCTTGTTGATGGCAAGGTCGATGCTGCCGATAATCGCGCCATCTTGACGCAAGAAAGCAACCAGGTGGGCGCCGGCGTCAACCACAGCGATGCTGTACGCGACCCTGAGACTCGCGGCCTTTGCCTCTGCGGCGGACACCATCCGCTTTGCGTCCTCGAGCGAAATGCTGTCGTATGTTCTCGGCATCTCATCCTCCGCGTGATCGAAGCGTTCCGCCCCTGTCCCTCGAGAAAGCGGTCCCGCGAGCTCGCCGACTTCAGGGGCCCCCGCCGGATTGAAATTAGGCCTGCAGAACCTTGAGCAGCTCCACGGCAGTCGGGCCGGACGAGGCTGGGTTCTGGCCGGTAATCAGGCGTCCATCGACAATGGTCAGTACGCCCCAATTCGCCACCTTTTCAAAATGGCCGCCCAGGCGTTTGAGTTCATCCTCGACGAGGAAGGGCATGACTTTGGTCAGTCCTACGGCTTCTTCCTCGTCGTTGGTAAAGCAGGTGACGCGCTTGCCCTTGACGATAGGTTGTCCCTCGTAAGTGGCTTTCAGCAGAACACAAGGGCCATGACAGACGGCGGCGACCGGCTTGCCCGCGTTGTAGAAATCCTCGATCAAGGCGATCGAGTGTTTGTCATTGGTCAGGTCCCACATCGGGCCATGACCGCCGGCATAGAAGATCGTGTCGTAGTCGGCCGCCTTGACGTCAGCGAGCTTGACGCTGTTGGCCAACACTTTCTGCGTCGCCGGGTCTTTCTTGAACCGCAGCATCGAGTCGGTCTGATTGTCCGGATCGTCACTTCTGGGATCGATCGGTGGATGGCCCCCCTTGGGCGAAGTCACGGTGACTTCCGCACCGGCGTCTGTGAACGCATAGTAGGGAGCTGTGAACTCTTCCAGCCAGAAGCCGGTCGGCTTGCCGGTGTCTCCAAGCACATTGTGCGAAGTCAAAACCAACAGGATTTTCATTGCCAATCTCCGTTCATTGAGGTAAGTGCCTAAACGCGGCATTGCCGGGGCAAACTCTCGAAGTCTTTGTTCAGGTCGGTTGTCCGGAGTCCCCTCGTGCCGCGAAAATGGCTTGATCAGTTCTCGAGACGGAGGCTGCCACCACGTCAAGCGGACACTGTCGTAGGGCATCGTGTTGGAGACGCGTTCAACGAACACCTCTATTCAAGACCGGCTTCCTGGTGCGCGCCATCCAGCGAAGGTATTGCTGGAGCATCCGATGGTATGAGGGACTTCGCCGTCCGCCACAGCAGGCTGAGACGAGTGCGTTCCGGGCGCGGATCTCGCTTTCGAAGAGGTTGCGGCGCGTCGCCTCGGCGTAAGGATGATCTATAGCGGAACGCTACTTCGAACACCGAAACGTGCCAGGCACTTTGGCGCAATGACGGCTAAGTCGTCGTGTTCCTGCTGGAATCAATACAGGAAACTGTGTCGCCACTTGCCATGTTTTTGCGTTTCGTTTTCACCTATCGTGTGTTCACCTACCCGAAGCGGTAGAAGGGGAACCCGTAGTCAACGCCTCCAAGGAGCCAGACATGAGCAACAATCCAATGCAAAGCGGGCACGCGGTTGAGACCTCGCGCGCCGGCATGTACGACGCGAAGCTCGAGATCGTCGTCATCCCCGTCTCGGACGTCGATCGCGCCAAGCGCTTTTACGGCGATCTAGGTTGGCGACTTGATATCGACTTCAAGGGCGACGACTACCGCGTGATCCAGTACACACCACCCGGCTCCGGATGTTCGGTGATGTTCGGCAAGAACATCACCAGGGCCGCGCCCGGCTCGGTCCAGGGGCTGCACCTCATCGTGTCCGACATTGTCGCCGTCCGTAACGACCTGCTTCGTCGTGGCATCGAGATCAGCGAGCCATTCCACGATACGGGCGGCGTGTTCCATCATGCTGACGGGAATAGCGTGGTTAGCGGCTTGAATCCCACACGACAAAGTTACGCCTCTTACGCTTCGTTCACTGACCCTGACGGCAACGGTTGGCTGTTGCAGGAAATCACCGTGCGATTGTCCGCGGACGTCGAAGTGGGAGACCCACGGTTCACGAGCGAGGTTCTGAAGGCGATTCATTCGACGACACCTGATTGATCGTCGCGGCGCATCCGTCCATAACGGCGAAATCGGGCACCTGCCGCTGATGACGGTAGCACTGGAGGACGTCAGCGCGTTGGAAGACGCTGAGACACCATGCCAACTACGAATTTTGCGAGCTCGGCCAGCAAGACCATCTCCTGCACCGGGCCGGCAAACTACCCTTTATCAGCGCGGTTATATAGGTGGTATTCGCGTTGAACGACTTGCTGGTGGATCTCTTCCGCCCTAACCTGAATCCCGCATTCAACCACCCTCCAGCAGTTTGCTGGACCGGCCATCTCATGCAATCCATACACCGGCGAACTTCCGATTAAGGAAGGCGGAGGTCATATTGGAGAAGACATGCACGACAAACTCCTCTCAGTCGTCGTTACCCGGAAATGGCAACTTGCCGAGAGTTACCATGCTGTCGAGCTTCAAACCAGATGCAGATCCGAGCTTCCGCCGTTTGACGATGGATCTTGCGTCACGCTCGTTCGCGACGACGTCATCTGCAAAGAGAAAATATATCCGCTGTGCCGTTCTACGTCCCGGCCGCGTGCCTATGTCATCGCTGTGAGACAGGATGATGGCAACGCAGATTCAAAAACAGCAGACATTACGTTGAGCCAAGGCGACGAGGCGTTTATCGTAACGACACGGAGTCCTTCAGTTATTTTGGACGGTCGTACACAATCGATACTTTTTTCCGGCGGCGTTGGCGCTGCATCGATTGCGGGAATCGCAAAGCGGCTGGCGTTGGCAGGGCAAAAATTCGAGCTGCACAACTTCGCTCGATCGCCCGAACGTGCAGTCTTTCGGGAAGAACTCGATGCGCTCAAAAGCGAAAGCAGGGTTTATCACCATTTCGGTTTGGACGCGGACCGACTGAAACAGGCAACTTCTCACGCGATGAGTCCAGCGCATGCGAACACTCAGATCTACTGCAGTGGTCCGCCGGCATTTATGGATCTCATCGAGCGCCAGGCGCGCGACTGGGTGTATCCGGCCAATATCCACAGAATTTTTCTGGGCGACAGAGGCAATGCATAGTCGACGGACATTCGTGAATGTCCGCTTCGAAAAACGTCGGCAAAGCCGGGGTGCCGGCAAATCTCCAGAACAAGTCTCCTCAACGTAGCTTCAGCGCGTCAAGACTCGGCCCGATTTTCGATTTGTTCCCGCTGCGCAAGACTGTTTGTACGGTGCGGGTATTCGAAACTCGAGTCAATGCGCCTACATTCGGCTCCATCGGACCATGAAGCGGATAAAGACGAATGGTGCGGATACCAAAGTGATGTAGCAAGGCGCCCGCGAGCCACGAAGTTCGTCGAGCGCGAAGCAGGTCGTGGCGGCGGTCTGTATGAACGTTATCTAGTGGAGAAATGAAAAGTGAAATTCTCGGTTAAAGATGAAATTCGCTCCGACGATATTCCGGCTCTCGAACATGCGATGAGGACTGTCGACGCCGACGCGAAGGTCAACGTGGACATTGATACGAAGACGGTCAGCGTTGATTCGTGGCTGATGCCTGAAGAGTTTCTCGTCGCGTTCGTCGATGAAGACTATGACGCGACGATTGTTGAAGCGTAGACAGGAGCTGTGTGATGTGAAAAAAGCCCGTCATATTCACGTTCACCACTGCGGCGTAGTCTTCCGTGGTGTGTTCGGTGAAAGGCTTGCCGATGTAGATGCCGGCGTTGTTCACCAGCGTGTCGATGCGGCCAAATCGTGCGACGCCTTCGGTAACGACACGGTGAGCGGTTGCCCGGTCACCGATATCGCCGGCGACGGTGGGGGTGTTCGCGTCGTCCGACGGCTTTATCGAGCGTGAGTTCGCGACAATGCGGTAGCCGAGCTTGCGAAACGCCCTAACGACTTCGGCACCGATTCCTTGCGACGCGCCGGTCACGACGACAACCTTCTATGACATGCTCATCTTTCCCTAGAAAAATTCTTATTCCGTTTCGACGCCGATCGGGCCGACGGCGCCTATCAGGACACGTGCGGACACGTTGATTCAGGTTTCGCTTAAACCTGCAATCAAGCCTTCCTGGAGCGCGCGAGCCACTGGTCGAGACTAATGCGGCCGATCCGCGCGTCGCCGAGCGGCACGAGCGATTGTTCCTCGACGCGGCCGCCGTAATACAGCGCATCGCGGTCCGTTACCACTGGGCGCGCGTCGCCTACCGATTTTAGATAACGCGAGACGATCTCCGCAAAAGGCGCGCGGTCCGGGCCGGCAATCTCGACCGTGCCGTTTTGCGGCGCAGCAGGCGCGATCTGCGCGAGGTTTGCTACGACATCGTCCACGGCGATCGGCTGAAACAGTCCTTCGCCGACACGTACCGTGCCGTCGACCGTGCTGAAATCCGCGATACCGCCGATGAACTCCATGAACTGCGTCGCGCGCACGATCGTATACGGCACGCCGGCCGCTTTGATCAGTTCCTCCTGCGCGACCTTGGCGGCGAAGTACGCGTTCTCCGGCGAGCGGTCGCAGCCGACGATGGATAGCGCTACGTGATGCCGCACTCCCGCAGCCGCTTCGGCCTTGCCAAGATTGCGCGCCGAAGTACGGAAGAAATCGAGTACCGCATGCGACTCCCATGACGGCGCGTTTGTCACATCCACCACGACGTCCGCGCCTGCGAGCGCGTTGTCCAATCCCTCGCCCGTCACAGCGTTGACACCGGTACGCGGCGACGCAGCGAGCGCTTCATGGCCCGCTTCGCGAAGCAACGTGACAAGACGCGATCCGATCAGGCCGGACCCACCGATTACGACGATTTTCATGGCACATTCTCCAGATGAGAGTCAATGAACGCGCGGGAGCCGGGCGAGGGTCGTATCGCGCGAAAGTGTTCGCCGCCGTCTCATCGCGTGAGGCCATTGTGGAAGAATCATGGCCGGTCGGAAAGTGCCAAGAATCGACGATCCGACTAGTACAAATCGTCTGCCGCTTTCCTTGTCCGCGAGACCGTCACGACCGTTCCGACTTCCGCTTTGACCATTGAAATCGACCGGCAGCAGCAGTTGCCGATCTATCTGCAGATCTGCGCAGGTGCGACGGCTTCAATGTCGCTGCATAGCCTGTGCTCATACGGGCTCGTAAGCGATGAGCCATCGTTGTCGCTTTCGACCTCGACGAGGAGAGGCATGTATGAGTGATACCCGCGAAGAGGATCGCGTGATCGCTTGTGACGCGTAGATGAGCCGCACGCTACGGCCCGCTGATCGTCGCCGCGCAGTCGTCAAACGAATCAAAATGCATAATTTTCGAAGATTTACCGATTTTTCACCTTTTGGCTCATCCGCGCGATGGAATAGCGCTGATCTCCCACCCAAAAAGCGATAGCGCGGCATCAACGTGAACCACTTCTGGCAGATTGGCAGGGGGAAAAGTCGCCGCCATTTAAACCGCCGTGCATAGAACCACCAAATCTCAAAAACACATTCTCCGGCTGATCTGTTATTTTGCATGCTCGCACGCCATCACCTAAATGCTACAGGCTCTTCGTCACTATGCCGATTAAAGAAGAAAAGCTAAATCGAATTTCAAAAAACGCTATATTTTTCGCTGGCGGTGTATTTTTATTGGTTGCAGCGGATTTTTTATACTCACAGACTACGGATTTTATAAACAACTCCGTAGTTGTGAGTGGCAAAGTTACCCGCCTTAATCACGGCGGCCACCATGTTCAGGTGGAATTTGACACGCAAACAGGCGAGCATATTTCCTCTTCGCAATCGGCATTTATATCCGCAAATGTCGGTGACACACTACCCATCCGCTACAGGCCAGATGACCCCACTCATACTTCAGAGATTGATCGTTTTATGGATATCTGGGATTTACCGTTTGTGTGTTTTGCACTTGGAATGGTCTTCTTGTGCTCTATCTTGGTTGATTGTTTGTTCTGGAAACGCAATCTGTTCGACAGGAGAGGTGGCAAATGATATCGTTGCGTAAAAGCGGATGGTCGTTCAATACGAGTGCAACGGGCGGGCTTGGCATTGAGTTATTATCCATCTCGGGCGGAAAAATTATTCTCGATGATCCGCAGAAACAATCTCACGATTTTTCTTATTTCGGATTTGGAATTGGCTACTCACGAGGACTACCGAAAATCAAACTTCCGCCTATTCCAATATTGAACAGGGAAATGTCTGGCACGGGCTCTACGAAAGATTTTGCGAGCGACGGCGTACTCTATATGACCAGTTATTTTCACAGTCAAGAACTATCGACATCCGATATTAAGGGTGCGACAATATATTTCGACGGTGGCGCGGGATTGCTAGCGGGATACGGTGGATCAATTATGTTGCTCGGCATTAATACGGAATTAATCGCTCCCTGGCTGGTAAATCCCGGCATTTTCGCCAGTATGGCAAAGAAGGCCCTAGATTGCGCACCTGCCGTTCTTCTATTGGCGGGTGAGGCAGAGGGATTAATCGCCGGTGGCGGACTCAGCGCAATGATCGGTCATCTCCAGTAAACAATATCCAAACTTTTAATTATGGCGCAAGATATTTTTATTGATATCAACGGCATTTCGGGAGAATCTCAAGACTTCGAACATCTCGACGAAATTGATGTCCAGTCGTGGAGTTGGCAAGTCGCACAAAATTCCTCCATGCTTTCGGGATCAGGCGGCGGCGCGGGCAAGGCTTCAGTGTCAGACCTTGGATTTTTCCACGCATATGATCGAGCTAGTCCGAACCTGGCTAAATACTGCTTTACTGGAAAGCACATTGAAAAAGCTGTATTAACCATGCGTAAGGCAGGCACCGTACCTCATGAGTTCGCTCGCATCACCATCTATGACGTGGTAATTACCAACGTCTCGCCGGTTGCTAATGGTTCGATATGTCATGAGCATGTGACGCTTTCTTTTGCAACCATGAAGCATGAATACATACTTCAAAATCCGCTTGGCGGTAGCGGTGGAGCGGTAACAGCTATGATGTATATCAAGGAAAACAGTACTGTCAAATAGTGCGGTGGCCGATGCTGCGTGCCGTTATCTAGGAAGATGCGTTGGGGAAAACGCCACACAGCACGTACACCCGCCAACAATCGCGATGAGAGTGAATATTGCGAATTTCGGCGCGAACGGCGGGCACCGGATACGAATCGAAGAATGTCATGATGCCCCGTTCACCGCGGGTTGGGACGCTGAAAAAAGCGCTGCAGTGGGCCGCTGTTGCTCGCGGCGTGCGGGCGGTAGCGCCCCGCCGTGCCCCCTGTGCCTTCTATGTGGTCGGAGTTGCCCCTGATGTGCACGAAGGTGCAAGCACCCGGCGCAAGCGCCGCAAGCACCGTCAACACCAGGCACATGAGCCGAACCACATGCCCGCGAATAGCGGCTTCATGCCGGTAGCTCAGGCCACTCGATAGCGAGCGGAAAGCCTGCCTGCTGCGGCACGTCGCGAAGCGCCGCCGGTACGTTTCCCACACGTCCGCGCCGGTCTGCGTGACGGGCGCATCAGGTGGCACCATCACCTTGCTATCGCGCCACGCGTGGCATTGGTTACGGTAGGCGCGCACGAACATCGCACGGTGACGTTTCTCGTCGGCCCAGAAGCGCGCGAGAAAACGTGAGCAAGCCGCGCGCAAGTTGGCATCGCATGTCCGGAAACGCCCGTAGCAGGGGCCTGAGCGGGTGATAGCCCGAGCCGGGCGATGCGAGTATGGAATGTGAGCTTTTATTCCGACATCTTCCGTACGGAACGCAGCCAGCGAGCCGATTCAACGGAGATCGAGACGACCGATATCACCACTGCCATGAAGTTCAATCACGTCGGCTTCCCTTCATCCGATGTGAACGCCACCGCCGCCTTCTTCGAGCGCCATCTGGGCTGTACGGTTGCCGCGCGAGGGACGAGCTGGTTTTTGAAACGCCCCGGTTTCGACATCGTGATCGATGACGCCGCCGACCATCCGGTCGAGTGGCCGCACAACTTTCACATCGGTTTCGAGCTGGCGTCCGTAGAGGAGGTTCGCGCGCTATACGAACAGATGGCTGGCGCCGGCGTCGTGATGAAAAGCGGCGTGTTCAAGCATGAACGCGGCTCGCGGTTTTTCTGCGAGGTGCCGGGTGGCGTCTCGTCGAAATCAATACACGTTCGGATGCCGACGAGAAATATCGCGGCACCTTCGACCTCTGATGTTTCGACTGCCACACCGCCGAGCCAAACCACGCGACCCACGCCGACCCACGCCGGAATCAGAAGCTGACGAACGCCTGCACGAGCCTGTTAAAAGCACCGGCGTTCGACACATTCATGCCGTGCGACGCACCGGCGATGGTTTGCCGCTCCGCATAATCGATCCACTCCGCGAGCTTTTCGACGTTGTTGCGGAACATGCGCGGACTGCGCTGGCCGTCGATCAGCAGCGTTCTGCATTTCACGTCACGCGCGGTTTCACGGGAATAGGCGGGCAACGGATCGCGGAGTTGCTTGGGCAGCGTGCCCGCGTTGTCGATCGCCATGGTGCGGAACGCGACCGGGCTCTTGCGCCACGCTCCCGGCATGCTCACCGAATCGACGAACAGCTCCAGGCCCGCGTCGATCTGCTCGCTCTCGATGAGTTCCGCGACGCGCGCGCGTAACACATTCGTCGTAGCCGGCAGCGCCGCCTCCAGCATGCCGTCGGTCTGCAGCGGACCGCCCGGGTCCGCGAGCGTGAGCGTCTTCACGAGCCGCGGATAGTCGCGCGCAACATGGAACGCCACGCAGCCGCCGCGCGAATGGCCGACCAGATGTACGGGCCCAAGATTGATCGCCTCGATGAACTCGGCCAGTTCGCCGACGTGCGTCTGCCAGCCGAACTCGCCCTGAATGCACGCCTCGCTCGCCGGCCAGTAGTGGCTCAGGCTCACCGAGATGCAGCGGAAATGTTGCGAGAGCGCCGCCGTCTGTGCATTCCAGTAGCGATAGTCGCACAGCGAGCCGTGCACGAACACGAGCGGCTCGCCTTCTCCGCACTCGACGTACGGCACGCAGATGCCCGATGCGATGGTCGCAAACGACAGTTCTGGTACGGCAAGCACTGAGAGGTCGGTACGGGCGTTCATGGACTAGCTCCTTTGCAGCCACTATGCCCCATGTCACAACTTTAGAAAATCGCGTAATATTGATCGAATCTATCTACTTTTCTGATACCAGACTCCTTGAAAGCCCTCGACCTGGACGTGATGACCATGATCGTCGCCGTCGCTGACACCGGCAACATCAGCCGGGCGGCGGAGGTCGTGCATCGGTCGCAATCGGCGGTGAGCATGCAGATCAAGACGCTCGAAACCGCGCTGGGCAAGCCGCTGTTCGTGCGCAAGCCGAGAAATGTGGTGCCGACGCAGGACGGCGAAGTCCTGCTGACCTACGCTCGCCGCATGCTGGCCTTACGCGACGAAGCGTGGGCGGCGGTGGTTCGGCCGGACGTGACGGGGCGCGTGAGCATCGGCGTGCCGGACGATTACGCATCGTCGCTGCTGCCGCCGATCCTCAAGAAGTTTTCCGCGACCTATCCGAAGGTGGAGATTCAGGTCGTCGGTTTGCCGAGCGTCGCACTCGCGCCGATGGTGAAAGACGGTTCGGTCGATCTGGTGTGCGCGACGCGAGTCAAGGGTTTATCGGGCGAATTCATTCGCCATGAACCCATGGAATGGGCGGCCGCGCCGAGCGCCGATGAGATATGGCGCGAACGGCCGTTGCCGATTGCCGTGTTCCTGCCGGGCAGCGTCGCGCGCGAGAACGCGATTCGCAGCTTGGAGCGCGCGAAGATTCCGTACCGCACCTCATATGAAAGTCCGAGTCTGCTGGGCCTGCTGTCGATGGCCGAAGCAGGTCTCGCGATCGTGCCGCTCGCGCGCTGCGCGGTGCCGGCACACTTCACGCTGCTTGGGCGCGCGCACGGCTTGCCGGAAATCACCGCGTTGGAAATGGTGCTGGCGCGCAGCACGGCTTCGAATCGTCCGCCGTGCGATTTTCTGGCGGAGAAGATTGTCTCCGAGTTGAGGCGCTAGCTTGCCCGGCGTGCGTCCGGTTGGCCGGGATCATGCCCCTCGAAGATCAAACCGAGCGGCACGGCTGCGTGTGTAGCTTGAACGATGACACGGCTATTCGCAAGCGAACGGCACGCCCAATACGAAGCGATCGACGGACGCCACCCAGGGCAGCAGGCCGATCACGCCAAGATAGGGAATGCCGAGTCCGATAAACAGTTTGAGCACGTCAACTCCTCGTAGCATGTGGCCGATACCCTCAGTGTTGCCGAACAAAAAAATAGAACCATAGAGCCAGTTGACGGGAGTCGATGAGTCCAATTCAGCACTTGCCGCAAACGTCGCGAAACCCGCGTCACAAGGCGCTGCACCAGGCGAAAGCACCGCACTGGACCTACCGGCTAAAAAACCCCCTGCCTACAATTTCCTCACGGATCGCCAGCCACCGGCGGCGTCTCATGCCTTACCGAAACGAACGCGAAAGCGAAAGTCATCCAGGAGGAGAAAGCAATGGCTCAAACACAGACCCCGCTGCAGCACGTCACGGCCGAGACACTGGCCGCGTTTTCCGATGCGTTCAATCGTCATGACGCAAACGCGCTGATGACCTTCATGACAGAAGATTGCGTGTTCGATGCGGCAGGCGGTCCGGAAGTCTTCGGCGCACGCTTCGTGGGCCGGGACGCGACGCGCGCGGCCTTCGAAGCCGTCTTCAAGACCTTTCCCGACGCGCATTGGGGCAAGGGCCGCCATTATGTGATCGGTGAACGCGGCGTGTCCGAGTGGGTGTTCACGGGAACGCACGCGGAAGGCTGGCGCATCGAGGCGGAAGGTTGCGACCTGTTCGAGTTCCGCGATGGCCTCATCGCGGTCAAGCGGGCCTTCCGCAAGGAACGTCCGAAGCAGAACCTCGCACGCTGATCGGGAGCTTCACATGGAGCACAGTGAAATCGAACGCGTCGCGCAAGGCATGCCGTCCGGCCGCGAAGGCGACACGCGCTACGATCCGGCGTACGACCCGCTGGTGTCGCCGGGACCGGGCTGGGGCAAGCAATATGCGCCGACCTACTGGGTCGCGACCGCGGGCACGCCGCCCGAAGACGACGGCCCGATCACGGCGGACGTCGACGTGGATGTGGCGATCATCGGCGGCGGCTATACCGGGCTCGCCACGGCGCTCTGTCTCGCGCGGGAGCACGGCATCAAGGCGGTCGTGCTGGAAGCCAACAAGACGAGCTGGGGCTGCAGCAGCCGCAACGGCGGACAAGGTCAGAACGCCTCGGGCCGCCTGTCGCGTTCGCAATGGATCGAGCGTTGGGGCAAAGACGTCGCGTTGAAAATGCACGATGAGATTCAGGAAGGCTTCGATAATTTCAAATCGCTGGTGGCGGAGATCGATTGCGATCCGCAACCCGGTGGCCACTTTCTCATCGCGCACCGTCCGCGCATCATGCAGAAGCTCGCCGCCGAGGCCAAGGTCTGGAAGGACGTGTTCGGCTATCCGTCCGAGTTGATCGACAAGCAGACCTTCCAGCGTGAATACGTCAACGATCACGAAGCGGCCGGTGCGCTGCACGAGCCCGAAGGCATCGGCATTCATGCGTTGAAGCTCGCCTTCGGTTATCTGCGGCTGGCCCGCGAGGCGGGCGCCAAGGTGCATCCGGCGAGCCCTGTGCTCGGTTGGGAAACGATCAACGGTGTGCATCATTTGCGCACGCCTGGCGGCATCGTGCGTGCGCGCGCGGTCGGCATTGCAACTGGCGCGTATACGTCGCAAACGCTGCACAATTCGCTGCGCAGCCGCGTCATGCCGATCCTGTCGAATTCGATGGTCACGCGCCCGCTCACGAAGCAGGAAATCGACGCGTGCAACTTTCGCACGACCCAGGTGCTGACCGATACGCGCACGCTGCGTTTCTACTACCGCTTTCTGCCGGACAATCGCTTGCAGATCGGCAGCCGCTCCGCCATCACAGGCGCCGACGCACCGAATACGCGGCACTACGATCTGCTGGTCAACGGCATGCTGCGCAAATTTCCGGCCTTGCGCGGCGTTCCGATCGATTACTCGTGGTGGGGCTGGGTGGACGTCAGCCATGACATGATGCCGCGCGTGTATCAGCCCGATCCGATGCAGACGGTGTATTACGCGCTCGGCTACGGCGGCAACGGCGTGTCGTATTCGCAGCAGGCCGGGCGGCGGCTCGCTGAACGCATCGCGGGAAAGGGTGCGAAGCAGACGTTGCCGATCTTCACGTCGCCTTTGCCGGGACACCCGTTTGCGCCATTCCGGCGCATTGGCCAGCGGATGCTGTATCAACTGTATTTCCGGCGCGACGAAAAACCCTGATGCAGCGGGCGGAGCATCGCCCGCGCGCCGGGTGGCGCTGAACCTGCAACTCGCAACTCGCCACGCGCGCTGTGCAACGGCGCACCCAACGGCGCACACTTGCGCCATGCGCGCGAGTCGCGCGGTGCTTCACAAAAAATCATACGGCGAGACGCATGGGCGTCCTCGCCCCATCCAGTATTGACGACGATAGGACCGGGGCGGCTGCGAAAGCAGGCCGGCCCGGTCCGCGATCGGATAACGGAATTGGAGGTGACATGCAGCGATCTACAGACACAACGGAATTGAAGGCGGGCCTCAAACAGCGCCACATGACGATGATCGCGCTCGGCGGCGTGATCGGCGCGGGGCTCTTCGTCGGCAGCGGTGTGGTCGTGCAACAGGCCGGCCCCGCGGCCGTGCTGTCGTTTTTGATCACCGGCGCCCTGGTCGTGCTGGTCATGCGGATGCTCGGCGAAATGGCCTGCGCGATGCCGGCCGTCGGTTCGTTCTATGAATACGCGCGGCTCGCGTTCGGCGGCAAGCGCGCGTCCGGCAACCTTGCCGGCTTTCTGACCGGCTGGATGTACTGGTATTTCTGGGTCATCGTCGTCGCGGTGGAAGCCGTGGCAGGGGCGAAACTCGTGCAGTTCTGGCTACCCGACGTTCCCGCGTGGGCGATCAGTCTCGCGTTGCTGGTCACGCTCACGGCGACCAACCTGGTCTCCGTCGGCAGCTACGGCGAATTCGAGTTCTGGTTCGCGTCGATCAAGGTCGCGGCGATCATGGTGTTCCTGTTTCTCGGCGGCATGTATGTGCTGGGTCTGTGGCCCGCCGCGAAGCATGTCACCGCCGTGCTGCCGACGCTGCTCTCGCACGGCGGCTTGATGCCGAAGGGAATCGGACCCGTACTGAGCGGCGCGGTCGCCGCCACCGGCTTTTACTTCGGCGCGGAGATCGTCACGATCGCGGCGGCCGAAGCGCAGGAACCCGCCAAGGCCGTCGCCAAAGCAACCAACTCGGTGATTACGCGCGTGCTGGTTTTTTATGTCGGCTCGATTCTGCTCGTCGTCGCGCTGGTGCCCTGGAACTCTCCGAAGATGGCGACACCGTATGTGAGCGCACTCGATGCCATGGGTATTCCGGCGGCCGCCAGCGTCATGAATGCCATCGTGCTGACCGCGGTGCTGTCTGCGCTCAATTCAGGCCTCTATGCCGCGTCGCGGATGATCTTCGCGCTGACACGCCACGGCGACGCGCCCGCCGCGCTCGCCAGGGTCAACCGTCGCGGCGTGCCGGTTCGCGCGATTCTGATCGGCACCGTGTTCGGCTATGCGTCGGTAGTAATGTCGTATGTGTCGCCGGATACCGTGTTCGCTTTCCTCGTGAATTCGTACGGCACGGTGGCGATTTTCGTGTACGTGCTGATCGCCATTTCGCAACTGAAACTGCGTGCTCGCATCGAGCGCGATGCGCCTGAGAAACTGCGCGTCAGGATGTGGTGCTACCCATACCTCACGTGGGTCGCGACCGTCGGCATGGTCGGCATTCTGGTGGCGATGGCGTTCATTCCCGAGCAACGTCAACCGTTGTGGTTTGGCGTAGCGAGCCTCGGCGTGTTGCTTCTTGCTTATCTGCTGCGCGTCCGCAAGACAGGCTCCGGCTTTAGCGAACCGGACACACTGGAATATCGGCATCACCATCGCTGATATCAGAGTGCATTGCGGTTGTAAAAAACGAGATGATTTGTATCGAAAAAAGAAAGTGCGTATGATGGACCGGCGAGGCCGCGCTGCCAACCTGTTGGCCGCCGGCCTTCGTCGTGACGAAGCATGAGGAGACCGTAGTGACCGATATCGTGACAGGCAAGCCGGACCGGATGGTCTCGGTTCGCACGTTGTTTGGCATCGACTCAGACTTGATGGTGCCAGCCTTCAGCGAACGCGACGACCACGTTCCGGAAATCGACGAGGTGTACCGCTTCAATCCGGAAGTGACGCTGGCGATTCTCGCTGGCTTCATGCGCGAGCGCCGCGTGATGGTGCAGGGCCTGCACGGCACGGGCAAATCCACGCATATCGAACAGGTCGCGGCGCGCCTGAACTGGCCCTGCGTGCGGGTGAATCTCGACGGCCATATCAGCCGTCTCGATCTGGTGGGCAAAGACGCCATCATCGTGCGCGACGATGTGCAGGTCACCGAGTTTCAGGAAGGCATCGTGCCGTGGGCGCTGCAAAGGCCCATGGCGTTGATCTTCGACGAATACGACGCCGGCCGTCCCGACGTGATGTTCGTGATCCAGCGCATTCTCGAGCGCGACGGCAAATTCACGCTGCTCGATCAGAACCGCGTGATTCATCCGCATCCGTATTTCCGCTTGTTCGCTACGACCAACACGGTCGGCCTCGGCAATCTGAACGGGTTGTACCACGGCACGCAGTTGTTGAATCACGCGCAGCTGGACCGTTGGAACGTGGTCGCCACGCTCAACTATCTGCCGCGTGCCGAGGAAGCCGCCATCGTGCTGGCGCGTGTGCCCGAACTCGCCGACGACACCGGCCGCGCGCTGATCGAGTCGATGATCAGCGTCGCGGAACTGACGCGCAAAGGCTTCGCTACCGGCGATCTCTCCACGCTGATGTCGCCGCGCACCGTGATCGACTGGGCGGAAAACTGCCAGATCTTCCGCGATCCGGCCATGGCGTTTCGCCTGACCTTCGTCAACAAGTGCGACGAGGCCGAACGGTCTGTCGTGGCCGAGTATTTTCAGCGCTGCTTCGATAGGGAACTGGAAAGCACGGCGGAGCGCGAGATGCGCTCGACGGTGCCGCAATGACGCCTGCCGAGCGGCAAGCCACACGCCGCGCTGAACAGCGTCAGAATCTGTGCGCGGCGGCGGTGCGCGCATTGACCGGCGACGCCGAGCTGCATTACCGAGCCGGCCGTTTGTACCGTGGCCTGCGTCCGGTGCATCTGCATGCGCCGCATCTGCGCACGGACCCGCAACTGGATGATTTGCGTTCCTTGCGCGGTGCCGCGGACGGCGCAGCATTACGCCTCACGCATTCCGACGCGAATCTCCACGCGAGTCTATGTCCCACTGAGCAGGCCGAGCCGGTCGAGCGACTCCTGTTCGAACTGTTCGAGCAGCTACGTTGCGAAGCGCTTGCGCCGACCGGCATGCCGGGACTCGCACAGAATCTGCGTCATCGTTTCGAAACATGGTCGCGTGCTTTCTATCGCACGGGATTGACCGATGGCCACCTCGGCATTCTGCTTTACACGGTGGCCCAGATCGTCTGGTCGCGTCTGTCGGGCTGGCCGGTGCTGGAAGAAACAGAAGGTCTGATTGAGGCCACCCGCGCCGCGATCACACCGACGTTGGGCGTGCCGCTCGCGGCGCTGCGGCGGCATAGAACGGAGCAGGGCGTGTTTGCAATTCATGCGCTCGAATTGGCCCGTCTCGTTAGCCAGATGATGCGTGACGCGCGTGCGCAGTCCGTCGAAGATGCAGAAGCCCAGACGCCGGAAGACGACGAAGCCGTGCGCGCCATGTTCGCACTCTGGTTCGATACCGACGAAGGCGAGCAGGTCGACATGGGTCTCGCCGCCACCGGCGAAAGCCGCGTGCTCAGAGACGCCGAGCATCGCTACCTGGCGTACACCACGCGCTACGACCGTGAGTTCGTGCCGGGCTCGCGCATACGCGGCGAATTGCTGGCGCAATACCGCGACCAGCTCGACAAGCGTATTGCCGCGCAGCGCATCAACGTGCCGCGCCTCGCGTATGCGCTCAAGGCGGCGCTCGCCGTGCCGCAACGCGACGGCTGGTCGTTCGGCGAAGAGCACGGCCGTATCGACGGCCGGCGTCTGTCCCAGCTGGTCAGCTCGCCGGCCGAGCGGCGCCTGTTTTTACTCGAACGGCACAAGCCGATTGCTGATTGCGCGGTGAGTTTTCTTATCGATTGTTCGGGGTCCATGCGAACCTATATCGAGCCTGTGGCGATGCTGGTCGACGTGCTCACGCGCGCGCTCGATCAGGCGGGGGTCGCGAGCGAGGTGCTGGGTTTCTCGACCGGTGCCTGGAACGGCGGCCGTGCGCGGCAAGACTGGCTGGCCGGCGGCAGGCCGCCGCATCCGGGGCGGCTCAACGAGGTGGCCCATCTCGTCTTCAAGGACGCGACGACTAGCTGGCGGCGCGCTCGCGCCGACATCGCGGCATTATTCAAGGCCGATCTGTTCCGCGAAGGCGTGGACGGCGAAGCGGTCGACTGGGCCTGCACGCGGCTGCGCGCGCGTGCCGAGGCGCGGCAGATTCTCGTCGTGATTTCAGACGGCAGCCCGATGGACAGTGCGACCGCTCAGGTCAACGACGCCTACTACCTCGGCAATCACCTGAAGCAAGTAGTCGAACGCAACGAAGCCGCGCGCGATGTCGAGTTGTTGGGCCTTGGCGTCGGACTCGATCTCAGTCCGTATTACCGCCGTTGCCTAGCGGTCGATCTGTCCACGCCGCCTGACATGTCGCTGTTTGCCGAACTCGTCGGCTGGATCGGCGCGCGGCGCTAGGGCGCGTGTGTCCGCGGCGTCTCAACGGAGCAACTGCTGCAACGCATGCAGAATCAGCGAGGCGCCGATCACCACCAGAATCCCGTACGCGATGCGACGTGTCATCACACCCGACAGCGGCGGCGGATACTGCCGCGCGACGAGCGTCATTAGCGCGACGACCGGGACCGCGAATGCGGCCTGCATCCAGATATCGGCGTCGAGTTGGCCCTCATACGCACTGAACAGCGTACGAGTGATCGAAGTCACCGTGAAGATCAGAATCAACGCGTAGCGGATCTGCATGAGTGAGAGCGGCTGGCGATAGAACTGAAAAATCAACGGCGGCCCGGATACGCCGAACATCCCGCTCAGCAGACCGCCGAACAGGCCGCTCACGAAGAAACTCCGGTCGCCCGAGCGGCAAGCGAGCGGCGCCGGCCGCAGCGCCGCGCTTAAGCCGCCATACAGCACCACGGCGCCCAGCAGCAGTTGCAATACGCTGGAAGCCGAATTGCTCAACAGATCCAGCACCAGCACGCCCGCCACCACCGACGGCAGAATGCCCAATGTGGCGGCGCCCACCGCGCGCCAGTCGATGTGATGCAGTTTGCCGGGCAAGGCGGCTGCGCTGTTGGCGAGCGTCACGAGGCTGAGCAAAGCGGCGAGACTCGTGACCGGCGCCAGGTCCAGGCCGCTCGCGGCGCCGATCACGATCATGCTCAGACCGAAGCCGGTGATGGTTTGGAAATAGCTCGCGACGCCCATCAGCGCGAGCAGAGGCAGCAACTTCTGAACGATCATGAACGAGACGGCGTAAGGAGGGCGTCGGGATGCGTGTGCGCGGCTTGCGCCTGCACCGCGGTGACGGCGGTGACGTAGTAGATGTCGTCCGCGCTGCAACCGCGCGAGAGGTCGTTGGCGGGCTTGCGCAGACCTTGTAGCAGGGGGCCGATCGCCTTCGCGCCGCCGATCCGCTCGGCCAGCTTGTAGCCGATATTGCCCGCCTCGAGACTCGGAAACACCAGCACGTTGGCGTGGCCTTCAACTTGCGAATGCTTGACCTTGCGCAGCGCGATTTCGGAGACGATGGCCGCGTCGAGTTGAACGTCGCCGTCAATTGCAAGATGCGGGCGGCGTTCCTGCACGATGTGAGTTGCGTTGACCACCTTGTCGACTGCCGCATGATGCGCACTGCCGCTCGTCGAAAACGACAGCATGGCTACGCGCGGTTCGTCCATCAGCAGGCTTTTTGCGCTGTCCGCCGCGGCCATCGCGATCTCGGCGAGTTGGGCGGCATCGGGCTCCACCACGAGTGCGCAATCGGAAAAGATCAGGCCGCCTTTGAGCGTGTGGAACGGCTCGCACAACATCATCAGAAAGAAGCTCGATACGAGTTTGAACGAAGGCGCAATGCCGATGATCTGGATCGCGGTGCGCACCACGTCGGCGGTGGTGTTGACCGCGCCGGACACGGACCCGTCGGCGTGGCCGAGGCGCACCATCAGGTTCGCGAAGCACAAAGGGTTGAGGATTTCCTTCTGCGCCTGTTCGAGCGTCATGCCCTTCTTGCTGCGCAATGCGAACAATTCGTCGGCATATAACGGTGCGAGCGCCGAAGCGGCGGGGTCCACCAATTCCATACCGTTTAGATCGATGTCGAAGCGGACGGCGGCCTCGCGGATGCGCGCGGCGTCGCCCACCAGCAGAATGCGCGCAATGCCTTCGCGGCTTGCGCGCTGCGCTGCCTGCAACACGCGCTGGTCCTCGGCCTCGCTTAGCACGATACGCATCGGCGAACGGCGCGCGTGTTCAATGATGCGGTTGATGGCTTTCATAAGCGTGGCCGATTGCAGAGGTAGTGAGATCTGGAACGAAGAAGCCGGAGACAGCGCGCGTGAAAAGAATGCGCGCTGTTTCCGGCCGGTGAGCGCGGCGGCCTCGGTCCGCTTGAACACGGGGGCCGCCCGCGCCGCATGACACGCTCAGACGTAATCCTTGTACTTGTCGAGCATGCGCACCGGCTTGGAGAGCGCGTCGCGGCGGAACGGGTCGCCCAGTTCACGCGTACACATGATCTCGATGATGGTGGTCTTGCCGTGGTTCATCTGCGCGTCGATCGCGCGCTTGAGCGCCGGGCCCACATCTTCGAGACGATCCACCACGATGCCTTCGGCGCCCATCGCGCGGGCAATCGCCGCGAAGCTCTGGTTGTCGAGTTCGCCCGCCACGAAGCGGCGATTGTAGAAGTCCACCTGGTTCTTCTTCTCCGCGCCCCACTGACGGTTGTGGAACACCACTGCCGTCACCGGAATGTTGTGGCGCACGCAGGTCATGGTTTCCATCAGGCTCATGCCCCATGCACCATCGCCTGCATACGACACAGCCGGACGGTGCGGCGCGGCAACCTTGGCGCCGATGATGGTCGGAAACGCGTAGCCGCAGTTGCCCCAGCTCATCGCCGCGAAGAAACTGCGCGGCTTGTTGAAGCGCAGATAGCTGTTGGCCACCGAGTTGATGTTGCCGATATCGGTCGAGACCATCACGTCTTCAGGCATGGCCTTTTCCAGTTCGCGCAGCACCTGGCGCGGATGCAGATAAGCGCCGCCGCCGGGCGTGCGTTCGTGCTTCTGCTCCTCGATCATGTCGAGGCTGTAGGCGTCGCGTTCGTGCGTCCAGTCGTCGAGTTCTTTTTCCCAGGCGGCTTTCTCGGATGCGATCTGAGCGCCGCGTTCCTCGCGCGTGGCGTCGCTTGCGAGCTTGCGTCCCGCAAGGCGTTCGGTCAGCGCGACGGCGGCGGCCTTCGCGTCGCCGCAGATGCCCACCGAAATTTTCTTCACCAGGCCGAGCATCTTGTGGTCCGCATCGATCTGGATGATCTTTGCGTTGGTCGGCCAGTAGTCCATGCCGTGCTGCGGCAACGTGCCGAACGGTCCGAGGCGCGAGCCGAGCGCGATCACGACGTCGGCGCGCGACAGCAGCTTCATCGCCGCCTTCGAGCCCTGATAGCCGAGCGGACCGCACCAAAGCGGATGGTTGGCGGGGAACGAATCGTTGTGCAGATAGCTGTTGACGACCGGCGCGTTCAGGCGTTCGGCGAGCGCCTTGCATTCTTCGATCGCATCGGCCATCACCACGCCGCCGCCGGAAATGATCACCGGGAACTTGGCTTGCGCGAGCAGTTCAGCCGCTTCGTTCAGGCTTTGCTCGCCGCCCGCGCCGCGATCGAGACGCTGCGGCTGCGGAATCTCCACCTTGACCTGGCCGTAGAAGTAATCGCGCGGAATGTTGAGCTGGGTCGGTCCCATTTCCGCCATCGCGCGGTCGAAGCAGCGGCCCGTGAATTCGGCCATACGCGCCGGATGGGTGACGTGGCCTTGATACTTGGTGAACTCCTGAAACATAGGCAGTTGTTTGGCTTCCTGGAAGCCACCCAGACCGATGCCCATAGTGCCGGCCTCCGGCGTGACGATCACGACCGGGCTGTGCGCCCAATAGGCCGCCGCAATGGCGGTGACGCAGTTGCTGATGCCGGGGCCGTTCTGGCCGATCACCACGCCGTGACGTCCCGAGACGCGCGAATAACCGTCGGCCATGTGACCGGCGCCCTGCTCGTGCACCACCGGAATCAGGCGAATGCCGGCGGGCGCGAAGATGTCCATGGCATCCATGAAGGCGGAGCCCATGATGCCGAACATATCGGTCACGCCGTTGGCCGCCAGGGTTTCGACAAACGCTTCCGACGGCGTCATGGCCTGCGGGCCGCTGGCACGGTTGTCGGCGGTAGCGTCACGCGGGGAAGGATTCTGCTCGCTCATGGGGTGTCTCCAGCTCTTTGAGATAAATGGAACAAAAAATACCGAAAAATGCTTGGCGTCTGAAATGTAGGCCAGTGGTTTCTGGCAGTCAACCAAAATTCAAATAAATGGAACGTTTTGTATCAAAAAAATGTGCTGTTTTGTGGGTTGCGGCTTGCGCCGTGGCAGCGGCGGCCGCTCACGGCCTTACTGCCACGGCAATGAGTACGTTTTGACGTTGGTGAAGCTCTTGATCGCTTCCTGGACACCTTCCTTGTAGCCGAGCCCCGAATCCTTGATGCCGCCGAACGGCGTCAGTTCGAGCCGGTAGCCCGGCACTTCGCGCACGTTCACGCTGCCCACCTCCAGCTCCGCGATAAACCGCGTGATGTAGTCGAGCCGGTTCGTGCAGACGGAAGAGGACAGGCCGTAATCGGTGGAGTTGGAGAGTCGGATCGCTTCGTCGATATCGCGGAAGCGGATGACCGGCGAAATCGGCCCGAAGGTTTCATAACGAACGAGTGGCATATCCGGCGTGACGTGATCGACCACGGTCGGCGAATAGAGCGCGCCGCGGCGCACGTTGCCGAGCAGCAGCTTCGCGCCGCGGCTCACGGCGTCGTTGACTTGCGCTTCGAAGAATTTCGCGGCGTCTTCGTCGATCACGGTGCCCATGTCGGTGGCGGGATCAGCCGGGTCGCCGTAGCGTATCGCGCGGGTCTTCTCCACCAGCATTTCGACGAAGCGGTCCGCCACCGCTTCATGCACGAGCATCCGCTTGATCGCGGTGCAGCGCTGTCCCGAGTTCTTGTACGAGCCGGAAACGGCCAGCGTGCTCGCTTCGTCGAGATCCGCGTCTTCCATCACGATGATCGGATCGTTGCCGCCCAGTTCTAAAACCGCGCGCCGATACCCCATCTTGTTCGCGATGTATTTGCCGATGGCGACGCCGCCCGTGAACGTGATCAGGTCCACGTGCCGGTTCGTGATGAGTTCGTCGGCGATGTCTTTGGGGTCGCCCGTCACCACCTGGAGCATTTGTTGCGGCAGGCCGGCGCTGTAGAGAATATCGGCGAGCAGGCAGGTGGACAGCGGCACCTTTTCCGACGGCTTGACGACGATCCGATTATTGGTCGCGATGGACGGCACGATCTTGTGCGCCACCTGGTTCATCGGATGATTGAACGGCGTGATCGCGCAGATCACGCCGAGCAGCGGTTCGCGCTGCGTGTAGACGCGGCGCTGTTTCCCGTGCGGTGTCAGATCGCAGGAGAAAATCTGGCCGTCGTCTTTCAGCGCTTCGTTGGCGCCGAAGACCAATACGTCGCTGACGCGGCCGGCTTCGTAGAGCGAATCTTTTTTGCAGAGCCCCGATTCCGCGGTAATCAGGTCGGCGATTTCGCCGGTCCGCTCGCGCACGATATCCGCCGCGCGGCGCAGGATCTGTGCACGCTCATAGCGTGTGAGCCGGGCGCGATACGCGTGCGCGTACTCGAAAGCGAGGCGCACGTCGTCCACGGTGGCTTTCGGAACGGTGCCGACCAGTTCGCGCGTAAAAGGGTTGAATACTTCGATGACCTCGGCGCGCGTGACCCTTTCACCGCCGATGCGCATGGCTTCGTGCCGAATTGCAGCAGGCATCCGTGGTTTGAAGATGGCGTTCACGCGGCCCCCTGACTGGATTGACGATCGTGGAAGGTAAATGTCGTACCGTTGAGATCGATAGTGCCGTTGGGCACGCCGGCGGGGTAGAGCCAGCGTGGGGGAGTCGCTGAGTCCAGCGCCGTGTCACCACGTGACGCAAAAAAAGAGAAAGGGCCCGAAGAAGGGCCCTTGTCAACGAACTGAACTGCGGTGAAGCCTCGTCAAACCTTCCCTTTCCAAGGCACCAGCACGCGCTCGATATAACGCATCAGCAAATCGAAGCACAGCGCAAAGAACCCGATCACGATGATCCCCATGATCACCACATCGCTCGCGAGAAATTCCGCGGCGTTGAGCACCATGAAGCCGAGCCCGCTGGTCGACGCGACCATTTCAGCAGCCACCAGCGTAGTCCAGCCCACGCCGATGCCGATCCGCATGCCGGTAAAGATCTCCGGCATCGCCGACTTGAGGATCACGTACAGCACCACTTGCGTGCGCGAGGCGCCCATCGAATACGCGGCGTGAATCTGCTCGATCGACACCGACCGCACGCCCGCGCGGGCCGCAATCGCGAGCGGCGCGAAGATCGCCAGGTAGATCAGCAGCACCTTCGAAAATTCGCCGATGCCGAACCAGATGATGATGAGCGGCAAGTACGCGAGCGGCGGCAACGGCCGGTAGAACTCGATCGGCGGATCGAACGCACCGCGCGCAAAGCGCGACACGCCCATCATCACGCCGACGGGTATCGCCGTGAGACAGGCGAGCGCGAACGCGCCGAACACCCGCAGCAAGCTGATGCCGGTATGCTGGGCGAGCGTCGAATTGGCGAAGCCTTCCGTCGCGACGTAGATGAACTTCGCGTAGACGGCCTGTGGCGATGGCAGGAACAGCGGCTTGATCCAGTGCAGATTGGTCGCCGCGAACCAGAGCGCTAGGAACGCGGCCACGGTGATCAGGCTCGTGGCGACGCTGCTGCCTTGTCCCGGCACGCCGAACGTGTCGCCGGGCCGGGCGGGCTTCTTCGCGAGCATACGAGGTCCACGGCCCGGTCTGCGGGGCGGTCGGACCGGCGTGTTCGTTTCCATGGGCGCGGCCTCGCCGTGCAACACGGCATGAGCGGATTTAGAACTAAGCATGAGCGACTCCGGCCTCGGCGCCGTGCATCTTCTCGTCGCCGTAAATGATGTTGAGAACCTGCTCGCGCATCGCGATGAAATCGGGACTCGATTTGATCGCCCGTGCGTCGCGCGTTTGGAGAAAACGGCGATTGAAGTCCAGTTCGTAGGTATGCGTGATGCGCCCGGGACGCGGCGACATCACGATCAGCCGGCTCGCGAGGAACAGCGCCTCCTCCACGCTGTGCGTGATGAAGAAAAACATCTTGTTGGTCTTCTTCCAGACGTCGAGCAGAAGCTCCTGAATGGTTTCGCGAGTGAGCGCGTCGAGCGCGGCCATTGGCTCGTCCATCAGCAGCATCGCCGGATCGCAGGTGAGCGCGCGGGCAATGCCGACGCGCTGCTGCATGCCGCCGGAGAGCTGATAGATCATGTGCTTGTGGAAGTCCTGCAAGCCGACCAGCGCGAGATTGCGCACGGCGATTTCGCGCCGCTGCGCGCGCGGCACGCCTTGCAGCTTGAGGCCGAATTCCGCGTTGTCGATCACGTTGAGCCACGGCAATAGCGCATGCTTCTGGAACACCACGCCGCGGTCCGCCCCCGGCCCCGCGATGGGTTCGCCGCCGAGCAGCAACTCGCCGCGGCTCGGCGCGATGAAGCCGGCCATCAGTGATAACAACGTGGTCTTGCCGCAGCCGGATGCGCCCAGCGCGACCACGAAGTCACCCGAGCGGATCGTCAGGTTGATATCGTCGAGCGCCTGCACGGTCTGGCCGGGGCGCCGCCCCGGAAACACCACGCTCACGTTTCTGACTGTCATGTTTTCCATGTTGCCTCCTGATCTCGCGGATCACGGTTACGTCATTTGAGTTGCGCGGCGGCTTCGGCATAAGCCGGTGTCACGAATTTCGAGTAGTCCGGCAACACGGTGCCGATCTGTTTCTGGCTCTTCAGGAACTCCGACGTGTCCTTCAGCGCGAGCGCGGCGCGGCTCGTCGTACCGCCGCCCAGCCATTGCGCGGATGCCTGTTCGCTGACCGTGGGGAACGCGTACAGCGACAGCGACGCCGGCACTTCCGCCGGCGAGCCGCCGATCATCTTCGCGATGGCGGCCGCTTGCGGCGAGCTGGCATTCCATTGCGACGGATCGTTGCGGTACTGCTGATCGGCGTCGGCGATCGCCTTGACGAGTTTCACCATGAAGTCCTTATGTTCCTCGCCCCATTTGCGATCGACCGCAATGCCGTCGAAGGTCGGCTTGCCGAGCTTCGAGAGGTCGCCGGAGGTGATCAGCACCTTGCCGCTTTTCTTCAGTTCAGCGAGCGCGGGGTCCCACACATAGGCGGCGTCGATGTCGCCGCGCGACCAGGCCGCGACGATCTGATTGGGCTGCATGTTGAGAATCTTCAGGTCAGACGGATTGATGCCCCAGTGCTGCAGCGCGAACATGGTGTGATAGTGGGTCGTCGACACGAACGGCACGCCGATGGTCTTGCCCTTCAGGTCCGCCGGCTTCGTGATGCCGGAGCCGTTGCGCACTACCATCGCTTCGGCCTGGTTGATGTTGTCGAGAATCCAGAAGAGCTGCAGATCGAGGCCCTGGCTCACGGCGGCGGCGAGCGGGCTGGAACCGATCACGCCGACCTTGACGTCGCCGGACGCCAGCGCGGTCGCCACTTTTGCGCCGGACTCGAACTGCCGCCAGTTGATCTTGTAGCCGGTGGCCTTTGCGATCGACCCGTTCGCGATGCCGACCACCCACGGGTCGACGATCTGCTGATAGGCAATCGTGATTTCCTTGTCCTCGGCGTGGGCGGGCGTCGCCGCGAAACACGCCGTGGCGGCGCAAACCAGCGACAGGATGCAACGTGCCGTCCGATGGAACCACGGCCGTAATGTCGAGTTTTTATGGCGTTTCATAATAGGTCTCACAATAGGTTTGATCAGCGGTTTGATCAGCGGGTTTCAACAGCGGCTGTCGGTGGAGCATGGAACTCGTATGACCACGACGGGTGCTTGTCCCAATCGCGTTGGACGGGGTGAGTCGAGTATCGTCAGTAAAAAATAGAGCAAGTTAGTGCCAGACGGCGCCGATCGTTGAGTCCACATCGGCGCGTCAAGCCGTTCTGGCCGGCCCGCGCCGTCGCCGCTCACGCGGCAGAAGGCTCTCACGTGCAGCGTTGGCGTGACTGGCGCGGCTCGTTCACTTTTGGGAGGAAGCATGTCTAGCCGTACAGCGACGGCCCTTTGGACGCAGCGTTTCCAGCGTCCGAGCGACTCGAACATGAGCCTGCAAGGGCAGATTCGCCAGATGCTGGTGGCTGCGATTCTGGACGGCCAACTGCCGCCGAAGACCGCGTTGCCGTCCAGCCGGGAACTGGCCGATCAACTGAGCGTCGCGAGAAATACGGTCGTGCTGGCGTACCAGCAACTCGTGGAGGAGGGCTATCTGATTTCCCGCGAGCGCAGCGGGCACTTCGTCAATCCGGCGATGCTGGAGGGGCGGCACGGCTTCAAGGCGGCGCAGACGCTGCCCGGCAGCGAGCAGGAGCACGCGCCCGCGCGCCCCGATTGGGGCCAGCGCGTGCAACGTCGGCCGTCCGCGCAGCGCAATATCGTCAAGCCGGGCAACTGGCAGGATTACGAATATCCCTTTATCTATGGGCAATTCGACCAGTCGCTCTTTCCGACCAACGACTGGCGGGAATGCTGCATGAGGGCGCTGTCGGTGATGGAGATCCGCAACTGGGCGCCTGACCTGATCGGCCGCGACGACGACACGCTGATCCAGCAGATCCGCACGCGCGTGCTGCCACGGCGCGGCGTGTTTGCGATGCCGGACGAGATCGTCATCACAATCGGCTGTCAGCAGGCGTTATATCTGATCGCCGATCTGCTCGCGCGTGAGCGCACCACGGTGGGATTCGAAAACCCGGGTTATCCGGACGCGCGCAATATCTTCGAGAACCGCAACGCGCAACTGATACCGCTGCCGGTCGATGAGCGTGGCGTGCGCCCCGTTGAAGACGCGCACCTGTTCGCCCAATGCGACTATGTCTACGTGACGCCGAGCCACCAATGCCCGACCACGGCCACCATGCCGATCGAACGCCGGCATGCGTTGCTGGAACTGGCGCAGAAGCACGACTTCGTGCTGATCGAAGACGACTACGAGAGCGAGAACAACTTCTCGGGTTTGCCGCATCCGGCGCTCAAGAGTCTGGATAAGGCTGACCGCGTGATCTACATCGGCAGTCTGTCGAAGACGTTCGCGCCCGGCTTGCGGCTCGGCTATATCGTCGGTCCGCGCGAACTGGTGCAGGAATTGCGCGCGTTGCGCCGGCTCATGGTGCGGCATCCGGCGGCGTACATTCAGCGTGCGTTCGCGACGTTTCTCTCGCTCGGCCATCACGACGCGCTGCTGCGCCGATTGGCCCACGCTTATCGCGAGCGCGCGCTGGCGCTGATGGCGGCGCTCGATACGTACCTGCCCGAAGCGCGCCACATCCCGATCACGGGCGGGGCGTCGTGCTGGGTGGAAGGTCCGCCCTGGCTCGACGCCGTGCGTCTTGCCGACGACGCCGAACAGCACGGCATCCTGATCGAACTGGGCGGCGTGTTCTTCATGGACGGCCTGGAGCAGAAGAACTGCTTCCGGATGGGCTTCTCGGCGATCAAGCTCGACAAGATCGACGTCGGCGTGCGCCTGCTGGCCGAACTCGTGCGCAAGCAGAAGCCGGCGCTTTAACCGCGTCCGAAGTCAAAGATGCGCGTTAAGAGCGCCAACGCATCAGAAGGTTGCGGCGAGTTCCCTGGCGGCCTCCTGAAGGCGCGGCACGAATTCGAGCGCGCGTGAGAGCGGCGCGCGCGAAACCGGCGCATGCACGGCGATCGCCGCGATACAGGTGCCGTTCGCATCGACCACGGGCGCCGCCACGCACACGATGCCGGCCAGAAACTCTTCGTTATCGATCGCGATGCGCTTGTGCGCGGTGCGGTCGAGTTCCGCTTCCAGTAATTCCGGATCGGTGATGGTGTTTTGCGTGAAGCGTTCGAGCTTCAGCGCGCGCACGAGCGCCGAGCGCTGTTCACGCGGCAGCATGGAGAGCAGCAGCTTGCCGCTCGCGCTGCAATACGCGGGGACGTGCGAACCGGGTTTGAGATCGAGGCGCAGCGGCCACGGCGCTTCCATGCGGTCGAGGTACAGCACCTCGGTTTCATGCAGCATGGTGAGATTGCAGGTCTCGCCGAGATCGGCCACCAGACGCGCGAGGATCGCATGACGCAGGCGCCGCGCGCCGGAATGCATCACGACGCCCAACGCGAGCTGCGCGAGCCGAGGCCCGATCACGTACGCGTTCTTCTGGCCAGGCTCGCGGATCACCAGACCGCCCGCCTCCAGCGAAGCCAGCATGCGATGCAGCGACGCCTTGGGCAGCGCGACATCTTGCGCGATGTCGGCAAGCGAAACCGGGCCGTCCGTGTTGACGAGGTGTTCGAGCAACGCAAACGCGCGCAGCGTCGGAGTGTCCGCTTTGGTCATGCCTGCCGTTCCGGAAAATGGATCGGCGTCATTGTACAACTCGGCTTCGGGTCGTCCGGCCTTGGCGCCGCAGGCCGGGGACTCTGCCGTGTCTAACGGATCGCTCATGGGAAAGGCCTCAGCGCTCATGGTACGGATGCTCCGTGGAAGGGCCGGCGGATAACAGCGGTGCGAGCTTCAGCGCCGCGTCCTTGAGTCTCGGCACGGCCTTCAGCAGGTCGTTCAGACTCGCGCGCGCGGTCGGCGCGTGAATCGCCAGCGCGGCGAGCACGTGCCCATTGCCGGCATCGCGCACCGGCACCGCGACCGCCACCATGCCGCGCACCAGTTCCTCGTTGTCGATGCCGATCCCGCGCACCGCGAGCCGGTCGAGTTCCGCTTCAAGCAGATTCAGTTCCGTCAGCGTGCCTTGCGTTTTGCGCTCCAGCGTCAGCCGCGCGAGCACGGGACGGCGTTCAGCCGGCGGCATCTGCGAGAGGAACAGCTTGCCGCTTGCGGTGCAATGCAGCGGCACGCGCGTGCCGGGCTGCAGATGCAGGCGCAATGGCTCGGCGGTCTCCACGCGCTCCAGATAGAGGACAGTGTCGCGGTCGAGCGCGGTGAGGTTGCAAGTCTCGCCGAGCGTATCCACCAGTGAGCGCAGCACCGAACGGCAGGCTCGCCCGAACGTGTTATTCGACAGCGTGGTGAGCGCGAGCTGCGCCGCCTTCGGGCCCAGCGTGATGCCGCGATCCGTGCCGCGCGAATCGGGCAGATGCGTTACGTAGCCCTGCACTTCGAGCGATTCGATCAGCCGCATCAGCGTGGCCTTGGGAATGTGCAGGCGCAGCGAGAGTTGCGAAAGCGAAGACGGCTGTCCCGCGGCCGCGAGCTGCTCGAGCACCGCCAATGCGCGCAGCGCCCGTGAATCCTCGGCGAGAGGTTCACCGCGTGGGGACGAGCAGGGTGCTTGCATACGCTTCCTTGCGGTCGATCAGTGGCTGTCCAGCGTCCGCGTACGTTGCGCGGGTCGGCCGGTCATTTCCGAAAGTGAAACAAAAAGCGCTGTTTCTGTTTCAGATGAGCCGATACTAGCGGGAATTTCTTGATCAGGAAACGGGCTGAACATAAATTTCAACGAAACATACCGTTTTTTATAAAACATGCAGGAGACAGGTCACATGGCAGACCGATTCGACTTCGTCGTCGTCGGCGCGGGATCCGCGGGTTGCGTGCTGGCGAACCGGCTTTCCGAAGGCGGCCGCTACTCGGTGTGTCTACTCGAAGCCGGTCCCGCCGACCGCTTCATGTGGATTCATATCCCCATCGGCTATGGCAAGACGATGTTTCACCCGGTCTACAACTGGGGCTTCTATACCGATCCTGATCCGAACATGCACAATCGCCGGCTCTATTGGCCGCGTGGCCGCACGCTGGGCGGCAGCAGTTCGATCAACGGTCTGATCTATGTGCGTGGACAGCGGGACGATTACGACAACTGGGCACGGCTCGGCAATCGCGGCTGGAGCTGGCAAGATTGCCTGCCGTATTTCAAGCGATTGGAACATAACGAACTGGGCGAAGGTCCGACGCGCGGTGTCGACGGACCGTTGTGGGCTTCGACGATCAAGCAGCGCCACGAACTGGTCGACGCGTTTGTCGCGGCCTCGAATTCGTTAGGCGTGGCAAGCATCGACGACTTCAATACGGGCGATCAGGAAGGCGTCGGCTACTATCAGCTCACCACCCGCCGCGGGTTTCGCTGCTCGACGGCCGTGGCTTATCTCAAACCCGCGCGGCAGCGGCAGAACCTGCACGTGGAAACCGATGCGATGGCTTCGAAGATTCTCTTCGAAGGCACCCGCGCCTGTGGCGTGCAGTATCGGCAACACGGCGAGTTGCGCGAAGTGCGCGCCAATCGCGAAGTGATCCTGACGGCCGGCGCATTGCAGTCGCCGCAATTGCTGCAACTGTCCGGCGTGGGGGCGGCCGCGCTGCTGCGCGAGTTCGGCATTCCCGTGGTGGCCAATCGCGCGGGCGTCGGCGAGAACCTGCAGGACCATCTGCAAATCCGTCTGATCTATGAAGTGACGAAGCCGATCACGACCAACGATCAACTGCGTTCATGGACGGGGCGCGCGAAGATGGGCCTGCAATGGGCGCTGATGCGCAGCGGCCCGCTCGCGGTCGGCATCAACCAGGGCGGCATGTTCTGTCGCGCCCTGCCTGAAGAATCGGCGACGCCGGATATCCAGTTCCACTTCTCCACGTTGTCGGCGGACTCCGCTGGTGGCAACGTCCACGATTTTCCCGGCTGCACTTACTCGATCTGCCAGTTGCGCCCCGAATCGCGCGGCGTGGTGCGTATTCGCAGTGCCGATCCGCGTGAGGCGCCGTCCATTCAGCCCAACTATCTGGACACCGATCTGGACCGACGCACGACCGTTGCCGGCGTGCGTTTCGCGCGCCGCGTCGCGGCGGCGCAACCGATGGCCGGGCTGATGAAACGCGAGGTGCGGCCGGGCGCGGACGCACAGACGGACGACGAACTGCTCGATTTCTGCCGGGAGTATGGGCAGACAATTTTCCACCCATCTGGTACAGCGAAGATGGGAACGGCGGGCGATCCGCTCGCGGTGGTCGATGAACATTTGCGCGTGTACGGTACGCAAGGGCTGCGCGTGGTGGATTGCTCGATCATGCCGACGCTCGTGTCGGGCAATACGAACGTGCCGATCGTGATGGTGGCTGAAAAAGCGTCGGACATGATTCTGCACGACGCAAGCGGCGTCGATCGAGGTGTGGCGACGACGCCCGCGGCGAAAGTGGCCGCTTGATCCAGCAAATGAAGTAGCAAGCGCAGAACGACGGCGGGCGATGTCCGCCGTAATACGCAGCCGCGCAATGTCCGGTGAACGGATGGACCGCGGTCTGCACATAAACCGCCCCGGAGGAGACAACTGGGGTTATCGGCCGGGTACGCGTGTCGATACGCGCGGCATGGCCGTCCATTGAGGAGCTGCTGCTATGGCAATCGATCCCCGCGCTATCCGGCGCGTTGCGTTCGCCAGTGTGATCGGCGCAACCGTCGAATGGTATGACTTTTTTCTTTACGGCGTGGTCGCCGGCATCGTATTCAACAAGCTCTATTTTCCCGCCAGCGATCCGCTCGTATCGACGCTGCTCGCGTACTCGACCTTCGCAGTGGGTTTCGTGACGCGGCCTTTGGGCGGCGTGATATTCGGCCACTTCGGCGACCGGATCGGCCGTAAGTCTGCGTTGATTCTGACGCTCATCATCATGGGGATATCGACGGCAGGCGTCGCGTTCGTTCCCACCTACGCGCAGATCGGCATCTGGGCGCCGATCCTGTTGTTGTCGCTGCGCGTGCTGCAGGGGATCGGGCTCGGCGGCGAATGGGGCGGCGCGGTGCTGATGGCCTATGAATACGCGCCACCTGAAAAACGCGGCCTGTACGCGAGCCTGCCGCAGATCGGTTTGTCGATCGGACTTTGTCTCGCATCCGGGATGGTCGCGGCGCTCTCACGCTTATTGCCCGAGACGGCCTTTCTGTCGTGGGGCTGGCGGATCGCGTTCGGTGCATCGCTCGGTCTCGTTCTGATCGGTCTGTACATTCGCGCCAAGGTGATGGAGACGCCCGAATTTCTCGCGCTCAAACGCAATCGGCGCGAAGCGAAGATTCCGTTCGTGGACATGATCACGCGCTATCGCGGCGCCGTGGTGCTCGGCATGGGCGCGCGTTATATCGACGGCGTGTTCTTCAATATCTTCGCCGTGTTCTCGATCGGCTACCTCACGCAACATGTGTCGATGAGCCGCACCGATGCGTTGCTCGGCGTGATGATCGCGGCCGGCGTGATGTGCTTTTTCATCCCGCTGTTCGGCAGCATGTCCGATAAGCTCGGCCGCGCGCGCGTGTATTTCTGGGGCTCGCTGATTTGCGGCGTGTCGGTGTTTCCGGCTTTCTGGCTCATTGAAATGCAGCCGGCCAACACGCTGTTGATCTGGGCGGCCATCGTGGTGCCGTTCGGCATTTTCTACGCGATGGTGTACGGCCCGGAGGCGGCATTGTTTGCCGAACTGTTCGACGCCGAAGTGCGCTACACGGGTATCTCGTTCGTGTATCAGTTCTCGGGTATCTTCGCGAGCGGCCTCACGCCGATCATCGCGACGATCCTGATGCGGCTGAATGGCGGCAAGCCATGGACCGTGTGCGCGTATGTGCTGTTCTCGGCTTTGATATCGGCGCTGTCGGTGCGGGCTATAGAGAGGAAGCGGGCGGGTGGGTTCGATGCGGTGGTGCATGCGCGGTCGTGATCTCGCAGGGTGAACGCCGACCGACGCCCATCCCTCTCTACAATCGCTGACACGTGGGCGAGCGATCGAGACCGGTGCGGTGGTCCCGAAACTGCATCTCGGTTGCTCGCTGGTTGAAGCTAGACGGTTAAAACGAGTTCGCTGTATTTCGACAGATGGCCGTCGGCACTGATGAGCCGCAACGGTTCCGCCATGGCCTGCGCAACGAGAATCCGGTCAAACGGATCACGATGGATGTCCGGCAGATTGCGAACCATCGCCGCATGTGCAGCCTTGACTGGCAGTTCAGAAAATCCGCTCGCCTCGATTTCGGCAACGAGCTGATCGATGTCCGCGTCGAGTTTGCCGAGCCCCACCTTGATCGATGCCTCCCAGATGCTCGCGGCGCTGACGAACACTTCGTCGGCATCGAGAATGATCTTGCGCGCGGCTGCGCTCAATTTCGGATCGTCCGTGACCGCCCAGAGGTAGATATGCGTGTCAAGAAGTACGCGCATCAATTGCCCTCGAATGCTGCGATAACGTCATCAGGCAAAGGCGCGTCAAAGTCATCCGCGATGCGTACCGCGCCCTTGAGGGCGCCAAAGCGCCGAGCAGGCTTTGTGATCGAGACCAGCCGTGCCGTCGGCTTTCCGGCTTTTGCGATCAGAATTTCCTCGCCGCCGGCCGCCGCGTCGACCAACCGCGAAAAATTCGTTTTCGCTTCGTGAATATTGACAGTCAACATGATAGCTCCTAGTGGACTAAGTCCATGTTAGTCCATTAGCGTTCTCCGGTCAATCCGCTCATGAAACGTCCTGCCCACGCCGCTTCATGAAGCCGCGCCATATACGCGTACGTCCTCGCGGTTTTCAGCGGCGTCACTCTTGAAACGTCTTCGCCGTCTCTTCTGCCGCGTGGCGCAAATCAGGCACGAACGCGAGCAGATCGTCGAGCGTGACTCTGCCCACCGGCGCCTGCACGGCAATCGCCGCGCAGGCGCGATTGCGATCCAGCATCACCGGCACGGCAATGGCGATCAGCCCTTGCAGATGTTCCTGGTTGTTGATCGCGAGCAACCGCCGCCGCGTGGCGGTCAATTCCTTGCGCAGTGCGTCGCGATCGGTGATCGTCCGTTCCGAATAGCCGCGCAGCGGCAGCGTCTCGATCACGCGTTCGCGCCGGTCTTTCGGCAGAAAGCTCAGCAGCAGTTTGCCGCTCGCCGAGCAATGCAGCGGCACATGCGAACCCGGCTGCAAATGCATGCGCAGCGGCCATTCGGTTTCTACACGATCCACGTAGACGACATCGTTGCCTGACAGCATGGTCAGATTGCAGGTCTCGCCGATTTTCGCCACCAGTTGTTCGAGCAGCACGTGACGCGCGGCGGCCGGTCCCGCATGCATCAGCACATTGACCGCGAGCATGCGCACGCGTGGCGAACATTCGTAAAGACGATCACCCGCGCCGCGCGTGACGAGCCACGCATCCATCAATTGCACGAGGATGCGGTGAACGGTCTGCTTGGGCAGGCCGAGCGCATTGACGAGCTCGGTCATCGAGAGCGGGCTGCCCGCTTCGGCCAGCGTTTCGAGTACACGAAACGCGCGCACTGCAGCTGCATTCGACTGGTTCGATGTCGACATCCCACTCCCGCGCCTGTGTATTCACAGTGTTGATTTTGCATCGACTTCATTGCTTTTCGGGACTGTGGAAAGTACCGAATTTTGCATTTTCCGATGCTGGCGAACCCACTGCGATGGATAGCTCGAAAAACGGGACTTCGCCATCAGCGCGGCTGGCTAGATTGATAGCACTGCAATCAATCTATTCACGCGGAGCGAACCCATATGAACGTCAGGGCCACAGGAGCCGAAATCGCGGGCCACCATGCGGACGGCGAAGCCGAGCGCATCGTCGCCACGCTGGTTGCGAAGGCGCGCGCGGCGCAGCGCGCTTTCGAGCATGCAGGACAACAGGCGCTCGACACTGCCGCCGACGCCGCCGCGTGGGCGATCATGGAACCAGAGCGCAACCGGCAACTGGCGGAACGCGCCGTGCACGATACGGGGCTCGGCAACGCCGACGACAAGTTCCGCAAGAACTACCGCAAAACACTCGGCCTGCTGCGCGATTTGCACGGGCAAAAGACCACCGGCGTGATCGCCGAAGACAAAACAAGCGGCCTCGTCGAGATCGCGCGCGCGGTCGGCGTGGTGGCGGCGATCACGCCGTCGACCAATCCGGCGGCGACGCCGGCCAACAAGATCATCAACGCGCTCAAATGCGGCAATGCAGTAATCGTCGCGCCGTCGCCCAAAGGTTACTCGTCTTGCGCATTGCTGATCGAGTTCATTCACGCGCAATTCGCGAAGGCCGGTATCAATCCGGACCTCGTGCTGATGCTGCCCGCGCCGATCAGCAAGGCGGCGACCGCTGCGTTGATGCGGCAGTGCGATCTGGTCGTCGCCACCGGTTCTCAGGCGAACGTGCGCATGGCGTACGCGAGCGGCACGCCCACGTTCGGCGTGGGCGCGGGCAATGTGGCCTCGATCGTCACGGCATCGGCGGATTTACATGATGCGGCGCGCAAGATCCTGCGCTCGAAGACTTTCGACAACGCGACGAGTTGCTCGTCCGAAAACAGCATCGTGATCGAAGACGCCATCTATCAGCCGATGCTGGCCGAACTCACCGCGTGCGGCGGCATACTCCTCGACGCCGCGCAGAAGGCCCGTTTGCAGGCTGCGATGTGGGTCAACGGCAAGCTCTCCGAACAGTGCACCGCTAAATCAGCCGAGGTGATCGCGCGCGTGGCCGGTCTGGAGGAAGTCGCTGCGCGTCATCCCGCTTTCCTGATGGTGGAGGAGAGCGGTGCGGGCAGCGACTATCCATTCTCCGGCGAGAAACTCGCGCCGGTCCTTACCGTATATCGCGCCGCCGATTTCGATGCAGCGGCCGAAGTCGTGCGCAGCATCTATGCATACATGGGCGCGGGCCATTCGGTCGGACTGCATTCGAGCGATGCCGCGCAAGCGGTCCATCTCGGCGTGACGTTGCCCGTCGCGCGCGTGATCGTGAATCAGGCGCATTGCCTTGCCACCGGCGGCAACTTCGATAACGGTTTGCCGTTCTCGCTGTCGATGGGCTGTGGCACCTGGGGCCGCAATAACTTCTCGGGCAATCTGGGCTTTCGCCACTATCTGAACACCACGCGGGTCGCCTATCCGATCGAAGAGCGCGTGCCGGAAACGGACGAATTGCTCGGCGACTTCTTCGCGAGGTACGGCCGATGAACACACCCGCCACCCTTCGCGCGCTGATCGACGAGCGTGCCGCGCAGCATCCGGACAAGCCCTTCCTGCTCGCCGCACGCGATGACGATGAAGTACCGGTCCCCAATCCGCGCGCGACCGTCCTGACGTTTCGCCAATTGCGCGACGACTGCCGCGTGCTGGAGGCGCGCTTCAAAGAGGCCGGCCTGCAGCCGGGCGACGTCATTTCCGTGTTCATGGGCAACGGCATTCAGACGGCCCGTCTACTGCTTGCTGCCATGTACAGCGGGCTTGTCGCCAATCCGCTCAATCTGCTGTGCCAGCCCTCGCAGGTGCGCTATATCGTCGATCACTCGGAAACGCGGATGATCTTTGCCGCACGCGACACGCAAGCTGCGATCGGCACGGCGGTCGCCGAATTGCACGCTGCCGGGCTGACGCGCGAGATCGCGTTGATCCAGACCGAACCGGACGACGCCGAACCGCCTTCGCTGGCTAGGCATGAACCCGCATTAGTCGAAGCCACGGCACATGGCGCGAGCGCTGCCGCAGCGCCAGCGCCGGCGTTCGCGAAGCGCGGCGCCGCGCCGGGGCAAATGGCGGACAGCGCAACGGCGCACGAACCCACCGCAGATGACGTCGCGTTGCTGATGTACACCTCGGGCACCACTGGCACACCCAAAGGCGTGCTGCTGACGCATGGCAACCTGCTGGCGAACGCGCGCAACATCAGCGCCGAGCACCGGCTGACGCCGGACGATCGCGTGCTCGCGTCATTACCGCTCTATCACATCAACGGTCTGGTCGTGACGCTGCTCGCGCCGCTGTTTCATGGCGGCTCCGCGGTCATGGCATCGCGCTTCTCCGCCCGCACGTTCTGGCGCGACGTCGCGCTGCACGCCTGCACGTGGATCAACGTCGTGCCGACGATCGTCGCCTATCTGCTCAACGCCGACGAAGCATGCACCTACGATCTGTCGGCGCTGAAGTTTTGCCGCAGCGCGTCGGCCGCATTGCCCGCCGATCATCATCGCGCGTTCGAGGCGCGCTTCGGGATCGGCGTGATCGAAACCATGGGCATGACGGAAACCGCAGCGCCGGTCTTCAGCAATCCGTATGAAATGGACCGGCGGCGCGTCGGCAGCATCGGCCTGCCTTCGGGCAGTGAGGCGAGAGTGATCGACCGCGAAGGGCGCGAGTGCGCCGCCAACGAATGCGGCGAGCTGGTGTTGCGCGGCGAGCAGGTGATGGGCGGCTATTACAAGCAGCCCGAAGAGACAGCCGCTGCCTTTACGCCGGACGGCTGGCTGCGCACCGGCGACCTCGGTTATCGCGACGCGGACGGCTACTTCTACATCAACGGCCGCGCGAAAGAACTGATCATCAAAGGCGGCGAGAACATTGCGCCGCGCGAAATCGACGAAGCGTTGTTGCGTCATCCCGATGTGCTGGATGCCGCCGCGGTCGGCGTGCCCGACGCGGCCTACGGCCAGGAGATCGTCGCCTTCGTGGTGCCGCGTACGAGCGACGGCCGCGGCGCGCCCGATCCGGCGGATCTGCGCGAGCACTGCTTGCGCGAACTCGGACGCTACAAGACACCGAAAGAGTTTCGCTTCGTCGATGAACTGCCGCGTGGACCTTCCGGCAAGGTGCAGCGGCTCAAGCTGGTGCCCACCTGACGCGGCGCCGCTCGCGGCCGTCGCCGACGCGCAGTAGAGATCGATACATACAATAGAAAGGAGACAGCATGGAAACGCGTATCCGGCGTGTCAAGACACGCCATATCATCCTGGCGGTCATGTGCCTGATGTACTTCATCTCGTACATCGATCGCGTGAACATTGCGGTGGCCGGTCCGTTGATTCGTCACGAAATGGGCCTGACGACCGTTCAACTCGGGCTGGTGTTCTCGGCCTTCGCTTATCCGTATGCGGCGATGCAGATCATCGGCGGCTGGCTCGCCGACAAGTACGGGCCGAAACTGGTGCTCACCGTGCTGTCGCTGATCTGGGGCGTGGCCACGCTCGCCACCGGTTTCGCGGGCAGCGTCACCATGCTGGTCGTGATGCGCTTCGCGCTCGGCATCGGCGAAGGCGGCGCGTTTCCTACCGCGACGCGCGCCTTCACCTACTGGATGCCGGTCGCCGAGCGCGGTTTCGCGCAAGGCATCACGCATAGTTTCGCGCGTCTGGGCGGCGCGATCACGCCGCCGCTGGTGCTGGCCGTGGTGGCGACCGGCGGCTGGCGCGACGCGTTCATCCTGCTCGGCATCGCGAGCCTCGCGTGGACCGTGCTCTATCTCTTCGTGTTCACCAATTCGCCGGAACAGAACCGCCGCATCACGCCCGAGGAAACCGCGGAAATCGGCTACCGCGCCGGCGATTGCGACCGCGCCAAACATGCTGCCACGCCGTGGCGCAAGCTGGTGCGCCGCATGTGGCTCGTCACGTTCGTCGACTTCTGCTATGGCTGGCTGTTGTGGGTCTATCTGACGTGGCTGCCGTCTTATCTGCGCGAGTCGCGTGGATTCGATCTCAAGCAATTGGCGCTCTTTACCGCGCTGCCGCTGCTGGCGGGCGTGGTTGGCGACACGCTCGGCGGCGTCGTGTCGGACAAGCTTTACAAGATCACGGGCCGCTTGCGCTTTGCGCGTTGTACGGTGCTGGTGGTGGGCATGGGCGGTTCGCTGGTGTTTCTGTTGCCGATGGTGTCCGCTACCGATCCGCTGACGGCCGTGTGGTTCCTGTCGGCTTCATTCTTCTTCCTCGAAATCACCAACCCGGTATTGTGGACGTTGCCGCTCGACATTGCCGGCAAGTATGCGGGCACGGCCGGCGGCATGATGAACACGGGCTTCGGCGTCGCGGGCATGGTGTCGCCGGTGGTGTTCGGCTATCTGATCGAGAAGACCGGCAGTTATAACGTGCCGTTCAATATCTCCGCGGGCCTGCTTGCGGTCGGCATCCTGGCGGCGCTTTTCATCGACACCAGCAAGACGGTCGAAGCCGATGAGGAGCGCGAGCGTGCCGCGGGCGTCGAGTTGGGCGGCATGCCGTCTTTCTTGCATGCGGGCGCGAGTGTGAGGCTGGAGCGCCATCACTTGCGCCGGCCGTTGCGGTGGCGCAAGTGATACGAGGGGCGTTAGTGACGAGTGACGTGAGTGGCGCGAGTTGCGCGGCTCACGTCATGCACGCTTCCCGCCATTCACGCAGGGCGGCGCACGGGTGGCGCCGCCGCTTTTCATTTGGCGACTGGCCTGAGTGCGCATAAGCACGAGACGCTAGCATGGCCATACGGCATCCTGACAAAAACATCATCTTGTAATCATGCTGTCGACCCCTCCGCGAGTCAGACTGGCGTCAAGTTAATACCGACACCAGGTTGAAAGGAGGTTCAGATGAAGTTTCAAAAATTACTTGCCCTTGGTTTGCTTAGCGCTTCTTTATCCACGTTGGCATTCGCGGACGTGGAGCAGGCTTCTCCCAGACAGATCCCCATCGCGCAAGCGGAAACTTACGGCGCCGCACCGCCGGTCAAATCAGCGCATCAGGGAAAAACACGCGCTGAAGTTCGCAAGGAGCTCATTCAGGCCTATAGGGACGGGCTCATACCGACTACCGAAGCCGACTATCCGCCGAGCAAATCGACTATCGAGCGCAACAAGGCGCTGTTTGCCGAATCCGAACGCCATTTCAGGTAATCGGCAAGCGCGGATTTTCCTCTCATTGTTGTCTCTCGCACTGTCCCCGCGAGTAGGCGCGACACTATTCGACAGTCACGGAGTCGCATATGAAATTGATCGTCACACTCTGGCTGACCTCGGCCTTACTTATTAGCTCCGCTGTCCAGGCTCAGGGATTGACGCGTGCCGAGGTGAAGCAGCAACTCACCGAGGCACAGGCCAACGGATTGCAGTACGTGACGGAGTCATCTTATCCGTTTGTTCATCCGAGTTTCTCTCACATGGTGAAGGTAAAGGTCGTGGCACAACCGGCGCAAAGCGGCGAAGGTGCGGAAGGCGACGAAGGCGGCGTGCCGGCGGGATCGCAGGAATCTGGCCGCGCGCCGCATGGAAACCCGATGCCTGGCGGCAATCCGCACTGTGTTGGGCCAGTCAGTTTCTGCGACATCTATTCAGGTTCGTGATGCTCGCCCTTGAGCACCGCGCCGCCGCTGGCATGGCAGACGAACCTGCCATGCCCATCCGAGGCAAGGCAACGGAGTTTGTCACCGCGTTGCGTCAGCCGCACGCGCAAGCCTGCTTCTGAGCGTCAGCAAAAACGCGTAGCGGCCAGCGTCACGCGTTGCACCGAAATCCCTTTCAGCAAGATCGCTAGCCAGCTCGCGTACCTGACTAAGTTCTCGTTTGTTGGTCACGTACACGCAGCTTGCGGCTATTAATCAGGTAGCCGAAACATCAGTGCACGTCGCGTCACGGATGAATGCATCGGCTTTGCGCGCCCGACGTGCAGGGTCGATCCATTGACCGGCTGCGCGGGCCGCGGCACGACGTAGAGACGATGGCCAGCCGATCCGCGGTGTTTGCGAGTGTGCGTCCCCGAAAACCCGGTCGATCTTCCTACCTTGTACAAAACGTCTGGATTACACAACCATCATGAATCTACGCGAACAGTTTGCATCGTTTCCCCGCGACATGTTTGCCGGCACTGTCGTCTTTCTCGTCGCGCTTCCGCTGTGTCTCGGCATTGCCAATGCAAGCGGCGTCGATCCATTCGCCGGTCTGCTTTCCGGGATTATCGGCGGGCTTGTCGTTGGCTTGCTGAGCGGATCGCATCTGAGCGTCAGCGGTCCCGCGGCCGGACTTGTGGTGATCGTCGTCGACGGGATTACGAGGCTCGGCAGCTTTCCTTCGTTTCTTATGGCGGTTCTGCTCGCTGGCGCCATGCAGTTCGGTTTCGGCCTGCTTAAAGCAGGCCGCTTCGCCGCTTATGTGCCGACCTCGGTTATCAAGGGCATGCTGGCGGCGATCGGGCTGTTGCTCATCATCAAACAGGTGCCGCTGGCGGCAGGGTTGGGCAACGGCGGCGCAGGCGGCACGGCCGGCACCATCACCACGCCGTTCGGCGCGATGTCCGTGGCCGCGTGCGCGATTGCGATCGTGTCGCTGGCGATCCTCGCCAGTTGGGAAACCCGTGCCGCGCGACGCTTTGCCCTCGTGCGCTATGTGCCCGCGCCGCTCGCGGTCGTGTTGTTCGGCATTGCGCTCACGCTGTTGCTGGACTTCGTTGCTCCCGGGTTCGCACCGCCGCTCGAACATCGCGTGTCGTTGCCGTCGCTGGCCTCGCTTGCCGCATTGGACCAGGTGTTCAACTGGCCGCAATTGACGCACTTGCTGAACCCCGACGTTTGGCGCCTGGCAATGACCATCGCGATCGTTGCGAGTCTGGAAACGCTGCTCAGTCTTGAAGCCGTTGAGCAGATCGATCCGAAGAAGCGCCCCGCGCAACCGGACCGCGAACTCAGGGCACAGGGTATCGGCAACATGGTGGCCGGTGCGATTGGCGGATTGCCGATCACGTCCGTGATCGTCCGCAGTTCCGCCAACGTCAATGCGGGTGCGCAGAGCCGTTGGTCGGCTGTCGTGCACGGCGTATTGCTGCTCGTGAGCGTTTTCGCGCTGACGGCGGTGATCAATCTGATTCCGCTCGCGAGTCTCGCCGCCATTCTGATCTTCACGGGTTTGAAGCTCGCCAAACCGTCGATGTTTGCGGATGCCGCCAGGCAAGGTCTTACGCGTTTCGTACCGTTCGTCGTGACGATCGGCGCCGTGCTGCTCACCGATCTGCTGATGGGAATCGTGCTGGGGATTGTGTGCAGCGTCGCGTTCGCCATTCATGTGCATATGCAGCGGCCGATCACGATGGCTCGGCATGACGACCACATTCTGCTGTCATTGCGCAAGGACGTGTCGTTTCTCGCGAAGGTCAGTCTCAAGGAACATCTGAAGGCAATTCCTGATCGCGCCACGGTGATACTCGACGGCAGCCGCGCGGACTTCATCGATCCCGACGTGCGAGACATGATCGATGAATTTCTGGAGAACGCGCCGGCGCGGGGGATTCATGTGGAGTGCCGGCAGTTGGATCCGGTTACCGGGGACAGCGTGAAGTTTGCGGGCTTCCGGATGTTTCTTCGCCGGCAATGAGCAGTCGCGGCAGGTTCGTGATCGACCGGCGCATTAGGGCGTGGGTGGACGACGGTGCTCGAACTCGAACGATACCGCCAACATTGCCGTGGGCGAGCTCCCCAGGCCAACCCTGCGGCGGGCATGGCGGCTACCCCAGTCACCCCGGCCGCGAAAGATGACAGAAATCTCATTTTTCCACCATGTTGGCATGGCGGCGGGACCGTAGCATCGGTCGCACCTCGTCAACATGTCACATCACCATGCTCACCCGCAACCTGGCTGCTGCACTTGCGATCGCCGCGGTGAACCCGGCCGTCGCGCAATCCGCTGCGCCGCTGGCGCAAGACATTCGACCTTCATCACCAATCGCACAAGCTGCGCCTCCCGACGGTGCTGCCCTGTCGCTCGACGAGGCGCTCGGTATCGCCGCCGAGAACAACCCGCTGCTGCGCGGCGCGCGCGCCGACGCCGACGCGTCGCGCGGCACGTTCATCCAGGCAGGCGCCCGCCCAAATCCACAAATCTCGCTGCTGCAGGAAGGATTCGGCGGCATGGAGCGCACGTCGACGGCGCTCGTCAATCAGACCGTCGAACTCGGCGGTAAGCGTCAGGCGCGCCTCGAGGTCGCCTCGTATGGGCGTGAAGTGGCGCTCGCGTCGCTCGATGCGCGCGGCGCGGCCTTGCGCGCGGACGTCATCGCCGCGTTTTACGGCTTGCTGGCTGCGCAGCGTCAGTTGCAGGTGGCGCGCGAGTCCGCGGACATCGCGACGAGATCGGCGGAGCTGGCGGACAAACGCGCGCGGGCCGGCAAGGTGTCGCCGGTCGAGGCGACCAAAGCGCGGGTCGCCGCGACCGGCGTTCAAATCGAACAGGCCAACGCGGCCTCGCGGCTGACCATTGCAGCGGAAAGGCTCTCGAACGTGACCGGCAGTCCGCTCGCGCGTGGACGTCCTGTGGCGGGCGACATCGAAAACGTGCCGGCGCTCCAACCGCTCGCCGGACTATTGCCCCAACTGTCGGACGCGCCGCTCGCGCGCGCCGCCCAGGCTGAGACGCTGCGCAGCAACGCCGCGATTGCCGTCGAGCGTGCGAAACGTATCCCCGATATCACGTTCAGCGCGGGTATGAAGCGGGTCGTGACCGGCGGGGTGCCGGGCAACCAGGCCGTGGTTGGCGTTTCGATTCCGCTTCCGCTGTTCGACACCAACCGGGGTGCGCTGCTCGAATCGGTGCACAAAGCCGAGAAAGCGAGCGCCGACTTCGACAGTGAAAAGGCGCGCCTGCAACTCGATCTGACTCAGGCGTACGCCAACTACGAGCGGTCGAGCCTGGAAGCGCGGCGGCTGAAAACGGATGTCCTGCCGGCCGCGCGTGAGGCGCTCGACGCGATGTCGCGCGGCTATGAGCTCGGCAAGTTCAGCTTCCTCGACGTCCTGGATGCGCAGCGCACGCTGTTTCAGGGCCAGTCGCAATACGTGCAGGCATTGACCGATGCACACCTCGCCTACGCCGAAATCGATCGTCTGGTCGGCGTCCCGCTGCCCGGCCGCGCGCCCCGCCTACCTTGAAGGACTTCTCATGCTGAGTACAAAAAAACTCATGGTCGCCGCTGCGGCGACGCTTAGCGGCGTGAGCGTCGCGCTCGCCGTGTTCGCGATGACGCGGGTGCCGTCGGAAACCGCGGCTGCTTCGGGCGCTGCCGGCACGTCGGCAAGCGCAGCGGCTACGCCCGGCCAGCATGGCGGCACCGTGTTCCGAAATGGCGCGCTAGCCGTCGAAGTCGTCCTGTCCGAGAAGCCGGGCGACGCGCGGCTCGTCGTCTATCCTTTTGTCGAAGGCAAACCCGCTGACAAGGACGTGGGCGTGTCGGGTTCGATCAAGCGTTACGACGGTTCGATCCAGCCATTGCGGTTCGCGTGGGCGGGGCAGAAGCTGACGTCCGCGGAACCGATCGCGAAGCCTCACGTCTTCGACGCATCCATCGACCTCCAGTGGCGCGGGCAATCCGCCTCGTTCGTGTTTTCGCGTGCCGATGGGGCGATCGCGCTCAGCGCGGCGCAAATCGAGGCGGCGCGGATTCGTCTCGACCGCGCCGGTCCCGCGCAGATTCTCGCGGCCTTCCAGTTTCCCGGTGAGATCAGATTCAATGAGGATCGGACAGCCCACGTCGTGCCGCGCGTGGCGGGCATCGTCGAGCGGGTGAATGTCTCGATCGGCGAGAAAGTCGTGCAGGGGCAAGTGCTGACCGTCATCGCCAGCACCGATCTTGCGGATCGCCGAAGCGAACTGTTGAGCGCGGAGCGCCGCCTCGCCGCCGCGCGGACTTCGTACCAACGCGAAAGGACGCTGTGGCAGGAGCGTATCTCGGCCGAGCAGGACTATCTCCAGGCTCAGGTCGTGTTGCGCGAAGCGGAGATCGCCACGCAAAACGCCCGCGCGAAGCTGGCCGCGCTGAATGCGCCGCCATCGGGCGGCGCGTTGAACCGTTACGAATTGCGCGCGCCGTTTGCCGGAACACTGGTCGAAAAGCACGTGACGCCCGGCGAGGCAATCGCGGCGGATGCCAAGGTGTTCGTTCTCTCCGATCTCTCGTCCGTGTGGGCCGAAATGGCGGTGCCCGCGCAGCGTCTGAACGATGTGCGCGTCGGCCGCGAAGCGACGGTCAGCGCCACCGCGTTCGACTCGAAGTCGAACGGCCCGATCGCCTACGTCGGCGCGTTGCTCGGCGAGCAGACCCGCACCGCGCCGGCGCGCGTCGTGCTGCCGAATCCGGACGGCGCGTGGCGGCCGGGCATGTTCGTCAATGTATCGGTGGATGCCGGCAAGCAAAGCGTGCCGCTCGCGGTCGCGAGCGACGCGCTGCAGGAGATCGACGGCGCGCCCGCGATCTTCGTGCAATCGCCGGGCGGTTTTGTTGCGCAAGCCGTCGAGACGGGACGGCGCGACGACAAGGTCATCGAAGTGCTGAAAGGACTTCGGCCGGGGCAAACGTACGCCGCTGCGAACAGCTTCGTCCTCAAGGCGGAACTCGGGAAAGGCAGTGCCGGGGAAGACTGACGCCTCGCCGCCATGAAGCTGCCGTGATCTGCCTTTGGCAGACCGCTGTTCCGAGCCCCGGTTTTCCAAGGACCCTTCGCATGTTCGAAAGACTGATTCGCTTTGCCATCGCGCACCGCTGGCTGGTCATGCTGGCCATGGCCGCTGTCGCGGGATGGGGCGTGTACAGCTATCAGAGGCTGCCCATCGACGCCGTGCCCGACATCACCAACGTTCAGGTGCAGATCAACACCGCGGCGCCGGGCTATTCGCCGCTCGAAGCCGAGCAACGCATCACGTATCCGGTGGAGACCGCGATGGCCGGTCTTCCGAATCTGGCGCAGACGCGCTCCATCTCCCGCTACGGCCTGTCTCAGGTCACGGTGATCTTCAAGGACGGTACCGACATCTATTTCGCGCGTCAGCTCGTCAACGAACGGATTCAGGAAGCCAGAGACAAGCTGCCGCCCGGCGCGACGCCGGCGATGGGATCGACCTCCACGGGTCTCGGCGAAATCTACCTTTGGACGGTGGAAGCCGACGCGTCGGCCGTCAAGCCCGACGGCACCCGCTATACGCCGGTGGATCTGCGCGAGCTTCAGGACTGGGTCGTCAAGCCGCAACTGCGCAATGTTCCAGGTGTCACCGAGGTGAATTCCATCGGCGGCTACGTCAAGGAGTTCCGGGTCGCGCCGAATCCCGCCAAGCTCATGTCTCACGGCCTGACGCTCGCGGACGTGGTGCGCGCGATCGACCGTAACAACGCCAACGTCGGCGCAGGCTATATCGAAAAACGTGGCGAGCAGTATCTCGTGCGGGTGCCCGGTCAGGCTCGCTCGGTCGACGACATCGCCAATGTTGTGATCACCAACGTCGGCGGCGTGCCGGTTCGCATCAAGGACGTCGGACAGGTGGATATCGGCCGTGAATTGCGCACGGGCGCCGCGACCTCGAACGGCGAAGAGGTCGTGCTCGGCACGGTGTTCATGCTGATCGGCGAGAACAGCCGCACCGTCGCCAAGGCGGTCTCCGTCAAGATGGAGGACGTCAACCGCAGCTTGCCGCGAGGCGTGCGCGCGATTCCCGTGTACGACCGCACCGTGCTGGTTGAAAAGGCCGTGCAGACAGTGAAGAAGAACCTGCTCGAAGGCGCGGTGCTCGTGATCGTCGTGCTGTTCCTCTTTCTCGGCAACCTGCGCGCGGCGCTGATCACGGCGCTCGTCATTCCGCTGTCGATGCTGATGACCTTCACCGGCATGGTCAATGCGAAGGTGAGCGCGAACCTCATGAGTCTGGGCGCACTCGACTTCGGGATCATCGTCGACGGCGCGGTTGTGATTGTCGAAAACTGCGTGAGGCGGCTGGCACACGCGCAGGCGCTCGCCGGCCGGCCGCTGAGCCGCGAGGAGCGTTTCGCCGAAGTCTTCGGCGCGTCGCAGGAAGCGCGGCGCGCGCTGATATTCGGTCAACTGATCATCATGGTGGTCTATCTGCCGATCTTCGCGCTCACCGGCGTCGAGGCGAAGATGTTTCACCCGATGGCGGTGACGGTCGTGATGGCGCTGGCCGCCGCGATGCTGTTGACGGTCACCTTCATCCCCGCCGCGGTGGCGTTGTTTATCGGCAAGCGCGTCGAAGAAAAGGAAAACGGCTTGATGGGTTGGGCGAGGCGCGTCTATGAGCCGTTGCTCAGCGCTTGCCTGGCGCGCCCGAAACGCGTGCTGGCGGGCGCGTTCCTGATCGTCACGCTGAGTATCGGCCTCGCGGCGCGCCTGGGCAGCGAGTTCATCCCGAGTCTGAACGAGGGCGACCTGGCCGTCGCTGCATTGCGTATTCCGGGTACGAGTCTGTCCCAATCGGTCGACATGCAAAAATCTATTGAGAAAACGTTGAAGCAACGGTTTCCGGAAATCGAGCGCGTCTTTGCCCGTACAGGGACAGCGGAAATCGCGGCGGATCCGATGCCGCCCAATCTCTCCGACGGCTACATCATGCTCAATCCGACCCACAAATGGCCGGACCCGAACAAGTCGCGCGACACACTCGTTGCGGAGATCGAAGCCGTTCTTGCCGAATTGCCGGGGAACAGTTATGAATTTTCCCAGCCGATTCAACTCCGTTTCAACGAATTGATCTCTGGCGTGCGCAGCGATGTCGCGGTAAAACTCTTCGGTGACGACATGGCGGTGCTCGGCGACACAGGCGAGAAGATCGCGGCGGCCTTGCAGAAAGTGCCGGGCGCCGCGGAGGTCAAGATCGAACAAACCAGCGGCTTGCCGGTTCTCACCATCAACGTGGACCGAGACAAGCTGGCGCGCTATGGCGTCACGGTAGGCGACATTCAGGACACGGTCGCGGCCGCGGTGGGCGGTCAGAAAACCGGCACGCTGTTTCAGGGCGACCGGCGTTTCGATATTGTCGTGCGCTTGCCGGACGAACTTCGCTCGGACATCGAAGCGATCAAGCGCCTGCCGATCGCGTTGCCGTCCGCCGCGCCGGCGGGCGGCAGCGTGCCGCTCGCGCAGGCGCCGTATGTGCCGCTCGCCGAACTGGCCACGGTCGATGTCGCGCCTGGTCCCAACCAGATCAGCCGCGAAGATGGCAAGCGGCGTGTGGTGGTGAGCGCGAATGTCCGTGGGCGCGATGTCGGCTCGTTCGTGGCGGACGCGCGCGAGCAGATCCGTCAGGACGTCCAGGTGCCTTCCGGTTACTGGCTGTCGTGGGGCGGACAGTTCGAGCAGTTGCAAAGCGCGAGCGAGCGCCTAAAGCTGGTGGTGCCGCTTTCGCTCTTCATGGTGTTTGTTCTGCTGTTCATTATGTTTAATAATGCTAAGGATGGCTTGCTAGTCTTCACGGGCATTCCATTCGCACTGAGCGGCGGCGTGCTGTCGCTCTGGCTGCGGGGCATTCCGCTGTCCATCACCGCTGCGGTGGGGTTTATCGCGCTGTCGGGTGTCGCAGTCCTTAACGGGCTCGTCATGATTTCCTTCATCCGGAACCTGCGCGATGAAGGCACGGCGCTGGACGCGGCCGTCCAGGAGGGCGCCTTGACACGGCTGCGGCCCGTGCTCATGACAGCACTCGTCGCGTCGCTCGGCTTTTTGCCAATGGCGTTCGCAACCGGCACGGGCTCGGAGGTGCAGCGTCCGTTGGCAACGGTGGTCATCGGCGGCATCCTGTCGTCCACGGCCTTGACATTGCTGGTCTTGCCCGTGCTGTACCGGTCGGCTCATTCGTCGTCATGGCGCGTCGCTGCATCGGGCTGGCTGGCGAAAACGTCGGTTGCTCAGCTGCTGCGGCGGCTGGGCATTTTTTCGAGGTAGCGGCAAATGCGGATTCTGCTGGTGGAAGACGAGCCGAAGACCGGCGCCTATTTGCGAAAGGGCTTGTCGGAGGCGGGCTACGTTGTCGATTGGGCGCAAGACGGTGTGACGGGACAGCATCAGGCGGAGACGGAAGACTACGACCTGCTGATCCTCGACGTCATGTTGCCCGGACAGGACGGTTGGACGCTGCTGCAAAACCTGCGCCGCACACGGTGCACGGCGGTGCTGTTTCTCACTGCGCGCGACGACGTGGGAGACCGCGTCAAGGGACTGGAACTCGGCGCCGACGACTACCTTGCGAAGCCGTTCGACTTCGTCGAACTGGTCGCGCGCGTGAGGTCTATCCTGCGGCGCGGCAAGCCGCGCGAATCCGCGTTACTGAAGGTCGCGGATCTCAAGCTGGATCTGACGCGGCGCAAGGCCACCCGGCAAAGCGACGTGATTCTGCTCACCGCCAAGGAATTCACACTGCTGTGGCTGCTCATGCGCAAGGAAGGGGAAATCCTGCCGCGCGCAACGATCGCGTCGCAAGTGTGGGACATGAACTTCAATAGCGACACGAACGTGGTCGATTCGGCAATCAGGCGGCTGCGCTCCAAGATCGACGACGCCTACGAACCCAAGCTCATCCACACCGTGAGAGGCATGGGCTATGTGCTGGAAAACCGGGGCGGCGGCAATTGATCAGGCGCGTGGTGCCACGTACGCTGCGTGCAAGGCTCACGGTTCTCATCATCCTGTCCACGTCGGCGATCCTCGCGCTGAGCGGGCTTGCGCTCTATCAGGCGCTGCGCGGCCGCCTCGAGTCGAACTCGATCGAGCAGATGTCCGGCACGATGGCGGCGTTACGCACGCATCTGGCGGGGATTCCGACTGTGAAGGGCATTACGGGCGATGCGCAGACGTTGACTGACCACCTGCATGGGCATCCGCACATGGCGTTGGCCATTTACGATGCAGCCGGCCAGCGCCTGCTGAGCACGGCGGGGTTCAAGCCGTATGCGCCGCTCTCCGCAAGCGGGCTGCAGCGTGCTCGCGTGGCGCTCACGCGCGCCGGTTCGAATCTTCGATATCTGCTGGAGAGCGCGCCGCTCAACGACGGCATCGGACCGCAAATGCGCGTCGTCGTTCAATACGATCGAACCAGTGATCAGGCTCTGTTGAACGCATACGCGTACACCGCGCTGGTCATTGAAGTGTTGGGTGTGCTGCTGGCCGCCGCGTTCGCCTACGGCATCGCCATGCTGGGTCTGCTCCCGCTGCGCAGGCTGGTGGCCCGGGCAGAGGCGATGTCGACGAGCGGCCTCGCGCAGCCGCTGCCGGAGTTGCACGTGTCGGGCGAGTTGAAGGAACTGGAGCAGGCCTTTAACGGCATGCTGGCGCGGCTCGACGAATCGTTCACCCGGCTGAGCCAGTTCTCCGCCAATCTGGCGCACGATATGCGCACGCCGCTCACCAATCTGCTCGCCGCGGCTCAGGTGGCATTGTCACAACGTCGAAGCGCGGAAGATTACCGGGACGTGATCGAATCCAGCGTGGACGAGTATCAGCGGCTGTCGCGCATGATCGAAGACATGCTTTTCCTCGCGCGTTCCGATCAGGCCGACACGCTGCTGTCCTTGCGTTCACTCGACGCGGTCGCGGAGGTCGAACGCGTCGCCGGCTACTACGAGACCGTGGCCGAAGACGTGCACGTCAAGATCAAGGTGACGGGCGCGGGCACGGTGCGTGCCGATCTGCTGCTCTTTCAACGCGCGCTCAGCAACCTGCTGTCGAACGCGCTCGTGCAGGCGCCGCAAGGGACCACTATTACCATCGACTGCAAGGAGGAGCCGGACGCGACCACGCTGAGCGTGTCGGACTCGGGAGCGGGAATCGAAGCTCGCCATCTCGAACGCATATTCGAGCGGTTCTATCGTGTGGACCCTTCGCGGCACGGTTCGGCATCGGGCACAGGGCTGGGTCTTGCCATCGTGAAGTCGATCATGAAGAGCCACGGAGGACAGTGCGGCTTCGAAATCCGGCCGCATGTTCGCACCCGTTTCTGGCTGCGCTTTCCCAACCACGGTTGATCACCTCGCGGCGTGGCGGCGCGCCCGGCACGCGACGCCGTGCGCGAAGCGTGAGGGCGCGCCGTGCATCGGCAACCGGCATACGCACGCCGCCGGGCATCTTCTCCCGGCGGCACGTGCCGTTACTTCGCGGCGAGCTTGTCATGCTGGTCCAGAGCGGGCGACTTTTCACCGCCATGCAACGCAATGGCGTGTGTCTGCTTGTTGCGGGCAATCGTATTGGCGTCTGGCGGGTATTGCGTCTTGCTGGACGGAATCACGCCGGTGTGTTGCGCGTGAACCAGTTCCTGTTTCACCTCCGCGCGAGTCTTGCCTTGCGCCTGCGCAAGCTGCGAGGCCGTGCCGAATATCGTCAGGGCGGCGACTGACAGGGTGAAGAGTTTTGCAGCGTTCATGGTGAAATCTCCTGAGTGACGACCGCCGTTTGGCGATTCGTGAGCTCAGTGTGAAGCGCCGGTGGTGTGCAATCGTGACCGAAACATGAGAAAAATGTCAGGAGCCAAGGTAGCGACGAAACGGCGATTGCACGGCTGTCCGCATGAGATTTTTGTCATATTGGCGTGATGCTGGCAGCGAGCTTCGCGGAGCAGGATGACGCATCTTTCTCCAAGAACGACGAGGCGGCGACATGCGCGCGTTACTGCAAAAATCCGCCTTGACGGCGATCCTTGCCACAAGCCTTGCGGGATGTGCGAGCGGCGGTGGCGAGCCGACGGTTGCCGTCAAGCCGCGAGCGTCCGCGCACAACGCGCCGACGGACCTGGCACCAGGCGAGCAGATCGACTACGCCGGCCACCGCTGCGGAAATCCGAATCTCCATGTGAAGACGCATCTGTGTCTTTTCCCGCGCCGGTAGCGCCTGCGTGCCGACCTCCGCTTCGAGATAGGGCGCCCCAGTCACGCTTTATCCACATTCGAGAACAATCCTCTCCACGCACGGCCCTTATTCTCGAGCACCGACCTTTCTAGACTGTCGTCACTGAATTACGAACAGGGCTGTTCGTAGCAGAACAAAGCGAAGTGTGGAGGTCGTCGTCATGAAGTCCCTTATTCAAGCCGTTGTGGTTGCCGCTGTCCTTGCAGCGCCGGTTGCGGTGTTTGCTCAATCGAACTCGCCTGTGACCCGTGCGCAGGTGCGTGCCGAGTTGCTCGAACTCGAACAGGCCGGCTATAACCCGGGCCGCGGGGAGGATCCGAACTATCCGGCCGATATTCAGGCCGCCGAAGCACGGGTGGCGGCGCGGCATGCGGCGAGCGGTTTCGGTGGCGCCGCGGGTGGTTCGTCGGAGGCGGGGCGCGCGCCGGTTCCCAGCGCGGATTGGAATGCGATGTACAACCATCCGTGAAGCGTGAGCGGTGTGAACGTGCGTGGCGACCGGCGTCGTTGGTCGCCACTTGACATGCGCTCAGGCGTCCGACGCGATTTCCTCGTCGACCAGTTCGGCGATGTCGTGTACATCGACCGTGCAACCCAGCCGGTTTTTCACACCACGGCCCCAAGCCTGCACGTGAACGCCCGGCGTCAGATACGCAATGAGTTCGGCGGCGGCATGCGGCGGCATACGCAGTGACGTGCCGTCTTCCAGCAGCGCGCCGCGCAGTTCTCCTTTCGGTCCGTAGAGCGGCATGACGACTTCGCCTTGCACGTCCATCGGCTCGTCGTGGCGCTCGGGGCCGTGTTCATGTTTCGGACCATGTTCGTGCGCGTGTGGACCGTCGTCGACGATCTCGACGCCTTGCCGGCTCGTCAGCGAGACGGCGGCGATCAGTTCGGCGCCGCGCGGTTTCACGCCGCGCACGCGTACGGTGTCGCCGGGCGCGATGTGACGCGCGATCTGTTTGCCCAGATGAGGCGGGAAATGCACCTGCTGCTGCGTGCCGTCGGCGTGCTGAAGAATGAAGCCGTCCGCGTCGCCGTGCGGATTGAGCAGGAACAGCACGACTTTGCCGCGCGTTTCGGGCAGGCAGGCGGGGTCGATCCAATGCATGGTGAAACTCCTTTGTTCGAGTGATGAGTCGGGATTACCTGGGCGGGACGTCGTAAATCACCGTGAGATTGCCGGGCGTGCCGAAAGCGGTGGCCTGCAGCGATTCTCCATAGCGATTGCGCGTGCCGTAGCCTTGCGCCGCGATCGTCGCGCCCGGTTGCAGCAGGGTGGCGAAGCGCGCGGCCGCGGGCGGCGTCAGCTTGATCACCGTGCCGTCGGTGAGCAGCACGCCGTCGGGTTCGCCGCGCGGCGCGCTGGTGACGCGCAGCACGCGCCCGGTTGCATCGAGCTTGACGAGTCCGACGCCGGCGAGCAGCTTCGGCGGACGTTGGGCGTCGGCCGGCGGCGGTTGATCGACAACGCTGCGGCCGTTGTTCGCGTCGGCGATCTGGCGGGCGCGCAGCGTTCCGCCGGGCTGCGCGAAGCCGTTCACGTTGACCGTCGCGCCCGGCGCGAAGGCGGCGGCCACTTGAGTGCCGATATGCGGAGGGAAGCGAACAAGCGTGTTGTCGGCGAGCAGCATGCCGTCGACATCGCCTTCCGGGTTGATCACAAAACGCTGAAGCACGCCGCTCACAGTCGCGGGAGCGCCGTCGCGCGGAGCTTCGGCGAAGGGTGGCGGCAGCGGAGCGTTGGCGCTGGGCGCGGGCGGCGGCAGTGGCGCGCCTGGCTGTGGCGGCGGCACGGGTTGTGCCGCGCAAGCCGCCGTCGTGGCGATCACGGCGAGCACGGACGCCGCGCGGGCGATCGGGTTGAAACGGTTCATGGTCAGACTCCTTCGACAGCAATGTCGTGCAGGAGTCTTTGCAACCACCATGCCATGCCGCTATGTGCTGTCGCGTAAGGCTTTGCGCCACAGCGTCCGGTTCAGGCTGTCGGCTGGCTGGAGGCGGGGTGTCAGCCGAATGGACACCGGCAAGCGCATCAACCCAGCTTGTACGCGGCGATCTTCGTATAGAGCGATTGACGACTGATGCCGAGGCGGCGCGCGGCTTCCGCACGATTGCCGCCGGTCTGTTGCAGCGCGCGTTCGATCGCCGCGCGCTCCAGCCATTCGATCGACTGCTGTAGCGGCAGATCGAGCAGCGCGGCGGGAATCCCGCTCGCGGCGGCACGCGGCGCAGTGAGAAAAGCCAGATCGTCGGCGGTCACGAGCGGGCCGCGGGCGAGTGCCGCGACCCGTTCCATTGCGTTCTTCAACTCGCGTACGTTGCCCGGCCATGTGTGCGCGAGCAGGCGTCGTTCGGCATCGGCGCTCAGGGTCCGCACGGGACCGGCCAGGTTGGCGGCGGCGATGAGAAAGTGCGCGGCCAGCGGGAGAATGTCATCGGGGCGATCGCGCAACGGCGGCAGATGAATCGGAATCACGTTGAGCCGGTAGAACAGATCCTCGCGGAACGTGCGCGCTATTACTTCCTCCGCGAGATCGCGGTGCGTTGCGGCCACGATCCTCACGTCGATTGGCACACTCGTGTTGCTGCCGACCGGCGTCAGCGTGCGCTCCTGAATCACGCGTAGCAGCTTGGCTTGCATGGGCAACGGCAGGTCGCCGATTTCGTCGAGAAACAGCGTGCCGCCGTTCGCCTCGGCGATGCGCCCGGCGCGTTGCGTCACCGCGCCGGTGAAGGCGCCGCGCGCATGGCCGAATAGTTCGCTCTCCAGAAGGTCAGCGGGAATCGCCGCGCAGTTGATCGCGACGAAGGGCGCATGGCGGCGCCGTGAGGCGTCGTGCAGGACGCGCGCCGCGACCTCCTTGCCGGTGCCGGTTTCGCCCGTGATCAGGACAGTCGAATCCGTGGCGGCGGCGCGGCCGATCTGCTTTTGCGCGTCGCGCAGTGCCTCGCTGTTGCCGAGCAGGCGTGGCGTGCCGTCGCTGACGTCTTCGTTCGACGCCGGCAGCGCCGGATTCGCCGCGCCGCGATTGGACGCTTCGATCTTGCGCAGCAGGGACGCAATCGCATCGCGCCCGACCGGCTTGGTCAGGTGCTCGAAAGCGCCGAGCCGCATGGCGTGAATGGTGTTGTCGCTGGTGGCGAAGGCGGTCAGCACGACCACGGGCAGCGCCGCGCGCGCCGGCATCGCGCGCAGACGCTCGAGCACGTCGATGCCGCTCAGGTCCGGCATCCTGATGTCGAGAAACATGCAATCGATGCGGGCGTCGCCGGCAAGCTGTGCGAGCGCTTGCTCGCCTGTGCTGGCCTGTTCGATCACATGGCCCAGGTCGCCGAGCGTTTCGGCGAGGCTTTCGCGAAAGGCGTCGTCGTCGTCGACGATCAGGATGTGCGCCATGGGATCTCGATCACAAAACAGGCACCGCGCTCGCGCGCTTCATAAAAGGCTCGCCCGCCATGCGCGGCGGCGATTTCCCGTACTACGGCGAGGCCAAGGCCCGAACCGGCAGCGTGGCCGGTCACGAACGGTTCGAAAATGCGCTCGCGCTCGGCGTGCGGCACGCCGGGTCCGTCGTCGGTCACTTCGATTCGCAGCGTTTCGGCGTGCCGTGCCGCGTGCAACGTGACGTTGCCGCCGGATGGCGTATGACGTAGAGCGTTGAGCAGCAGATTATCGATGGCGCGCGCCATTTGCTCCGCGTCGAAGGATGCCTGGGCGGGAAGCCCTTCGGCGCACTCCAACGCGAGCGCGACACCGGCCCGTGCGGCTGCGTCGTGATGCCATTCCACGCGCCCGGCCAGCCAACCGCGTAAGTCGACGGCGTGGGCGTCGACACGCACGGGTTGCGTCAGCGCCAGCAGACCCGAAAGCTGCCGCTCCACCCGCTGAATCTGTTCGAGGATCGCGCCGAGCGCGCGCTGCTTGCGCTCGACGTCGCCGTTCAGGGCGTTTTCCGCCTTGAGCCGCATCGCGCCGATGGGGTTGCGGATTTCGTGCGCCATTTGCGCGGAGAACCGGCCGATCGCCGCGAACCGTTCCGCGGCCGCGAGCTGCGCATGCAGTTCGCCGGCCTGCTGCTGCAAGGAGGTGGCGCGCGCGCCGTAGGCGTTGAACGCGTGGACGATCTTGTCGAGGTCGGGCTCGCCGGTTGGTGCGATCGGTGTGAACAGGTCGGCGGGCCGGCTCAGGCCGGCCTCAATACGCGCCAGATTGGCGCGCCAGCGTCGCAACAGAACGCCGAGCGCGATCGCAATACCGACGATCACCGCGAGCAGCACCGCGAGCGTGGTCACGAGCGCCTTGCCCGCCGGCCCGAGCGGTGGATGCACGCGCGAAAGGGTCCATGCGAACAAACCATCCCGATGCGGCACCGGACAGGCGGTGACGATCACGGCGTCCTGCTGGCCTTCGACGAATTCGGATGCCGCCGTATGCGTGGTGGATGCCGCGCGCAAGGTGCGCAGGATCAAGGGCGTCTCGGCATCGGGGATGTCGCGTTTGATGCCGCTGCCCTGATAGGTCGGAAACGCATATGCGTCGAAGCTGCCGCGCGGCGCGCCTTGCGGGCGCCAGAAGCCGCCTTCCACGCCGTCCATTTGCGCGAGCACGATGTCGAGGATCGCGTGCATCAGGTCGGTGTTCGGCACGTTGGACGGCGCCGGCTGCGTGGCGGCCGGCTCCGCCGCCCGGTCGACGGACAGGTCGTAGCGCGATCCGATCGTCTCGCAGCCGGCCAGCCCCTGTTGACGGGCGACGCCGATCTGCCGTCCGAGGTTCGCTTGCGCCATGAACCACACGATCCCGATCAGGGCGGCACACATCACTGCAACCAGCAGCCAGAAAACGATCAGCTGACTGGCGAACGATAAACGTCGGGGAGCAGCGGCCATGAAGTGCGCGGAGAAGGACAGGAGCTAGACAGTAGCAAAATTCCGGCCCGTGGTGCTCGCGCGGACGGTAGCCGCCCGGCCGGATTGCAGGCCGGCCGGACGTGCGCTTGCGGTTGCGCCGTTGGACAGTCGCTGTCCATGAACCGGACAGCGCTGTGCGGCGTCGTGGAGCGCCGGCACGCACACGCGGCGTTCGCGGGCCGATGGCATACGAGTTGCCTTTGGCTGGCCGCCATCCCGGCACGCTTTGCCAGTGAGGTCGTCCGCATGTTGAAGCCGATACGCCCGAACTATTCGCCGCGCGACGCGCGCCGGCGGTCAACCGCGCAGAGTGCATCGTGACACCCCGGCGCGCGCTCGAGGCGCTGAACTTCTTCGTGGCCGATGTGCAAGCGGGCATCGGACCGTTTCTCGGCGTGTTCCTGCAGGCGCGCGGCTGGGGCGCCGATCAGATCGGCACGGTCATGACGATCGGCGGCATCGCGGGCATGCTGGCGACGTCGCCGGCCGGGGCGCTGGTCGACGCGACACGGCATAAGCGCACTCTGGTCGTGATCGCCGGCTTGATGACGATGCTGGCGTCGGGCCTGCTGTGGATCTCGCACGGCTACTGGATGGTGGCGGCGTCGCAGGTGGCGACCGCGATCACCGGCGCGGCGATCGGCCCCGCCTTGGCGGGCATGACGCTCGGCATGGTCAGGCAGCAAGGTTTCGACCGGCAGTTCGGCCGCAATCAGGTCGCCAATCATGGCGGCAATGTCGTGGCGGCGGCGCTGTCCGGCTGGCTTGGCTGGCGCTACGGATTCGGCGCGGTGTTCGTCCTGGGCGCGTTGTTCGGCTTGCTGTCGATCGTCGCCGTGGCATCGATTCCGGGCGATGCGATCGATCACGAGGCGGCGCGAGGCGCCGGTGCCGACACGAACGCCGGCGCATCGGCCGCCATTGGCGAACCGCCGGCGAGCGGCTTGCGAGTGTTGTTGCAATCCCGCCCGTTGCTCCTGCTCGCCGCCGCGCTAGGCTTGTTCCACCTGGGCAACGCGGCGATGCTGCCGCTCTACGGGCTCGCGATCGTCGCCGCGCATCAAGGCGAGCCGAGCGCGTTCACCGCGCAGACCATCGTCATCGCGCAACTCGTGATGGTCGCGGCCGCCATGCTGGCGAACCGGCTGATTCGCTGGCGCGGCTACTGGTGGGTGATCCTGCTGACTTTCCTCGCGCTGCCGCTGCGCGGGCTGATCGCCGCGTCGGTGATTCACGCGTGGGGCGTGTGGCCGGTGCAAGCGCTCGACGGCATCGGCGCGGGTCTGCAGAGCGTCGCGGTGCCGGCGCTGGTGGTGCGTCTGCTGGAAGGCAGCGGGCGCGTGAACGTCGGCCAGGGCGTCGTGATGACGGTGCAGGGCGCCGGCGCGGCCTTGAGTCCGGCGTTGGGCGGAATTCTCGCGCACCGTTTCGGTTATCCCGCCGCGTTTATCGCGCTCGGTGCGGTGTCGACCGGTTCGCTGGTGTTGTGGCTGGGCTTCGGGGTGTCGCTCAGGCACGCATGCGCAGCACGTGACGAAGCGGCGCGGGATACGGTCGAGGCAACGTCCCCGATTTCGTGACGCTGCTTCCCCGGCCGTTGGTATGCCGTTTGCTGTCCGCTGATGTTTCTATCGCAAGCGGTCACGCCTATGTCCCGAACCCCCGCTACTTGCCAAAGATGGAGCGCCCGTGAGATCCGGGTATTGCACGAATTGCCGCGCGTACTGGTTGTCGACGACAACGTCGGCGCCGCCGAAGCGCTCGCCACCTATCTCTCCTACGAAGGCGTCGAAGCTCGCGCCGCCGACGGCTGCGAGCAGGCGCTGCGCTGCGTGCGGGACTGGGTGCCCGACGTGGTGGTGCTCGACATCATGATGCCGGAGCGCGACGGCTATGAAACCGCGAGCGCGCTACGCAGCTATCTGCCGACGCAGAGTCTGGGCATTGTCGCGTTCACGTCGCTCGATGAGGATCACGTGAAGGAAACCGGCAAGGCACGTCACAATTTCGACGGATATTGTCAAAAAGGCACGGCCCCGACGGCGTTGCTCGCGCTGATGCGAAAGCTTTGGCGGGAATAGAAGCGGCGGATCATCGCGCGCGCGACGCCGCGCCGTGACGTCAAGCCGGTTCGCTCTCCACCGGTTCTGCGACGATCTGCTTGAGAATCGCCTCCATCAAGCCCGGAAACCGGGCGTCCAGTTCCGCGCGCCGCAGCGAATTCTGATGCACGGTGCCGGCCACGCGCGTGCGCACGAGACCCGCTTCACGCAGGATCCGGAAGTGATGGGACACGCTCGACTTCGGGCGGCCGCCGTCGAGTTCGCCGCAGGTGGCCTCGTCGACCGACGCGAGGCGCCGCACGATCGCGAGGCGGACCGGGTCGCTGAGTGCATGAAAGAGCCGCCCGAGGGCGAAATCCTCGGCGGCGGGGTGGTTATAAGTGCGCATGCTGCAAATGATAAAGGTTTCTGCGATACTTAGTTATTCGATGTTTATCGAAATACCGTACAAGCAAGTCCAGAGGAGTTTAGCCTGATGTCCGCATTGTTCCAGCCCTACAAGCTCAAAGACGTTTCCCTGCGCAACCGGATCGCCATTCCGCCGATGTGCCAGTACACCGCCGAAGACGGCCTGATCAACGACTGGCACCGCATCCATCTGGCCGGCCTGGCGCGCGGCGGCGCGGGCCTGGTGATCGTCGAGGCAACGGCCGTATCGCCTGAAGGCCGCATCACGCCGGGCTGCGCCGGCATCTGGACGGACGAGCAGGCGCAGGCTTTCGCGCCGGTGGTGGCCTCGATCAAGGCCGCGGGCTCGGTGCCCGGCATCCAGATCGGCCACGCGGGGCGCAAAGCCAGCGCCAACCGTCCGTGGGAAGGCGACGACCATATCGCCGACGACGACAGCCGCGGCTGGCAAACCATCGCGCCGTCGGCAATCGCATTCGGCGGCGGTCTGCCGAAGGTGCCGAAAGCCATGACGCTCGACGACATCGCCCGCGTTCGCGAAGACTTCGTCGCGGCCGCGAAGCGTGCGCGTGACGCGGGCTTCGAATGGCTTGAACTGCATTTCGCGCACGGCTATCTGGGCCAGAGCTTCTTCTCGACGCATTCCAACCAGCGCGACGACGCCTACGGCGGCAGCCTGGAGAACCGCAGCCGCTTCCTGCTCGAAACGCTGGCGGCGGTGCGCAAGGTGTGGCCGGAGCATCTGCCGTTGACGGCGCGTTTCGGCGTGATCGAATACGACGGCCGCGACGAGGAAACCCTTGCCGAATCGATCGAACTGGCGAGGAATTTCAAGCGCGAAGGACTGGATATGCTGAGCGTCAGTGTCGGCTTTTCCACGCCGACGGCGGCGATTCCGTGGGCGCCGGCGTTTCTCGCGCCGATCGCCGAGCGGGTGCGCCGCGAGGCCGGGATTCCGGTTTCGTCGGCATGGGGTATCGACACGCCGGAACTGGCGGACCGTTCGGTGAAGGACGGTCAACTGGATCTGGTGATGGTCGGCCGCGCGCATCTGGCCGATCCGCACTGGCCGTATCATGCGGCGAAAAAGCTCGGCATCGAGCGTCCGTCGTGGACGTTGCCGGCGCCTTACGCTCATTGGCTGGAGCGCTATAAGGTCGCTTAAGCGACTGAGTTGGCGCGTCGGGTCTGTTGCGAAAATTGTGCCGCCTGCGCCGCCGCTTTATGCGGCGGGTCAGGCGGCACATTTCATTCCGTCTCCAGGCTAGCGTGCGGTGTAGCCGTTAAAAATCACGGTGCATCAAAAATACCGTTTCAGCGTGGGATAATGAGTCGATAAATCGTTTCGAAGCACCTGAAATGAACTATGCTTGAAACGAACATAGGCTCACTTAGGGTTTCATGATGACTTCGTCTGACGAGCAGCAACCGACTCAACAGGGCTACAGAAGCGGCGAAGCAGCGCGTCTGGCCAAAATGCCGGTTACGACCTTGCGGATCTGGGAACGCCGTTACGGCGTGGTCGGGCCTGCCAAAACCGCGTCAGGCCAGCGTCTGTACACGGAAGACGACGTCCGGCGACTCAGTCTGATCAAACTGCTGGTGAGCCGCGGCCACGCGATCGGCGCGATCGCGCGGCTCGACCGCGAGCAATTGCAGTTTCTGGCTGCGCGCAGCGGACGCGAGAGCGGCGGCGCAACCGACCTGCCGCTGGTCGAGTCCGTCGATCTCAGGCTCGCCCTCGTGGGCGGCGGCCTTGCGCAGCGTTTTCGGGCGTCGGGCGTCGATTTGCGGCCCTATGGCGTGAACGAACTGCTTACGTTTGCCGATCTCTCCATCGCCGCGGCCAGTGGCGGCACGAGCGCCGAGCGCGGCGCGCCCGTCGACGCCTTGCTGGTCAGCGTCGACTCCCTGCAAGAGGACGTCGCGTCGCAGGTCGTCGCGCTCGGCGACGCGGTTCGCGCGAAAGCGATCGCGGTCGTCTACAGCTTCGGCACCGGTCCGGCGGCGGAGATTCTGCGCGTGGCGGGTGTGCGTCTTTATCGCGAGCCCGACAGCCGCACGGAATTCCGTCAGATGCTCGGCGACCTGTGCGAACGCGTCCGCATGCAGGAACGCATCGGCGACGACGCCGTGTGGTCGCGCGTGCGCCGTCGCTACGACGATCGCGAACTGGAAGTGATTGCGAGCCGTTCTTCGACTATCGCGTGCGAATGTCCGCGTCACCTCGCGGAACTGGTCATGAAGCTGTCGGCGTTCGAGCGCTACAGCGACGCGTGCACGTCGCGCTCGGCGCAGGACGCCGCGCTGCACCGCTATCTGGGCGACGTCAGCAATCGGGCTTGCGCGATGGTCGAGGCGGCGCTTGAGCGTGTCGCGCGGGAAGAAGGCTGGTTTGCCGGATCGCAGTCGCCGCAGGCCGGTCAGGAATAACGCGCGCGCGCCGTCCCGGAGGATGTGCAATGTCACATGATGCTTCGACCGACGCGACCATCAGCGCGTCCGCACTGGATCAGAAGAGCGCGTATCTCGCGGCGCTCCTCGAGCGTGTTTCGAGGCACGAGGCCGGCGCGTTTGAGGCGCTGTACCGGGCGTCGGCGCCGTCGCTGTTCGGCCTTGCGGTGCGCGTCACCCGCACCAGCGAATCGGCCGAAGAAGTCGTGCAGGAAGGCTTCGTCAAGATCTGGCGCTTTGCCGGTTCATACGACCCGGGCAAGGCTTCGCCGTCCACGTGGATGTCGACCATCGTGAAGAATCAGGCGCTCGATTATTTGCGGCGCAATCCGTACTCCGGCGTATATGTTGACGAGCTGGACGAACGCATTGCCGCGAGCGACGCCGACGTGAACGTCTGGCAGGAGTTCGCGCTGGATGCCGAGCGTCTGTCCTCCTATCTCGGCCGGTTGGCGCCGGTTCAGCGTCAGGCGATCGCGCTCGCCTATTTCCGGGGTCAGTCGCAATCGGAGATCGCGCATACGCTCGATGCCCCGGTCGGCACGGTGAAAAGCTGGATCAAACGCGGACTGGAGTCGCTGCGTGCCATGGCCGATGCGCGACCTGCGCCGCATCACGGCGGCCTATATTGAGCCGCTTGCCGCTTGCCGCTTGCCGCTTGCCGCTTGCCGCTTGCCGTTAGCCACACGGCGTCACGTCGCGTTGCGCATTCGCTGCGGCTTGCCTTGCAGGGTCACCGATGGATCGCCCGCTTGCCGCGCGACCGAGGTCACGCACCCTGCCCAAACGGAATCAACGCGGTTGCGGAACAGCCCTTGCTGCAAGGTTTCTTCATTGACCTGACACGGAGGCTTGACGCATGAACCCTTATATCGTCGCTCACATGATGTCCTCGCTCGACGGCCGCAGCCTGACGGACGGCTGGCATCTCGACTACGCCTCGGACCTGTACGAAAGCACGGCAGCCACTTTTGAAGCCGACGGCTGGATCTGCGGACGCGTCACCATGCAGGAAATTGCGCACGGCACGGATTATCCGAAAGGGCTCGCCAAGGGCGCCGTGCCGCGCACCGATCACTTCGTCGAACGCAAAGCGGATCAGTACGCGATTTCAATCGATCCGCAGGGCCGCGTGGCGTGGAAGAGCAACACCGCGCTCAAGTCGCACGTGGTCGAAGTGCTGACCGAACAGGTTGCCGACGACTACCTCGCTTACCTGCAATCGATCGGCGTGTCGTACATATTCGGCGGCAAGACCGAACTCGATCTCGGCAAGGTCGTGCAAACGCTCGCGCGTGAACTCGGTATGAAAAAGCTGATCGTGGAGGGCGGTTCGCATGTGAGCGGCGCGTTCGTGAACGCGGGTCTCGTCGACGAAGTGAGCGTGCTGATTTTGCCGCTAGTGGATGGCCGCAGCGAACATCCATCCTCGTTCGAAGTGGCAATGGAGAAGTGGCAAGCGCCCGCGTATCTGAAGCTCACGTCCGTTGAGCAGAAGGAACACGGTGCGGTATGGCTGCGTTATACGAAGCCCTGAAAGCAAACGGCAGAGTCGGATCGAATTCCGACTCTGCCGCGCGTTGTTCAGGCCGTTCACGACCGCTGCGATTCAACGAACCGGCGACGGGTTATCAGCCTTTGACGTGCTCCGTCGAGAGCCAGCCACCGCTTACGCCGATCTCGCCAATCTGCTTGGCCACCGCATCGGCGAGGCGCTTCGCGTCCGCTGACACGCCGGCGCGTTTCTTTTCGGATACGGCATGCAGACCGCCACCGACTGCCGCCGAGGTCGCGATACTGCCGGCCGCCGCGCCCACGCCCGCAGTCTCGACCATGCCCGGCGCCTTGCCGCTGTCGGCGTTGGCGGTGAAGGTCTGCACCAGACGCGGCGCGCCGCCGGCGGGCTTATACAGAATCTGCACCGAACTGCTTACCTGGCTCTTGCCCGCACCGAGACCGATCAACAGGCGGCGACGGCGATTGCCCGAGTCGATCGTATTGAAGCTGCCTTGCACGAGCAGCACATTCTGGTCGGCGGGCGCGGGGATGTCGGAGCGGATCGCACGCAGACCCATCGACTGCAATTGATGCACGATTTCGTCGGCGACCTGCTCGCGGACTTCGGCGGCATCGGCGGCCTGCTTTTGCGCGGCGGACGAACCTTCGAGCTGCGTCTTCAGTTTCTGCATCATGCCGCCGTCCAGTTTGACCTGGTCCGGATTGGCGTCGAAGGTGTAGACATAGATGTTGTCCGGGCGCACCTGGACCGGCGTGCTCGCCGCGCTTGCATCCTTGATGCTGCCGCCGGCGCAACCGGTCAGCAGTGCGCTGCAGCAGACCATCGCCACGCAGGCCAGACGGGCGGCATTTTTTCTGAGGAATTTCATTGAAGTAGGCAACATTGTTGATCCTGTCGTCGGCACGCGGTGCCGGAATGTTCGAACGTTCTCTCGATGATCGGGCAACCGTAGGATCGTTGATCATCGGCGAACGTCTCGCACGTGAAGCACCCTTGATCTCATGCGTTTTGTTTCTTACGCACCGGCAGCGAAACGAAGTATGGGCGCGTGACTTCGCGAACTCCATTCAACAATTATTTCGTCCTATGTCACGGCGCGAAGCGGTGTCGCGTGAGGCTTTCGCGTGTCGTGGAAGTCAGCGAAGTCAGCGGACGTGGCGGGAAAGGGAGGATGTGCGGATGAGGATCGGCCGCGCCAGCAAGTGGCGTGGGGTCGTCCAACGGCGAGTGTGACGCCGTGCTTATTCGGCCATCAGCTCAAGGCAAGCTTGATGATGCAACCAAGGACAAAAACCAGTAGAACGGCGGCAAGGGCCATGTTCAGCGGGTAGCGCATTCTTCACCAGAGCACGAGTGTTGCGGTGCTCATATCCTAATCACCTGACGGACGATGAGAAGTGGTCAGTGAAGCGGCAATGTGGGAAAGCTAACGCAGGATGCTGAATGGTTAGACCAGGTCCAGACGGGAGCGCTTCCAATCGTCGGGCGGAAAAGCGGCCGCGCCTGACACGCACTGGCTTGCCTGTCGAGCGATCACTCAGCTAGGGAGCGACGCAGCGGCGAAGCGCGCCTTAAACCGATCAAATCGTTCATGCGCGGCGTCACAGCGAGATTTGCATCACGACGCCGTCGCGCGGATTACTGCGCCTGAGCCGGCGGCGGCATCCCGCCTGGCGCGCCGCGCGCAGCCTTGTTCGCAGCGGCGAGGTCCTCCGACAGACTGGTGCGCAGCGTCGCGATTGCCTGGTCGGGATTCGCGGGCTTCAACTGCTCGCGAGCCAGCGAGTCGTACACGTAATGACGCAGCATCGGATCTTGCGTTTTGTTCAACACGTCGTGATACACGGCGATGATTTCACCTTCATGTCCGCTCATGGCGTAAAGGCGGCGCAACTGTTCCAGGTCGTTGATCACGGCGAAGCCGGGGCCCATCGGACCCATCCGGCCAAGCGGCGGCGGCCCGTCGCCGTGCTGCGGCTCGCCGTGCGACCGAGCGGCCGCGGGCGGTGGCGCTTCCTGGGCAAACGCCGCCGTCGCGGCCAGAGTCAGAACGGCGCTCAGCGCCGCGCTCAAGATTGATTTTTTCATGAACTCGCTCCCATCGAGACAAGGCCGGCGCTACAGTGCGCCGGCACATGAGCAACGATAATCGACATGCCAATTCGTAGGGTTACTGAAGCCGCCGTGTAACTTACCGCGCCTTCCATGTTGCGCGGACGGTGGCCGGCCATGTCTGTCGACGGCGCCGCGTGAGCCAGGGTGTGCCCGCTGGCGCATTGTTTCCGGATGGCGCATGATTGGACGATGTGCCGTCCGACCCCAGAACCCGCCCGGTCCGACGGACGCACGGCACACGCCACGCCGCCAGTGCATGCGTCACGCAGACATAACGCGGCGATGCACCGCCGGCGAGTATTCAACCGTTAAGGAGGATTTCGCATGGACCGACCTGACGCCGCCAATCCGTTTGGCGATTTCACCAAAATGCTGGAGCAGTTCAAGCTCCCCGGCTTTGACGTACCCGCCATCATGGAAGCGCGACGCAAGGACGTGGAAGCACTGGTTCAGGCGAATCAGACTGCTTTCCAGGGGATGCAGTCGCTTGCGCAGAAACAGGCCGACATGTTGCGCTCGACCTTGGGCGAATTGCAGTCGCTGACGGGGCAGTTGTCAGCCGGCGGCGCCGCGCCTTCGGGCAAAGCTGCCGAGTTGATCCAGCAAAGTCTGCACAAGTCGCTTGCCGATATGCAGCAACTGGCGCAAGCCGCGTATCAGACGCAAGCCGAGTCGTACGCGGTGATCGCAAAACGCGTAGAAGAAAACGTGCAGGAGCTTAAATCGCTTTTGCAGCAGCAGAAAAAGTAACGAACGTTGATGCGTTGAACGCTGACGCGTCACGTTCGAATCACCGATGCCGCAGATGACCTTCGAGTTATCCGCGGCATTTTTTTGTTCTGGAAATCACGGCCGACGCATCGGTTATCTGGTCATACAAAAACCCTTTTAAGGCCTTGTATTGTCGGACAAAAAGCGGCATTTTGTTCGATCTTTTCAGTGTTCGCTTACATTCGCCGCACAACGCTGCGCGCATCAATTTTTTTTCTGCGTCGACCTTCGGCCGCGCGTTTCATTGTTCGCTTTAAACGAGCCGCGACGCAAACATGCGCGCTCAAGCGCCGCCCCTTCGTGATCTGGTCCCGAAATATCAAACCGGCATAAACGACGCCGCGCGGAGCAAAGGTTTAAATCTCTGCGCAAACGATTGGCGCGCGTTGCCGCCACGCCTAAAGTTTCGCGCCGTCACTCCGTAGACGCATTCACGCAGCCCAGCCAGTGTGAATGCAGCACGGCACCACCGGCCAAGCGTGCGCCCCTAGTTTTCCGTTCGTGATCGGCTCGATGCCAGGTCACGAGCGTTTCACCTCGAAGGAACTCACTTGAAACCGATGCTCTATTCCCGCATTGCTCGCGCAATGCTCGGGGCAGGCTGTGTGCTGTCGTTTGGCGCGCATGCGACGCTGGGCCAGAACGTCAGCACCGTCGACGGCGATCAATCCCATTTGCACGCGGTGGCCCGCACGGCCACTACGCAAAGCGCGTACTCGGTACACCTGATGACGCTGCCGTCCGGCACGCTGGTGCGCGAGTACGTCGCGCGCAACGGCGTCGTGTTCGGCGTCGCGTGGGAAGGGCCGACGCTGCCGGATCTGAAATCCATGCTCGGGACTTTCTTCGACGCGTACGTCGTCGCCGCCACGACGCGCCACGGTACGCCGCTCGCGGTTTCCAGCAGCGACCTGGTCGTGTACTCCGGTGGGCATCTGCGCGCGTTCTCCGGCCATGCGTACCTGCCGCAAGCGGTGCCGGCGGGCGTCGATGTCGGCGTCATTCAATAACGGAGCGGACCATGCGCCTTACGTCTTCGTTCAAAACTTTGCTGTGCGCGGAATTGCTCGCGTTGCTCGTGAGTGCTTGCGGCGGCGGGGGCGGTGGCTCCAGCGGCTCAGGCAGCGCGGCCGGCACTAACGGCTCGACCAGCACCTCGTCCGGTCCGTCAGTGGCCAACACCTCGCCGCTGTCGCAAACGCTGGCTGCAAACGCGGTGCGCGTGACGGTCGATTCCGGCGTGAGCGATGTGCCGAACATGCCGTTCGTGAGCCTCACCATCTGCGCGCCGGGCACGACGCAATGTCAAACCATCGATCACGTGCTGGTCGATACCGGGTCGTGGGGCGTGCGCCTGTTCGCGTCCCAGTTGCCTGCTTCGATGAGGCTGCCGCAACAGCAAGACGCGTCGGGCCATCTGGTCGCCGAATGCATGCAGTTTTTCGACGGCTACACGTGGGGCCCGGTCAAACTCGCCGACTTGCAGATCGCCGGCGAAAAAGCCGCGTCGCTGCCGATCCAGGTGATCGACCCGAACTACGCAACACTGCCCGCCGCTTGCGCGAACTTCGGCGCGGCGCGCAACACGCCGGCCGCGTTGCAGGCCAACGGCATTCTCGGCATTGGCGTGTTCAAGAACGATTGCGGCGCGAACTGCGTCCAGCAGGCGCTGGCCGGCACGTACTACGGCTGCAACGGCGCGACATGCACGTCGATTCCGCTCGCTGAAGCGTTGCAAGTGGCCAATCCGGTTCCGTACTTCGCCACCGACAACAACGGATCGCTGCTGAGCCTGCCGGCGGTATCGGGCGGCGCGCAGTCGGTCAGCGGGCAACTGATATTCGGTATCGGCACGCAGACCAACAATACGCTGGGCGGCGCGCAGGTAATCGGCGTGAGTCCGTCGAATGGTACCTTCACGACCGTGCAGAACGGCGTCGCGTATTCGCGCAGTATTCTGGACAGTGGCTCGACCGGCCTGTTCTTTCAGACCAGTGCGTTGCCGGTCTGCGCGAGCCCGAACGATTCGTACTACTGCCCGGTGTCGACCGAGCAATTGAGCGCGATGATCCAGGGCGTGAACGGCACCACGAGCGCGGTGACTTTCAGCGTCGGCAATGCCACCACGATCGCTCAGACGTATAGCGGCGATTCGGCGCTGCCGCTTCTGGCGGGACCGGCGTTCGTCACGTCTTCGATCTTCGACTGGGGCTTGCCGTTCTTTTACGGCCGCAATGTGTACGCCGCCATCGAGCAGCAGCCGACTCCCGGCGGCATGGGCCCTTACGTCGCGTATTGACCAAGGCGACAGACGACGGATGTGAAAACGGGCCGCGACGGAGATATTCCGTCGCGGCCCGTGCGTTTGACGCAGTCGAATGACTTACCGTTTGCCGAGACCGTTCAGCAACTTCAACACGCCTTCACCGAACGCCTCGGGACGTCCCTCGAAGATCCGCTCGACCGCTTTTCCGTCGATCAGGCGCCGGCGCAGCGCTTCGCGCTCATCGTGCTGTTCGGCGAGCCGGGCGGCGGCGCGCACGTATTCGTCGGTCGAGTGAGTCGTGAGCCACGACGGCAGACCAGCGCGCTCGAAGAGGCCGCTGTCGATATGCTCGAACACTTCACGCCCGCACAGGTTGACGCCGGGCAGGCCCATCGTGAACGAATCGACGATGCCGTTGGTATTGCCGAACGGGAACGGGCTCACGAACATGTCCATCGTGTTGAGGATCTTCAGATATTCGGGGTAACTGAGCGAGCCGTAGACATCCACGCTCGATTCCGGCAGCGTCGCGTAGATCGATTTTCTGACGTACGCGAGATCGATGCTTTCGCTCCAGCATGTCATGAAATGGAATTTGACCGGCACGCGCGCGGTGTGAACGATCGCCTTGCATGTTTCGAGAAACTGCGGATTGATTTTCATCGCGCTGGCCGTCACGCCGATGTTGACCACTTCGCCGCGCTCCGGCACGGATGGCACGACGTTGGTGAGCAGTTTCGACGGCACGTACGGTTGGCCATCTTTCGGCAAACGCAGCATTTTTTCGCTGAAGCAGGCCGGGTCGCCGACGAAATCGTCCTCGACGCTCACGTAGTCCATATGCGCCGCGTGCATCGTCGCGGGATGACCGAGCCCCGCGATCTGCAGCGGCGCGACGCGCAGGTTCGACAGAAAGATCGTGTGCGAGAACATGCCGACGCTCGGCATATAGAGCACGTCCGGCTTCTCGCGCGCGGCGAATTCCTGGATCTGACGGATGCAGTCGCCGATATATTCCGGATGCTCGAATTCGACGAAGCGGTCGAAAATCGCGCGTCCCGCTTCGTCCACGTGCTGCGCCTCGCCGAACGCGACGACTTCGAAATGCTGGCGCGCGGCGAGCATGGTGCGCGAATGGGTTCGATAGATCGAGTGACCGCCCGAGAACCATTCGAGCACGACAAGCATCACCGGCTTGCGTCCTTTGAGTCTGGTGCGGGAGACGCTGGCCTCGTGGCCGAGCAGGCCGAGCGTGTCCAGCTTCTTGCGCACCAGCATGTTGATGCTGCGCTTGATCTCATGCCGCTCAGGCGAGGTCGAATAACTGCAGTGCATGTAGGCGCCGCAGACGGCGCCGGTCGGCAAGTCGTCGAGGTCGTCGATCGTGTCGAGCGCGCCGGGCAACCATTTGAGCAGACGTTCGCGCTTTTCGTGCGCGGCGGGGGAGATGTGCACCGCCCCGGCGACCATCGAAACGCCAAGGCTTGTCGCGAGCACGGGGTCGCGCTGGTGGAGGTCGGCAAAATCGATATCGTATTGCGAGCCCGACGTGTAGAGGACGAGTTGCTTGCGGGTCAATGTGGCGCGCGCTTCATCGTCGTTCTGGACGGTTTCGAGGAGCTTGCGCACGATGTGATCCGTCGATCCATACGATGACACGGCGAAGATCATGTTGATCCACGGCCGGCCCCAGAACATGACGTTTATCTTCTCCGCCTCGAGCGGATACTCGGGGGCGGAAAACAGCGTTGTGAAACCGTCGGCGATCCGCTGCAAGGTATCCAGCGATTTTTCGTCATCAGGTGAGTTCGGCGCGGTGCGGGCGAAGGGTTCGGCGCCGAGTCGGCCGCGCTTGCCGGACAGCGTCTTGAGTAGCGTGCAGAATTCCTCGTGCGCGGCGTCGTAGTCACGGGACTGGATCTGGGATTCGAAACGTTCGAGGGAAAATTCGGTGCTCATGGCTTGGGTCGATGGTGAACGGCTTGCGGCGTTCCGCATGCGCGTTATGTTCAATGACAGGGAGGCGGGCGGCAGAGCGTTTGCAACCGAAGGCGGGTTGCGACGCGTGATTCGAAGCACGGCGCGCCGACTGAGGCGATCTGCGTTTATTGCGTGTGTCGCCAACTGAACCTGATTGTCAAAGAATTCGACCGGGCTGCATGTAGGAAGAGTCTTATTTTGAGAGAGGGGTTTTTGAGGGGGATCGTGCCAAGACCGGTACTTGCGCGCGCTGAACGTGTCAGGGATGCGGCTTTAAGAGCCGATCCCCAACCAGGGCGGTTTGCTTCCGAAATACGGGTTACCGTCGTTTCGTAGCTCGTTTGGCCGGGGCTGCCCGAGCGGCGACAGGCGCGGGCTGCGCCGGCGGCTCTGCCTGCGCCGCCGGCGCGTCAATCGCATCGCCCGGCGCCGCGCCCGCCGCCGCTTTCACTGCACGCGCCACCCCAGCTTGCGCCTCCGGCTCCTGCACTGCCACCACCGCCGCCTGACCCGGCGGCGTCGCCGCTTCCCGCGGCTGCGATTTATCGCCGGCCGCTTCAATCACCCGATGCACGAAGCGCAGCTTCTCCACCACCGGCGCGGCCAGCGTGAACGGATACCCGTCCGGCATGCCGAGGCTGCGATTCAGGCTGTTCAGCGCATAAGTGAGCGGAAACCAGCGCTTCATCAGATTCTCGAAGCTCGCGTCTTCAACGGGCGTGCGATCGGTCAGAGTCGGCTCGCTCGGGTCGTCGGGCAAGAGCGCCACGCCGTAAGACGTCGACGTATCCAGCACGTCCACGATCAGCATGTAATGCGCCCACGTCTCGGCCCAATCTTCCCAAGGATGCATCGTGGCATACGCGCTGATAAACGAAGCCTGCCACTCGGCCGGGGCGCCGTCGCGATAGTAGGCGTTCAGCGCCTCGCCGTAGTCGACGCTTTCGTCGCCGAACAGTTTGCGGAACGGTTCGAGCCAGCGCGGATTGTTCTCCACCAGCTGGCTGAAGTAGTAGTGCCCGGTCTCGTGCCGGAAGTGGCCGAGCAGGGTGCGATAGGGCTCGCCCATCGCGGTGCGGACTTTCTCGCGATAGGCGTCGTCGGCTTCAGCGATGTTCAGCGTGATGAGCCCGTTATCATGGCCGGTCATGACGCGCGAACCGTCGCCGCCGTCCTCGAGGAATTCGAACGCGAGGCCGTGCTCGGGATCGGCCTGGCGCGACTTCACGTCGAGGCCGAGTTCGGCCAGCGTGTAAAGCAGACGGCGCTTGGCCATTTCCAGCCGATACCAGTAGAGCCGGTTGTCGGGCGCGCTCAGATTCGGGATAGTGAGCGTCAACTGGCAGGCGCGGCACAGCAGGTCCGGCGAGTCGGCCGGGATCATCCAGTTGCAGACGTTTTCGACGGCGTAATTGTGGCACTGGCGGAACAGCGCGCCTTGGGCGTCCGGATGCAGGCTGCGGAAGCGGCCTTCGCCGGCATCTTCGAACGCGCTGATTTCCGCCACTTCGGGCACATAGCCAAGCAACGACTCGCAACGTTCGCAGCGAACGTTTTCATAGAAGACGAGGTGCGAGCAATGGTTGCAGTGGAAGGTTTTCATCGGTGGGGCCTGGAGTGGGAGGGCAGTCGTAGAAGAAGCCACTTCGCAATCTTCATGCCGCATTTGCCAGACGTCACTGGTTTAACGCACATTACGTGCATGATCGTGCATCGGCGCTGCGCCGCTTTGGTGCGTAGCACTGAAAACGGCAGTGGAACGGCGCTTGATCCGATCGACCGGACGGTCGGCGATGCGCGGCAAACTTCACAGCAGGCGATGATCCGGGGAGTCCAGGCAGTTCAGGCGGTTTTTCGCACTTGTTTGACAGGCGTTCCATAAACGGCATGAAGCTTGCTTTTGGCGGGCTGCCATCCTTCGTCCAGGAGTCCGGTGTGTCCATACGCGTCGCGTTGCATCATGTCACACATTACCGTTACGACAGGCTGGTTTCACTGTCGCCCCAGGTCGTGCGTCTCAGGCCTGCGCCGCATTGCCGGACCCCGATCCTGTCGTATTCGATGCGGGTCGAGCCGGCCGAACACTTCATCAACTGGCAGCAGGACGCGTTCGCCAACTACCAGGCCAGGCTCGTGTTCCCCGAGAAGACGCGCGAATTCAAGGTGACCGTCGATCTGGTCGCCGAAATGGCCGTCTACAACCCGTTCGACTTTTTCCTCGAACCCTCGGCCGAGCAGTTTCCCTTCGAGTATTCGCCCGGCCTCGCGCTGGAACTCGCGCCCTACCGCGTCAAGCGGCCCATGACGCCGCGCTTCGCCGAGTTCGTCGCGAGTATCGACCGCACGCCGGCCGCCACCGCCGATTTTCTCGTCGGACTGAATCAGCGGCTGCAGCGCGAAATCCGCTACCTCATCCGGATGGAGCCCGGCGTGCAGACGCCCGAGGAAACGCTCGTCAGCGCGGCGGGGTCGTGCCGCGACTCCGGCTGGCTGCTGGTCGAGACCTTGCGGCAGTTAGGGCTGGCGGCGCGCTTCGTGTCCGGCTATCTGCTGCAACTGGCGCCTGACGTGAAATCGATCGATGGCCCCAGCGGCACCGAAGTCGACTTCACCGACCTGCACGCGTGGTGCGAGGTCTACCTGCCGGGCGCGGGCTGGATCGGTCTCGATCCGACCTCCGGGCTGCTGGCGGGCGAAGGGCATATCCCCGTCGCCTGCACGCCCGAGCCGGGCAGCGCGGCGCCGATCTCCGGCGCCGTCGACGAATCCGAGGTCGAGTTCGAACACACGATGTCGATCGAGCGTGTTCTGGAGACGCCGCGCGTCACCAAGCCGTTCAGCGAGGCGGTCTGGGCCGACGTGCTGAACATGGGCGCGCAGGTCGACCAGCAATTGCAAGACATGGACGTGCGCCTGACGATGGGCGGCGAGCCGACTTTCGTCTCGGTGCGCGACCGCGACGCCGCGGAATGGAACACCGACGCGCTCGGCCCGACCAAACGCGGCTACGCGGTCGCGTTGATGGACAAGCTGCGCTCGCGCTACGGCGCGAACGGCTTCCTGCATATCGGCCAGGGCAAGTGGTATCCGGGCGAACAACTGCCGCGGTGGGCGATGTCGCTGTACTGGCGCGCCGACGGCGAGCCCTGCTGGCACGATCCGTCGCTGTTCGCGGACGAGCGCGAGCCCGGCACCTACACGGCGGCCGACGCGCAACGCTTCCTCGCGCATCTCGCGACCAAGCTCTCTCTCGACACCGACTGCATCCAGCCCGGTTTCGAGGACGTCTGGTACTACCTGTGGCGCGAGCGCCGTCTGCCGGTCAACGTCGATCCACTCGACGCGCGGCTGGACGACGAACTGGAGCGCGTGCGCCTGCGCCGCGTATTCGACGCGGGCCTGGGCGGTGCAACCGGCTTCGTGCTGCCGCTCGCGCGTGAACGCGATCTGCCCGGCGAGCCGCCGCAATGGGTCAGCGGCCGCTGGTTTTTCCGCGACGAGCGCATGTTCCTGATTCCCGGCGATTCGCCGATGGGTTACCGCCTGCCGCTCGATTCGCTGCCATGGGTCTCGAAGACCGACTATCCGTATCAGCATGCGCACGACCCGTTCGCGCCGCCCGTGCCGTTGAGGTCGGCCGCGCAGTTGCGCATGCAATACGACGGCGAGCAGCGCAACATGAGCCCCGCCGATGCGCGGCGCGCGGCGGCGTTGTCGTCCTCGGCGGCGGAGTTGCTGAGCGGCATGCCGGGTGGTGGCGTGCTGGCCTACGCGCGCCAGCTTGGTGACGAAGCGCCGCCCAAACGCGGGCAGTCGTCGAAGGAAACGATCCGCACGGCGATTTGCGTCGAAGCGCGCGACCCGAAACGCGCGGCCGGTCCGAAGGCCGAAACCGAAGCGTTCGGCAGCGGCCGCACACTGCTGCATGTGTTCATGCCGCCGCTCACCGAACTCGACGACTATCTTGATCTGCTCGCCGCCGTCGAGGCGACCGCAGCCGAGTTGCGCATGCAGGTGGTGCTCGAAGGCTATCCGCCGCCGCGCGACGCGCGCCTGAAAATACTGCAGGTCACGCCGGACCCTGGCGTGATCGAGGTGAACATTCATCCCGCGGCGAACTGGGACCAACTGGTCGATCACACGGAGTATCTGTATCAGTCGGCGGCTGAAAGCTATCTGAGCAGCGAGAAGTTCATGACCGACGGCCGGCACACCGGCACCGGCGGCGGCAATCACTTCGTGCTCGGCGGCGCGACGCCCGCCGACAGTCCGTTCCTGCGCCGGCCCGATCTGCTGGCGAGCCTGATCGCGTACTGGCATAACCATCCGTCGCTGTCGTATCTGTTTTCCGGACTGTTCATCGGACCGACCAGCCAGGCGCCCCGTATCGACGAAGCGCGCAACGATCAGGTCTACGAGCTCGAAGTGGCGTTCCGCGAGTTGCAGCGGCAGATCGACATGCTCGGCGGCCGCGATAGCGCGAACCTGCCGGCATGGATGATCGACCGCTCGCTGCGCAACATCCTGATCGACGTGACGGGCAACACGCACCGCGCCGAGTTCTGCATCGACAAACTCTATTCGCCCGACGGCCCGACCGGCCGGCTCGGCCTGCTCGAATTGCGCGGCTTCGAAATGCCGCCGCACGCGCGCATGAGTCTGGTGCAGCAACTGCTGCTGCGCGCGCTGGTGGCGCGTTTCTGGCACACGCCGTACACGCAGCGGCTCACGCGCTGGGGCACGGAGCTGCACGACCGGTTCCTGCTCGGCACTTTCGTGAAGATGGATTTCGACGACGTGCTCGGCGAGCTGAACCGCGCGGGCTACGCGTTCGACAGCAGCTGGTTCGCGCCGCACTTCGAATTCCGCTTCCCGCTGGTCGGCGAGACCACGGTGAACGGCGTCTCGCTGACCATCCGCAACGCGCTCGAACCGTGGCACGTGATGGGCGAAGAGGGCTCGCCGGGCGGCACGGTGCGCTATGTGGATTCGTCGGTGGAGCGGCTCGAAGTGCGTGCGCTCGGGTTGAACGACAATCGCCACGTGCTGACCGTCAACGGCGTGCCGGTGCCCTTGCAGCCAACGGGCCGCGTCAGCGAATATGTGGCCGGCGTGCGCTTTCGCGCGTGGTCGCAGCCGTCGGCGCTGCATCCGACCATCGGCGTGGACGCGCCGCTCACTTTCGATCTGGTCGACACATGGGCCGGCCGCTCGGTGGGCGGATGCCAGTATCATGTCGCTCATCCGGGCGGGCGCAATTACCAGACCTTCCCGGTGAACGCCTATGAGGCGGAAAGCCGGCGGCGCGCGCGCTTCTTCGCGTCGGGTCATACGCCGGGGCCGCTCACGGTCGATGCGCCGCACCGCAGTCTGGAGTTTCCGTTCACACTGGATCTGCGCTACTGGTGAAACCAGCACACTCTTAAAACGACACGACCTTGGCCTTTCAATCGACTTTTCCCTTCGAGACGTCCGCGGCGCGCGCGGACGCTTCGTCCCTGTTGCGCCTGCTGCCGGCCTACGAGGGACATTGGGACGAGTTACGCGACGCCTCGGGCGCGCTGCGCGAACCATGGCGGCAATTCTTCCAGCGGCTCGGCGAGGACGGCATCGCGCGGCTCGACGATCATCTCGCCTCGGTCGCGCAGCAGATCCGCGACAACGACATCAGCTACAACGTCTACGCGGATAACGGCGAGCCGCGGCCATGGGCGCTCGACCTGCTGCCGTTCCTGATCAGCGAGGACGAGTGGGCGCATATCGAGCGCGGCGTGACGCAGCGCGCGCATCTGCTCAACGCCATCGTCGCCGATATTTACGGGCCGCAAACCTTGCTGGAGCGCGGGCAATTGCCGCCCGCTCTGGTTTTCGGCCACCCCGGCTATCTGCGCTCGGTGAAGGGCTACGCGCCGCCGGGCGGCCAGTACCTGCAAGTGGTCGCGGTCGACCTGGCGCGCACGCCCAACGGCGACTGGACCGTGATGGCGCATCGCACCGAGGCGCCGTCGGGTCTCGGCTACGCGTTGGAAAACCGCCTGATCGTTTCGACGCTGTTCGCCGATCCGTTCCGCGCCCTGCGCGTGAGCCGGCTCGCGCCGACCTATTCGCAGCTGATCGCGACACTCGTGCAGGCTGCGCAGGCCACGATGCGTCACGAGAGCGACGGCGCCGACCACTCGCCGCATATTGCATTGCTCACGCCGGGGCCGTTCAGCGAAACCTATTTCGAGCACGTGTTTCTGGCGCGCTACCTCGGCGTGACGCTGGTCGAAGGCAAAGATCTGACCGTGCGCGACGACAAGCTTTATCTGAAGACGCTCGCCGGTCTCGAACGCGTGCACGTGGTGCTGCGGCGTCTGGACGACGCGTTCTGCGATCCGGTCGAGCTGCGCGCCGATTCGAGCATCGGCGTGCCCGGCTTGTTGCAGGTCATGCGCGCGGGCAATGTGATCGTCTCGAACGTGCCGGGTTCGGGCTTTGTCGAATCGCCGGCGTTGCACGGTTTTCTGCCCGGCATCGCCGAAGTGCTGCTCGACGAAGACCTCATGTTGCCGAGCGTGGCGACGTGGTGGTGCGGCGAGGAGGCAGCGCGCGAGCACGCATTCCGGCGGCTCGACGAGGCGTTCATCGTGCCGACCTGGCCCATTACCGGCCGCGATGCGCCGCCTGGTGTGGAGCAGGGGCGCCAGCGCTTGTCGACGTGGCGCGAACGCATCGAAGCCATGCCCGACACGTACACGATCCAGCAGGCGCAGCGCTTTTCCTGCACGCCGCGTTATGAGGATGGCACCGTGGGTCGCCGTCCGTCGGTGCTGCGCGCCTATGCGATTGCGGACGTCAACGGCGGCTGGCATGTGATGCCAGGCGGCTTCACCCGCATGGCCGCCGAACGCCAGACCACGGTGTCCATGCAGTACGGCGGCAGCAGCGTCGATACCTGGGTGCTGTCGAGCCAGCCGACTTCGACGTTCACGTTGCTGCCTTCACCGATGCAGCCCGCCGACCTCGCGCGCAAGCATCGCACCGTGTCGAGCCGCGCGGCGGAAAACCTGTTCTGGGCCGGACGTTACGGCGAGCGCGCCGAGAACAACGTGCGGCTGTTGCGCCTGATCCTCGGTTCGCTGGAAGGCAACGACGCCGACGCGATGTTTCCGACTCTGGTCGAACTCGCTTTGCATTGCGGGCTCGTGCAGTCCGGCGACATGTTCGCGCCGCATTCGCCGCAAGCTTTCGAGCGTGCGCTGGTCGCCAACCTGATCGAGAGCACCGGCGCCGCGAGCATCGGCCAGAACCTGACTTCGCAGGCGCGATCCAATGGCGAAGTGCGCGGGCGTCTGTCGAACGATCACTGGCGCACGATTCTCGCGGCGCGCAACGACTTCCGCGACGCATTGCAGATGTTGATGCCGGCGCCGGGCAATGGTGGCGGTTCAGCTTCCTCACAAGCTAACGGTAACGGCCGCGGCGAACGCTACGAGCGTTATGACCGCGTCACGCTGATGAACGCGCTCGAACACCTGTCGGTGCAGTTGTCGGCAATCAGCGGTGCGCAAGGCGACCGCATGACGCGCGACGAAGCGTGGCGTTTGCTGTTCGTGGGCCGCCATATTGAACGCGTGTCGGCGATGACCGCGTTCCTGCGCGTGGTCGCCGACAAAGGCCAGCTCTCCACGCCAGCCGGTTTCGATCTGCTGCTGCAGTTGTTCGACAGCACGTTGACGTACCGCTCGCTCTATCCGGGCCGCTTCGAAGTGCCGGCCCTGCTTGACCTGATCGTCATCGAGCCGACCAATCCGCGCGGCATCTACGGCGTCTATGAGCGGCTGCGTAAAAAGCTCGACGAGATCGCCGTGGCGGCGGGCAGCACGCGGCATCGTCCGTTCGCCGAATTGATGGCGCCCACCGACGTGTTGCCGACGCTTGAATCGCTGTGCGAGGTGGACGAACACGGCGCGTACGTCAATCTGATTGCGGTATGCGATCAGATCGCCGGATTCGTCGGCGCGGCCGGCCACGAGATCAGCGCGCGCTATTTCAGTCACGCCAGCACGGTTGCCTCGCAGGTGTGGTCATGAAGCACACGCCGACCGTGCTGTCCGTCTCGCATCGCACCACTTACCGCTATTCCACGTATGTGGAGACCGCGCAGCATCTCGCGACGATCCGGCCGATTGCCTGTTCGTGGCAACGCGTGGTCTCGCACAGCGAAAAGATCGAACCCGAACCGTCGTATCTGAATAGCCGGATCGACGCATTCGGCAACGACGTGCTGTATTTCGCGCTGGATGCGCCGCATGAGCGCTTGCAACTCGTCAGCGAAACCACGGTGGCGCTCATGCCGCGCTGGACCGATCTCGATCCCGAGGCGACGCCCGAATGGGACGACGTGGCCGATGCGCTGCGCTTTCGCGTCGGCGGCCAGTTCCGGCCCGAAGCGGAATTCTGTTTCGCGTCGCCGAATATCGTGCCGCGGCCATCGCTGCGCGACTATGCATTGCCGAGTTTTCCAGCCGGCATGCCCATCGCCGCGGGCGCGATCGATCTGATGCACCGCATTCACGAAGACTTCGCCTATAAGCCATCCGCGACGATGTTCGATACGCCCGCCGAACGCGCCTTCGAACTGAAGAGCGGCGTGTGTCAGGACTTCGCACAGGTGATGATCGGCTGCTTGCGGTCGCTGGGTTTGCCGGCGCGCTACGTGAGCGGCTACTTGCGCAACGATCCGCCGCCGGGACAGCCGCGGCTGATCGGTGCGGACGCGTCGCACGCGTGGGTGTCGGTGTATTGCCCCGGCAGCGGCTGGATCGATCTCGATCCGACCAACGACGTGCTCGCCGATATGGATCACGTGACGCTTGCCATCGGCCGCGATTACAGTGACGTGTCCTTGCTGCGCGGGATGATTCTCGGCGGCGGTGCGCATCGCGTGGAAGTGGGGGTGACGGTGCTTGCGCTGTAGGGGCCGCGCCGCGCTTTTCCGCTCCATCTCACATCGATATCCCGGCCTGGACAAACTTCAGGCCGCGACCCATCTGTCAGCGCTGCCGCGCTCACGGCTACGCTCCTTTCCCGCATTCGCAAATGCCCGTCTGCACCCGGCGATGCATCAACGCCGCCCAATGCTTATACCGCACGTAAAACCCGTGGCCCTTTTGGGAAAGTTCCCGTCTTCTCTCAGTGAAATCGTCTAGCGGGCGCGAGCGCCAGCGCCGATACTTTCCTTCGAAACGCGGTCACACAGAGCCACGTGCGCACCGCTAGACGCATAACGAACACTGACGGTTGAAATGGCGGGGAAAACACAGTCCGAACTCGCGCGGGGACTGAATAGGCATGCATTCAGGCATACCCATGCGCTAATGTTCGGCGCGCTCGGCGCTTGCGTGTCGGCGTCCGGGCACGCGCAGGCGCTCGACGGTGCGAGCAGCGTGTTCAGCGGCCAGCGCAATAGTGATGGCGTCGATGCTTCGGCAATCATGCCCGACGTGCCGGCGCCGACGAGCGAACCTGTCGTGAATCCGTACGCGGACAGCCCGTCGGCGGCGCTTGGCTACGCGTTCAATACGTTTCATACGTCCGGTCAGGGAGTAGCAGATACACAGAGTTATCTTGGCTTTACTGCCGGCATCAATATCGGCAACTGGCGAGTGCGCGAACAAGGTGTGTTGCAGTCCGATACGGGTCGGGGCACGTCATACCAGAATGTCGCGGCTTACCTGCAACATGACATCCCCTCGCTGAAGAGCCAGATCGGGCTCGGGGACCAGTTCACGGACGGCGCGGTGTTCGACAGCATCGGCGTGCGTGGCGTAAAGATGGAGAGTATCGATAGCGCGGCGTCTGAGTCGCTGCCCGGTTACGCACCCGTGGTGCGCGGTGTGGCGATGTCGAATGCGCTGGTCACCGTTACGCAGAACGGCAACCGTTTATACGAAGCGACAGTTGCGCCAGGGCCGTTTGAGATTGATGACGTTGTACCAACCGGGTACGGCGGCAACCTGAACGTTACCGTGACGGAGGCGGACGGCAGTCGGCACAGTTTCACTGTGCCGTATGCATCTGTCGTACCGCTCGTGCGTCCGGCCTCGACGCGCTTCAGCATCGTCGGTGGCGTGACGCGTGACACGCAGGTCAGGCATCAGAGCGCTTTGCTGCAAGGTGCGGTACAGCGCGGTATCAACGGCGTGATAACGGGCTATGGCGGGGCGATCGTCGCGGACGGCTATCTGTCCGGTCTGATCGGCGCGGCGCTCCGTACGCCGATCGGTGCGCTGTCGGCCGATGTTTCGGAGGCTCAGGCCGATCTATCGCAGGCACGAAGGTCGCGCGGCACAAGTTTGCGTATCGGCTACAGCAAGTTCATCGAGCAGACGGATACGAACGTGTCCGTCGCAGCGTACGGCTACTCATCCGGTGGCTTCCTCACGCTGCGCGACGCAATGCTGCAGCGCGACGCCGTGCAGGCGGGTTCCGGCGCAGACAGCATCGGACGCCGGCGCAACCAGTTGCAGATCACCCTGAGCCAGCGCGTCGGCGCCGGTGACGGTTCGCTTTATGTGGCCGGCTCGACAGCGAATTATTGGAACCATTCGGGCTCCGACACGCAGTTTCAGATCGGCTACACCGGCGCGTTACGGGTGGTCGAAACGAATCTGAATTACACGGTATCGATTTCTCGTCAGCGCAACGGGTTGGCAGGGCCAATGAGCAACCAGGTATTCGCAAGCGTCTCGCTGCCGCTCGGCAAGACGGAGCGCGCTTCGTCGCTGTCAGCGGGCCTGATGCATGACAGTCGCGCTGGCTGGTCCGAACAGGCCATGCTCGCGGGCTCCGCCGGTACCGCGGATGAACTGCGCTACGGCATGTACGGAACGCACTCGCAACGCTCGACTACAGGTGGCGGCAATGTGCAGTACCAGAGTGCTTACGCGACTGTCGGCGCAAGTGCAAGCGGCGGTTCTGGCTACTCGCAGGCGTCGGCGAATATGCGGGGCTCGGTGTTTGTTCATCGCGGAGGCATTGCGCTGGGCAATCGACCTGAAATGGCAGCGGACATTGGGCTGTTGAAGAAAGGCTTGAATGTCGGCGCGTTGGACTCTGTTGACCCGAACGCGAGCAGTCCCGGTTATGTGCCGGTGCCGCATCTGGAGCCGGGCGGTGCGGATCCGATCGACATCGGCGTCCACCGCGATCTGGTCACGGGTGGCACCGAGCCGACGAGCCGGAAGACTGCGTCGCGATGGGACGCGTGGGTCACCAGGCAGCAGCCGGCTGGCGACAACGTCGCTGGGAATGTCGCCACTGCGGACCAGACGGAAGGCGCCGAGCGCCTGATGCTGTTCATGAACGCCGTGCCGATGAAGGTGTATGCACGTAATTCGGTTGTTTTGTGGTCGGACGTCGAGCGCGCGAACGGGCATCACTGATAGGGCTTGGGACGCTCGCGCGACGTCCTGACTCCGGCTGTCAGTAAGACCGCGTGGCCCGGGTAGCTAAAGATTAAAGAATTGGCCGAGCCTCAATAGAAGCAAAGCCATGTTTTGCAGTTCGCAGTCTGTAGTTATAGCTGTACTAACTTTATTTCACTAAAGGCAAGAAAATGCAAAAAATCGATCGTAACGCGCTGGCTCAATCGAAAATCGCTGGTGGCTGCTGCAAGCGCTCCTGCGCACCGAAGGCTGCTCCGGCACCGACGCCTGCTCCGGCACCGGTAACAAAGACTTCGACGCGCTAAGCACCGTGCAGTAGGGGTTCAAGGGCGGGCTGATTGTCGGCCCGCCCTCTCGCGAAACCCAGTCGTTCATGACTGGGTTTCGCGTTCAGATGACGAATGATGGCGTTCCTGCGGGATGGCTATGTCACCGTGACGAAGGAGCCAGCATGGAGTGGTTGAAGGCGTTTCGCACGCTGCCCGTTGCCTTCAGGCGCGGTGCGAGGCAAAGCCGCGCCTGGGCGCAAGGCGCCTGTCTCGCGCGTATTCCTCTCCGTGCGATCGAGCCGCTTGCCATTTCCGCATGGTATGTGGGGAGTCGTTTCAACGCTCGGCTCCGCTGGAGCGGTATTGAGCGGCGGGATGTCGGGCGCGACGTGTTGAAGCTCGAACGTGTTGACGATATTCGCGTGCTGTCGGGCAGGGTGCTCGAAAAATTGATCGATCAGCGGCTTCATTTTGGCCGCCAGCGCAACCGCGCCGAAACCTGGCCGGATTTGCGACGCGCGGCTGGCGTTCTCGCGCAGATCATCAGGAACGTGAAAACAGCGACGCCGGAGCGGGCGATCATCGTTTCGCCGTTTCACTACCTTTCGCAATACGCAAACATTTATCTGATCGACGAACTGCGCCAACAACTCGGTCTCGCATCCATCGGTGTCGTATCCGGCGTGCCGCAAGATATCTACGGAAGCGATGAGGCGATGATTCCGCACATCGAGATCCTTCACACCTATAGCGAAACGAATCGCGGCGGATTGGGTTTGCGCGCGGCGCGCTCGCTTAGACGCAACGGTGTTGTCGTGCTGTTTTCCGATGCACCGCCGTTCACGTTGAGCGACTATCCCATGGAGACGGTTGGCGTGTCCATTTTTGGCCGTTCGGCGCGTATTCATAACGGCGTATTCCGCATGGGCGCGCCGCTCGACGCGTTGTTGCTGCCGTTCTATCTGCGCTTCGAGCGCGGGCGTTTCCGGGCCGTCGTGCTGGAGCCGATCGAGCTCGCGCAAAGCGACGCGCCGCAACGTCTTGCCGACTGCATCGAGAAAGCGCTGAGAGACAACTATGCGCGCTCGCTGGCCGCCGGACATCCTTCAATGTACGCGTTCGCGCCCGCCAGATAGCCCACGCAACCGGTGTTGAATAGATACATCTCGGCTCCAGAAGAGAGGCGGCAGGACAGTAATGGAACCAACCAGTATTCCGCAGTTCAAGGACATCTCGTGGCGATGGATCGCCTATGTCGCGTCCGCAATCGTGATGCTCGCAATCGGCTTCGGCTTCCTGCATGAAGTCGAACTCAAGCAGGATGTGCAGTGCGAAATCGTGTCGCCGTCTGAAGTGAAGATACGGGGTTTGAGCGGACTCGTGACGTCGGTGTATGTGCACCCGTCGGAACGTGTGGCGTCGGGTGCGCCCTTGTTCGCACTGCAGCGCGATCTATCGCTGTCGAGCGACGGCCGCCAGCGCACTGTGTTCGACTCGCAAATGCGCGACGAGCAGATTCGCCTCGCTGACGAGCAGTACACGCAACGCAAGGCGCAACTCATTGCGCAGCGGGATGCTTCGTCGCTGACCGGCGCGAGCCGGAGGGCGGAACTCAGCGCGCTGGATGAACAGATTGCCCAGAACCGCGAGCTTGCGGACGAATCGCAGCAGAAGCTCGTGCGCCTCAAGTCGGTGTCGGACTACGTGACAGCCGATCGTATCGAGCAGGCCAGCGCCGACGAGCATCAGGTCAAGGTCTCCATTGCTCAGGGCAGGGCGCGCCGCGAACAGTTGCGCGGCGAGATATCCACGTTAAGCGGCACGCTGATCGACCTCGACGCGCAACTGAAAGAGAACGACGCCAGGCACGAGCAAAGCATTCAGGAAATCCAGATGCGCTTCGAGCAGTCGCGCCTCGACGCAACCATCTCGGCACCGCGGGCGGGCGTCGTCATGTTTTCGAAACTCGTGCCGGGCCACACGCTGGAGGCTTCCGACGTCGCGCTCGTCATCGCGACGGACGAAAAAGGCGCGTTGCGGGCGGCCTTACGTATTCCGTCGCGGCGTCGTGGGTTCGTCGAAAAAGGTCAAACGGTGCGGCTTAAATTCGATGCGTTTCCGTACGCGAAGTTTGGCAGCTACGAAGCCCGCATCGACGCTATTTCCGACACGACCATGCAGGCGTCCGCGGTGCCACCGGGCGTTCCGGCGTCGCTGGCCGCTCAAGGCGGTGGCGACGGCGACTATCTGGCGTGGGCGACGCTGCGAGGCAAGACGTTCGACTACGGCAGGCAACATTTCGACATCTTGCCGGGGATGCAGGCAACGGCGAGCATCGTCGTGGAGCGCAGGACGATCGCCGAATGGGTGCTGGCGCCGCTTTTCCGCATGATCAGAGGCTGACAGGAGGCCCAGTGCGAACGATCTATCAGAACGAAGTCGCGGAATGCGGCTATGCCTGCCTGGCAATGGTGCTTTCATATCTCGGCCGCGCGACCGAAGTGCGCGAATTGTCCGCGTTCAGGCCCATATCGGCAAACGGTCTGACGTTGATGGATCTCTACGACATGGCGACCGACTTCGGCCTGGCCGTACAGGCCTACCGGTTCGACATGGCGGATCTTCATTCGGTCAAGCGGGGCTCGATTCTTCACTTCGGCGGCGCGCATTTCGTGGTGTTCGAGAAGTGCGGGCGTGGCTACGTTCAGGTTGTCGATCCGGCCAGCGGGCGGCGGCGGGTCTCGATGGATACGTTTATGGCGAGCGTGTCCGGTTATCTGCTGGAATGTTCGGCAACGCCTTCCATGCCGCGCATTCGCGCGAAATCGCCGGTGCCCGGCGCGCTTGCACGCGTGCGAGCACTGAATCCCGCACTGCGCAAACAACTGGCGAAAGTCATGTTCGTCGCGCTGGGAAGCCAGTTCGCGATTCTCGCCATGCCTTATCTCGGCAACCTCGTGCTCGACTACGTGGTCTCCGCGGACAACCTGAATTTGCTGAGCGTGTTGGTGCTGACATTTGCCGGCATTTTCGCGGTCGGGGCACTGAGCCAGTATGTGGAGTCCCGCCTTGTCGAACTGCTGCATCAGCTTACGCAGATCAACATGACCGAGGGATTGCTTGGCCATCTCCTGCGCAACCCGATGTCGTGGTTCGAAAAGCGTCACGTCGGCGACGTGTTTGCGCGCGTCAAGGCGCAGGACGAGATCAGCATCTATGCGACCCGAACCGTGACGTCGATGTGCATCGACATTGCGGTGGGATCGCTGGCGCTCGGTCTGATGCTGGTGCAGAGCCGCATGCTGACGGCGGTCGCCGCGGCCATGTTCGTCCTCTATCTTGCCGTCGCGCTCGGCATGTTCGCGCGCATGCGGGACAACCATGCACTCGTGCTGGAAACGTCGGCGCGCTGCGACGACGCGTTGATCGAAACGATCCGGGCCGCGGGCCTGATCAAGCTCGCTCAGGGCGAGACGCGCCGCACGGCGCTCTACATGATCAAGTACAAGGAATATGTGGGCGCGCTGCTGGCGAGCAACCGGTTGAACAGCGCGCGCGACGCGATCCTCAAACTGGTTCAGTACGCGGACACGATTGCGATCACCTGGTTCGCCGCGCGGCTGATGCTGGCCGGCAGCGTTTCCGTGGGCGTGTTCTATTCGTTTCTGATCTACAAGTCGTTGATGTCCGAGCGTTTTGCCCACGCCGCCAATGGCGCGTTCGCGTATTTCATGCTGAGCGTGCCGACCGCGCGCGTGGCGGACATCGTGGAGTGCGAGGAAGAGCGGTATACGCCGCTCGCCGAGCGCAACCGTGTAACGGAGATACGCATGTTCGAGCGTATCGAGGTGCGCAACCTCACGTTTCGCTACGGCGTGTCCGACCAGCCGGTTCTGCGAGATGTGAGCATCGATATCCGTAATGGCGACAAGATCGCTATTACGGGTCCGTCGGGTGCGGGGAAATCGACGTTATTCAAACTGCTGTCGGCTGCCGAGCCGCTTCAGGAAGGCCAGATCATGCTCAACGGCATCGCATGGCCCAATCTGACTATCGACGAGATCCGCCGGCATGCCGCCCATATGCGGCAGGGCGACCTGATCCTGCACGGCTCGATTGCCGAAAACATCACGTTATTTGCAGCCAGTGTCGACGAAGAGCGCGTCCATGCGCTGCTCGAAGACGTGGGATTGATGCAGGACGTCATGCGTCTGCCGATGCGCACCCGAACCGTGATTAGCGACACCATTGCGAATATCTCCGCTGGCCAGCGGCAACGCCTGCTGCTGGCGCGTGCGCTCTATCAGGGCCGAAGTCTGCTGCTGCTCGACGAGCCGACGTCCAATCTGGATCCGGCGTCGGTGCAACACGTGGCCGGCTTGCTGCGCCGGCTGAAGTGCACGGTCGTTGTGATCACCCACGACCGGTCTTTGGCAGCCGCATTCGACGTTCGGTATCGCCTGATAGACGGTGCACTGGTGCCCGAGCACTTACATCCTCTGCCGGAGCCGGCCCATGTTTAAGTTCCGTGTCGCGCGCGTGGTGGTGCACCTGTTTTGCGCCATGGCGAGTCCGGCATTTGCGGCCGACCTTGTCACCGTCACGCAGCAGACGCTCGGCCGCGACACCGGTCTCGCGCAGGCGCGTGCTGGCTACGCGGCCGCGCAGCAGGCCGTTCCGCAGGCGCGGGCAGGCTTACTGCCGCAGATTTCCGCAGGCTGGGGGCGCACCTACAATCGCGTCGCGACGGATGGTTTTCCGACCACGACCTACTGGCAGTCGGGCTGGACCGTCAATATCGCGCAGCCGTTGTTCGACTGGACGAAATGGAGCAACTACAAGCAGGCGGATTTTGTCGAAGCGCGGGGCGCTGTCGAACTGAATGCTGCGCAACAGGCGGCAATTCTGCGGGCCGTGCGTGTCTATTTCGAAGCGCTTGTCGCCGAAGATGAGTTGCGACGCGTCAGCGAATACGCGACCGCGGTCGATCAGCACCTGCAGTTGATCAATCGAGGCAAAGCGGCGGGTGAAGCTACGCTGATCGATTTGCGCGACGCCCAGACCGCGCGCGAGAAGGTCGCGATCGAGCGGATGGACGCTGAAAACACGTTGCTTGCGAAGCGCCGCGCGTTCGAGCAAGCCACCGGCGTGCCGTTCGAGACGCTCGCGCGATTGCCTGAGTCCTTGCCCATGCCGCGCCTGCAACCTGAGGATGTCGAAGCGTGGGCCGCGCAGGCAAAGGATCACGCCTTCAACGTTCAACTGAAACAACTGGACTGGGAGATCGCCCGGACTGAAGTGAGCAAGGCGCAGTCGGAGCACTTGCCCTCGGTGTACCTCACCGGAAGCTATACGCCGGCCGGCGCGGCCTCCGGTTACGCGCGACCCACCACCACGACAACGGGCATGCTGGCCGTCTCGATACCGATTTTTTCCGGCGGTGAGACACGGGCAAAGGTAAAGGCGTCATCGGCTCTGGAAGACAAGGCACAAGAGGGCTTCACAGGCGCGGCGCGAGACGCCGAAGCCGCCGCCCGCGATGATTACAGCCGCTATCAGTACGGGCGCACGCGAATCGACTTGCTTGCCCATCTGGTGGCGTCTTCGCAAGAGGTGTTGGCGGCAAGTCGAGTTGGTTTTCGGGTGGGCAGCCGGACCGCCAGCGACGTGCTCAGAGCGATCGACGCGCTCTATTCTGCGCAACGCGATTTGCTGGCGGCTCGTTATGACGCCATTGTCGCGCTGATGCAACTCAAGGGTGACACAGCCGCCCTGAGCATTGCCGACGTGGTCCAGATCAACAATGTGCTGGTGCATTGAAGCAACCGCGATTTGACCCCGTTGAAATCGGATACGTGCTAAAAATACACTCGGCGTGCGCCACCCACCCATCTATCGGGAAGCAGGCTTGATGAGACCGTTGATCAGATTCCGCAACACTGTGTTCAACCCAGCCAAACTTGACGCTGTGCGTATGCACATATAGACTCCACCTCATGAACCGTCCCATCTCTTACGACGAATGCAACTGCTTCGCGCTGCGCCAGGCGGCCCGGCACGTCACGCAAATCTACGAGCGCCACCTCGGCGAAGTAGGCCTGACGGCCGCGCAGTTCACGATTCTCGCCAGGCTCGCGCGCAGGCCGAATCTGCCCATGGTGGATCTGGCGGACGCGATGGTGATGGAACGCACCACGCTGGTCCGCGCGATGAAACCCCTGCAGCGCGACGGTCTGGTGGTGGCGGAAGCGGCCGAGCATGACGGCCGCACCTTCCTGTTCAGCCTGACGGAGAAGGGCGAAGCCACGTTCGATCAGGCCGCCATTGCATGGCGCGCCGCGCAGGACGAGTTCGAAAAGAAGTTCGGCCATGCGCGCGCCAAAACGCTGCGCGCCGAACTTTTCAGCATCACCGGCTAGGTGAGGCGCACCCGCTCGTTCCGGCGAGGGTCGGTCCGCCTGTTTGTGTGCATACGCACTCACTAACGAGGAAGCGCAACAATGGAAGGGCTTTTCGACGACGACTGCTTTGCCATCCGCCAGGCCGCGCGTTATGTCTCGCAGATATACGACCGGCATCTGGCGAATGTCGGGCTGACCATCACGCAGTTTTCGCTGCTGGGACGGCTCAAACGCACGGGCCCCATGACGATGAAGCAACTGGCTGAAGCCATGCGCATGGAACGCACCTCCCTGGTCCGCACGATCCAGCCGCTGCGCCGCAACGGTTTGGTGTCGAGCGAGGCGCTCGGCGCCGACGCGCGGGCGCTGACGATCGCGCTCACGGCGGCAGGTGAAGAGCGTCTCAAGGCAGGCCGCGAGCATTGGCATGCCGCTCAAGCGGAATTCGAGCATCGTTTTGGCGAACGGCGCGCGGCGGCATTGCGAGGCGAACTGTTCGCTATCACACGAGATCCAGTCTGAAAGTCGCGGCTACGGCTACGGCGACGCACGGCCGGCGCGGTCCACGCGCTTTTTTTTCAACGTAACGAGTGCATACGCACATATCGACACCATGTCCACTACTCCATCGACTATCGCTCCGCCGAGCGCGGCGCAGACCGCCAAACCGGCACGTCGCATTCCGTGGATGTTGCTCGCGATCATCACGGTTCTTGCCGTGCTGACGCTTGCGGCGTCGTACTGGTTCTTCGTCGGCCGCTTCGTCGAAACGACTGACGATGCCTACGTGGGCGGCGATGTCACGGTGATGGCGCCGAAGGTGAACGGCTTCGTCAAGGACGTGCTCGTGCACGACAACCAGTTCGTCCACGCGAACGAGGTGCTGATCCGGCTGGATGCGCGCGATTACGACGCGCGGCTCGCGCAAGCCACGGCGGAAGTGCAGAGCGCGCAGGCCTCGGTGACCGAACTGCAGGCGAAGAAGTCCTTGCAGCTCGCCACCATCAACGAGCAGGCCGCCGAGGTCCGCGCGTCCGGTGCCGAACTGACGCGCAGCGCTGCGGACCAGACGCGCTACCGCGAACTGGTGAAAGACGACGCGGTGTCGAATCAGGTCGTCGAACGTGCGAATGCCGATTTGACCAAGGCGCGCGCGGCTGTGGATCGCAGCGGCGCCGCGCTGATCGCGGCGCAACGGCAGATCGCCGTGCTCGACGCGCAGATCGGCGACGCCGAGGCGCGCATCGCGACGGCGCAGGCCGCCCAGCGCGTCGCGGCCTTGAACGTGGAGTACACGACGATTCGCTCGCCGATCGACGGCTATGTCGGCAATCGCACGGCGCGTGTCGGCCTGCTGGCGAACACCGGCGTGTCGCTGCTGACCGTGGTGCCGTCGAGCGGGTTGTGGATCGACGCCAACTTCAAGGAAGACCAGTTGAAGAAGATGCGCGTCGGCGACAGCGTCGATGTCGATCTCGACGCCTCGAGCACGCCGATTCACGGCGTGGTTGAAAGTCTCGCGCCGGCCACCGGCGCGACATTCAGCGTGCTGCCCGCGGAGAATGCCACCGGCAACTTCACGAAGATCGTGCAGCGCGTGCCGGTGCGTGTGCGGCTGGATCTACCGAAGTCCATGCAAGGCGTGCTGCGTCCGGGCCTGTCGGCCACGGTGAAAGTGCATGTCGATAGCGGCAACACGCCGGCGCGCGGATAAGCCGATCATGACTCAAGTTCTCGCCAACCCCGCCGACCTGCCGACGCGAATCAAAGTCCTGGCGTTCACGCTGATGTGCGTCGGTTTTTTCATGGCGACGCTCGATATCCAGATCGTGGCGTCTTCGCTCAAGGACATCGGCGGCGGCTTGTCCGCGAGCCAGGACGAACTCTCGTGGGTGCAGACCTCGTATCTGATCGCTGAAATTCTGGTGATCCCGATGTCCGGCTGGCTCACCCGCGTGTTCTCCACGCGCTGGGTGTTCGCGTTTTCCGCGCTCGGCTTTACGGTCACCAGCATGCTGTGCGGTCTCGCATGGGACATCAACTCGATGATCCTGTTCCGCGGTTTGCAGGGCGCGCTCGGCGCCGCGATGATCCCGACGGTGTTCACCACCGCGTTCGTGCTGTTCCCCGGCAAGCAGCGCCTGATCGCCTCCACCACCATCAGCGCGCTCGCCACGCTCGCGCCGACCATTGGTCCGGTGATTGGTGGCTGGATCACGTCGCAATGGTCGTGGCACTGGCTGTTTTATCTGAACCTCGTGCCGGGCCTCGCCGTCACGCTGTTGGTGCCGAAGTACGTGCACTTCGACAACGTCGACCTGTCGCTGCTGAAGAAGGGCGATTACCTCGGCATCCTGTTGATGTCCGGTTTTCTCGGTTGCCTCGAATACGTGCTGGAGGAAGGGCCGCGCAAGAACTGGTTCGGCGATCACGTGATCCTGACGTGCGCATGGATCACCGCGATCTGCGGGTTTCTGTTCCTCGTGCATGCGTTCACCGCAAAAGAACCGATCATGGATTTGCGCGCGTTGGCGATCCGCAACTTCGGCATTGGCAGCCTGCTGTCGTTCATCACCGGGATCGGGATTTTCTGCGCGGTGTTTTTGACGCCGGTGTTCCTGTCCCGTGTGCGTGGTTTCGATTCGTTGCAGATTGGTGTGGCGCTGCTGTCGGTCGGCTGTTTTCAACTGGTCGCGATGGTGGTGTATTCGATAGTCGCGCGCTTTATCGATATGCGGATCCTGCTGGTGTTCGGCCTGGTGCTGTTCGGCGTCGGCTGTTATCTGTATGTGCCGCTGACGAATCAATGGGGCTGGCAGGAATTGCTGATTCCGCAAGCGTTGCGCGGCATCGGCCAGCAGTTCTGCATTCCACCCATCGTGACGATGGCGCTGGGTTCGTTGCCGATGTCGAGGCTTCGTTCCGCCAGCGGCCTGTTCAACCTGATGCGTAACCTCGGCGGCGCGATCGGCATTGCCGTGAGCAGCACGATGCTCAACGACCGGCTGAACCTGCATTACGAGCGGCTCGACGAACATCTGAACGTGGGCCGTCCGGTGGTCGAATCGATCTTGCAGCAGCAAAGCGCGCATTTCGCGGCAGTGGGTGGCAACGTGCTGAACGCGGCCAACGCCGGACTCGGTGAACTGCACGCACTGCTGATGCGTGAAGCACTCGTATTGACGTTCTCCGACACGTTCTACGCCTTGTCGCTGTGTTTCGTCGTCGGCCTGCTGAGCGTGCTGTTCTCGCGCCCGTTCGGCAACACCGCACCGCCGCCCGATGCTCATTGAGGAATCCAACATGAAACCGATCCTTTTCAAAGTACTGGCGAGCGCCGCCTTGCTGACGCTCGCGGCGTGCGCGGTGCAACCGGAAACGCACGCGGATTTGCCGCAAACCGTGAAGACCGTCGCGCCTGCCGCGTGGAATGTCGACGCGCCGCAAGACAGCGTCAGCGCCAACGCGTGGTGGGAGCAATTCGGCGACCCGGTCATGCATCAACTGGTCGAATCCGTGTTGACCGGCAATCTCGATGTGCAGGCAGCGGTGGAGCGCGTCAGGCAGGCGCAGGATCTGGCGACGCAGAATCGCGCGGCCCTGCTGCCGGAATTGAATGCGAGCGCGACCGCGTCCGACTCGCGTCAGAACACGCCGCCGCCGCTCGGCTATGTGCGCCAGGCCGGCGTTGGCTTAACGGCGAGCTGGACGCCCGACGTGTTCGGCGGCGAACGTCTTGCCGTGCTGGCGGCGCAGGCGCAAGTGTCGGGACGCCAGTCCGCATTGAACGAGGTGCGCCTCGCGCTTGCGGCGAATACGGCGGCAGCGTATATCGATCTGCGCTGGGCGCAATCGCAGTTGCAGATTCTGAGCGACAACGAGCAGATCCGCGCACGCGCGCTGAAGCTCACGCAGCAGCGTCTGCACTATGGACTGTCGACGCAACTCGACGTTGCGCGCGCGCAGAATCAGCTCCAGGATTTGCAGGCGCAGATTCCGCGCGTGCAGTCGGCGGTGCAGCATCAATTGAGTTTGATCGCGGTGTATTCGGGGCGCACGCCGGAGAGCGTCGACAGCTTGCTGCTCGCCAACGCACGCGATATCCCGGTGCCCGCGCAAAGCGTGCCGCAGGTGCTGCCCTCGGAAGCACTCCTGCAGCGTCCCGACGTGCGCACCGCCTACGCGACGGTCGAGCAACGCGCGGCGGAAGTGGGCGTGTCGAAGGCGCAGCGCTATCCGCAGTTCCGCCTCAATCTCGCCGACGGCCTGCTGGCCTCGTCTTATCTCGGCTTGCCGACGCTGACCGACAACCTTTTCAGCGCCGCGTTAAGCGCGACGAGCCCGATCTTCAACGCCGGCCGCATCACCGCGAATATCGACGCGAGCGAGAGCCGCATGCGTGAATCGCAACTCGGTCTGCAGCAGACCATGCTGCAAGCGCTCAAGGAAATCGAGGACAACCGCAGCGATCTGGTGAGCGGCGCGGTGCAGGTGCAACGTCTTGGCGGCGCGCTCGATGCGTCGAATCAGGCGCTGCGTTTGTCGAGCGAACTGTACAAGGGCGGCGCGGCGGATTTTCTCGATGTGCTCACCGCGCAGGAGGCGTATCTGCGTGACGCGGAGTCCTTGAACCAGGCCAGGCGCGAGCATGCGCTCTCGGCGGTGGCGTTGTACCGGTCGCTCGGTGGCGGCTGGGATGTGCCTGACGCGGTCACGGCGGTGTCGTCGAACAACTGAACATTTGAACAAGCGATCGACTGATGCACGGGCGTGGCCAATGAGGTGTTGAACCAACTGGAGAGAAATGATGGCGAATCAGCGAGAAGTAGTGATCTGCAATCCGGTGAGAACGCCGATCGGCGCATTCGGCGGGGCGCTGAAGGACGTGCCCGCAACGGAGCTAGGCGCGCTCGCCGTGCGCGAGACGCTGCGCCGCAGCGGGCTCGACGCGGCTGAGTTGGCATCGGTCGTGATGGGCAATGTGATTCAGGCCGGCAACAAGATGAATCCCGCGCGCCAGGCGTCGATCGGCGGCGGCGTGCCGGTGGCCGTGCCGGCATTGACGGTCAATCGCGTATGCGGCTCGGGCGCGCAGGCGATCGCGTCGGCGGCCCAGGAAATCCTGCTGGGTCTCGGCGATGCGGCCGTGGCGGGCGGCATGGAAAACATGGACCGCGCGCCGTATCTACTGGACGGCGGCCGCTGGGGCTACCGCATGGGCAACGCGCAAATCCACGACAGCCTGTTGCGCGACGGCCTGAACGACGCGTTTTCCGGCGAGCATTCCGGCTGGCACACGGAAGACCTCGTCGCGCAATTCGATATCACGCGCGAAACGCAGGACCGTTGGGCCGCGCGCTCGCAGCAGCGATTCAGCGAAGCCCAAGCGCGCGGCGATTTCGACGCCGAACTGGTTGCCGTGGAAATAGCCGGGCGCAAAGGCCCGCAACATTTCACGCGCGATGAACAACCGCGTCCCGACACCACGGTGGACACGCTCGCGAAACTGCGGCCGGCATTTCGCCCCGACGGCACGATCACCGCGGGCAACGCGCCCGGATTGAACAGTGGCGCAGCCGCAATGCTGGTGGCCGAGCGCGGTTTCGCGGAAGCACGCGGCATCGCTCCGCTCGCGCGTCTCGTGTCTTATGGCGTCGCCGCTGTCGAACCCGGCATGTTCGGCCTCGGTCCCGTTCCGGCGGTGCAGATGGCGTTGGCACGAGCCGGTTGGCAACTGCACGATGTCGAGCGCTTCGAGATCAACGAAGCGTTTGCCGCCGTGCCGATCGCGGTCGCGCGCAAGCTCGGCATGGCGGACGAATTGATCAACGTGCAAGGCGGCGCGATTGCGCATGGTCATCCGATCGGCGCGACGGGCGCCGTGCTGACCACGCGCCTGCTTCATTCGATGCAGCGCGATGGCATCAAACGCGGCATCGTGACGCTGTGTATTGGCGGCGGTCAAGGCATCGCGTTGGCATTGGAAATGCTGTGAGTTTGAATCGATAGCAGCAGGGTGCGTCGACGCGCGATATACCTGTCGATGCACCTCGCTGCGATTCCTGAGATGCGCGCCGCATCAACCGTGAGGCATTCCGCGGCCCTAGGGTGCCGGCCCATATTTAAAGTTTTTATTCCGGCACCGGTTTCGTTTAGCATCACTGCCACTTTCACGAGAACATCACGAGACATGGCACTGATCGTTAGAAACATCCTCGGCATTGCAGTACTGCTGCTCATCGCGTTCATCTTTTCCACCAACCGTGGCGCCATCCGCTTACGGACTGTAATCAGCGCGCTGCTGGCGCAGGTGGGAATCGGCGCGTTCATTCTGTTCGTGCCGCTCGGCAAGTCGATCCTTTCGGGCGCGGCGTCCGCCGTCAATCATGTGCTCGGCTACGGTAACGCGGGCATCGAGTTCCTGTTCGGCGGCCTCGTGCAGGCCAAAATGTTCCAGGTCTTCGGCGACGGCGGTTTCGTGTTCGCCGTGCGCGTGCTGCCGGCCATCATCTTCGTCACTGCGTTGATCTCCGTGCTGTATTACCTCGGCGTGATGCGCTGGATCGTGATCGTGCTCGGCACGGTGTTTCAAAAACTGCTCGGCGTGTCGAAGATCGAATCGTTTTCCGCGGTCACCACGATTTTCCTCGGCCAGAGCGAAATGCCCGCCGTGGTCAAACCGTTCACGCCCGACATGACCGGCGCCGAACTGTTCGCGGTGATGTCGAGCGGCATGGCGGCCGTTGCCGGTTCGGTGCTGGCGGGCTATGCGGGCCTCGGCGTGCGCATCGAGTATCTGCTGGCGGCGTCGTTCATGGCCGTGCCAGGCGGCTTGCTGTTCGCCAAGATCATTCATCCGTCCACCGAGCCGAGCCGCGTTCGTCTCGACAACCTCAACTTCGACGAGAAGCGTCCCGCCAATATCATCGAAGCCGCGAGTTCCGGCGCGACCGTCGGCCTGAAAATCGCGGTGATGGTCGGCGCGATGCTGATCGCGTTCGTCGGGCTGATCGCGTTGGTCAACGGAATCGTGGGCAGCGTGGGCGGCTGGTTCGGTCATCCGCAACTGTCGATGCAATCGGTGCTCGGCGTGGTCTTCGCGCCGCTCGCGTATCTGATCGGCGTGCCGTGGAACGAGGCCACGATCGCCGGCAATTTCCTCGGGCAGAAAGTCATTCTCAACGAGTTCGTCGCGTATGCGTCGCTATCGCCGTATCTGAAGGACGCCGCGAGCGTGACGGCGGCCGGTCTGACGGCGCTCGATCCGCGTACCATTGCTATCCTGTCGTTTGCGTTGTGCGGCTTCGCGAACTTTTCGTCGATCGCGGTGCTGACGGGCGGCTTTAGTGCCGTCGCGCCGGGACGCCGTGCCGAAGTCGCGCGCTACGGCCTGCGTGTCGTGCTCGCCGCGACGCTCTCGAACCTGATGAGCGCCACCATTGCGGGCATGTTCATTACGCTGAATTGAATCGAGGATCGCTGGATGAATATGGAAGAACTGTTGGAACGCGCGGGCCTCGCGCGAGAAAAGGCCTATGCGCCTTATTCGAAGTTCAAGGTCGGCGCGGCGCTGCTGACCAGGGACGGCCAGGTGTTCGACGGTTGCAACGTCGAGAACGCGTCGTATGGTTTGTGCAATTGCGCGGAACGTACCGCATTTTTCAGCGCCATTGCGGCGGGTTATCAGCGTGACCAGTTCGCGGCGCTCGCCGTGATCGGCGATACGGACGGCCCGATCGCGCCGTGCGGCGCCTGCCGCCAGGTCATCATCGAACTGGGCGGCCCTGAACTGCCGATTCGCCTCGGCAACCTGCATGGCGCCACGCGCGACACCACCGCGCGCGAACAATTGCCGGACGCGTTCTATCTATGAGCAAGCACAAGGTCATCTACGACACCGACCCAGGCGTGGACGATGCCATGGCGCTCGTGTTTCAGGCGCTGCATCCGGATATCGAACTGCTCGGTCTGACGAGCGTATTCGGCAACGCGACGATCGAAACGACCACCCGCAACGCGCGCTTTCTCGCCGGACGGTTCGCCGCCGGCGTGCCGGTCGCGCAGGGCGCGGCAGCGCCGCTCAAGCGCGGCGCGCCCGAGCCGCTCGCATGGATTCACGGTGACAACGGGCTCGGCAATATCGCGCTGGATACAACGGACGACGCTCCGCTCGACGCGCGTCCCGCGCACCGCTTCATCATCGACACGGTGCGCGCGCATCCCGGCGATGTCACGCTGCTCGCGGTGGGCCCGCTCACGAACCTTGCGCTCGCGCTCGCCGACGATCCGCGGATCGCCGCCCTCGTCAAACAGGTGGTGATCATGGGCGGCGCGTTCGGCACGGACGGCGTGCTCGGCAACGTCACGCCCGCGGCGGAAGCCAATATCCTGGCCGACCCGGATGCCGCCGACATCGTGCTTGGCGCGGCGTGGCCGGTCGCGATCGTCGGGCTGGACGTCACGCAGCCCACCATCATGAGCCACGAGTATCTGGCGTCGCTACGCGAACGCGGCGGCGCGGCCGGGCAGTTCGTATGGGAAGTGTCGCGGCACTACGAGGCGTTTCACGAGCAAAGCGCGCAACTGGCGGGTATCTACGTGCACGATTCGTCGGCGGTGGCCTATATGCTGGCGCCGCATCTCTATACGACGCGCAGCGGCCCCGTGCGTGTGCTGACGGACGGCATCGCAGTGGGTCAGACCATCCAGAAGCCGGCGAGCATGCCGGTGCCCGCGCCGGCCTGGGATAGCCGGCCCGACTGCAAGGCGTGTATCGGAGTGGACGTGCCGGGTATGCTGGCGCTTTACGAGCGCACTATTTGCGGCACGCTGTCAACGTGAAAGAGGCACTTGCCTGACGCGCCGGCGGCATTGCCCGATTGATCTGAGGTAAGCCGCTGTGCAATGCAACACGGCGGCTCGCGTCAATCCTGGCCGGTGCCGATCTTCAATCTTTGCTACATTCTGCAAACGCGCCGCATTCGCGCCCCCTGAAGCTCTCGCTCGTGGAGGCAAGCGCGTGATCGAAATCTATCAAGAGGCCAAAGATGCGAATTCTTGTAGTAGGGGCGGGCGCCGTAGGCGGCTATTTCGGCGGCCGTCTCGCAGCGGCGGGCCAGGACGTGACCTTCCTCGTGCGTCCGGGCCGGGCGGAAAAACTCAAGCGTGACGGGCTCGTCATCAGCAGCGTGCGCGGCGATCTCAATCTGCCCGACCCGCAAACCATTCTCGCGGGCGTCGGCGCCGAGCCGTTCGATCTGGTGCTGCTGAGCTGCAAAGCCTACAGTCTCGACGACGCCATCGACTCCTTCGCGCCGCTCGTCGGCGAGTCGACGCTGATTCTGCCGATGCTCAACGGCATGCGCCATATCGACGTGCTCAACGAAAAGTTCGGCGCGGCGCGCGTGCTGGGCGGCCAATGCGTGATTGCCGCCACGCTCAATGCCGAGCAGCACATCGTGCATCTGAACGACATGCATGCGATCACGTTCGGCGAACAGGCCGGCGGCACCTCGGAGCGTGTTCAGGCGATCGCCGAGGCCATGGCTGGCGCGAATTTCGACACACTGGTCAGCGACAACATTTTGCTGCGCATGTGGGAGAAGTGGGTGTTCCTGGCCACGCTTGCAGCCAGCACGTGCTTGATGCGCGGTTCGGTCGGCGATATTCTGGCTGCGCCGGACGGCAAGCGCGTGATCGAGAATCTGCTCGGCGAGTGCCGCGCGGTGGCCGAGCACAACGGCTTCACCATGGGCCCGGACTTCGACGCACGCGCCACGCAAACGCTGTTCACGCCTTCGCCGCTCACCGCGTCCATGTTGCGGGATGTGGAAAACCATTCGCATACCGAGGCGGATCACATTCTCGGCGATCTGATTTCGCGCGGCGGCGACGCGCAAAAGGGCGAGCACGGCTTGTCGCTGTTGCGCATCGCCTATAGTCATCTGAAGACGTATGAAGCGAGGCAGGCCCGCACGTCCTGAGCGATGCCACGGGCACGAATCGGGACTTCACGGGCATGGCCAACAGCCTAACGATCAGAGGTGAAGCATGCCGAGCCCCATCGGATCAGTGCCCGCACTCAGTGCCGCTTCGGCCACGATCTTCTCGATCGGCATCGTCTTTCTCGGCTACTGGGGTTTGTATGAGCCGACCCAGTGGCGAGTCGCCGACGTCTTCGTGTTCGTGTCCGCGCTGATCGGTTTCGGCTGCCTCGGGCTCGTGCCGTGGGTCGCCACGAGTCCTGTCGAACCCGAAGGCAGCGATAGCCGGATTCGCATTGCGCGGCATCTGTTTCTTGTCGGCGTGGTAGGAATCTGGCTTGCGGTGGCGATGTCGGTGATTTTCTAGAACGCCGCCCACGCACACGCATTAAAAAACGCGCGCCTTGCACAGTTGCAAGGCGCGCGTTTTCGTTGATGCGCAACCAGTCAGCGCTTAGCGCTCGATCTGCCGGTTCCAGCGCGTATCCCACTGCGCGCGGTGCGCGTTGATCGTGTCCCAATCGACCACCGTCACCTTGTGCACCAGGTCGTCGACGTTGCCGAGGCTCTGCTGCATTGGCGGCGTCATCTTCGCGAGACGGTTGGTGGGAATCTGACGCCCGGCTTCGGCGGCCTTGGTCTGCGCCGGCGCGGACAACAGGAATTGCGCGAGCTTCTGCGCCAGTTGCGGATCGGGGTTGTTGTTGACCACGCACAAGTCGACCAGCAACAGCACCGGACCTTCCTTCGGATTTACATAGCCGACCGGAATGCCCTTGTCCGCCAGATCGCCCACGGCGGTCGGCGTCAACGGGAACAGGCCCGCCTCGCCGGTCTGGACCATTTCGGAAATTTTCGCGGAGTTCGGCACGTACTCGACCACGTTCGGTCCCACCGTGCTCGCCCATTTCGTGAAGCCCGGCTCCACGTTCTGCTCGCTGCCGCCCATCAGGCGGTTGATGGCGAGAAAGCCGTGCAGCCCGAAGGTGCTGCTCGACGCCGACTGGAACACCACCTTGCCCTTGTATTTCGGATCGGCGAAATCCATCCACGAGGTCGGCGGCGCCCAGCCTTTTTCAGCGAACAGCTTCTTGTTGTACGCAATGCCGGTCATGCCGAGTTGCACGCCCGCGCCCATGTCGTCCTTCATGCGCGCGAACGGATAGAGCTCCTTGAGCACGGGTGCATCGTCGAGCTTCTTGCACACGCCCATGCTGACCGCGCGCGCCATCACGCCGTCGTCGAGAAACACCACGTGGATCTGCGGGCTGGCTTTGTTGGCGAGCAGCTTGGCGAGAATGTCCGACGACGTGCCCGGCACCACGACCACCTTCACATTGTTGGCCTTCTCGAAGTCGGGCAGCACCTGGCTCGTATAGGCCTTCTCCATCGGGCCGCCGTTCATGCCGATGTAGATCGTCTTGGTTTGCGACCACGCCGGCGCGGCCGCGCCGAATGCGCACAATGCGGCCAGCGCCGCGAGCGTCTTGAACAGTTTCATTGAGGGGCTCCTGAGGTTCACTAAACGAGGACTTAAGCGACTGGTGAGGTCGCGACAGCAGCAAAGCGGCCAATCGAAAAAGCGTCGAGTGGCGTCGCGGTGGCGCCGTCGACGACGAGATCGGCGAGCAGTTCGCCGACGCCCGGCGCGAGCAGGAAGCCGCCGCCTGAAAAACCGAATGCATGCAACAGACGCGGTACGCTACGGCTCGCACCGATGATCGGATTGCTGTCGGGCGTTTCGCCTTCCACGCCGCTCCATGTGCGGATCAGCAGCGCCTCGCGCAAGGCGGGCAGCAGCGCGCACGCGTCGCGCATCACGGCGCGCGTGGTATCCGTCGACGGCTGGCCGTATTCGCCGTCGCCATGTCCGCGTCCGCCGCCGATCACGCAATTGCCGCGCGCCACTTGCCGCGCGTAGATGCCGCCGCCATACACGCCCAGGTTGTGGGCGATGAAGAGCGGCAACGGTTCCGTGACCCACATGTTCGGGTAGATCGGTTTCATCGGCGCGGTCTCGCCGAAATAGCCCGCCACCGTATTCGCCCACGCGCCTGCCGAATTGATGAGCCAGTCGGCGCTGATGCGCAGATCGCCGGCGCGCAGTTGAAAGCGCGTGCCGTCGTGATGAATGTCGGTGAGTTCGGTTTGTTCGCGCACATCCGCACCCGCAGCCCGCGCGGCGCGCGCGAAGGCGGGCGACACCAGCCGCGGATTCGCATGACCGTCGCTCGCGCACAGCGAGCCGCCCACGGCCGCCGGCCCGAGCCACGGGTAGCGCTGGCGGAACGCCGCGCCGCTGATCAGTTGCGTGTGCAGTCCATAGTCGCGCGCCATGTCGGCCCACGTCTGCAGCGCGGCGAGATCGCTTTCGCTGCGAGCAAGGCGCAAATGTCCCGACATCGTGAACTCGCCATCGATGCCGATCAACTCCGGCAAGCGGTCCCAGATACGTCGTGCGCGGATTGCGAGCGGCATCTGTTCCACCGGTCGGCCCTGGCAGCGCACGCCGCCGTAGTTCACGCCGCTTGCCTGCGCGCCGCAATAGCGGCGCTCGAACAGGCCCACGCGCAAGCCGCGCTTCGCCAATTCCAGTGCCGCCGATGAGCCGACCAGGCCGCCACCCGCAATCGCGACGTCGTAATGCAGCGTGTTACTCATCGCGCGCCTCCGCGGGGATATCGGCGACGTCGTCGGCATACATTTCCGGCGCGAGCGGAATCGGTTTGACGGGCGGCTGGCTCCGCAAACGGCCCACTGCGTCGAGCGGTTTGCCGGTTTCCCCGGCGAGCAGGGTCAGCGCGGCTTCGCCGCACATGCGTCCCTGGCAGCGGCCCATGCCGACGCGCGTGAGCGCCTTCAGCCGATTGATCTCATTCGCTTCGCCGCCGCGGATGCAGCGCCGTAACGTGCCCGCGTCGATCTCTTCGCAGCGGCACACGGTCATGTCGTCGGGCCATTGCGACGCGCAGTTGGCGGGCGGAGCGAAGGCTGTTTCGATGCCCTCGCGAAACACCGCGATACGTTTCAGACTGCGCTCGATCGATGCCGCGTCGGGCATGCCCGCACCACGCGGATGCGCGATGCCGAGATCGTCGAGCAAGGCGAGCGCGGCGCGGCGCCCGGCCAGTTCCGCGGCGTCCGCGCCGGCGATGCCCGCGCCGTCGCCGGCGAGATAGAGGCCGGGCACGGAACTGCGGCCCGCCTGGTCGACTTCAGGCAGCCAGCAACGGTTGGTCGCGTCGAAGCGGAAGCGGCAGCCCGCGAGATCGGCGAGTTGCGTCTCGGGCTTCAGGCCGAAGCTCACGCCGACCGCGTCGCATGCAATGGTTTCAGTCGGCGCGCCTTCGCGCGACGCGCGCCATTCGAGCGCTTGCACACCATCCACGCCACGAATGCCGACCAGTGTCACATCACGCTCGATCCGCACACCATGCGTTTTCAGCCAGCCGACGTAATACAGGCCTTTCGCGAAAGTAGCCGGCAGACGCGCGAGTTTCGGCGCCGCGGCGACCTGCCGCGAGAACGGACTCGTGTCGAGCACGGCCATGACTTGCGCGCCGGCTTTCACGTACTGATACGCCACGAGATATAACAACGGTCCGGTGCCGGTCAGCACGACGCGTCGGCCGATCGCGCAGCCCTGCGCCTTCAGCGCGACCTGGGCCGCGCCGAGCGTGTAGACGCCAGGCAAGGTCCAGCCCGGCACCGGCAGCACGCGGTCGGTCGCGCCGCTGGCGATGATCAGATGCGAGAACGGCACGCGCAGCTCGCGTCCCGCATGCAACGTATCGAGTCGGCCCGCTTCGCAGGCCCACGCGAGCGTGTCGGGGCGATAGTCGAGATGAGGCAGCAGCGCGGCCATGGTCGAATGCAAGGCTTCGGCCTTGTGCGCTTCGAAACCGTAGAGCGTTTTTTTCGAACGCTCGAATCCGCCGTTTTCCGGCGGTTGCCGATAAATCTGGCCGCCCCAGCGCGCGTTTTCATCTATCACGATCGGCTTCACGCCAGCCGCGACCAGCGTCTGGGCAGCGCGTACGCCCGCCGGCCCGGCGCCGACGATCACGATCCGGCGTGCGTCGCTCATCGGGCGTCTCCGGTTTTATTCACGGCGCCGAGACCGGCATCGGCTCCGGTTGCGGTCGTGGCGAACCGCGTCAGCACGCGCATGCCTTCGCTTACAAGCGTCGAGCACGCGCGCACGCGTTTGCCGTCTTCGGTGCGCATCCAGCAGTCCTGGCATGCGCCGATCAGGCAGAAGCCCGCGCGCGGCGCGCCGCTGAATTCGCTTTCGCGCACGTGGCGCTGCTGCATCAGCACGGCGGTCAGCAGCGTGTCGCCTTGCAGCGCGGCGACCTGTTCGCCGTCGAGATAGAAGTGCAGCGTTGCGCGCCGCGTTTCCGCCACGCGAACGAACTGCGGCTCGCGGGGCGCGGCGTCCGCGTGGGTAGACGGCGAATGGGACGGCAGCGTGGACGGCATGAGAGCGTGGTCGGAAGAGGGCATCAGTGCTGGCCGATCAGAATGCGGTTCAGGCCGTACACGCGGTCGAGCAGCAGCATCGCGCCGCCGGTAATGAAGATCACCAGCGCGGAGACGGAGGCCATCATCGGATCGATCGATTCGGTCGCGTACATGTACATGCGCACCGGCAGCGTGACGGTTTGCGGCGAGGTGACGAAGATCGACATGGTCAATTCGTCGAAGCTGTTGATGAAGGCCAGCAGCCAGCCGCCGGTAATGCCAGGCAGAATCATCGGGAAGGTGATGCGGCGAAACGTGGTCCACGGGTCGGCGCCGAGCGAGTGCGCGGCATGCTCGATACTGCGATCGAGGCCGCTCACCGACGCCAGCACGAGCCGCATTACAAACGGCGTAATGATGATCATGTGCGCGAGCACGAGCCACGCGAACGAGCCGGTCGCGCCGATCAGCGCGAAGAAGCGCAGCAGCGCGATGCCGAGTACGAGCCCGGGAATCACGAGTGGCGACAGCAACAGGCCATTGAGAAAGCTGCGCCCCGGAAAACGCGCGCGGCCGATGGCAAGCGCGGCGGGCAGCGCCACGATCAGCGACAGCGTCGCCGAAGCGAACGCCAGCTTCAGGCTGTTAAAGAACGCGCCGATGAAGTCCGGGTAATTGAGGATCGCGCGGAACCAGCGCAACGAGACGCCGTGCGTGGGCAACGTGAGCGTTTCGTCGGGCGTGAAGGCGACCAGCACGACGATCACGAGCGGCGCGAGCACGAACGCAATCACTAGCGTATGGAAAATCAGCGCGATGGGGCCGTTTCTTCTCATGATGTTTTCACTGAATATGCCGATGAAATTGCCGATGAATTAACCGAGGCTTCTGGTGTACCTGCGCTCCAGAACCCGGTAATACGTGAGCATCACGATCAGATTCGCGATCAGCAGCAGGAGCGCGATGGTCGCGCCGAGCGGCCAGTTCAGCGAGCCGAGGAATTCGTCGTAGACGGCGGTGGCGGCGACTTTCAGGCGTCGTCCGCCGAGCAGGCCGGGAATCGCGAAGGCGCTCGCCGACAAACCGAACACCATCAGGCTGCCCGACAGAATGCCCGGCGTCAGTTGCGGCAGGACGATGCGGCGCAGCGTAGTGGCGGGCGACGCCATCAGCGAAAGCGCGGCGTTTTCCGTTTGCGGGTCGAGCTTCTGCAACGCGGTCCACACCGGAATCACCATGAACGGCAGCATCACGTGCACGAGCGCGATGACGATCGCGAAGGTGGTGTACTCCAGCTTGTACGGCCCGAGTCCGACCAGACCGAATGCCTGGTTCACGAGGCCGTTGGTGTTGAGCAGCATGCTCCAGCCGAACGCCCGCACCACTACCGAAACGAGCAGCGGCGCGAGAATCACCAGCAGGAACATCGAGCGATACGGATCGCGCATGCGCGACAGCACGTACGCTTCCGGCGTGCCGATCGCAACGCACAACAGCGTGACGAGAAACGCAATGCCGAAGGTGCGCAAAAAGATGGTGTGGTAATACGAAGAACTCAGCACTTCCATGTAATTGCCGAACTGGAACGCGGCGATCGGCCCGCTGGCCGGATCGAAGCGATAGAAGGTCAGCACCAGCGTCATCAGAAGCGGCACCAGCACGAGCGCCACGAACAGCAGAAAAGCCGGCAGGCACATCAGCCAGAGCGGCAAAAATGCTTGCCAGGGCGCGCGGCGGGCGTTGGCGGTCTTCATGTCGCGGTCGTCGGCGGCGGGCAGCGTACTAGCCATGATGCGCGTCCCGTTGAATGAAGCGGATCGCCTCGCTGTTCCAGTCGACGCCGACCGCCGCGCCTTCGGGCAGCGGCTCCGTGCCTTCGTTCTGGCAGCACACCAGCACTTCGCCGAGGCGGCTGTCCAATCGGTACAGCCATTGGCTGCCGAGGAAGAAACGGCTCGTCACGGTGGCCGGCACACGTCCCGCGTTCGGTGCGCACAGGCGCAGTTTTTCCGGACGGATGCACAAGGTCACCGCGTCGCCGACGCCGACCACGCGCTCGCGCGCCGGCAACTGCGCCGTGTGCCCTGTTTCCGCGAGATCGTGGCCGAGGTCGATGCGGATCGCGTCGCCGTCGCGTGCCACCACGGTGCCCGGCAGCATGTTGGCCTTGCCGATGAACTGCGAGACGAAGCGATTTTCCGGACGCTCGTACGCTTCGTACGGCGTGTCGATCTGCGTGATGCGGCCGGCTTCCATCACCACCACGCGATCGCTGATCGACAGCGCTTCGGATTGATCGTGCGTCACCATGATGGTGGTCGTGCCAATCTTGCGTTGAATGCCGCGCAGTTCGAACTGCATGTCTTCGCGCAGTTTGGCGTCGAGATTCGACATCGGTTCGTCGAGCAGCAGCACCGGCGGCGCGATCACAATGGCGCGGGCAATCGCCACACGCTGACGTTGACCGCCGGAGAGTTCGCGCGGAAAGCGATGCGCGAGCGTGTCGAGGCGCACCAGCGACAGCGCTTCGCGGATGCGCTCCTTGCGCTCGGCCTTGTCGATGTTGCGCATCTCCAGCCCGAAGCCGACGTTGTCGGCGACGCTCATGTGCGGAAACAGCGCGTAGCTCTGGAACACGATGCCGAGGCCGCGCTTGTTCGGTTTCATGTGCGTGATGTCATGGCCGTCGAGCGTGATGCGTCCGCGCGTCGTCTCGACGAAGCCCGCGATCATCTGCAAGGTGGTGGTCTTGCCGCAGCCGGACGGACCGAGCAGCGAAACGAACTCGCCTTTCTCCACCGACAGGTTCACGTCGGTGACTGCCTGCAGATCGCCGAACGATTTCGTTACGTCCGTGAGTGTGAGGAACGACATGATCTGGCCTTTGGATGGTTCGACACCGGTTCAATCGACTACTGCCTCGATGACACCGACTCTAGCTAGCCAAATTACCGTCAGTCAATTTCAAATTCCGTTTACCGGTACAAGATTCGAAAAAATTCCGTCAAACGGAATCTATTCACTGAAACCGGCAGCAGGTGTTCCGCTGTATGGTCTCCGGAAAATCCCTATGAATCATTGATACAACGTTGCCGCGTGGAAAGCTGGCAGAATTCCGCTGACGGATAAAACGCTTTATAGTGTTCCAATCAGTGAAATAATTCAGAGCCAATAAAATGAATCCTGCCGCCAAACGAGATGCCGAGACCGACACCGCGGACACGGGCAGTGCCCCCGGCCCCGGCATGCTGGAACGCGCGTTCGCGGTAATCCGCGCATTGTCCGAAGCGCAGCCCGACGGCGGACGCGTCACGCGTCTCGCGAAAGCGGTCGGGCTCACGCAAGGCACGGTGCATCGCATCCTGCATGCGTTGATCGCGGAGGGCATCGTCGAACAGGACGAAAGCTCCAAGCTGTACCGGCTGAGCGTGGATTTTTTCGCGCTCGCGGCGCAGGCCGGCAACCCGAGCGGCATGCGCACGCTGTGCCGTCCCGCGCTGTTGCGTCTGTGCGCGAGTCTCGGCGACACGATCTTTCTGCTCGTTAAAAGCAGCTTCGACGCGGTGTGCCTCGACATCTGCGAAGGGCCGTTTCCGATCCGCTCTTTCACCGGCGATATCGGCGGGCGTGTCGCTCTGGGTGTCGGGCAGGGCAGTCTGGCGATTCTGGCGTTTCTGCCCGAGGCGGAGCGCGAGGAGATCATCCGTTTCAACGTGCCGCGCATTCGCGGCTACGGTGTGCTCGACGAGGTGTATTTGCGCACCGAGATCGAACGTGTGCGCCAGTTGGGCTACGCGGGGCGCAATAGCGGCGTGCTCGACGGCATGGCGGGCGTGGCGGTGCCGATTCTGGACCGCACGGGCGTGGCGGTGGGGGCGTTGAGCGTCGGTACGCTGGCCGCGCGTCTCGGCGACGATCGTCTGCCGATGGTGGTCGAATTGCTGCGTCGGCAGGCCGATGCGATCGGCCCGCAAACCAATCCGTTCGATGTCGCGTTGCGCCGGCCGATGCATGGCCTGTCGCGCGCGATGACCACCGAACGGATCACGGGATAAGCGCGAGCGCGATCAACGAGGCAGCGCGCAAGCCGCGCCGCCTGTCGAATCGCCCGAGAGCGTTTAGAACACCTTCACCGGCACATTCACCACCAGCCGGTATTCCATGTTGTTGCCGTCCGAATAGTGATACTGGCTGTTGTGCCACATCGCGATGAACGTGACCTTCGTATCCTTGAAGCGTCCGCTTTGCAGCGTGTAGCTCGGAATAAAGCCGAATTCGTGATGGTGGCCATGCACCGGCTCGCCGTTCTTCCAGTACAGATCATGCAGCGGCGCGGAAGGCGAGGCGTTTTCCGCCGCGCCCGCCGACGCATCCGCGCCCCAGCCGTATTGCCCCCAGAACATCGCCTTGAGTCCGGGCACGCCGGCGTATTTGCCGTCGAATGTATAGCGCAATTGCAGCGACTGCTCGTGCGGCGCGTTGTAGTCCACGTCCATCGAGTTGGTCAGATAGATACCGTTGGTCTCGTTGACGTAGTCGAAGAACTGGTCGCCGAGCACCTGCTGGTAGCCGAGCAACAGCGCATGCGGGCCGTGCTGCGCGGAGACCGACACGCTGTACGCGTTGCTGTTGATGTGCCCCTGACGCGACGCGCCGGTGTCGTGCGTCGAGTAAATGTTCGCAAGGCCGCTCCACTTGATGGTGGTCGGATCGCCGAACGACTGGGCGACCGAGCCGTAGTACTGACGCCAGACGTCGTCGGCCTGATCGACATATAGCGCCATCTCGCCGTTCTTCGCGTAGTGCCACGTGCCGCCCACATAAGTCAGGCGATCGATCCGCGCGCCGCCGTACGAGGTGGTGAGATTGGTCAGATTGGTGTGACCGCGCGCGTCGACTTTGGTGAAGCTGCCGGCCTGCAGTTCGGTGTGCGCGAGATCGTTGCTGACCATCGAGACGCCGAGAAAAGTCGGCGGCAACGCGCGGTTGTCGTGCGGTTCGAGGAACGGGTTTGTCACGTCCTGCAAACCGTACTTCACGACCGTTTCCGAAATGCGTCCCTTGATGTCGTACATGCCGGGATACGCCCACGCGAGCTGCTGCGAACCGCCGCCGTCCTTGCCCACGTGCACCATATTGCCCGCGCCATTGCCGCCGTCGAGTTTGAGTGCGCCGAACAGCGATGCGTCGACGCCGAAACCGATCAGCCCTTGCGTGTAGCCGGATTCAAAGTTGGCCTGCGCGCCTTGGACCCACGCGTGACGGTAGATCGTGTTGGGCGCCTGGAAGTAGTCGGCGTAGTTGCGAAACTGCAGATTCAGATGGCTGTCCGCGATGAGACCCTTGCTTGCCATTTGGCTCGACGGCGGTGCCGGCGGCGTGACGGTCTGACTGGCCTCGGCGTTGACGATGGCGTTGGTGGTGTCGGGTTGGTCGTTACGCACGTGGCCACCTTGCTCCGCCCGGCGCTTGCCGGAAGCATCGATTTGCTGCGTCGGCGTGGTTTGCGCGAGTTGCGCGGGGGACGACAACGTTTGCGCGACCGTTTGAGTTTTAGACGCCTCGGAGGTGGGCTCCGTGACGCTGTCGTCGGCATACGCGTTAACGGCTAGTGTCAGTGCCGGAAGCGTGAATGCGCAGTAAAAGAAGGTTGCTGCTCCGGTTTTTTTTGACCGGTTTTTTGATCGGGTATCTTTCATTGAGTACGTCTCTGATTATTGTGGTGAATCTTTGGCTGGCGTTTAGCCAGTCCATGCTTATCGCTCGTTCCGCGGTTGGCAGGACGAACGAATCCAGCGGCGCGGCGGCCTGCCGCGCCGGGAATACGGTTTTGATTTCTCGGGTTCTTCGGTGAGCTGGCGGTGCGCCGGCGGCACTTACCTCACGGCGTCTTCAACGCGAATACACGCGACCCGTGTTGCCCTGGCGCCGTGCGTGACGGGCTGCGGAATCTCCCTGGCGCAGGCGTCGATTGCATCCGGGCAGCGCGTGCGAAATGCGCAACCGGAAGGCGGATTCAGCGGCGAGGCAATTTCGCCGCGCAACAGCAGATGACGGCGTGCGCGCTCCACCACCGGATCGGGCACCGGCACGGCGGAGAGCAACGCGCGCGTGTACGGATGGCGCGGTGTGCCATATACCTCGCGCTTGTCGCCGAATTCCATCACCCGGCCCAGATACATCACCAGCACGCGGTGGCTGATCGCTTTGACCACGGCCAGATCGTGCGCGACGAACAGCAAGGAGAGCGACAGTTCGCGCTGCAAATCGCGCAGCAGGTTGACGATCTGCGCCTGGATCGACACATCGAGCGCGGAGACCGGCTCGTCGCAGATCACCAGTTGCGGTTCGCCGATCAGCGCGCGCGCAATGCCGACGCGCTGACACTGCCCGCCGGAAAACTCATGCGGATAGCGGCGCAGGTGTTGCGCGTTAAGACCGACGCGTTCGAGCATGGTCAGCACGCGCCGCTGCACGTCGGCACGCGCGATGTCCTGGCCGTGCGTCATCAACGGTTCGGAAACGATCTGTTCGATCGTCATGCGCGGATCGAGCGAAGCGAGCGGATCCTGGAAAATCATCTGCACGTCGCGGCGCAAACGCGAGGTATCGCGGCGCGCGCCGGGCAGCACGGTTTCGTCGCCGAGCCAGCGCACACTGCCGCTCGCCACCGGCGCGAGTCCGATGATCGCGCGCGCCAGCGTCGACTTGCCGCAACCCGATTCGCCGACGAGCCCCACGGTTTCGCCGCGCCGCACGTTGAACGACACGCCGTCCACCGCGCGCAACGTTGCTTTGCCGGACCACGGAAAGCCGCCGCGCGGCACGCCGAATTGCACCTTGAGATTGTCGACGCGCAGGAGCGTGGCCGCGTCCTGGTTTGCGATAGGCGTGGCGTTCATACGTGTTGTGCCTCCAGGATTTCGCCTACCGGCTTAAAGCATGCGCGCAGGGCGTCGGGATAGCCTTCTGCAGCAACAAGGGACGGCCGCGATTCGCGGCAACGTTCGGTGCAATACCCACAGCGCGGCGCGAACGCGCAACCCGCGCCGACTTCGCCGGGCAGCGGCGGATTGCCCGGAATGGTTTGCAGCGGACGGTCGTCGTCATCGTCGGTCAGACGCGGCAGCGCGTTCAGCAGACCGAGCGTGTACGGATGCGTCGGCGCGGCGAACAGCGCGGCGGCGCTCGCCTGCTCAACGGTCTGGCCGGCATACATCACCATCACGTCGTCGCACAGGCCGGCCACCACGCCCATGTCGTGCGTGATCAGAATGATCGCCGTGCCGCGTTCGCGATTCAGTTCGCGCAGCAGTTCGATGATCTGCGCCTGCACGGTGACGTCGAGCGCGGTGGTGGGTTCGTCGGCGATCAGGATTTCGGGCTCGGAGAGCAGCGCCATCGCGATCATCACGCGCTGGCGCATGCCGCCGGAAAACTCGTGCGGATACATGCCGATGCGACGCGCGGCATCGGGAATGCGCACCGATTCGAGCGTTTCGATCGCACGGCGGCGCGCTTCGCGGCGCGACATCTTGCGATGCAGTTGCAGCGTCTCGGTCATCTGCCGTTCGATTGTCAGGAACGGATTGAGCGAGGTCATCGGGTCCTGAAAGATCATGCCGATGCGGTCGCCGCGAATCTTGTTCAGCGCCGCTTCGTTCATGGTCAGCAGATTCTCGCCGCGATAAGTCGCGCTGCCGGACACCTTGCCGTTGCCGGCAAGCAGGCCAAGCAGCGCCATTACGGTCTGGCTCTTGCCCGAGCCCGATTCGCCGACAATGCCGAGCGTGCGGCCCGCCTCGAGTGAAAACGAAACGCCTTGCACCGCATCGACGGGTGCGCCTTCGCGGCGCGTAAAGCGCACGCTGAGGTCTTTGACTTCGAGTAGCGGCATGTCAGCGGTCCTTCGGATCGAATGCGTCGCGCAGACCATCGCCGACGAAATTCACGCAATACAGCGTCACGCACAGCATCACGGCCGGGCACAGCAGCAGCCACGGCATCGATTCGAGCTTCTGCGCGCCGTCCTGAATCAGCACGCCCCAGCTCGTCATCGGTTCCTGCACGCCGAGGCCGAGGAACGACAGCACCGATTCCGTCAACACGATATTCGGCACCGTCACGCTGGCGTACACCACGACCACGCCGAACAGATTCGGCACGATGTGACGCGCGATGATCGAACGCGAGCTCACGCCGATCGCCTTCGCGGCGTCGATGAATTCGCGCGAGCGCAGCGACAGCGTCTGACCACGCACCACGCGCGCCATGTCGAGCCATGAAAACGCGCTGATGGTGAGCACCACCAGATAAAAGGCGCGGCCGAACATCGTCATCATCAGAATGGCGATCAGCATGTAGGGAATCGCGTACATCATGTCGACGATGCGCATCATCACCGCGTCGACGCGCCCGCCGAGATAGCCCGCGGTCGCGCCATACGCGACGCCGATCAACCCCGACACCAGCGTGCCGAGCAGCCCGACTTCGAGCGACACGCGTCCGCCCTGCAGCGTGCGCGCGAGCAGATCGCGGCCGAGTTCGTCGGTGCCGAACCAGTGCATGTTCTGCAAAGTGGGCGGCAGGCTGATTGCGCTCCAGTCGCTATCGATCGGGTTGTTCGGCAAAAGCCACGGACCGGCCACGCAGGCGATCACGATCAGCATCAGCACGACGAAGCCGGCGAAGGCGGCGCGGTTGCGCACGAAGCGCCACGCGGCGGTGGCGAGCGGGCCGCGCGAACGCGGCGCCCTGGCGATGGCCGCGAGCGGATCGAGCGCCGCGGCAGTCGATTGAAGAGAGCGGGGCATGGATCAGTACCGGATGCGCGGATCGAGCCACGCATACGCGAGGTCGACCAGCAGATTGAACAGCACCGCAACGGCGGTGGTCAGCACGACGAGGCCGAGCACGAGGGTGTAGTCGCGATTGATCGCGCCGTTGACGACCAGTTGGCCGAGGCCCGGCAGCGCGAACACCGATTCGGTGACCACTGCCGCGGTGATCGACGAGATGCAGATCGAGCCGAGCAGCGAGACGACCGGCATCAGCGCCGGTTTCATCGCGTGACGCAGGACGATCGTGCGGCCCGGCAAACCCTTGGCGCGCGCCGTGCGGATGAAGTTGCCCGACAGCACTTCGATCATGCTGCCGCGCATCACGCGCGCAATCGCGGCGACGTTGATGATGGTGAGCAGCACGATCGGCAGCACGCGATAGCGCCACTCGCCTTCGCCCCAGCCGCCGGCCGGCAGCCAGCCGTGTCCTTCGGACGTTTTCAGCAGGATCGCGAAGATCCACACGAGCACCGGCCCCAGCACGAAAGGCGGCACCACGTTGCCGAGATTGCCGAGCACCATCACGAAGTGATCGACGAAGCGGTCGCGCCGCACCGCGGCCACCGTGCCGAGCGCGACGCCGATCACGAGCGCGATCGGCACCGACACGCCGCCCACGCCGAGACTCACCGGCAGCGCCTTCCACACCAGGTCGTTGACCGACCAGTCGGCGTAGCGGAACGACGGCCCGAGGTCGCCGTGCAGCAGCGAGCCGAGGTAGTGGAGGTACTGCAGCCACAACGGTTCGTCGAGGTGATACTTGGCGTTGAGGTTCGCCAGCACGGCTGCCGAGAGTTGCTTCTCGGTGTCGAACGGGCCGCCCGGGGTGAGATGCAGCAGCAGATAGCACGCGGTGATCACGGCGAGAATCGTCGGAATCGCCCAGAGCGTGCGGCGCAGCGTATAGGCCAGCATGACGGTGCTCCCGCGTTTAGTGCTTGGTCAGATACATGTCTTGCGTGGCGCGCATGTCGAGGTAGTTGGTCGGCTTATAGCCGCCTACGTACGACTTGACCAGCCGGTCGGCCGAATACTGGAAGAGCGATACCACAGGGTAATCGTTCATGGCCAGATCGTGTGCCTGCGTGAACAGCGCGGTGCGCTTCGCGTCGTCGAGCTGCTGGTTGCCTTCGTCGATCAGCTTGTCGACTTGCGGGTTGCAGTAGCGCTGGTCGTTCTGCACGCTGTTGCAACGGATCAGATCGAAGAATGAGTTGGCGTCGTTGTAGTCGACGAACCAGCCGTCGCGCGAGGCCTGCACCTTGCCTTCGTGGCGTTGCTTGAGCAGCACCTTGTATTCGACGTTTTCGAGCTTTGCCGTGACGCCGAGCTTGGTGCGCCATTCCGACGTGGCGAACAGCGCCACCTTCTTGTGCAGGTCGTTGGTGTTGTAGGTGAGCGTGAACGTCAGCGGCTTCGCGTCCGAATAGCCCGCAGTCTTCAGCAGGTTGCGCGCGTAGTCGATGCGCTTGGGCATCGGCCAGCTCGCCCACTCCGGCGTGAAGACGCCCGAGCCTTCGGTGCCCTTGGCGATCAGGCCGTACATCGGCACTTCACCGTCGGCGGTCAAACGTTTGGTCAGCAGGTCGCGGTCGAGCACCATTGCCAGCGCCTGGCGCACGCGCTTGTCTTTGAAGGCGGGGTCTTCGTTATTCAGGCTGTAGTAGTACGTGGCGATCTGCAGACCGGTTTTCAGCTCGGGGCCGAACTGCTTGCTGACCTGCGCATACACGCCTGACGGAATCGTATATGTGTAGTCGAACTGGCCGGCCTGGAACATGCGCATCGCCGTTTCGTCGTTTTCGATCGGCAGGTAGGTCACTTTCGTGATCACGACCTTGCCGTTATTCCAGTATGTCGGGCTTTTGGTCGCCACGAGACGGTTGCTCGGCTGCCAGTCGGTCAGCGCATACGGGCCGTTGCCCACGAAGTTGCCCGGACGGGTCCAGTCGCCGCCGAACTTCGTCACGACCGCGCGGTTGACCGGCGACATCGTTGCCATGGCGGTCAGCTGCGGGAAAAACGTGGCGGGCACTTCGGTGGTGACTTCGAGTGTGTAGGGATCGACCGCGCGCACGCCGAGGCTTGTCAGCGGCGCCTTGCCCGCGAGAATCGCCTTGGCGTTTTTCACGAATTCAACCAGCACCGTGTATTTCGAACCCGTCTTCGGATCGAGCACGCGTTGCCACGAGTAGACGAAATCGGCCGCCGTGACCGGCTGCCCGTTGCTCCAGCGCGCATCGTGACGCAGCTTGAAAACCCATGTATTCGGTCCGCTACGCGACCACGACTCAGCGACACCGGGCACGATCGCACCGCTCGCGTCCATGCGCGTCAGGCCTTCGAACAGGTCGAGCCCGATCGTGTTGCCGGTCCATGACTCGATATGCGCGGGGTCGAGCGATTCGGTTTCGCCCGGCACCTGGCGAGTCATCTCCTGGCTGGCGGCGAGCGTGACGCCGGCGGGCACCGTAACGGCGAAAGCGGAAGGGGCAAACGTGAGGACGAGCGCGGTCAGCGCCGCCGTGTAGACGAACGGGGTTTTCATCGGTTGAGATCGCAGGAAAGGTCGAGAGAGAAACGCGCTGGCGCCAGGGCGCCCGTTTAGCTGCGTTGCTCGGGCCAGGGCGGCCCTTGTTGCTCGTGATGGTAGCGCGACATGCAGGATTCCTTACATTGCGTAATGCAGGCAATCCCTCGCCGGCTCAACCGGATAAGGTGCCCGCCCTTTAGAACAGTCTTGGTGTGCCCACCCAGACGACCACCGACTCGATGCGCGCGGTGTTCACCCAGCTGTGCGGCACCGTCGATTCGTAATGCGCGCTGTCTCCCGCGTGCAACACGAACGTCTTGCCTTCCAGCGTCAACGACACTTCGCCGTCGATCACATAAACAAACTCTTCCCCGGCATGCGTGGTGACTTCCGAGCGCTTCTGCCCGGGCGGCATCCTCACCAGGATCGCTTCGAGCTGACGGCCGCCCGTCAAGTTGGTCAGCCGCGCAAACAGATTGGCCGAGTCCGCAAAACCGAAAAACTTCAACTGATCGCCCCGGCTCACGCAGCGTTCCTCGCTGGGTGTGTCGACGAAATACTGCACCGTGACCCCGAGTGCGTGGGCGATACCGGCCAACGAAGTGATGGACGGTGACGCCAGCCCGCGCTCGACTTGCGACAAAAACGGCTTGGAAATACCCGCTGCGGTTGCCGTGTCATCCAGCGTGCGCTTGAGCCGTTGGCGCAGCGCGCGGATCTTGCTGCCGATTTCTAATGCCGGATTGCTTTTTTGAATTGTCGTGACCATAGCAGGAGGAAATTAGCCCGTCAAAATTTGTTTGATATAAGTAAATATGGTTTGATTGCGGTCTTGGGCGGGACTGCAGGTCTTTTCAGCCCTGGGTGGTTGCGAGTGACCACATTTCGAGACTGGACTCTATGTTGCCAGAATCGAAACTAACCCCGGCCAAAACGACCGTTTATTTCTGGAAACGGCGAACAATCGGCGTATCGACCGCGGTCTGCATGCTGATAAACGCGGTTATGCAATACGAGTATCAGGACGATTAAGCGTATGACACCAAAGGTTATTTCCGACGGCACGCGTCGATTTGGCGAAAAGACATGGCTGTAAGAGCAAGTAATCGACGCGGACTCAGTGGATTCCCTGAGTGACTTGGGATGTATCTGTTTGCAGAATCAGGCCCGCTTGCGGACGGGCGCGCATTGGGACACCACACGTGCGTATCCGGCCGCTGTTTATCAGTTCGCCCGCAGCGATCCTGCGTGGCGGAGCACTGTCCGGCACGTTCCAACCGAACGGCGGCCGGCGCAAGGACATGACTATCACCGCCGATTCTTTCCACCGCGGGCTTTACGCCCGCCGCCGCGTGGCAACGCTTCTCTCTGCGGCCCCCGGAATCTCCCTTGTTCGCCATGCTTTATCATTGAGCCCGCTCCGCATGCCGGAGTCCGAGCCCGATGTGACGCAGCGTCCTCCAGGAGGACTTGCCGCGGGCCGTTTCGCGAGGCGGGCGTCGGTCCTATCCCTTGGTTTCTCCGCTGGTTTGGCGCTTTAGCGCGCGCAAGAACGGGCTAAAGCGCTGCATCAGTGCGCCTGTGCGCCTGTGGATCCACGTGATGGTGCGCGCTTTGCCGACTGTCTTTCCAGCTTCCGTTTCACGCGCCGCGCGGCCAGTTCGCGCGACGCCGCAACCGTTTGAACAAGAGGTACACGATGAATTCATCCAATCCGGCGGGCGCACACGTCTCGCAGACCCGTTCGTTTTCGACGGTCTTTCTGATCGAGATGTGGGAGCGCTTCGGCTATTACGGCATGGCCGCGCTGCTGGTGCTGTTCATGATCGACAAGCTGCAGTTCACCGACAGCCACGCCACGCTCACGTGGGGCGCGTTCACGGCGCTGGTGTACGCGTCGCCGTCGATCGGCGGGTGGATCGGCGACAAGATTCTCGGCGCGCGGCGCACGATGATCTTCGGCGCCGGCGTGCTGTCCGTCGGCTATTTCATGCTGGCGCTGCCCAATGACCAGCTCGCCTATATGTACGCGTCGCTCGGCGTGATCGTGGTGGGCAACGGCCTCTTCAAGGCCAACGCCGCGAATCTGGTGCGCCGTATCTATGAAGGCGACGAGGCGCGCATTGACAGCGCGTTCACGATCTACTACATGGCGGTCAACATCGGCTCGACGGTGTCGATGCTCGCCACGCCGTGGATCAAGGACCATTGGGGCTGGCATACGGCCTTCGCCGTTTGCTGCGCGGGGATGCTGTTGTCGGTGCTGAACTACTTCATCATGTTCCGCACGCTCGCGCATATCGGCTCCGCGCCGGACGCCGAACCGGTGCGCTGGAAGCGCGTCGGCGCGGTGGCGCTGGGCGGTCTCGCGCTCGGCGCTACGACCATGTTCGTGCTGCAGCATAAGGCGATCGCGGTGGCCTGCGTGTACACGGCGGGCGTCGCGATTCTGGCGATCTTCGGCTACATGCTGATGAAGTGCGAGCGCTCGGAGCGCTCCGGGCTGGTCGCCGCGTTGATCCTGACGGCGCAGGTGATCCTGTTCTTCGTCTTCTACGTGCAGATGTCGACGTCGCTCACGCTGTTCGCGCTGCGCAACGTCGATCCGCGTTTCATTCTGTTCGGCCAGACGTGGTTCACATGGAGCGCCGCGCAGTTCCAGGCGCTCAACCCGATCTGGATCATGCTGCTGAGCCCGCTGCTCGCGCTGCTGTATACGAAGCTCGCGAAGAGCGGCAAGGACGTGCCGGTGGCGGTGAAATATGCGTTCGGTTTCGCCGTGGTCGCGGCCGGTTTCTTCGTCTATGCGGCAAGCGGCAACTACGCGGTGAACGGGCGCGTGTCGTCGTGGTTCATGGTGGGCGGCTACGGCCTGTATTCGCTCGGCGAATTGCTGGTGAGCGGCCTGGGGCTCGCAATGATCGCGCGCTACGTGCCGGCGCGCATGAGCGGCTTCATGATGGGCGCGTACTTCGTGGCGACCGGCGTGTCGCAATATCTGGGCAGCGTGGTGGCGAATTTCGCACAGATGCCGGCGGGCGATATGGATCCGCTGGAATCGTTGCCGCTGTACACCAAGCTGTTTACAGGCCTCGGCTGGCTCGCGGCGGTGGGCGCGCTGGTGGCGGTTCTGCTGCTGCCGTTGATGCGCAAGCTCTCACGTGAACATCAGCGTTGCAGCGACGAGGCGCGTGAGAGCGCGCGGCAAACGGCGGCATTGAATGGGGTGGTGGTGGAGTAATCACGCTCGGGTTGACGAACGAGGCGCACGCCATGACGTGCGCCGGTAAAACAGAATGGCGCGCCTCGCAACGCAAGGCGCGCCATTTTTGCATCGGGAAGCGCCGCGCGCGCTGAAGTGTTCAAAGCGTCCGTCGGATGGCACTGCCGGAGGTAAGCTAACGGTTGCAATTGGTCTTCCCAAGCAACCGTTTCCCAAACACCCAAGGTAGCCACCCGGATGGAAATCCATATCGCGGTAGAAGGTCATCACGATCTGTCCGGCCAGATCTATCGCCAGTTGCGCGCGGGTATTCTCGAAGGACGCCTTGCGGGCGGCACGCGTCTGCCGTCCACGCGCGACCTCGCCACGCAACTGGGCGTGTCGCGCAAGACCACGCTCGACGTGTTCGAGCGGCTGCTCTCCGAAGGCTATCTGAGCGCGCGCGGCGGCTCGGGCACCTTCGTCGCCGACGGTCTGGAGCGTCTGCCGGTGGAGCGCTCCGCGCATGCGCGGGCCGCGGAGTCGTCGCGCGAGCGGGCCAAGGCGAAGGCTGCCGCGCGCGCCCAGCCGCTGTGGGACGAGATGCCCGAGAGCCTGCCCCTGCCGAGGCCTTCGGTGGCGTCGCCGCAAGACTTCGTCGGCGGCGCGACCGACAAGACGCTGTTTCCCTTCGACGTCTGGCGCCGCTGCGTGAACCACGCGTTGCGTGCCCAGGCGCGCGGCCCCGGCATCTATCGCGACACGGCCGGCGAGCAGGAGCTGCGCCTCGCAATCTCGCGCTATCTGGCCTTCAACCGCGCCGTCGCAAGCAACTGGGAAGACGTGATCGTCACGCAAGGCGCGCAGCACGCGCTCGATCTGCTGGCACGCATCACCTTGCGTACGGGCGAAGTCGCGGCGATCGAGGATCCTGGCTATACGCCGGCGCAGGCGTGCCTGAAGGCCACCGGCGCGCGCGTGGTGCCCGTGCCGGTGGACGCTGAAGGCCTGATCGTCAGCAAGCTGCCGGACAAGGCGCGGCTCGTCTACGTGACGCCCTCGCATCAGTTTCCGCTCGGCATGCCGATGAGCCTCGAGCGGCGCGTGGAACTGCTCGAATGGGCGCAGAAACGCGGCGCGGTGATCATCGAGGACGACTACGACTGCGAGTACCGTTTCGAAGGCCGGCCGATGGAGCCGCTGAAAAGTCTCGACCGCGCCGGACTCGTCGCCTATGTCGGCACGTTTTCGAAGACGATCTTTCCCGAGCTGCGCGTCGGCTATGTGGTGCCGCCGGCCTCGCTCTACGGTGCGCTCATCAAGGCGCGCCAGATCGGCGACTGGCACGGCTGCACGCTGACGCAAACGGCGCTCGCGTCGTTCATGCTCAACGGTGAATTCGCCAAGCATCTGCGGCGCATGCACAAGACCTATGCGGCGCGCCGCGCGATGCTGCTCGATCATCTGCACGGCGGTCTCGCGCCCTGGTTCGATCCGATCGTGCCGACGGCCGGCATCCACATGGCGGCGCGTCTGAAGGCGCCGCTGACGGAAGAAGCGGTGGTGAGCGCGGCGCGTGAAGCATCGATCGGCCTGTATGGACTCGCGCGGTTTCATGTGCGCGCGAAGGCGCAGCCGGGCCTGATGTTCGGCTACGGCAATATCGCGGTCGAGCATATCGATGCCGCGCTCACGAAGCTCGCCGGCATCCTGCCGCGGCTCGCGCAATAGGCCCGCGATCCGCGCGTGCAGATTACTTATAGCTATCCGATGCCATACAAATCATTGTCATAAAGCCACCGTACGCTTGCGCCTCTGTAATTGTTTGTAAGGCAGAGCCGGCCCGATGGACCGGCATGACAACACAACAAACCGGAGGGCGGTAAGGATGCGAGTGACCTTGATGGCGGGCAAGCGGCTGCGCGCGCGTGGCGCGATCGGCGCGGTGGGAACCCTGGGTGCGCTGAGCGCGATCGGTATCGCCGTGGGTATCACGGCGTGCAGCAGCAGCGTGGACACGCCTGCGCCGCAAGTGGCGAACGGCACGACCGCGACGCTCGCGTTGCTGGAAACCACCGACATCCATACCAATCTGCTGAGCTACGACTACTACAAGCTGGCGGAAGACAAGTCGCTCGGTCTGGAGCGTACGGCGACGCTGATCGCGGCGGCGCGCAAGGAATTTCCCAACACGCTGTTGCTCGACGACGGCGACACGATCCAGGGCACCGCGCTCGCTGATTATCAGGCGCAAGTCGCGCCGGTCGATTGCAAGACCACGCTCGGCGTCTACAAGGTCATGAATCTGCTGAAGTACGATGCCGGCACGATCGGCAATCATGAATTCAACTACGGCCTGCCGTTTCTCGCGCAAGTCACCGGCAGTGCGTTCGATGTGCCGAACATGAGCCCGGTCGCTTCGCAGCCGGCCTGCGCGGGGCCGAACTTTCCGCTGGTGCTCTCCAACGTGCTCGGCGCGAAATCGCAGCAGCCGATCTTCAAGCCGTACACGATCCTCGAACGCACGATCACGGCCACGACACCCGACGGCAAGACCGTCAGCGCGCCGGTGAAGATCGGCGTGATCGGCTTCACGCCGCCCGCGATCATGGCGTGGGACAAGCGCTGGCTCGACGGCAACGTCTATACGCAAGGCCTCGTGGAAAGCGCGTCGAAGTACGTGCCGGAAATGAAGGCGAAGGGCGCGCAGATCATCGTGGCGATGTCGCATGGCGGCCTCGATAACTCGACCTATTCGCCGTCGATGGAAAACGGCAGCTACTATTTGTCGAAAGTGGCCGGCATCGACGCGATGCTGATCGGCCACTCGCACCAGGTTTTCCCCGATAAAAACAGCACCGTCACGCAATTCAATCTGCCGGGCGTCGACAAGGTGAAGGGCACCGTCAACGGCGTGCCGACCGTGATGGCGAATTTCTGGGGCAAGCATCTCGGCGTGATCAAGCTCGCGTTGAACTACACGAACGGCACGTGGACGGTGGACCGCACCTCGAGCACCGCGGAAGCACGCTCGATCCAGAACGCGGATAAAAGCTACGTCGCCGTCGATCCGTCGATCTCGCAGGCGATCGCCGCCGAACACGCCGCGACCATCAACTACGTGAAAACGCCGATCGGCACGACCGATTTCCGCATGACCACTTACTTCGCGGATGTGGGCGACGTGTCGGCGATCGAGATCGTGAACCAGGCGCAAGCGGCCTACACGCAGGACTACATCAACGCGAATCTGCCGCAATATGCGGGCATTCCGGTTCTCTCGGTGAGCGCGCCGTTCAAGAGCGGCTTCGGCGGCGGTAACGATTTCACCGACGTCGCGCAAGGCAACGTGGCGATCAACAACGCCGCGGACCTCTACCTGTACCCGAACACGATCTACGCGGTGAAGGTGACGGGCGCCGATCTGAAGGCCTGGCTCGAAACCGCGGCGAAGCGTTTCAACCAGATCGACCCCGCGAACACCGCTTCGCAGGCGCTCGTCAGCACGTATCCCGGTTATAACTTCGACATGATCACGTCGAAGGATTTCAGCTACGAAATCGACGTCACGCAGGCGGTCGGCAGCCGGATTCGCAACCTGAAATATCAGGGCGCGGCGATTTCGGATACGCAGTCGTTCATCGTCGCCACCAACAACTATCGCGCGAGCGGCGGCGGGAATTTCCCGGGGCTCGACGGCAGCAAGACGATTTACGCGTCGCCGGACGCGAGCCGCGACGTGCTGATCGCCTACATCAAGAAAGTGCAGGCCATCAAGGCGGCGAGCAACGGCAGCGATCGTAGCTGGCGCTTCACGAAGGTGGCGACGGCCGGTCCGGTGACCTTCCTGTCGGCGCCGAACCTGACGGCGCTCGCGCAGGCCAACGGCATTACCAACGTCGCGCAGATCCAGGCCGACGACGGCACCGGCAAGGGGCTCGCGGTCTACTCCGTGGACCTCAATCAATGAACGCGCGCTTCGCTTTGACGCTGGCGGCGGCCGTGACGATCTGCGCCGGGACGTTCGCCACGGTGGCGGCCACGCGCGTGTCCAGCGTGCAGATCGACGACTGGCAAATGCAAGGCACGGCGACGCACACGGCTTGGCCGCTGTGGCAATTGCGGCTGACGTCCGCGTTCGGCAACGCGGCGGCGCGCGAAGCGCTCGCGGACGTGCTGGTGAGTTCGCCGCGGATCGACGAGCAACGCGAAGGCGTCGAGCGCTATCGCCGGCTTGCGCACGAGGGCGCTCCGCGTGCGCGTGCCACGCTCGGGCATCTGCTGTTGCGCGGGTTGCCCGGCGTCGCGCCGGACTACGTGGAAAGCCGTCGTTGGCTGACGCTGGCGGCGTCGCATGATTCACGCGATGCGCAGGCGGCCTACGATCTGGCGACGCTCTATCGCAACGGCTATGGCGTGGCGCGCGACGCCGGCGCGGCGATTCGCTGGCTTGAACAGGCGGCGCAAGCGGGCTTGCCGCTCGCGCAATTCCAGCTTGCCAACGAGTATCGCTTCGGCGCGACGCTGCCGCACGACGACGCATTAGCGCTTCAATGGCTCACGCGCGCAGCCAATGCGGAGTTACCCGAGGCCAATCTCGCGCTGGCGATGGCCTATCGCAATGGCGAGCTCGGCATGGCGCGCGACGAGAACGAGTATTGGGCTCACGTGAAGGAAAGCGAACACGATCTCAAACACGTCAACCGGCAGTAAAAGTGTTTTGACGCCCCCCGCGATTTTCTGTCGCAGGGCGAGATTGGCCGCCCCCTGCAGCGTTTTTCGCTGCAGGGGGCGTGTTTTTTCTGCCGCGTGAAAGTGCGCGGCGAGCGAGCCATGAAGTGTTTTTCTCGATCATCGAGCGATCCGTCGGCGATGCTCAGGCGCAGAAAGTGCCGTTATTCATGCATCGAAATGACTTGTAACGTACGTTACGTGTTGGTGTTGCCAGGCTCGCCGACGCATGTTTACCCGCTAAAACAAGCATCAAAATGTGTTGCGCAGTCTGCGCCGCGCAACAAACCTTCGCTGTTATACATAAAAGAGTCGCGCAAATCGTATTAGCGCTTGTAGAATCCGGCGTTGAAGCGTGCGCATACGGTGTGCGCTTCGTGCAATTCACTGACCACAACAGGTAGGAGAAACATGCCGACTTCCGCAAAAAAGGTGGCCAAGAAGGCTGCTGCCCCGGTACCCGCCAAGAAGGTTGCTGCAAAGAAAGTTCCTGCGAAGAAGGCCGTCGCAGCTAAGAAGGTCGCCGTGAAGGCGTCCAGCGCTCCGTCGCCGATCAAGGACACCTTCACGAAGGCCTCGCTGGCTGCACACGTCGCTGAACGCGCTGCTGTGGAACCGAAAACCGCCAAGGCTGTTCTGGCCGCGCTCGAAGACACGATCCTCGGCGCCGTGCATAAGAAGGGCGCTGGCGAATTCACGCTGTCGGGTCTTCTGAAGATCGTCGTGCAAGCTGTCCCGGCGAAGAAGAAGCGCTTCGGCAAAGACCCGTTCTCGGGCGAAGAGCGTTGGTTCCCGGCCAAGCCGGCTAGCGTGCGCATCAAGGCACGTCCGCTGAAGAAGCTGAAAGACGCTGCTGCGGGCTGATCGAGCCTCACGCGTTGCCGCTGTTTTAACAATGGTTGACGCTTGAGGCGAATCGAGGCGCATGCCCTCGGTTCGATCCGCGGTACACGTTGTCCGAATCCCCGTGGGTGAGAATCCACGGGGATTTTTTATGCGTACGCGGCGTATTGCGATTTCGCCGGATGCCTCACATGACCGGCTTTGTCCGTGCACCGCCGCGCCGCACATGCACTGTACTAGCGCATCATGGGCCGCCGCAGTACGATGACAGCGAAGCCATGCCGGCCGGGATGCGCTATTCGCGTGCATGCAGGCGCTTTAGTACGCAGAAAGCTCAATGGCATAGCGCTTGCTTGATCGATTGTCGAACACCGAATGCGCAGCGCATTCGCCTTCTATCCGACAACAAGAGCGGGGCGTGACATGCGATGCTATGACGAGATGCGTCATCATGACGATGCCGTGCGGCCACACTACGCGCGCTTTGAGCGGTGGCTGGTGAAGCAGGGCAACGAGGCGATCGCACGCAAGCGTGCGGAAGCCGACCTGCTGTTTCGCCGGGTCGGCATCACCTTCGCGGTGAACGGCGACCTGTCCGGCACCGAGCGGTTGATCCCATTCGACCTGATTCCGCGCATCATTCCGCGCGGTGAATGGCAGACGCTGGAGGCCGGTTTGCGTCAGCGCGTGCAGGCGCTCAATCTGTTCATCCACGACGTCTATCACGATCGCAATATCGTGCGCGCCGGCATCGTTCCGGCCGAGCAGGTCTACACCAACGCGCAATACCGGCCTGAAATGCAGGGCGTGAATGTGCCGCTCGGTGTTTACGCGCATATCGCCGGCGTCGACGTGGTGCGAGCGGGCGACGAGGGCGAGTTCTACGTGCTCGAAGACAACCTGCGGGTGCCGTCGGGCGTTTCCTATATGCTCGAAAACCGCAAGATGATGATGCGGCTTTTCCCCGAGCTGTTCGTGCAGAACCGCATTGCGCCGGTCGCGCATTACCCCGATCTGCTACTCGATACGCTGCGCTCAGTCGCGCCCGAAGGCGTCGACGATCCGGTCGTGGTGGTGCTCACGCCGGGCATGTACAACTCCGCGTATTTCGAGCACACCTTCCTCGCGCAGCAGATGGGCGTGGAACTGGTGGAAGGCAAGGATCTGTTCGTCGACGACAACTATGTGTTCATGCGTACGACGCAAGGGCCGAAGCGCGTCGACGTGATCTACCGCCGCGTCGACGATGATTTTCTCGATCCGCTCGCCTTCCGCAACGACTCGGCGCTCGGCGTGCCCGGTTTGCTGACCGCGTATCGCGCGGGCCGCGTCGCGCTCGCGAACGCGATGGGCACCGGCATCGCCGACGACAAATCGATCTACCCGTACGTGCCGGAAATGATCGAGTTTTACCTCGGTGAGAAGCCGATTCTCAACAACGTGCCCACGTTCCAGTGCCGCAAGCCGGATGACCTGGCGTACACGCTCGCGCATCTGCCGGAACTGGTGGTCAAGGAAGTGCACGGCGCGGGCGGCTACGGCATGCTCGTCGGACCGGCTTCGACGAAAGCCGAAATCGAATCCTTCCGTGAGCGGTTGATCGCGCGTCCCGCGGGCTACATCGCGCAGCCCACGCTCGCGCTCTCCGCCTGTCCGACCTTCGTCGAAGCCGGCATCGCGCCGCGCCATATCGACTTGCGGCCGTTCGTGCTGTCCGGCAAGACCGTCACGATGGTCGCCGGCGGACTGACGCGCGTGGCATTGCAGGAGGGCTCGCTCGTCGTCAATTCGTCGCAGGGAGGCGGGACCAAAGATACGTGGATGGTCGACTGACGCGGTTGCCGATGCGGTTGCACAGGGTTCACGCAACCGCGCCCGCAACCCAACGCGCCGGGCAGCACGTGATACGCAACACGCGCGCCGCCGGTGCACACGGATAACCAGCGCGGGCCTTTTACCTCGACGAGGCCTCGCGTCATCAGATACGGAACGCCGTCATGCTAAGCCGAACCGCCGATCACCTTTTCTGGATGGCCCGCTACATGGAGCGCGCGGAGAACACCGCCCGCATGCTCGATATCAACCTGAAGGCGCTGCTGTTGCCGCAGACGCCCGACCAGGAGGCGCGCGCGCAACGCTCGGTGCTGCGCATCTCCGAACTCGAAACCGCCTTCGCGCAGCGTTACGACGAACCGACTCGCGAACACGTGCTCGATTTCATGGTGGCCGATGCGACCAATCCGTCGAGTATCCATTCGTGTCTGCAGGCCGCGCGCGAAAACGCCCGCGCCGTGCGCGGCACGCTGACGACCGAGTGGTGGGAAACCATCAACGACACGTGGCTCGAATTCAACGAGCGCGCCTCGGCGGGGCAGGCCGCGAGCAATCCGGGCGCGCTGTTCGAATGGGTCAAGTTCCGCTCGCACCTGTCGCGCGGCGTGACGATCGGCACCGCGCTGCAGGACGACGCGTTCTTCTTCACGCAGCTCGGCACTTTCCTCGAACGCGCCGACAACACCGCGCGGATTCTCGACGTGCGCTTTGCCGACGTGGAACCGAATTCACGCGATGCCGCGCGCCAGCTCGAAGATTTCTATTACTGGACCTCGATCCTGAGCTCGGTGTCGGCGCTGGAGATCTATCGCAAGGTGTATCGCGACGTCGTCACGCCGGCGCGCGTGGTCGAACTGATGATCCTGAATCAGCAGATGCCGCGTTCGCTGCTGGCGTCGCTCGAAGGCGTCTGCGTGAATCTGGCGATGCTGCGCACCTCCGGCTCCAACCAGTGCGAACGGTTCGCCGGCAAGCTGCGCGCCGAACTCGTGTACTCCGACATCCGGCAGATTTTCGAAGCCGGCCTGCACGCCTATCTGACACAGTTCCTCGCTCGCGTGTTCGAGCTGGGCAATCTGGTTGCGCGTACCTATCTGATGTTGCCAGTCGCCTGACGGAGTTTCTTTATGTACCTGACGATCCGCCACGACACGTCCTATCGCTACGAAGCGACTGTCCATTATTCGATCCAGCAACTGCGTCTGACGCCGGCGAGCGGCGCCTCGCAGGTCGTACGGCGCTGGAGCATCGACGCACCGGGCAAGCTCGACGCGACCTTCGACGCTTACGGCAACGTGCTGCACACGCTGGTCATCAACAAGCCGCATAGCGAGATTCGTCTGCACGTGGCCGGCGAAGTGGACACGATTGCGCTGATCGACGGCCATTTGCCCGACGCCGTCGGCCCGATTCCGCTCGAGCATTTCACCTGCTCGACGCGCTTGACCGAGGCCGATGCGGCGGTCCGTGAACTGGCCGAATCGGTGCCGAGCTTGACCAGTTCGGCGAATCTGATCGCGCTCTCCGAACAGATCGTGCAGCGCGTGAAGTACAACCCGGGCATTACCGAAGTCACCAGCACGGCGGCCCAGGCGCTCGAACTCGGCAACGGCGTATGTCAGGACCACGCGCATCTGATGCTCGCGTGCTGCCGCGCGCGCGGCATTCCGGCGCGCTACGTGAGCGGCTATATCGAACCCGGCGAGGTGACGCACGGCGCGAGCCATGCGTGGGTCGACGTGTGGGTCGAAGGCAAGGGCTGGATTTCCATCGACGTCACGCATGCGGCGTTTGCCAGCGAACTCTACTGCCGTCTCGCCGTCGCGCGCGACTACGAAGCCGCCGCGCCGGTGCGTGGCCGGCGTATCGGCGGGCTGGAAGAACAGCTTAAAGTGTCCGTTACGGTCAGCGGGCAACAGTCGCAGTAGACGCGCAACGAGGCCGGCTCACAAAAGGGCTCCGGAGGCGCCAGTGAGCGCCAGCCCTCAATCGCCATTCAGAATAGGCCCGCGACGGCCGATAAACGGGATATAACGGGATAGAGGCGCATGCGCGCCGCATTACAATAGCGCCGTTCAGTTGTTTTTTTGCGGGTACCTTTTCTTATGACTTACTGTGTCGCGATGTCCGTCGACGACGGTCTCGTGTTCCTCTCGGACACGCGCACCAATGCGGGCGTCGATCACATCAGCACCGCGCGCAAGATGTCGGTGTTCGAGTTGCCGGGCGAACGCATGCTCACGCTGCTGGGCGCCGGCAATCTGTCGCTGACTCAAGCGGTGCTGCACGAGTTGTCCGAGCCCACCGATCCTTCCCAGCCCACGCTCTGGAGCGCGCCGACCATGGCCGACGCCGCCCGTGTGATCGGCCGTGCGGTGCGTTGCGTGCATCAGCGCGAGGCGGAGGCGTTGCAGGAATTCGGCGTCGACTTCAATTGCAGCTTCATTCTCGGTGGGCAGATCGCGGGCAACCGGCCGCGTCTGTTCATGATCTATGCGGCGGGCAATTTTATTGAGGCGTCGGCGGTCAATCCGTATTTCCAGATCGGCGAGGCCAAGTACGGCAAGCCGATCATCGACCGCGTGTTGACGCCGTCCACGCCGCTCGACGAAGCCGCCAAATGCGCGCTGATCTCCATGGACTCGACGCTGCGCTCGAATCTGTCGGTCGGCCTGCCGCTCGATCTGCTGGTCTACCAGAAGGACACGCTGCGCGTCACGCGCTTCGTTTCGATCGATCACGACAACGCGTACTTCGAAATGATTCACCGGACATGGGGCGAGCGGCTGCGCCAGGTGTTCGGCGAGATCCCCGATCCGGACTGGCAGGAATCGCCAAATGTGCCGCTGTTGCAGCGGGAGCGGGCGCTGGTGCTGCATCGCGCGCCGGTGGGCGCTGACGGCATCGAGCATGAACTCGACGCAAAGCCCGCGCAGACGTTGGCGCAGGCGGAGAGGGGCAAGGCGCAGCGGAAGTAGGCCGAAGACAGACGCGGGCGCATGCGCGTCGGGCCGGCGTGAAGTGCGGGCTCAGTGCGGGCTCGGCGGGAAGCAGTACAGCAGAGGTCGTCAGGAGCCTGAAGCGGGCTTGCTGGCGGCCTTTTTCATTGGGTCATCGAGAAGCATCAAAGAACTCAGGACGAAAAAAAACCAGCCACAGGCTTTCGCCTGTGGCTGGTTTTCAACTGCGTGTTGCTTCAGCAGTCCGTCAAGTTCGATTAGAACTTGTGGCGGATGCCCAGGCTGACCAGTTCTTGCGAGCTGGAAGCCGAGTTGTAGCCGTACGAACCGATTGCTGCGCCTGCATCGACCAGCGTACCGGCCGACGTGCGTTGCTGACCGCTTGCGTGCTGATATGCGCCGACCAGGTAGACGTCCGTGCGCTTCGACAGGTTGTAGTCGCCGCCCAGGGAAACCTGGTGATACGTTGCGCTCGAATCGCCGCTAGCCTTGGTGTAGATGTAGCCCACGCCAACCAGCATTGCCGGCGTTGCCTGGTAACCCAGGTATGCGCCACCGACGTTGTACTTCTGGGTCGAACCGAAGCCCGAGTTCGCGTCCGGCTTGTACTGTGCGTTGCTGTAACGCAGGTTGGCCGTGAACGGGCCTGCGACATATTGCACAGCGACCGAAGCGATGCCGATCGACTTGGCCGCGGCGTATGCGCCGTTGACCTGGTTGTCGAACGTGCCGTCCGACGTGCTGCCGTTCCAGCCAGCTGTCGGCGGCGTGCCGGCGGTGCGGCTAGCCAGCGTGTTGCCGTTGTCCATGCGGAAATAACCGGCAGCCACGCTGAACGGGCCCGTTGCATAGGTTGCAGCGCCCGACCACGATTGACCCGAACCCGTTGCGCCAGCCACGCCGCCCAGAGCGTACATGCCTTCGAACTGGAAGCCGCCCCACACCGGCGAGGTGTACTTGATGGCGCTGTTCGTGCGCGAGGAGTTGTCGTTGTTGTCGACGTCGCCCGGCGTGGTGAAGGTCGAACCGAAGTAGTTGTCAGCCGTCAGCGGCTGAACCAGGTCGACCAGCGGGTCGTATTGACGACCCAGCGTGAACGTACCCCACTGATCACCCGTCAGGCCGACGTAGGCTTGACGACCGAACATACGGCCGCCTTGAGCCAGCTTGCCGTTGTTCACGTCAAAGCCGTTTTCCAACTGGAAGATTGCCTTCAGGCCGCCGCCGAGGTCTTCCGTGCCCTTCAAGCCGAAACGCGGACCTTGCAGGTTGCCGCCGACCAGGCCGACCTGATTCGAGTTCTTGCCGTTCGCGTCAACCGTGTTGTGAGCGTACTGGATCGATTCGTCGATCAAACCGTACAGGGTCACGCTGCTTTGAGCATGTGCCACGCCAGTGACGCCGAGGAGCGCCAGCGAGAGGGTAGACAGTGCGATTCGTTTCATCCATTTCTCCACGCAGATGATTAGTTTCTTTGTTGCGGAAAGGAGAATAGCTCACGGGGTCAATCGGCAAGAACTGGAAAAAAAAGAGTGTCTCCAAAAACTGACAGACCACGCAACGCCTTGTATTTAAAGCGCGTTAACGATTATTTCTGTTTCAGCAACATTTATTCGTTGACTCAGCATTATTGTTGTTTTGATGACAGTGACGGCTCCAATACGCGCACTTTCGACATTGATTTGTAGGCTAAATGTAATGATGTCGTCTAATTTCCCGGCTCGTTCTGTAGCGTTTTCATAAGAATCGAAGCAGATCTGGCTTGACGGAGCGGCTAGACAGGTTTTCGTCGTTGTGAGCAGGCGCACCCGTGCAGGCGCTTGCAGATGCGGCCCATGAAGCCGGCCCGCGACTGAATGTCTTAGCGTTCGCTGTTATCGGTATTGCGGCGCGCGACCATTGCTGCAGCCAGTCCGGCAGTCGCCGCCACCAGCACTGAAGTCCACGGATGCCGCCTCACGTAGCGATCGGCCGCAACGGCTTTGCGGCTCGCTTCGATCAATGTGACGGCGGCGATGCGCGTCGCTTGCGCTTCGGCGAGCACGACCGTGCGGCCGACCTTGAGCGCCGTTGCCCGCGCCGACGGCCGGTTTCTGGCTTGCGTCTGGAAAGTCGCCGCCGGCGCGGCGCCGTCCAGCGCGCGGGCCCTCGCAGCGCGCATGGCGGGAGTGAGAGCGGCGTCGCCCAACGCGGCGCGTTCGTCTGTTTGCGCATCGGCGTGCGGCACCGCATCCGCGCCAACAGTCGATGCCGCCAGCACCGAGGCGAGCTTGGCACGGCTGCCGGGCGGCGTCTCGTTCTGCATACCCCAGCCTCCGCGCGGATCATGCATGCGCCCGCGCGCCGCCGAGAATTCCGCACCGAGCAGCAGCACGGCGGCGGAGAAGTACAGCCACATCAGCAGCACGGCGAGCGAACCGGCCGCGCCGAACGAGGTGGCCATGCCGGCGTGCGCGAGATACAGCGCGAACAACTTTTTGCCCGCCGAAAACAGCGCGGCCGCGACTATCCCGCCGACGAACGCATCGCGCCAGCGCACGCGCGCATCCGGCAAAAACTTGAGCAAGCCCGCGAAAGCGAACGCCAGCACGAGCAAGCCGACGCCGAGTTGCAGAAGATTGCCGATCACGACATACGGCGAGTCGCCCCACAGCCACTTGCCGACGAAGGTGATGACGGTATCGAGCACGAGCGACACGATCAGCAAAAACGCGACGCCGAGCACCAGCCCGAACGAAATCAGCCGCACGCGCACGAGTGCCATCACGCTCGACGAACGCGGCCCGGTATTCGGCCAGACTATATTGAGTGCGCTATTGAGCGAAGAGAAGGTCGCGGAGGCGCCGATCACCAGCGTCACGAGCGAGATCACGGCCGCGACGCCACCGGCGCTACCGCTGTGATGCGCGTTCTCGACGATCGTCTGGACGCCCGCTGCGGCCTGGTCGCCGAGCAAGCCGTGGATATGGGTGAACAACTCGCCGCGCGCGGCTTCGGCGCCGAAGAACCAGCCGGCCACGGCGATCACCATCACCAGCGTGGGCGCAAGCGAGAATGCCGCATAGAAAGCGATGCTGGCGGCCATGGCCGCGCAGCGGTCTTCGGCAAACTGTTTGAAGGCGCCGATGGCCCAGTTGGCCTGTTTGCGGGCCACTTGCTGGAGGTTCTCGGCGGAAAGCGTGTCGATGTCCATGGTCGTGTTCCCAATGGGTGCTGGCGCCGCGCGGGCAATTCGAGGTGGCGGGTGCGGACCGGGTGTGTGCGGACAGATCGGGCTGCTTCGCCGCAGTCTTCGCGTTCAAGCCTTTCGCAAACCTTGTGCCTGTCACTATAACAAGCGCGACCGGCGCGCGCCGCATGCGTGCCGGTCATGTGCCGGCACCGTCGGCGCACCTTGAGCCAGGTGTGCCGTTAGAATGCGCAGGGATCCTCACACACTTTGCTCACTATGCACTCGCACGAACTCGTACAGCGGCTGGACGTCATTGCAGCGGAACAATTGGACGCGCATTTGCCTGCGCATGTGGTCGAGCAATTGCCGGCGCAAGGCGTCACGGTTTTCTCCGTCACCGACGACGCGTCGGACACCGCCGCATTCAGCGCGCGCTACGGCTTCGGTCTGGAAGACTGCGCGAACACGATCGTGATCCGTTACAAGAAAGAGGGCGGCGAGCATTATGCGGCGGTGGTCTCGCTGGGTTCGCTGCGGCTCGACATCAACGGTGCGGTGAAGGCGGCGCTGGGCGCGCAGCGGCTTTCTTTCGCCAAACGGGAAGCAGCGGTCGAGCATAGCGGCATGGAGTTCGGCGGTATCACGGCCTTCGGTCTGCCGGACGACTGGCGCATTCTCGTCGATGCCGCCGTCATGGAGCGGACCCAGATCGTCATGGGCGCGGGCGTGCGAGCCGCCAAGTTGTTGCTGGCGCCTGACGTCCTGCGTCAGTGGCCGCGCTGCGAAGTTGCCTCGCTGACGCTGCCGGTGGAATAAATCGTCGCCCACCTCGCGTGCGCGCAATCAGATTACCAAGGCGCCGCCACGTCCATCGCGTCGTGAGCCGCGCCTGCCAGACCCTCGTCCTGGCCCTGCGCCCGAAGCCGATCGGCAAAGCCTGAAGTTTTCCGTCCCGTTCCGCCGTTAATCCGAAGAGTGGCATGAATCGCCGCGGCGTCCGCGGGGGTGTTCACGTTGCCGGAACGACGCGGGCCTGCGCCTGAGCGTACGTCAGGCTAGCGCGATACCGGCGCGGCTCAGCAGGCGCTGGTTGCGTTCGGACAAGTTCTTCATGCTCAATTCCTTGCCGGCTTTTCGATAACGCTCGACCAGCGCTTGCAATGCCGCCAAGGCTGAATGATCTGCCAGCAGCAGATCGCGGCAGTCGACGGTGACGCGCTCGGGATCTTCTACGGGGTTGAAAAGCTCGTGAAAGCGGGTGGCCGATGCGAAAAACAGCGTGCCGCGTGGCGCGTAAATCTTGTCGCCGGCGCGGTCTTCGACATGCGCGTGGATTTCACGAGCGTGCTGCCACGCAAAATTGAGCGCGGCGATCACGATGCCGCACAACACCGCGATCGCCAGATCGGAAAACACGGTGATGACGCTGACCGCCACGATCACCAGCGCGTCGTTACGCGGCACCTTGCCGAGCACGCGCAGCGAACCCCACGCGAAAGTCTGTTGCGCCACCACGAACATCACACCGACCAGCGCCGCCAGCGGAATGCGTTCGATCAGAGGCGACAGGAACAGGATGTACATCAGGATCATCACGCCGCTGACCACGCCGGACAGGCGCGACCGGCCGCCCGAATTCAGATTGATCATGGTCTGGCCGATCATGGCGCAACCGCCCATGCCGCCGAACAGACCCGAGGCGATATTCGCGGCGCCGAGCGCGACGCATTCACGATTCGGCTGGCCGCGCGTTTCGGTGATCTCGTCGGTCAGATTGAAGGTCAGCAGCGTTTCCAGCAGACCGACAATCGCCATCAGCACCGCGTAGGGCAGCACCACATGAAGCGTGTCCAGATTCAGCGGGACGCCCGGCATATGCAGACTCGGCAGGCCGCCCGCAATGTGCGCCATGTCGCCGAGCGTGCGGGTCGGCACAGGCAGCCAGTGCGTGAAGAGGCCCACGCCGACGATCGCCACCAGCGCGGGCGGCGCCGCGCGCGTGAGCCGCGGCAGCAGATAAACGATCGCCATGGTCAGCGCGACGAGTCCGCACATCACGAGCAGCGCGCTGCCGTGCAGCCATTGCTCGCCTTGCGGCGTGCTCTGCCTGAAGTGTGCGAGTTGCGCCATCGCGATGATGATCGCCAGTCCGTTGACGAAGCCGAGCATCACCGGATGCGGGACCATACGGATCAGTTTGCCGAGCCGCAGAGCACCGAACAGGACCATCAAGATGCCGCTCAGGATCACGGTGGCAAGAAGATATTGCGCGCCGTGTTGCACGACGAGCGCCACGATGACCACCGCCATCGAACCGGCGGCTCCGGAAATCATGCCAGGTCGTCCGCCGAATAACGCCGTGATGGCGCAGATGAAGAAGGCGCCGTACAGCCCCATCAACGGATTGAGATGGGCGACCAGCGCGAAGGCGATGCATTCCGGCACCAGCGCGAACGACGAGGTCAGTCCTGCGAGGACATTGCTTTTGATGCCTGGCAGCGTGGCGAGCCAGCCATGAGTGGGACGAGCGGTGTTCATCTTCAACGAGGTGGGAAGTGCGGACTGACGGCGTGCATGCAAGCGAGACGCGCGTCCGCAGACAGGGTGTCCCGGCCTGGGGCGCCGCGGTGGCCGGGCAAGATTGCAAAAAGCGCGGATTTTACAGCAGTGCGGTCTGGATGACCGGGAGGCGAATTACGCGGCGGCAGCTTCCGCTCCGCGCGAGTTAGAGATGCCAGACAGCCGGCGAGGCGGCTGTCTGGCAGTGCGTGTGGACGCTCACGTTCAGATCATCAGACGCGAAACCTTGGTGCCTTCGAGCGATACGCCGGCCATCAGTCCGCCGTTCGTCAGCACAAAGGCTTCGACCGGGCTGGTGGCGGTAGAGGTATCGACCGCGCCGTTCGCGCCGATCTTCAGCAAAGCGACGGTGGCGTCCGCACCGGCTGCCCAGCCCTGGCTGCTCGTGAATTTGTCGAGTGCTTCTTGCGTCATGAATAGGAAGATCAGTGCCTTGGACTGCGCTCCGATCTGCAAACCGAACGAGCCCGCAACGGTGCTGTAGTAACCCGCCGTGCGGCCACCCACGCGCAATGCGCCTTCGCCGTATTGGCCGCCGACCCAGAAGCCCGCCGAAATGACGTTCGGGAACACCAGAACGCCGCGCGCCTTGGCCACCAGTTCACGTGAGCCTGTGACGTTCTCATAGAGACGCGACAGCGTGGAATCGACCCCGGCATTGATGCTGTCCCGTTTGCCGGCGTTGGCCGAAGGCGATGCGCTCGAGGACGGCGACGTGGTCGTGCAGCCGGCAAGGCCGAGTCCGGCGGTGGCGAGCGCGGCGCTGGTCGTCATGATGAATTGTCGTCTACGCATGATTGTTTTCCTTTTGCGTTATTGGTGTTATGAAAGCGGCGTTGTTCGTTTACGTTCAGGCGGTAAGGGCGTGACGCCGACAAGCCCGTACGGTGATTGCTAACCAGCACATAGCGTGCCCGACCCCGCGGTGCGCGTGTTCAGTATTGGGTGCGGCGCGCGTGGGCGGGCCACGCGCGAATTGCCGTCGGCCGTCGCCCGCCTGCTCACTGCTACACCGACGGCCGGATGTTCTGGTTGTGACGGAACAGGTTGCGTGGATCGTAGCGGTTTTTTACAGCGACGAGGCGTTCGTAGTTCGGCCCGTACGCGTCGGCGACGCGTCCGCCTTCCTCTTCCGTCATGAAGTTGACGTAGACGCTGCCCAGCGCGAACGGCGCGGCGGCATCGAAAAATGCGCGGGCCCAGCCTACGCAGCGCTCGTCATCGCTCGCATCGTCCCAGCGGCCGTGCACGTTCATCGCGTACACCGTGTCGCGGCTCGAATAGGCGGTGGCTTCGACCGGCACGCTCCGGGTCTGCTCGCCGATCTGCCCGAAGAAAATCTCGCATTGCGGCGTCGGCAGGTTATCGATCGCGTTGAGCAGCGCGTCGATGAGGCCATCCGGAATGTCGACCAGATTGTGCGATTTCCAGTAGTTGCGCGCGCCCGGCGTGAGCAGCGGGTCGAACGCCTGTTGCCACATGGCATACGGCATCGGGCCGAGATGTTCGCCGAGCGGCGTTCCGAAAGCGCGTACGAATTCCACCGTGGACGGACCGCTTTCGACAGCGCCGGTATAGCACATTGCGAAGACGATCACCGGCTTGCCGTGGACTTCGGGCGGCAGAAACGGCAATGGCGGCGCGAGCCGCAGTACGGCCCACACGCTCAGTTCCTTCGGCATCGCGGATTGCGCCGCGCGGTATTTGAGCAGGGCGTCCCTTGCCTGCTCGATCGGCAGGACCACGAGGCCGCCGTAGACCAGCGGACCGACCGGATGCAGGACGAACTCGAAGCGCGTGACGACGCCGAAATTACCGCCGCCGCCGCGAATCGCCCAGAACAGGTCTTCGTGCGAATCGGCGCTTGCGTGGACCAGTTCGCCTTCGGCGGTGACGACGTCGGCCGACACCAGATTGTCCACGGTCATGCCATATCTGCGGCTCAGCCAGCCGAAGCCGCCGCCGAGCGTCAGGCCCGCGACGCCGGTGGTCGAGTTGATGCCAAGCGGCGTGGCGAGCCCGAAGGCCTGCGCTTCATGGTCAAAATCGCGCAGCGTCGCGCCCGGTTCGACATACGCGCGACGCGCCGCGGGATCGATCTGCACCGATTTCATCCGCGACAGGTCGAGCACGACTCCGTCGTTGCACAATGCGCTGCCGCCGATGTTGTGGCCGCCGCCGCGAATCGCGAGCGGCAGGCCGTTCTCGCGCGCGAAGGCCACGCCCTGGCGCACGTCGGCAACGCCCGCGCAACGCAGGATGATCGCCGGATGCCGGTCGATCATCGCGTTCCAGATGCTGCGTGCTTCGTCGAAGGTCGCGTCGCCGGGTAACAGAACCTGACCGCGCATGGCGGTTTTCAGTTCGTCGACGGCGCTGCTGGACACATTAACCATGGCTCAATCTCCTGAGATAGTGGGAGAGATTCGCAGAACACTATTCAGCTGACCAAAGCAAATTGGAAGTGTCCTGAAGGCTTGTTTGCGTCCAGTAAACGAGCCTGCCTTCTGAAGTCAAACGAAGGTAAACCCGCGTTTTTTTACCGATTGAGTGCGCGGGCTGGCGCGGCAAGCTTGCGGGAGCCTTGACGGTGGCGAAGACCCGCCCGGTGCCACGGATGGTGGAAATGCTTCGGACAAAGATACTGCGGGAATGTGTTGGGTGCGCCGCTGCGTGGTGGGTGCGCAGCGACACTTCCCGGTCCGGCTCGCTCGCGCGTGGGAGCGCGAGCGAGTGTTCAGCAGATCGCCTAGCTCTTTACGAGGCCGCCGTCGACGATCAGATTCTGGCCGGTCACCGCGCGTGACCATGGCGACAGGAAGAACAAAACCGCATCCGCGAATTCTTCCGGCGTCGTGACGCGGCGCACTGGCGTGGAGCTCGCGATCAGGTCGAAGACGAATTCCGGCGTGGCCGCGCTCGCGTCGGTGGTGCGCAGCAGTCCGCCCGACACCATGTTCACCGTGATGCCGTCCGGACCGAGGTCGTGCGCAGCGGTGCGCGTGAGCGACAACAGCGCCGCCTTGGCCGCCGTGTAGTCGTGATAGGGAACGACGGGGTTCTGAAACAGATTGGTGCCCACGTTGACGATGCGGCCGAACCCACGCGAACGCATGCCGGTAACGGCCGCCTGAATCGTGTTGAGCGCGCCTTTGAGCGAGCCGTCGAGTTGCTGCTGGAAACGCGCCCAGGCGATGGAATCGATTTTCGGGCGAGCATCGCCATCGAACCGGAAGTCGGCCAGCGCGTTGTTGACCACCGACACGATGGGTTGGCCGGTTTGCAACTGCGCTTTGTCAAACAGGCGCGCGACGGCGGCCGCGTCCGTGACGTCCGCTCGAAGTGGCAGCACCCGATTGCCGAATTCCTCTTTCAGTGCGAGCGCCGATGTTTCGCTGTTGCGATAGTTGACGACCACACTCGCACCTTCGCGCAGCAGTGCGCGCGTGATCGCCGCGCCGAGTCCGCGAGCGCCCCCCGTAACCAGCACCCATTGTTCGGATAGAAGCATCTTTTTCCTGTTATCGATGGAGTTGCGATGCTCGTATTGTCGCCCGAATCGGAATTCGCATCCGGTCCGTGCGATGGCGCATATATCGCTAACGAATTCATAAAGGGAGTGGTCGTGAGTTTGCGAGGCAGTCGGAATGCGCTGCGGGCCGAATGTTTTATACCGCGAGCAGGGCGGCTGGTCCGATGACGGACTGCTTTTATTCACGCGACGGCCTTATGCGTTGTCGAAGCGCGGGGGCGATCATGGCGCTGGGCAAATAGTACGAGTTGCGCCGTCTGTGTGATTGCACTCACTCCTGCATGGGCAACTTCTGTTTTGTGTTCGGATGCACACGTATGTGAAGCATTCGAACCATGGTTGCATGGTTAGTCTGATCACGCGGATTAAAGAAAACGTAAAAAAATAATAGTTTGTACTGCGTATCTATGGACGGTAACTCTCTCCTATTTATAAAGCTGGCAATTGACGATCTCTGACAGTTCAGCTGCGCAATTCATCGTAAAAACCGTGGCGATATCGCACTGCGTGGGGTAACGCACGGTCGCTGAATGGCTCTGCGCATAACTTCAACGTCCATCAGGCCCAGCTGTGCGTTTTCAAAACCGGGGTTCGCGCACAGCCAGTTGTCCTCTCTCGAATCACGTTGAATCGGACCGGGGTTTTCCGTGCGAGAGATGCCGAAAGTCATGTGGTTTTAGCGTGACGCGAGGCGGTGACGACCGGGCGTTGAGGTTTCATTTTTAACAGTGAACAGAGATTCGCTTGTTACCAGGGCCGGTCGCTAAAAGCATATAGTTAGGAGAATGAAATGAAAAAGCAAAACGGGGACGCACTGGTGCTGGGGACGCGCCGGGCGGTATTCGCAGTTGCTGTGAGTCTGTATGCGGCGATGGCGGGTGCGCAAACTGATCCGTCCGCGTCGGCCGCGCCGTCGGTCAGTTCGAACGTGATGATGTTGGCGCAGGCGTTGCCGGATGATTGTGCGGGCACGCCCGGCTGCATCCGGCAAAGCAGAAGCCTCGTGATGCCTGGTGGAAGTGGCTTCGCCGCGGGTGGGGTGGGGGCGGTAGCGGCCGGGGGCACGCAAAGCGGCGGCGGGACTTCGTCGACCGGGACGGCTACTGCGGGCAATAGCGGCGGGAGTGGTTCGGGCTCGTCGGGACTGGGTTCCGGGAGTACAGGGAGCGGCAGTGGTAACGGCGGAACCGGCACCGGCGCCGGAGGTGATGGCGGTAACGGCGGCGGCACCGGCGGCACCGGAGGCACCGGCGGGGATGGCGGTGACGGCGGCAGTGGAGGTGACGGTGGCGACGGTGGCGACGGCGGCCACGGTCATGGGCACCACGGTCATCATGGCCACCACGGCGATGGCGGTCATCATGGTGACGGCGGCCATGGCCACGGCCATGGCGGCGACGGTGATGGAGACGGCGGCCATGGTGATGGTGGTCACGGCGACGGTGGCCATGGTCATGGAGATGGTGGTCACGGCGACGGTGGCCATGGCCATGGCGATGGCGGTCACGGAGATGGCGGTCATGGTCACGGTGACGGCGGCCATGGTGAAGGCGGCCACGGTGACGGTGGCCATGGCGATGGTGGCCATGGTGACGGCGGTCATGGTGAAGGCGGTCACGGTGACGGTGGCCATGGTGACGGCGGTCATGGTGACGGTGGCCATGGCGATGGTGGCCATGGTGACGGTGGCCATGGTGAAGGCGGTCATGGTGACGGTGGCCATGGCGATGGTGGCCATGGCGATGGTGGCCATGGTGAAGGCGGTCATGGTGACGGTGGCCATGGTGACGGCGGTCATGGTGAAGGCGGTCATGGCGACGGCGGCCACGGAGATGGCGGTCATGGCGACGGCGGCCATGGAGATGGCGGTCATGGCAACGGCGGTCATGGTGAAGGCGGTCACGGCGATGGCGGTCATGGCGACGGTGGCCATGGAGAAGGCGGCCACGGAGATGGTGGCCATGGAGAAGGCGGCCACGGAGATGGCGGCCATGGCGACGGCGGCCACGGAGATGGCGGTCATGGCGACGGTGGCCATGGCGACGGCGCTCACGGTGAAGGTGGTCATGGAGACGGCGCTCACGGCGATGGCGGCAAGGGCGGGAACGGTCATGGTGACGGCGGTCATGGCAACGGTGGCCATGGAGAAGGCGGTCACGGTGACGGCGGCAATAGCGGAAACGGTCCTGGCGCGGGCGGTCCCGGCAATGGTGGTCACGGCGACGGTGGTCACGGCGACGGCGGCAAGGGCGGAAGCGGTGCCGGCGTAGGTGGGTCGGGCAATGGCGGTCCCGGCGCAGGCGGCCCGGGCAATGGCGGCAAAGGCGGCGGCGGTCCCGGCGCGGGTGGCTCGGGCAACGGCGGTCCCGGCGCAGGAAGCCCCGGCAACGGCGGCAACGGTGGCTCCGGCAACGGCGGCAAAGGCGGCGGCGGTGCCGGCGCGGGTGGCTCGGGCAACGGTGGTCCTGGCGCAGGCGGCCCCGGCAACGGTGGCAACGGTGGCTCCGGCAATGGCGGCAAAGGCGGCGGCGGTCCCGGCGCGGGTGGCTCGGGCAACGGTGGTCCTGGCGCAGGCGGCCCGGGCAATGGCGGCAACGGTGGCTCCGGTAACGGTGGCAAAGGCGGCGGCGGTCCTGGCGCAGGTGGCTCAGGCAACGGTGGTCCGGGCAACGGCGGCAACGGTGGCTCCGGCAACGGCGGTAAGGGCGGCGGTGGTACTGGCGCGGGTGGCTCGGGCAACGGCGGTCCTGGCGCAGGCGGCCCAGGCAACGGCGGTAACGGTGGCTCCGGCAACGGCGGCAAAGGCGGCGGTGGTCCTGGCGCAGGTGGCCCGGGCAACGGTGGTCCTGGCGCAGGCGGTCCAGGCAACGGCGGCAAGGGCGGCAGCGGTCCCGGCGCGGGCGGCCCCGGTAATGGCGGCAACGGCGGTCCCGGCGCGGGCGGCCCCGGCAATGGCGGCAACGGCGGTCCAGGTAACGGCGGCAAGGGCAACGGTGGTCCTGGCGCAGGTGGCCCCGGCAACGGCGGCCCCGGCGCAGGCGGCCCAGGCAACGGCGGCAACGGCGGTCCCGGCGCAGGTGGCCACGGTCACGGCGGCGACGGCGGCAAGGGCGGAAATGGCCCCGGCGCGGGCAACGGAGGCCAAGGCCATGGTGGCGGCTTCGGCGGCGGCTTTGGCTCAGGCCACGGCGGCGGCTTCGGCGGCGGCTTTGGAGGCCACGGCGGCGGCTACGGCGGTGGCGGCGGAGGCCACGGCGGCGGCAACCACTAACGGAGCGACGTTCCTTCATCGCACGGAGGCCGGGAGACCGGCCTCCCTACCGATGCCAAACGGGGCGAGCGAACGACCATCGTCCGCTCGCTCCCATCTTCATCCTCGGCAAACTAATCGCTCAAAAAACCAGTACGAAATCCCGCGTCACACCACTTCAATCACCCTCTCCTGCACCACCAGAAAAACCTTCTCCCCAGCGACACGACCGTCCTCTCGCGTCCCTCCAGTAAAGCTCCCGAACGCAGGCAACACGCCGCCCGCCCTCCCGAACCGGAAACACGGAACCCGTACCGAATCGTTGCGCGTCGCTATCCGATACACCGGATGCACATGCCCCGCGAGCGCATACGCACCTTCAACCTGCTGCGGGTAATGACACAGCGCCCACGGCCCGACACGCCAGGGCTCCTGAACATACTCGACGTCGAGCGTCGCCGGTAGCGCGCCCGCATGGCGGTCGTGATTGCCTTCGACCAGCACGACCCGCAACCGCGCATGCCGCGCGCGCCAGACGTGCAATGCGTCGAGTGTCTCGGCGGCGTGCGCCTCGCGCGCATGCAGCAGGTCGCCGAGAAACACCAGCATGGCCGGTTCGAACTCGGCGATCAGAATATCCAGCCGCATCAGGTTGTCGGCGGTTGAACCGATCGGCACCGGAACGCCGCGTGCGCGAAACACGGCGTCCTTGCCGAAATGCGCATCGGCGACGAACAGACAACGCAGCACCGGATCGAACGCCGCGCGCAAGCTCGACAGCACGAGAGGATGCCCGGCAATCTCCACTGCCAACGAAGCTGGCCTCATGTGCGGGCCGCCTTCTCGAGTTCGGCCAGCATCCGCTCGACGCGATCCGCGAGCTTCTCCGTGCTGACTTTTTCCCGCAGGCGTCCGACAATCAGCGGAAACGCGAACGGCGTCGGCTTTTTCGGCCGCGTGACGACCACGCGGCTCGCGTTCATGCGTTCGAGCGCAATGCGAATGCGGTGGGCGTCTAGTTCCTGCAGAAGCACTTCATCGTCGGCCTGATTGAGCAACAGATTGCCGCGATCGTGATTGCGAAAGATTTCGTAGAAGAGACCACTCGACGCCTGCAGTTGCCGCGCGCTTTTCTGCTGCCCTGGATGCCCCTGAAACACCAGCCCCGACACGCGCGCAATCTCGCGAAAACGCCGCATCGAGAGTTCGGAGGAATTGAGGCTGGCGAGAATGTCGTGATCCAGTTCGTTTGGCGAGAGCAATCCGCTTTCGAGTTGCGCTGCCCAATCGAATGGTTGCGCGGACAACAGCTCGAAACCGTAGTCGTTCATCGAAATAGAAAACGTACCGGGTTTTTCGCGCGCGACGCGCCATGCCAGCAGCGCGCCCAAACCGATATGCGCCGTGCGCCCGGCAAATGGATAGCAAAAGAAGTGGTGCCCTTCGCGCGATTTCACCAACTCGACCACCAGCACGCCCGGCTCGGGCAAGGCCGACCACTTCTGCTGCAATTCGAGCAGCGGCCGCACGGCGCGCATTTCGGGTTCGTCGTAGATGCCGGCTGCGGCGCGTGCGAGCATCGTCAGCGTGGCGTCCGCGAGTTCGGACGAAAGCGGCATACGGCTGCCCGCCCATTGCGGCATGGCTCCGCGCGACAAGGTCGCGCGCCGCACCCGCGCGGTCATATCCTGTACGCGGATCAATTCGAGTGCACGTCCGCCGAAAGTAAAAATATCGCCCGGTTTCAGCCGTGAAATGAACGATTCCTCGATCGCGCCGATCCGGCCGCCGGCAAGATAAGCGACATTCAACGTGCCGTTCGCGACGATGGTGCCGATATTGTTGCGATGCCTGCGCACCAGATCCTCGCGCGGCACGCGGTACAAGCCGTCGCTTTCGCGCACCACGCGATGATAGTCGGGATACGCGCGCAACGCCGTGCCGCCGCCTTCGACGAAGCCGAGCGCCCAGTCGAACTCCGCCTGCGTCAGTTGACGGTAGGCATAGGTGCTGCGAATTTCGCCGTACAGTTCGCGCGCCTCGAAACCGCCGCCGATCGCCACGGTGACGAGATGCTGCACCAGCACGTCGAACGGTTTTTCAGGCGTTTCGCGGCCTTCTATCTGACGCTTCTCGACGGCTTCGCGCGCGGCGGCGGCCTCGACCAGTTCGAGCGCATGCGTGGGCACGATCGTGACACGCGACGGCCGCCCCGGCGCGTGACCCGAACGGCCCGCGCGCTGCATCAAACGCGCGACGCCCTTGGGCGAGCCAATCTGAAACACGCGCTCCACGGGCAGAAAGTCGACGCCCAGATCGAGGCTCGATGTGCACACCACCACTTTCAACAAGCCGCTCTTGAGGCCACGCTCGACCCATTCGCGCACTTCCTGATCGAGCGAGCCGTGATGCAGCGCGATCAGGCCGGCCCATTCGGGCCGCGCTTCGAGCAGTGCCTGATACCAGACTTCGCATTGCGAGCGCGTATTGGTAAAGACGAGCGAGGTCTGAGCCTCGCCGATCGCCTCGGCCACGGCGTCGACCTGGCGCATGCCCACATGACCGCCCCACGGAAACCGCTCAATGGTCTCCGGGATCACCGTATCGACGATCAGTGCTTTCGGCAGCGCGCCATGCACGCTCACGCGCGGCGTCTTCACGGACGCGAGCAGAACATCGGCGGCGAAAGACAGATTGCCGAGCGTCGCCGACAAACCCCATACCTGTACTTCAGGACGCCAATGCGCGAGACGCGCGAGCGCGAGTTGCGTCTGCGTGCCGCGCTTGTTGCCGAGCAGCTCATGCCATTCGTCGACGATCACCAGTTGCACGTGTGCAAGCACATCGCGCGCATCGGGGCGAGTGAGGATGAGCGAGAGACTTTCCGGCGTTGTGACCAGTGCCGACGGCATGCGCCGGTTCTGCCGCGCGCGCTCGGCCGACGACGTGTCGCCGGTGCGCAAGCCGACGCTCCACGGCACGGCCAGTTCCGCCGCCGAACTTTGCAACGCGCGGGCGGTGTCCGCGGCGAGCGCGCGCATCGGTGTGATCCACAGCACTGTGAGCGGCTCCGGGTGCGTGCGGGGCGTACTGCGTTTTCGCGCGCTTGACGTGGCTGCGAAGGCGGCCAGTGCGCCGAACCAGACGGCCCATGTTTTGCCGGCGCCGGTCGTGGCATGCAGCAAACCGCTCGCGCCGCGGCCGATTTCCTGCCAGACCTCGCGTTGAAATTCAAATGGTTGCCAACGGCGCGCCTCGAACCATTCGGCGAGTTTTTCGGAAAACGGGCGCTGCGCAGTGGCTTCGTCGATGGAAAAGGGCAGCGGCTCGAAGGCTGGTTCGCGCGCGTCGAGCCGCGCCTGCTGCTCACGGCTGCGCGGAATCCGGCGCGGCCGGGGCGCGCGGCGTCGCTCCGGCACAGCGGAAGACGCGGGGACTGTGGTCTCGTCGGAGTCAGCCGGCTCGGTCATCGAAAACGCTCTTTAGCATCGGATTCGTGTGTCGGCGAACAAATCGAAGGAGGGGATTTCCTATGTGGACCGCTAAACCGCTCAGGTGGTTCACCTCGAATCTTCGCACTTACATGCGGCGTGCCGCTCATGTTTAAATGCCGGGGCATTGCCTGCCGCGATCCAAGGTCGAACGCGGGCAGTCATAACGCAGCAGTCCTTTCATCACGGAGCGCACGTTGAATCACACACAGGCATTGCTGCCGCAAACCTCATTGCGAATCGCGGCTGCACAGGCGCAACCGGTGTGCGGCGACGTCGGGGCCAACATCGCCAGAACGGTCGAATTGACCGCTCTGGCCGCCGACGCCGGCGCAAAACTGGTGGTTTTTCCCGAGAAATTCCTGACCGGCTACGAACCCGACATGATCGCCGGCGATCCTGCGAAATACGCTTTCGATGCACACGACGCGCGGCTCGAACCGATTCGGGCCATCTGCCGGCAGCGTGAAATCGCGGTCATCGTCGGCGCGGCGACGCGCGGCGAGGGCGGCCTGCATATCTCTTCGCTCGTATTCAGCCGTACCGGCGCGCAGCTCGATTCGTATCACAAGCAATACCTGTACAGCAGCGAGACAAAGATCTATCGCCCGGGCACGCAAGGCCGCATGCTCGAACTCGACGGATGGCGTCTCGCACTCGGCGTGTGCTACGACTCGGGCTTTGCGGAGCATGCGCGGCATGCGGCGGTCAACGGCGCGCACGCGTATCTGGTGAGCGCACTCTTCAGCGTGCAGACCGGCTACCATCAGTCGCGCATCTGGTTTCCCGCGCGGGCCTTCGACAATACCGTGTACGCGTTGCTGTCGAATCATGTCGGCACCACCGGCGGCTGGGCCACGTGCGGCGCGAGCGCGATCTGGAGCCCGTCTGGCGACGTCATCGTGGAAGCGAGCCGCGAGCGTGAAGAAGTGATTTCCGCGCTACTCGATCCGGCCGTGCTGGCCGACGTCCGCGAACGCGAGACAGTGCTCGCGGACTTTCGCGCGCGCAGCGAGGCGCCTCATGCGATCCGTTACAATGAGGCGCACCACCCATCTGGAGACTCGCTTTGAAATCTATCGTTGCATTGGTCGCAGCTGCTCTTCTGTCTTCGACGGCAATGGCCGCCGCGCCCACCACCGAAAAACTGCCTTCCGGCGTCGTGGTCGAACACCTCACGCAAGGCACAGGAGCCCAACCGGTTGCCGAAGATGTCGTGAAGGTCAACTATCGCGGCACGCTCGCGAACGGTACTGAGTTCGATAGCTCGGCGAAACACGGTGGCCCGGCCACGTTCCCGCTGAATCGCGTGATTCCGTGCTGGACGCAAGGCGTGCAGAAGATGAAAGTGGGCGGCAAGGCCAAACTGACCTGCCCGGCAGCGACCGCTTACGGTGATCGCGGCGTCGGCGTGATTCCGCCGAATAGCGATCTGACCTTCGAGGTCGAACTGGTCGGCATCGTCAAATAAGCAGCACGACGTGAACTGAGACTGAGCCCCGCTCCGAATTTCGCAGCGGGGCTTTTCTTTTTCCGGGCACTGCGTCTGCCCACTGCCAGGTACTCCCGCAATGAAGCGCGAAAACAATCCCGTACAGGTGGCCAGCATCGGATTTACCGGCAAGACGGCCCAGCAATTTTTCGATCTGCTGAAAAACGCCGAGGTGCGGACGGTGCTCGACATTCGCCTGAGCAACACGTCGCAACTGGCCGGCTTCGCGAAGAAACAGGATTTGCCTTTCTTTCTCGACAAGTTGTGCGGCGCCGCTTACCAGGAAATGCCTGAGCTGGCTCCGGAACCCGACTTGTTCAAGCGCTATAAGGCCAACGAACTGACGTGGGACGAGTTCTCCGCGGCTTACATCGAGTTGATCGCCGGACGCCGGGTGGAAAGCAATCTGGAGGTCGATCTATTTCGCTCGGCGTGCCTGCTTTGCAGTGAACATTTACCTCACCATTGCCACCGGCGGCTGGCGCTCGAGTACCTGAACTCGCATTGGAATAGCCGCCTGAAAATTACCCACCTGTCGTAACTGCCCGTTCGATAGCGGCGTCTTTGCGCAACTGGAGAACGCCGGATTTCACTCGGACGGCGCGAAAAGCATCGAGATATAAACGATCGTGGAGACGACCGTAATGCCGACTCCGATGAAAACTTTGGTGCGATTGAATTCAAGTCCGCCGTTAATGGCCACGCAGATGCCCACCACGGACGCCAGGGTGCCGATCGTGGCCAGCAAGACGTGAAGCTTGCTGCGTATCAGCTTGCGCCGTTCCGGACTGGCGCCTTCTTTCCACTTGTCGAGTTTCACGGGGATTGTCCTTTGCGTTAGCGTGTACTGAGCCCGAAGGTTTGGACGGGAGAGCGGTGCGGTCCGGCTATGCCCTTTCGCATTACGAATGGTTTCCAATGGCACACAGCATAGCCGAGCCGCCGGACAGTGCAAATAATAAAAGCGGAAAGATTGTTGCAAGTCTATTTGGCGGCGCGCGCGCGTAGCGGACTCGGCCCGAAACAGGGCAGCGAGCGGTTTTTTTAAAGTCCTGGTGCGTTCGGTCGTCTACTATCTACTCACGCGCCGACACGGCATCCCCCTCGCTGCTCAGTCCAGAATCCCCCCGTCGTCATTCGTCGCGCTTCAGGAGCGCCAGCCATGAATATCGACTTTCACTACGGTGTCATCTATATTGCCGCCCGCGTGGCGGGAATGCCGGCCGAGCACGCGATCACCGTGGCGCACGCCTGCCAATATGTGGACGATGCGACGACCGCGGGCATATTACGCTTCAAGGGCGGCGAGACGTTCGAACGCTTCGCCACCGCCCACAAGTTGTTCGATTACGCCACCACGGAGGACGACAAGAACCGGCTGGTGTGGACGCCCTTTCATTTTCTGCCGGCGGCCGAGGGCTCGACGTTGCACGAGAAGGCCGTGTGCCGGCCGGATAGCGCGGTCGCGCGTGAGGTGGTGCGGCGCGCCATCCTGCGCCGGGACACCGAAACGGGACTGCATCGCCTGGGCGTGACGCTTCACACGTATGTCGATACATGGGCGCATCAGGGGTTCGCCGGGATCGAAAGTCCGTGGAATCGGGTTCATCTGCTGGAAGCTCAGGACTGCACCCGCAAAGGCTGGTTCGCCAAACTCAGACTCGCTAGCGAGCACCTGCTCGAACACATCGAGGAGGATGTGCTGACCGTCGCGCTGCCGGTCGGTCACGGTGCTGCCTTGCACTATCCTGACCAGCCGTGGGCGAAATGGCATTACATCGACGGTAGAAACGAGTTCGTCCAGCGACACAATCTGCCGGATTTCGTGCAGGCGGCCGAAATGGCGTGCCGCGCGATGCGTGCCTATCTGGCGGGTCGGCAAGACTTCGAGAACCTGCCCGGTATGCCGGACGATGTGACAGACGTGCTCACGAACCTGCTCAATACGAACCGGCTCGAGGACGACAACGATCGCTTGCGGCACATTTGCCGCGTCGTGAAGGCGGGCGGCATTCCGGGTTTGAAAGAGTCGATTCCGGACTATGTGCCAAAAGGTCCCGGCTCCTGGAAGTACATGGCCACCGGTTTGATGTTCGGCGACGATACCGGCGAGAAGCCCGAGTGGACGAACGCTTTTGAGAAAAGCGATTACCGTCTATTTCACGACGCGGTCAAACAGCACCGCTTCGTGACCACGCAGGAGATTCTGCCCACGCACGGATTGCGAATCGCCTGAACGGGGCGCGAGCGCCCCGAACCCGGGTTATTGCAATCTGGCCTGCTGACGTTGCGCAGCCTGTTCTTCCGCATGCTTTTTGGCCATATGCCGGCCGACCAGGCAGCCGCCGACCGCGCCGACCACCGCGTGATGTCCGGCATAGTGTCCCGCCACCCCGCCTACAACTGCCCCCTTCATGCAGCCGGCCGCGTTTGCCGTGCCGACCGCAGCCGAAGTGAGCGCCACCGCCGCGAGGGCGGTTCTGATGTAACCAGCTTTCATCTGAAAAGTACCGTGCAATTAAGAGGGGTTCTAACATGGCGCTATACGGCGTCATTTCAATAGCCATTCCAGTGCCGTTCACGCCATTCATGTTCGCGCCAGTGCTCGCGGCGCCATTCGCGTTCGCGCCATTCACGACGTTCGCGCCATTCGCGTGCGTGCCAGTCACCGTAGCCGTAGCCGTCGCCGCCGTAAACAACCGGCACCGGAGCCGGGCCCCGCGCGACATAAACGGGCGGCGGCGGTGCAACCACGCCGACTGGAATACCGACTCCGACCGCCACATCCACGTGTGCCGAGGCTGCCGACGATGCCGCCAGCACTGCCAGACCGAATACCGCGCCGATGATCTTCTTGTTCATTTGCCTTCTCCTTGCATATCGAAGTGCGGTGCTTCCGATTGCCTCAGGTTCACCCTTGCGGGTTTTCCAGAGCTTTGCGTCGAGTTACGGTTTGGAGTGTAGAAGGGCGGTCCGGACACAGGTGAAACAGCGCTGCGAGATTGGTAACGCGGGGTTACGACGCTGCCGGATAGCGCATTGCCTCTCGGGAAGCCCGCGTCTTATGGCTAAAAAAGTGTTTTTATAAGAGCGGGTGGACGCGCGAACGTACTCAGGCAATAAAAAATGTACTACTGCCCTTTGAATCTCCTAATGCTTGCCTATAGTAGAAGCGGCTCTTGCCGCGATGCACGGGGGCTGCCTTTCAGTGCGACACAGTGCCGTCGTCGATCGCCGGCCAGGAATTGGAAAGACAGTAAAAGGGAAGGGAGAGTGGCAAAGAAAAAAGTCAGAAAAGTGTGGCAACGAAGTAAAGAACCCGAAAAGTTCGTACTCCACCGAATGCATGATCGACTCAGAGCCGTGTTTTTATAGTCACGCCGATCTGCCTTTCTCGCGTCATTCGTGGCATAGTTTGATCGATTACCACATAAGGAGCAATCAAATGCCCACATTAGAGCAAATCCAGGCAAAGCTTAAAAAGCTTCAGGCGCAAGCTGACGTCCTTCTGGCCAGGAAAGCGCAAGTCGCGGTCGACCAGATTCGTGATCTGATGCTCAAGCATGGCCTGACTACCGCGGATATCGAAGCCAAGGCAAAAGCCCGGCGCGCCGCGAGAGGCTTGAACGGCGGTGGCAAGGCGAAAGCCGTGAGCTCCGGTAAGTCACTGGCAAAGTACCGCGACCATAAAACCGGCGCGACCTGGACGGGCCATGGCCGCGCGCCGGGTTGGATTGCCGGCGTGAAAGATCGCGCGCAGTTCCTGATCGAAGGCGCGAGCGAGCTGAAGTCGGCGGCGAAGAGTGCTGTCACCCAGGCGAAAGGCAGCAAAGGTCAGCCGAAAGGCGCGCAACCGCCCAAGTACATCAATCCGAAAACAGGCGCGACCTGGAGCGGCCGCGGCCCGGCGCCGGCATGGCTTGCCACCGTCAAGGACCGCACCCGATTCCTGATCGATAGCGCCTCGGCAACTGTGGCGGATGCGGGTCACAAAGCCGCGAAGAAGGCCGGCAAAGTGAAATCGGCGGCAACTAGCGGCGTAGTGAGCAAGAAAGCCGCAGCCCGAAAAGTCGTGGCAAAGAAAGCAGGCGCGGCCAAAAAGACGGTTGCAAAGAAAGCCACTGCGGCAACTAAAAAAGTAGCAGCAAAGAAGGGCGCGGCGAAGAAGAGCGTCGTGGCCAAGGCAGCCAGGAAAGCACCGGTTCGCAAGGCCGCGGCCAAAAGAACCGTCGCTACGAGTGCCGCAGCTACGCCCGCAGCAGCGCCGGCGTCAGCCGGCGCATGAGCGCAACCGAGTCGTAAAGTAGATGACCCGTACGCTTGACTCAACCCAGCAGGAAGACGAGGTCGTCCTGCTGGACTCCGTTCCTTATCCGGCAGAAGATGCCGCCGAACCCTTTATCGTCGCGAGTGACCGCCGGGTCATTCTCTCTTATCCGATCGCGGAGTCCGACTTCGAGCGGTTCGGACCATTCGATCCCGACGACGATCCATTTTGCGCAGTGCTATTTCCGGACGCCGTATTTCATCGTCTGGGTCCGCCCGGCGACGCCGATCTCGAGATTCACCCGCTCGCCTCGCAGGGTCTCGCCGGCTATTCGGTTCATGAAGTCATGAATTCGTCGCTGGTCACGGAGCTTGCGGCGGTGGCATCGACAAGTCCCGCGCTGCGCCATTTCGTCATCACGTTTCAGGCCTCCACATTCGAATGCGTGGCGTCGGACTATACAGTGGTCGGTGTCTACGGCGCGGGCGAAATAGCCAGCCGGGAAGCGTTCTCACTAGTCAGGTAACGGGATGGAGTAGCAAGGTGCGGGCCTGCATTGGGCACGCGCAATGCGTCCTGCGTTCGTCGTAAAGGCCGGGCCGAGGTCCGGAATGTTCGTCAAACCGCAGGACGCGCACGCGACACGTCCCGCCTATTAGCATCGAGGCCACGCATGCTGACGATTCCGATTACTGCTTTCGTCACGCTCGTCATCATCCTGGTGATTGCCAATTTATCGAGCGGCGAGAAGAAGATCGAGCATAAGATCGATCGCCTTTACGCGAGCGACGATCCGCAATTCCTTCGCTCAATGGGTTTGCTGCTTGGGCCGCCGGTCATTTCGGGCAATCGCTTCGAGATGCTGCTGAACGGCGACCGCATTTTTCCTTCGATGCTGGAAGGCATCCGTTCCGCACGTCGAACGATTACATTTGAAACTTTTATCTATTGGTCCGGCGAGATTGGCGAGCAGTTTGCGCAGGCGCTCGCGGACAAAGCGCGCGAGGGCATCGCGGTGCATGTGCTGCTCGACTGGGTCGGTTCGTCGAAAATGGATAAGCGCTATTTGGATATGCTTCGCGATGCCGGCGCGGAAGTGATTCAGTATCACAAGCCCCATTGGACCGGTCTGGGCCGCATGAACGATCGCACGCACCGCAAACTGCTAGTGATCGACGGCCATATCGGCTTTACGGGTGGTGTGGGTATTGCGCCGGAGTGGACCGGCCACGCCCAGGATGAAAAGCATTGGCGCGATACGCATTTCCGCGTGGAGGGTCCGGTGGTTGGCCATATGCAGGCTGTATTCATGGACAACTGGGTCAAGGCAACCGGTAATGTGCTGCACGGCCCAGCCTATTTTCCCGCTGTCGAGCCAATGGGCGACGGCCTCGCGCATATGTTTAGCAGCTCGCCCTCGGGCGGCAGCGACGACATGCAGTTAATGTATCTGATGGCGATCACGGCGGCGACGCACTCCATTCATCTGGCGAGTGCCTATTTCGTTCCTGACAAGCTGACCATTAACGCGATCGTCGAGGCGGCGAAACGCGGCGTGAAAGTGCGGATCATCATGCCCGGCAAACGGATCGACACGCATACCGTGCGGGAAGCATCGCGCGCGTGCTGGGGCGATCTGCTCAGAGCGGGCGTGGAAATGTACGAGTATCAGCCCACCATGTTTCACTGCAAATTGCTGGTGGTGGACGAATACCTGGTTTCAGTCGGCTCGACCAATTTCGATAACCGTTCGTTCAAGCTCAACGACGAAGCGAATCTGAATATTTACGACCGCGACTTCGCCAGGCAGCAGACCGCCGCTTTCGCCGACGATATAAAGAAGTCGCAACAGATCACGCTCGAAGCATGGATGCATCGGCCATTTACGGAAAAGCTGATCGAGAAGTTTGTCCCGCTGCTGGATTCGCAGCTCTGACGAATCTTCTGATTACCGACCTGCGCCAGAGAGATAGGCTTCGATAGGTGATAGAGAAGAGGGCGCGCCGCTCTCCACTTCCATGGCAGGAAGCGGTGTGCCAAGAAGCGCTTTTGCACGTTGATATGCAAGAGCGAATCCGCGCAATTCCTGTGTCACGGGACGATCGTCCAGGCGGCGTCGCAACAGCGCTTGCTCGATACTGCGGTCGATCAGCGCAAGTTGACTGTCGACATAGTCGACGCATAACTGTCGGCAACGCGACGAAGTACTCGCTACGGCCAATAGCGCCGGCACAATCGAAATCGTCAGAAAGCCGCCGGCCGGAATGCGCGCCAACGCGGCCGGCGAGTCGAACAGGTCTTTGCGGAGCGATTCGAATACGGTACGGCCCCACACCTCGCGTTCTCTTTCGAGCGCGCGGCGGCGGCGCGCCAAAGCCTCCGTCGCATTCGCGTCTTTTATCTCGCCTTCCGCGGTCATTAGTACGGCGTCCGCGCGCTCACCTTCCTGAATGCAATCGGTGTCGAGGTACACGGCACTCTGATTGCGTCCAGCTAGCACGAGATGTTGCAACGTATCCGGTACGAGCGGATCAAGTGGCACCACTTCGCACGTGACCGGCTTGCCATTCAGATGGATGGCGCAGCGTCCGTCGTCAGCGAGTGCGGGGCAGCGTGCCAGTGAAGGGTAATCGTAGCCCTGCGTCATGATGCTGAAGACGTCGCCGGTTCGATAGAGCAGCATGTCAGCGATCGAATCGAAGGCGGCGATATCGGCCTCGTCGAGCACGGTTTCATGCCGACCCACGCGCAATCGCTCACCCACGCGCCTGTGCGGCACGCGGCCGATCGCAATACAGCCGATGAACCGGTCGCGATGCAGGAACAACTCGGGCAGCGCCATGGCCGGCGGACTATTGCAGCATCTGCCGCACGCCGTGCACGCGAACGAGAAAGCGTTCACCACGGCCGTCGCACCGAGTCCTGATAGCGCGTCAGAATGAAATGCGCGACGTCGAGCGAATGGTAAGCGGCCACCAGTTGCGCAACCCAAGGCTGAGTGCGGTCGGCGTCTCGCACCGTCAACACGTTGGCGTAGGGCGAGCGCGCATCTTCGAGACCGAGGCTATCGCGCGCCGGGTAAAGACCCGCGCGCGCCGCGTCGTCGCTATCGATCACGGCGAAGGCCACGCTGTTCAGCGTGTCGACCAGACGTGCGCGCGGCACCTGGCGGATCTTCAGATTCAGCCGGTTGCTCGTGATGTCGGCGAGAGTCGCGTGAAGGCCGGGCGTGTCCCTGAAAGTCAGCAGCGTGAAGTTCTGCAGCAGGATCAGGGCGCGCGCAGTGCCTTCCCGGTCGTCAGGAATCGCGATCGTCGCGCCGCGTTGCAACTGGCCGAGATTCGTCAGTTTGCGTGAGTACAAGGCGATGGGAAACGTCACGGTGGTGGCGACGCTCGTCAGCGCAAAGCTGTGCTGTTTGCGCTGTGTTTCGAAGCGTGGCTCGTCCTCGCAACTCGCCGCATCGATCTGCTTCGCGGCGAGCGCGGCGTCGATATGTTCGGGCTGATCGAATACGACCACGTCCAGCGTGAGGCCGCGACTGGCCGCGACGCGGCGCACTTCGTCCATGATCTCGGCATGCGCGCCCGGACTCACACCCACTTTGATGACTTGCGGCGCGGCGGCTTGCACGTGCTGAACCATCGAAGCAGCGACCAGCAGCGCCGCCGTCACGAATCGCCGAGCCGTCATGACGCGTCCCTTAGCACCGTGCGAAAACCGATATGCGACGCCGGCAAATCCGCTTCCTGCTGTTCGCGCGACGCCGCCCGATAGCGCACGCAATAGTCGCGCGAGCACAGGAACGAGCCGCCTTTGATGACCATCGGCGTGTCGTGTTTGCGGCTGAGCGGCGCGACCGCCGCGGTGTCACCGTTGGTGTGCGACTGGTGCGGACCCGTGTAGACATCCCTGGTCCACTCCCATGCATTGCCGATCATGTCGTAGAGTTTAAAGTCGTTGGCGGCATAGCAGCCGACGGGCGCGAGACCGACGTGACCGTCCTCATTCGTATTGAGCACGGGGAACACACCTTGCCAGTAATTCGCGCTCGGTTTGCCGTGTTCGTCGCGCGGTGCGGCGTCTAGGTCCGCACCTTCGCGGCCTGCTTTGCCCGCGTATTCCCACTCGGCCTCCGTGGGCAGATCGCGGCCCAGCCAGCGCGCGTAGGCGAGCGCGTCGGCTTGCGTGACCATCGTCACGGGCTGATTCAGGCGGCCTTCGAGCGTGCTGCCGGGACCGGTCGGATGATTCCATGCGGCGCCTTTCACCCATGTCCACCATGCGAGATCGCGCGCGTTCATCTCGTCGCGTGTCGGCGAGTGAAACACCACGGCGCCACCCTGGCGCTCCGAATCGCTGACGTAGCCCGTCGCCTTCACGAACGCTGCGAACTGCGCATTCGTCACATCGGTCTGATCGATCCAGAAACCGGCGACGCGCGTCTTGCCGTCGCCGGCGGGACGCTCGTCTTCGTAACCGAGCTTGCTGCCGAATACGAAGTCGCCGCCACGCAGGTGCACCATGCCGGCTTTCGGATCGTCGCGCCAACGCGAGGGTAAGCCGGCGTAGCGCTCGCATTGCTGCTCGGAGCCGAGTGCGGCCAACGGGCGCGACGTGTTGAGTTCATCGAACGCGCCATGTCTGCCAACGCCGCTAAAGACCGCCGAAGCGGCCGTCGCAGCGGTAAAAGCGGCGGCGAACGCGACCGTGGCGATCGCGGCGTAGATGCTGTACAACGCCGCGTTGCTCTTCAACCTGAATCTGACGGTCATTGCGTGCTCAGTAGTAACCGTGCGGACGCAACGGTTCCACGCCGCCGACGCTGCTCATATAGTTGTTCCACTGCTGCACGAGACCGTCGATCACCGAGGGATTCTGCGTCGATACGTCCTGCGTTTCGCCACGGTCGGCGCTCATGTCGAACAGTTGCCAGTGACCGTCCACGGGGCCGAGCGGCGGTTCCGTCCACAACGCTTTCCAGCGGCCGTCGGCGCTGCGCAGATAGCCGCGGCCATAGGCTTCGTCGCCGAACGATGCGGTATGCACCGCGCTTGTCGCCTGATCGTTCAACAGCGGCAGCAGCGACTGCCCGGTGACCGGATACACGTAGCGGTTGTTGTAGACCACCTTGCCCTTGTTTTGATCGACGCCGGTCAGCGTATTGATGAGCGGCGGCGCGGCCTGCGTGGGCGGCGAGATCTGTGCGACGGCGAGGAACGTCGCGGTATTGTCAGTGACGTGCGTGAAGTCGCGCAGCGTCGGCTTCTGCGTGGTCTGACCCGGCAGATGGACGATCAACGGCGTGGACACGCCGCCTTCGCCCGAGTAACCCTTCGTCAGACGGAACGGTGTGGCGCTGACTTCGGCCCAGCGCAAACCGTATTGCAGACGTTGTGCGTTCTGCTTGCCGTTGTCGGTGCCGAGTGCGGAGTAAACCGGATCGGCGGCGTTGGCGGTGTCGGTCGCGGTCGGGTCGGCGCCGGAGTCGATCGGCCAGCCTTCCGCGCCGTTGTCCGACTGGAACATGATGAAGGTGTTGTCGTACTCGCCGATATCCTTCAGGTGCTGGATCAGCAGGCCAATGTTGTGATCGAGATTCTCGACCATGCCCGCGTAGATTTCCATATATCGCGCCTGGGCTTTCTTCTCGGCGGGCGTGAGGCTCGCCCACGTCTTGTTCACCGTGCCCGCGCCATAGTCGGTATAGCCTTGCGCCGCGCTATGCACGGCGCTCACGTACTTCGCGTTCACCGTGCCGTTGTTCGCCGTGGCCGCGGTGGCGACGAGCGTTTCCGATGCGCCGCCGTACGGCACGAAGTCGTTCGGAATGATGCCGAGCGCTTTTTGCCGCGCAATGCGCGCGTTGCGGATCGCGTCGTAACCGGCGTCGTATTTGCCGGCGTAGTTGTGCAGATAAGGCTCGGGTACTTGCAGCGGCCAGTGCGGCGACGTGTAGGCTGCGTAGGCGAAAAACGGCTTGCCGTCGCCCTTGTTCGAATCGATGTACGAGATCAGACGCTGCGTATAAAAGTCGGTCGAATAGAACACTGCGGGGCTGCCGCCCGCGCCGCCCGGTTGTCCCGGCTGACCGGGCTGCACGTATTTGCCGTCTTCGGTGTAGTTCCGCGAGTTCGCGGGTTCGTGCGCGAAGTGATTGGTCGCGGCGCCGCCAAGCAATGCATAGCTATGTTCGAAGCCCCATTGGTCGGGCGTTTGTCCGCCGCCCGTCGTGCTGCCGACGATGCCCGAGCCGATATGCCATTTGCCGGCCATGTACGTGTGATAACCGCCGTCCTTCAACAGTTGCGCAACGGAGAGCGCGCGATCGTTCAGATAGCCTTCATAGCCCGGCAGTCCTTTGCGTTCATCGGTCGGCACGCCCATGGTGCCTTCGCCGACCAGATGGTGATCGGTGCCGGAGATCAGCATGGAACGCGTGATCGCGCAGACCGTGCCCGTATGGTGATTCGTCAGGATGCGGCCCGATTGCACTAGCGCGTCCAAATTGGGCGTATTGATTTCGCCGCCGAACGCGTGGATGTCGGAATAGCCGAGGTCGTCGGCCATGATGTACAGAATGTTCGGGCGTTTCTGGGCGACTACGGGTGTGGGCGTCGGGCCGGGCAGATTGTCGTCGCCGCAGGAGGCGAGAGCGATGAGACTGGCGACGGCGGCGCCGATCATGCGAGGACGAAAAGAAGGGCGCTGCGATCGTTGTGTTGTCATTGTTGTGCGGACCGGATATGTCGGGCCGCCGATGGTAGCAATGACGCAGAACGCCCAAAGTTCAATTTCTGCGTTGCTTTGTTCGATTGCCGATATAGGCATTGCAGCGTGATAACGGGTATCAGCCAAGCGCCGCATTTAGCCTTTGAGCGTAAACCTAGTTGCCTGGATCGAGCACGGGCTTGTCCGGATTCGCAAGCGTTTTGTAGGGGAGTTGTACGGCGTGCGGATTGGTGACGGTATCGTCAATCACACGCTCGACGTCCGCGGTTTTCGCGAGTTCGGTGAGGAAGCTCTGCTTGTCGAAGCCCGGCGCAACGCAGCCTTCCACGTAGATGAAGCGGCGTTGCAGCGTCAGCCAGAGCGTCGACTGTTCGCGCCAGTGCGTGGCGAAATTGATGTTGGTGAGGCGACGCTGCACGGCCTCGGCGATTTCCACGTCGTACAGATAGGCGTTCGATAAGCGGCAGCGGCCTTCCACCCAGCAACTATTGCCGCGTTCGATCCGGTAATGGCTGTCGTCGAGCCATTCTTTCTCGGTTTCGAGCGGCCCCAATGGCACCGGACAATCGCCGATTGCTTTGGAGATCTGAAAGAACGGATCGTGGCCGCGATTGACGCGCGCCGGTTCGGCGTGGGCGTGAATAGCAGTTGCGGCGAAACAGATCAGCAGACTCGCTAGCCGCAATGGGATCGTGCGTTTCATCCTCATCAGCTCCATGTGTTGGGCGTTGAGTAGAGTAGACGGAACGATAGCAGTGGTTGAGTGTATGCAGCGCCGATTATGCGACGATCGCCGATCTGCATCAGTCAGGTCTTCACCGGTTCGTGCGCCGGTTTTCGACAGCGAACTTGATCAACTCGGCCTGGCCTTCAATATCGAGCTTGCGTTTCAGATTCAGCCGATGCGTTTCCACCGTACGCACGGAGAGATCGTTGCGCTGGGCGATCTGCTTACTCGACAGCCCTTCGGCAAGCGCATCGAGAATGTCGCGCTCGCGCGGCGTGAGCCGTTCGACAGGCGACTGCATCGCCGAAGCCTGAATCAGACGTGCGCCGAGTCCCGCGCTGAAAAACTGTTTGCCTTCGAGCACCGCGCCAATGGCCTGGATGATTTCGGTGGAGGGCGAGTCCTTCAGCACGTAGCCGCTCGCGCCCGCGCGCACGGCCTGCGTCACGTACTCGAGATTGTCGTGCATGGACAGCATGAGCACGCGAATTGCCGGGAAGCGCTCGTGAAACATGCCGGCCAGCGCGATGCCGCTCATTCCGTTCATGCCTACATCCATCAGCACGAGCTGGGGCTCCGCGCTCGCGGCAAGGGCGAGCGCTTCCTGCGCATTGCCCGCTTCGCCGACCACTTCGAGGTTGCGCACCGCTTCGAGCCGCGCGCGCAAACCGTCGCGCACGAGCGGATGATCGTCGACGAGAATCAGACGGGCGATAGCGGGTGAGGCGTCGTTCATGATCAGGTTTCCTGCAAGGCCGGCAATGCCGGCTCGGTCGATCCCAGTGGCACGCGCGCGGTGACCAGCGTGTGGCCGGCTTGTGAGCTAAGCGACAGTGTGCCGCCCAGCGCTTCGAGCCGCTCGCGCATGTTGCGCAGACCCACGCCCGAGCGCCGGCCGACAAACACATGCGTCACGTCGAAACCGCGCCCGTTGTCCGCGATGTTCAGCGTGACCGCGTCGTTCGATATTTCCAGCGCGAGCGCCGCGCTCGACGCGTGCGCGTGGCGCACGATATTCGTCAACGCTTCCTGGGCGATCCGGAACAGCACGGTGTTGACGGCGTCGGGCAAAGTCGCCGCGTGCGTGTGCGCGATCTGCGTGAAGCCGATCTCGATGCCCGACTGCTCGCTGAGTTCGCGCGAGAGTTGTTCCAGCGCGGCCGCCACGCCGAGATCGTCCAGCATCGACGGACGCAGCGCGTGAGAAATGCGCCGCACTTCGCGCAAGGTATCGCCAAGCCGCGTGAGACTGGTGGTGAGTGCGGCCTCTGCCGCGGGCACGCGCACTTCGCTGCGCTCGAAGCGCGCCAGCGCGGATTCGAGCAGCAGCTTCACGGAGACCATCATCTGGCTGATGCCGTCGTGCAATTCACGCGACAGGCGTGCCCGTTCGTTTTCCTGCGACTCCACCACCTGCTGCGCGAGCCGTTTCAGCTTGGCATCCGCGCTGCGGTATTCGGTGACGTTGAGCACGAGCGCGCACAGCGCGATCACGGCGAGTCCGGCAACGGCGATCGCGTCGATCCATTTCATCGTACGATCGATGTTGGCGGCCGCGCGTTCGTCGATACGCGCAAGCGTGTTATCCACGTCGTCGAGATAGATGCCGGTGCCGATCATCCAGCCCCAGCGCTGCAGCGGCACGACGTAGCCGAGTTTCGACGCCACCTTGCCCGTCGACGGACGATGCCACAGATAGCGTACATACCCGCCGCCGCGCGAGGCCGCGGCGAGCAGTTGCTGAATGGTCAGCGTGCCTTGCGGATCGCGCAGTTCCCACAGGTCGCGCCCGACGAGGTCCGGCTCGCGCGGATGCATCAACGAACGGCCGTGCATGTCGTAGACGAAGAAGTAGCCGTCCGTGCCGAAGTCCATTTTCTGCAGCACGTCGAGCGCGCGTGCGCGCAGCGTCGCGTCGTCGCGCGCATTGTCCTGGCCGGCGTCATAGAGCGGCGCGATCGCGGTGGTGGCGAGCTCGACGTAATGCTTGAGTTCGATCTCCTTGCTGGCCATATACGCGGCCTGCGTGCTCGCGTGTTGCGTCTCGGCGAGCGCCGTGGCCTGCCGTTGCACACCCACTTCGATGCTCGCGATGGCGGCCAGGAAGGGCACGATCGCCAGCAGGACAATCTTGGCTTTCAGTTTCATCGTTGAAAAGACGGCTGACCGGCTACGTAGTAGTACGTAGCCGGCTTACGTAGTTGCGCGCTTGTGAGGACGCTCACGAAGGCGAATACTACATCCCCACGGCATAGTGCGCCTTGCAGGCGGCTGCGCCCACCGTCGCGCGCGTCGCGTGGCGTAATAAGCACCCGGTTTGCCGGCTCATACCCGCTAACCGGTTTCCGCGCGCCGGACCACGAGTCGTGGCGCGTGGCGTCAATAATAGACTTAGGAGACGATTGTGGAGACATCCCAACCTGCCGGCCGTTCATGGCTATGGCTGATCCTGCTGCTTCCGTACATCGCACTGCTGTGGCTGCCGTTCTATAACGACACGCGTCCGTCGTTCGCGGGCTTTCCTTTCTTCTACTGGTATCAGTTCTTGTGGGTGCCGTTGACCTCGCTACTGATTTACGCCGTGTACCGAGGTGTCAAATGAGCGACGTCAATCCTGTGAATCCGGTTGCGATGACCGTCTTTATCGCGTTCTTCGTTCTCGTCACCGTGATCGGCTTCTTTGCCGCGCGCTGGAAACGGGGCGACCTGACGCAATTGCACGAGTGGGGCCTGGGCGGCCGCCAGTTCGGCACAGTCATTTCATGGTTCCTCGTGGGCGGCGACTTCTATACCGCCTATACGGTGATCGCAGTGCCCGCGCTGGTCTATTCGGTCGGTGCGTATGGCTTCTTTGCGTTGCCGTACACGATCATCGTTTATCCGTTCGTGTTCGCCGTGATGCCGAAACTGTGGAAGATCGCTCACGCGAAAAACCACATCACGGCAGCGGACTACGTGCAGGGCGAATACGGCGGGAAGTGGTTCCCGGCGGCCATCGCGATTACCGGCATTGTTGCGACCATGCCGTATATCGCGCTGCAACTGGTGGGCATGCAGGTCGTGATCAAGGGGCTCGGCGTGACCGGCGAGATGCCGCTGATCGTCGCCTTCGTGATCCTCGCGTTGTATACGTATGCCAGCGGCCTGCGCGCGCCGGCCATGATCGCGTTCGTCAAGGACATCATGATCTACATCGTGGTGATCGCGGCGGTGTGGCTGATTCCGGCCAAGCTCGGCGGCTATGCGCATGTGTTCGACGCGGCCGATACGTATTTCAAGGCCAAGGGCGGCGCGACCGGCATCATTCTGAAGCCGACGCAATTCACCGCGTATGCGTCGCTGGCTTTGGGCTCGGCGCTGGCGGCGTTCATGTATCCGCATACGATGACGGCGGTGCTGTCGTCCTCGTCGGCGAATACGGTGCGCAAGAATGCGATCTTCCTGCCGGCGTATACGCTGCTGCTCGGTCTGATCGCGTTGCTCGGCTATATGGCGATTGCGGCCGGCGTGCATGTGAAGTCGGCCTCGGACATGGTGCCGGCGCTGTTCAACACGCTGTTCCCGTCGTGGTTCGTCGGCTTCGCGGCGGCGGCGATTGCGATCAGCGCGCTGGTGCCCGCGGCGATCATGTCGATCGGCGCGGCCAATCTGTTCACGCGCAATTTGTGGCGTCCGCTCGTTTCGCCGAATATCTCGCCGGAAGGCGAGGCTTCCACCGCGAAGATCGTCTCGCTGGTCGTGAAGTTCGGCGCGCTGCTGTTCATCGTGTTCCTGCCGACGCAGTACGCGATCGACCTGCAACTGCTGGGCGGCGTGTGGATTCTGCAGATCTTCCCGGCAATCGTGTTCTCGTTGTACACGCGTCGTTTGAATACGCCGGGCCTGTTCCTCGGCTGGCTGGCCGGGATCGTGCTCGGAACCGGGCTGGCGATTTCGCAAGGCCTCAAGCCGGTGTACGCCCTGCATTTCGGCGATGCGGTCTATCCGGTGTATATCGGGCTGATCGCACTGACGGTCAATATCGTCGTGAGCTTCGTCGTGTCGGTTCTGTCGCCGCGCAGGGTGGTGGCCGCGGCCTGAACGATCGTTGTCGAGGTAAAGCAACGCCGCGGAGCTTGTTTGTCCGCGGCGTTTTTTTTATTGCGGCCCGTAGCGCTAACCGTGCCGTGCGAATCGCTCGACACTGAACGGCCGGGGGTCCACGAGCGTTGCTTCGCCCGTCATCATTTCAGCGAGCAGACGGCCGGTTATCGGACCCAGCGTCAACCCGTGATGCGCGTGGCCGAACGCGAACCACAAGCCCGGATGTTTTTTCGCGGGCCCGATGATGGGCAGCATGTCCGCTGTACAAGGACGCCGGCCCATCCAGGGTTCGTCGTCGAGACGCTTGCCCAGGGGGAACAGCGTGCGGGCAACCGGCTCGACCGCAGCGAGTTGCGTCGGCGTTTTGGGCGCTTCGAGATCCGCGATTTCCGCGCCCGTCGTCAGGCGAATACCGCGTGCCATGGGCGCCAGCAGGTAGCCGCCTTCCGCGTCGAGCACCGGATGATTCAGGCGGGCCGTGCCCTGGGGCGCGTAGTGCATGTGATAGCCGCGTTTGACGGCGAGGGGCAAGCGGTAACCCAGGCGCGTGCTCGCGCGCTCCGACCACGGCCCCAACGCCACGACCGCGGATGAAGCGGAGATCGTTCCCGCTTCCGTGTCGACCTGCCAGCCATCGCGCAGCGTATCCGCATCGCCGATAAAAAAGCGTCCGCCGAGCGCTTCGAAATATCTGGCGTAGGCGGTGACGAGCGCGTTCGGGTCGCTCACAGAATCGGAATCCGGATAGCGCAGGCCGCCCAGCAAGGTCCTGTCGAGATCGGGTTCGAGCTGTTGCAGGCGGGCGGCGTCGAGCGCTTCGAACTCGACTTCATATTCGCGATGCCACCGTTCGGCGAGCCGGGTTTCCGCGTCATGAGCCGCTGCGGTGCGGAACACTTTCATCCAGCCGATCGGGCGTAAAAGCGCGCTCGCGCCGGCCTCGGCGGCGAGCGCGCGGTGCTCGCTCACGCAATGCTCGATCAGCGTCGCGTACGACTTCGCAATGGCGGCGTGCCGCGTTGGATGAGAGTTGCGCCAGTACTGCCAGAGAAATGGCGCGGTCTTGAGGATCGCGTCGGCATGGTAACGAACGTCGGGCGACTGGTTGCGCGCATAGCGCAGCAACGTGCCGAGCCCGCGAGGAAACGCGTAGGGATAAACGCCTTCGCGCTGGATCAACCCGGCGTTGCCGAACGAGGTCTCGTTGCCGGGCAGCTTGCGATCGACCAGCGCGACCTGGCGGCCGCGTTTCTGCAAATGCGCGGCAATGCACACGCCGACAATGCCCGCTCCGAGCACAACGGTATCGAATTTCATTCTGCTTATAGGCCTCGCTTAAAGTCGCTTAGTTCGAAGAGTGCCGCGATCCGGTGGACAAACGTTCGGGTCGCGCGGCGCCGTCCACAGGCGCGTTGAGGCGGGCGTTCATCTTACATGGAGTCGTTCGTCTTATCCGACCTGAGCCGGCGGGTTCGACGCTCGACCACTCCGCCGCTCAAGTAAAATGCGCCTCGCGCACGGCCTGCGAATCGACTTGCAGCCGCTCAGGCGTCGACAGCGTGTAAACTGGCGACTTTTTTGCCTCCGGTGGTATGTCGCAACCCCCCCAGCGCACCGCCCTCAGCGGCCCGGCGCTCATTCGCTTACTGGCACGCCTCGCGGATGTCGATGTTCCCGAATCCAGGCAATCGCTCTCGGACCGCCTCAGCCAATGGCTCGGCTGGACCGACGCCATTGCGCTGTCCTCGGTACTGAACGGCAACCCGCCCGCCGTTGCCGCCGGCGCGCGCGGCTTCGGCGGCGCGGAGGAGTCGGAGTACGTCCGCGCGCGCAGTTCGCTGGCGAAGACCATCACGGGCGATAGCGTGTTCGCGGCCGACAGGCGGCGCGGGCCCGCACGCGCGTCCGCGCATGCGTCCTCGCAGAGTGTGCCCGCCGAGCCGGCGGCCGATTACGCGGTGTTCCGTCAACGCTATCTCTCCATCCAGCAGTCGATGGAAATGGCGATCGGCAATCTGCGCGGCCGCCTGCGGGGCATGCTGGCCACCAGAACACCCGCCATGGCGCGGCTCGCCGTGGTGGACGCGGTAATGGAGCGCGCACTGAGCGAGCGTGAGCGCAATCTGCTGGCCGCCATACCCGCGCTGCTGGCCGGGCACTTCGAGCGCTTGCGCGCGGCCGAGCAGGTGACGCTGGCCGCCGCCCAGGTGTCGGACGAAGCCGCCGGCGACGCAGCCAGCAACGCAGCGGCGGTCACCGCCGGCGCATGGCTGAATGTGTTCCGCAAGGACATGCAAACCGTGTTGCTTGCCGAACTGGATATTCGTTTACAACCGGTCGAAGGGTTGCTCGCCGCCCTTCGCGCCAGCTAACTGGGACACTATGTCCAGATATCGTTTTGATCTCGTTGTGTTTTTGGCTGGTCTGGCCGCTGTGTGCTGGATCGCCGCCGGCTACCTCGGTTCGAACCCGCTGGCGCTCGCCGTCACCTTATTGATCGGCGTGTGCTATCTGGCGGGTTCGCTCGAATTGCACCGCTACAACCAGGCGACCGCCACGCTCACGCAGGCGGTTGCCGGGCTATCCGGACCGCCGCCGAGTCTCGGCGCATGGCTCGAGCCCTTGCATCCGAGCTTGCGCCACGCGGCGCGCCTGCGCGTCGAGGGCGAGCGGGTGGCCTTGCCGGGTCCGGCGCTCACGCCTTACCTGGTCGGCTTGCTGGTGCTGCTGGGCATGCTGGGCACGTTGCTCGGCATGGTGGTGACCTTGCGCGGCACCGGCATGGCGCTGGAAAGCGCGACCGACCTGCAGGCGATCCGCGCTTCGCTTGCCGCGCCGGTCAAGGGTTTGGGCTTTGCGTTCGGCACCTCGATTGCGGGCGTGGCGACTTCCGCGATGCTGGGGCTGCTGTCCGCGCTGTGCCGGCGCGAGCGCCTGCAGGCCGCGCAGATGCTCGACGTGAAGATCGCGACGACCCTGCGCATCTACTCGCAGAGTCATCAGCGCGAAGAGGCCTTCAGGCTCCTGCAGCGTCAGTCCGAGGTGATGCCCACGCTGGTCGACCGTCTGCAGACGATGATGTCGGCCATCGAGCAACACAGCCTCGCCTTGAACGAGCGGCAGATCGCCAGCCAGGAGGCGTTCCACGGCAGGGCCGAGGCCGCTTATACGCGCCTCGCGAGTTCGGTCGAGCAGTCGTTGAAGGAGAGCGTGGCGGACAGCACGCGCGCCGCCGGCGCGGCGCTGCAGCCGGTCATGCAAGCCACGATGGCCGGCCTCGCGCGCGAGACGAGCGCGTTGCACGACACCGTTACGCACGCCATGCAGCGGCAACTGGACGGGCTGTCGAGCGGCTTCGAGACGACCACCACGACCGTCGCGGATATCTGGAACAAAGCATTGGCGGGACATCAGCGTTCGAGCGAGGAACTGGCGCAGCATCTGCGCGCCTCGCTGGATCGCTTCACCGACACTTTCGAACAACGCTCGGCCGGTCTGCTGGATGGCGTTTCCGCGCAGCTGGAAAACACGGCGGGCAACGTTTCGAAGGCCTGGAACGAGGCGTTGGCGCGTCAGGAGAGCGTCGGCGAAAAGCTCGCGGCGAACAACCAGCAGGCATTGGCGGCGGCTGCCGCGACTTTCGAGCAGCACGCGGCGTCTCTGTTGCGTGGCGTGGGTCAGTCGCACGCGGACTTGCAGACCGAACTGGCTTTGAAGGATGAACAACGGCTCGCCGCGTGGACTGAGACACTCGGCGCGATGGCGGCGACGTTGAGCAAGGCGTGGGAGCAGTCGGGCGCGCAAACCGCGAGTCGTCAGCAGGAAATCTGCGAGGCGCTGGCGCAAACCGCGCGCGATATCTCGGCACAGACGCAAGCGCACGCCAGCAACACGATCGCGGAGATCGACAGGCTCGTCGAGGCCGCGGCCGAAGCGCCGAAAGCAGCGGCGAACCTGCAGGCCGAACTGGCTTCGCGCGACCAGCAGCGTCTGGCCGCCTGGACCGAGACGCTCGGCGCGATGGCCGCCACGTTGAGCAAGGAATGGGCGCAGTCCGGCGCGCAGACCGCGAGTCGTCAGCAGGAAATCTGCGAGGCGCTGGCGCAAACCGCACGCGATATTTCGGCCCAAACGCAGGCGCACGCCAGCAATACGATCGCCGAAATCGACCGGCTCGTGCAGGCCGCGGCGGAAGCGCCGAAGGCCGCGGCAAATCTGCAAGCCGAACTGGCCTCGCGAGACCAGCAGCGTCTGGCCGCCTGGACCGAAGCGCTCGCTGCGATGGCCAGGACCTTGAGCGCGGAATGGGAACAGGCGGGCGAGCGCACCGCGAGCCGTCAGCAGGAAATTTGCGAGACGCTGGCGCAAACCGCGCGCGACATCTCCGCCCAAACGCAGGCCCACGCCAGCGAGACGATCGCTGAGATCGGCCAACTCGTGCAAGCGGCTTCGGAAGCGCCCAGGGCCGCGGCGGAAGTCGTCGCCGAATTGCGTCAGAAGCTGTCCGACAGCATGGTCCGCGATACCGCGATGCTGCAGGAGCGCAGCCGCTTGCTGGAAACGCTGGAAACCCTGCTCGACGCCGTCAATCACGCATCCACCGAGCAGCGCACGGCCGTCGACGCGCTCGTCGCGACATCGGCGGATTTGCTGGAGCGCGTGGGCACGCGCTTCACCGACAAGATCGAACTCGAAACCGGCAAGCTGGGTTTGGTGGCCGCGCAAGTCACCGGCAGCGCCGTCGAAGTGGCGAGCCTCGGCGACGCGTTCGGCACCGCCGTGCAAGTGTTCGGCGAGTCGAACGACAAGCTGGTGACGCACCTGCAGCGTATCGAAACCGCGCTCGACAAATCCCTTGCGCGCAGCGACGAACAACTCGCGTACTACGTGGCGCAGGCGCGGGAAGTCATCGATCTGAGCGTGATGTCGCAGAAGCAGATCGTCGAAGACCTGCAGCAGCTTGCCGCCCGGCGTGCGTCAGCAGGAGCTGAAGCGGCATGAGCGAGGACATCGACGGCGGCGTGGAGCAGGTCGCGCCGATCTGGCCGGTTTTCGGCGACCTGATGTCGGTGCTGCTGGGCGCCTTCGTGCTGATCCTCGTGGGCGTGATCGGCGTGCAACTGGAGCTGTCGAGCAAGCTGGAGCAGGAAGTCAAGCAGCGTCAACTGGAAACGCAGCGCCGCAAGACGCTCGAGCAGGCGCTCGCGGGTCCGCTCGCGGCTGGGCGCGTGACGCTGGTGAACGGGCGCATCGGGATCAGCGGCAATGTGCTGTTCGCGCTGAACTCCGATCAGTTGCAGCCGCAAGGCCGGGATTTGCTGAAGAGTCTGGCCGGGCCGCTATCCGCGTATCTCGGCGCCAACGACGAAATCCTGATGGTGAGCGGCTTTACCGACGACCAGCGCTTGCGCGAAGGCAACCGCCGTTTCGCGGACAACTGGGAATTGTCGGCGCAGCGCGCGTTGACGGTGACGCGCGCGCTGATCGACGCCGGCGTGCCCGCGTCGTCGCTGTTTGCGGCGGCGTTCGGTTCCGGACAACCGGTGAGTTCGAATACGGACGAGCAGGGCCGCGCCAAAAACCGTCGCGTGGAAATTGCGCCGGTGCCGCGGCCGTCGACCTCGGCGGTAAAGCCTCGTGAGTAAAGCGGGCGATAACGATCCGGCAAGCGGCGCCCGTGCGACGCTGGACGCGTGGCGCGAACGCGGCGCCGATCGGCTCGATCCTGTCCGCTTCCATTTCATCGACGCGCTCGAACGGCGCGCGGCCGGTCACAGCGGCCAAGCCCGGCGGATTCTGGACGAAAGGCTGTCCGGTCTGCTGGATGCCTACGCCGGGCACATCGAACGCGCCGCCGCATCTTCGGCTGATGACACTGCTGTGCAAGCCGCCAACGAGCCCGCGCATGCGACGCTGAAGAGCCTCGTCGACTACATCGCGAGTCAGGATCATGTGCCCGCGGCGAGTGGTTTGCCGCGCGCCGCTTCTTATCCGGAGATGCCCGCGCTCGATTACTTCAGGGACGTCTGGTCGAAGGTCCGCACGGAAAAGCAACTGCGGCAGTCGCTGGAAAAGGTGCCGGGCAACGCCGGCCCGCTCAACTCGAGCAGCCTCGTGCATCGGGCGCTCTCGCTCATGAGCGAAGTGTCGCCGGGCTACCTCAAGCAGTTTCTGTCCTACGTCGATGCCTTGTCGTGGATGGAGCAGATAACCGGCGGCGCCGCGGCCGCCGGTAAGGATGCGCCTCGCACCGGCAACGCCGGCAAGAGCGCTCGCGGCAAAGCACGTTAGTGCGACAAGTGCCGGAACGTGCCCGGCGCGTTTTCCCTCACGGCTGACGGCGCTCAGTCGAAATCGAACACGTCGAAAAGGGAGCGCTTTTTCTTCTGCGTCCGATAACCCGATCGATGATCGTCGTAACCGCGGTGGCTGTCGTACGAACGATCCCGCTCCCGGTGGCCGTCGTGGCTTCCGCGCGGCGCGGGCGGCGGGTCGGTTTGGGCCGCGTCCTGCGCGATCAGCTTGTCGAGCTCGCCTCGATCGAGCCACACGCCCCGGCAGTCGGGACAGTAGTCGACTTCGATCGAGCGGCGCTCGGTCATCAGCAGGTCGGTGGTCTTGCAAACAGGGCATTTCATAGCGTTGCTCCTCAAGAGTAGAAAGACATCGCATGCTGGACCGGGCGAATGCACACTCCCGATCCGGGAAAAACCGTCACGCGCTTTTCGCTTATTGCCCGCTACTGAGCACGCGCTTCGATTTCGCGCGGCGCACCAGCATGTTCATCGCTTCGACGAACGCGGAGAACGCCATCGCCACGTAGATGTAAGCCTTCGGCACATGCGAACCGAAACCTTCCGCAATCAGCGTCATACCGATCACGAGCAGAAAGCTGAGCGCGAGCGTGACGATGGTCGGATTGCGATCGATAAAGCGTGACAGCGGGCGTGCTGCGAACAGCATGGCGAGGACCGCGCTGATCACCGCGATGAACATGATCGGCATGTGTTCGGTCATGCCCACGGCCGTGATGATGCTGTCGACCGAAAACACCATATCGAGCACCAGGATCTGGCCGATCGCGGCCGCCACGGTCAACTGGACGGTGCTGCCCGCTTTGTCGCGCTGCTCCTCGGCATGCGTCACGTGGTGGTGAATCTCGCGCGTCGCCTTCCAGACGAGGAACAGGCCGCCGCCGAGCAGGATCAGATCGCGCCACGAAAACGCGTGACTGAATAGCGTGATGGCCGGCGCGGTCAATTGCGCGATCCACGCGACCGTGCCGAGCAGGCCGAGCCGCATCACGAGCGCGAGCATGATGCCGATGCGCTGCGTGCGCGCGCGTTGCGCTTCCGGCAGCTTGTTGCTGAGGATCGAGATGAAGATCAGGTTGTCGATGCCGAGCACGATTTCCATCACGACCAGCGTGAGGAGCGCGGCCCATGCGGCGGGGTCGGCAGCAAGTGTGAGCAGAGTGTCCATGGTGTCCGTAAGCGGATGAATGCGAGTGACGTTGGATTAGCGATCATGATCGCTATCTTCTGGCTTCGGATAAACAAGTGATACTCTGAGCGACATATCGTTTTTTTCGAAGTGTCACGCCATGCTCAATTACCGGCATCTGTATTACTTCTGGATAGTAGTGAAAGAGGGCGGCTTCGCGCGTGCGGCCGAACGTCTCGATATGGCGGTGCAGACCATCAGCGCGCAGGTGCGGGAGCTGGAGAAGTCGATCGGGCGCCAATTGCTGAAACCGGCGGGACGGGGTGTCACGATGACCGAAGCCGGCGAGACGGCGTTCAATCGCGCGGAGCAGATTTTTCAGCTTGGCGAGGCGCTCCTCGACGAGATGCGCGAGGCCGGTGGAGAAGGTATGGCCCGGCTCGCCGTCGGTCTTTCCGATGGCATTTCGAAGCTCGCGGCGCATGCGCTGCTGGCGCCGGTGCTCGACACACCGTCGCTCAGGCTTCTATGTCACGAGGGTGAGCACGCGGAGCTGATGTCCGAACTCGCGCTGCATCGGCTCGATCTGGTGCTCGCTTGCCAGCCGGCGCCGCACAATGCCGACCTGCGCGTGCTGAGCCAGCGCCTGGCTGGTTCGCCGGTCGATTGGTATGGCCCGACTGAGATCGTCCGCAAATCCGCGCGCGCGGGCTTTCCGCAGTGTCTCGCGGAGGTGCCCGTGCTTCTGCCGACCCGGCACGCCGCCTTGCGCGCGCGGCTCGACCGCTGGTTCGACGCGCAGGGCATCCGGCCGCGCATCGTCGGCGAATTCGAGGACAGCGCGCTCATGGCGGTGTTCGCAGCACGCGGTCTCGGCGTGTTTCCACTCGCGGAACTTGGCGCGGAAGATCTGACGCTGCTGCGGGGCCTGCGCTGGCTCGGCCGCGCCGATGGCGTGATCGAGGAGATTCACGCCATCCGTTCGCGTCGCGGGCAACATCACGGGCTCGCTTCTCAGGTGGTGGCCGGCGCGCGCTGATAACCGCGCATGACGCGCGACGGCAGTCCGTGACGGTTGACGGCCGGCGTCAGGTCCGGTCCCCACGCGTTCAACATGGCGGCGAGCAGGGCGATTTCGCCGTCCGCCAGATAGTCGTCCGCGACCGCCACGGCGACACACAGGCGAATGACCTTGCGGCGCAACGTGGGATCGTCGATCTCGTCGATCAAGGTCGTGAGCATGGTCGGATCGAGACGGCCCACCGGCGGCGCGAACGACAGATGCGCGACCGAGTGGTCTTCGCACAGCGTCTGCACGATCTGTTCGAATTGCGAGGGCGCGAGACCGAGTTCGCCGGCGATATTCAATCTCTGCAGCACACGCTCTTCCGAACTGCACACGTGGCCGTCCGCAGTGAGGGCCAGCGCGACGATGCGTGCTGCGGCTTGCGGGCTGTTACGCGGGTAGGTGCGCATGGTTCTTTCCTTGCCTGGACGATGTCCGTAGTGAAGATGAAGTCCAGTGTGCGGTAGGTTCGGGATCGGATAAACCTGCTAAATGCGAAGCGAAGGTTCGGAAAAGACGAAGATTGGGGGGAAGCCGTTCGAGCGTTGGCCGGCCGGTCACCGGTGAAGCGCCCGACTTCGAGGCGCCTCATCGGAGAACCAGGCGAACTTTGTCGATTTAGAGCGGATGAAGCTTGCCATTGAGGTCCATCGACCACTTCGAGCCATCGCCGAACGTGAGCACGCCATTCATGGCGTCGATATGGGTCGGCTTGCCAACAGGTTCTTTATCTTTTCCGCCAACGACGCGTGCCATGTCGGCGGAGCTCATTTCTTCGTTGCGATGCAGTTCGCGGATCTTCAGGTCTTTCATGACGTTCTCCTTTGAGAAAATTACCTGGGGGTGCGAGCACTCTTGTGTGTGCTCGCACACTCACACTGCACATGATGTGCCATGCGTGCTTGAAGAACTTCAGCGTGCTGATAACAAAGGAGTTGCAGGCTTGATGAGGTTGCGGCGAAGCTGAGGGTGGTGCGGTAAAACCAACAGTCGGCCAGCCTGCTGTCTGGTGAACGACAACAGCTCTACACTGGCCAGGTTCCATTTCAAACGATCATGGCTCCACGGATTTTGCCGAGGGGCGTCGAAGCTTTCGCATCCAGCCGCTAGACGTGGATGCTCTCGCACGTTGAGTTAAACGCGGCAAAAAAAGGAGCGTCGATCCGACAAGGACCGACGCTCAAAAGCAGAACCCGCTGTCCACAGGTTCACACACAACGGGCCGCCATCAATGCATGGGCATGTCTTGCATGACTGGCTGGTTGTTGTTTAGCGCGCTCTGCTGGGCTGCGTGCATGGCGGCTACTTTTCTTTCCGCTTCCTGAATGTCGGCGGGATAGTCGCTTTCGTCTCCGCGAGACGGATCGTATCCGGCGGCTTCCAGCTCCTCGAGTTCATGGCGCACTTCGGCGCGCGTGAGCGGATGCGCGCCGGGCGTGGCCGACGTTTGCGCGTAGGTGCCGCTTGCCGTTGCCAGAAGGGCGGCGCTTGCAACGAGTGCGCCGGCTGCCGCGCGGACCATGAGACGGTTCAGAGAGATCAGTTTCATGTCAATACTCCTCGATATGCGAGCGCAATCTTCGAACTCGACGTGAGTCGGCGTCAACACGCTCTGAACGGTTAAACCAGGAGAGTGGATGTCTTATTCCCGGCAGTGCGTTGAAAAAAAAGCGCGGGAATAATCACGTCGGATTCGGCGTCTTGCAGTGCGTGAAGACACGAATTGGGGTGAGCAAAATGAACATCATCGATATGGCTCGCGAATCGGGAATGGCCGTGATCCTCGACGCCCGGATCGGCCGCGAGGAGTACCACAGCGTATGCGGTTCGCTGTCGGCGCTGGAGAAATTTGCCGACGCTATCCGCCAGACGCCGGTGAATCACAGAACGGGTAGCGAACGGCGGAAACGGCCTCTCACGCGAGGCCTGAAATGAATCGAACGCGTATTGCGTCCTGGAAGCCGCTGTATTCAGCCGACATGCTGCGGGCCACCGGGCGCGCGCCGATTGCGCCTTTTCGGCGGCCGCTGGGTATGGTTGCCCGCGTGGTGAGGGAACCGGCTGTTCATACTCTGCTGCGCCGCTGTCAGCTCGTGTCCGGCGTGGTGCTGCTGGTCTATCTCTCCCTGCATCTGATCAATCACGCGCTCGGCATCTGGTCACTGGACCTTGCGGGTCGCGGTCTTGCACTGGCTTTGCGGGTGTGGCGCAGTGTGCCGGGAACGGTGCTTCTGTATGGCGCGTCGCTATTGCATTTTTCATTGGCGCTGCGAACGATCTACGGACGCCGTCACTGGAAAATGCCGCTCACTGAATGGGTCCGGCTTTGGGCGGGACTGAGTCTGCCGCTGCTGCTGATCCGTCATGTGGTATCTACCCGGCTTGCCTCGTCGCTGTACGGATTCGAGCCGAACTACGAGCGCATTGTGATATCGCTCATCACCAGCGGCACGCAAGGTTTGCAGCTTGCACTGCTTGCGCCCGGCTGGGTGCATGGTTGTCTGGGACTGTGGCTGCGTACGCGTCATCGTGCCGGGGTGCGGCGCGCGAAACCTTATCTGATGGGGCTGCTTGTTGGATTGCCCATGCTGTCCGCCGCGGGTTTTGTTCGAATGAAGCAGGCAGTCCTCGCACTCTGCATCGGGCCATTGCGGACCGACCCCAAGCTGGTCGCGCATCAACTTTCACTCGATGCATGGCGCCACAACATTCTGATGCTGTATCTATCGTTGTTGATCGGCGCCTTCGTCGCGGGTCAGATACGCAACTGGCGGGAACGCCGGCAGCTTCGGAAGGCGACGATGACCATCTGATCCCACCGTTCTGATACCCGGTCCCTTCGACGACGCCACGCACTCTGCAAAGTATTCCGCTGTGGCGCCGAACTCGTGGACTCTTTCCGCACTCAATCTACATGGCGGCCAAGCTGGGCGATGCCACCGATTGCATCAGCTCTCAGCGGAGTCAGGCGCCGTCCGTCACATCAGAACACCGGCGGCACTCGACCGGTTGACGGCCGTCGGTAACTCGAAGTAGAAGGTCGTGCCCGTTCCCACCGTGTCGAGCAAACGTATCTGGCTCTGGTTCAGTTGCAGCATGCGCTGGACGATCAGCAGCCCCAGTCCGCCGCCCCGATGCGCGCCACCTGAGCTGAACGGGCGTTCGAACAGACCTTCACGCTGTTCGGGCGGAATGCCCGGACCGGTGTCGGTGATCGTCACCGACACCTTGCCGTCCTTATGCGCGAGATCCACTTCAATCGATCCTTCAGTGGGCGTGTGGCGAATGGCATTGTCGAGCAGATTCGTCAGCACGCGCTCGATCATGCCGAGATCGGCGCTGACATTTGGCAGGCGCGACGGAATATTCGCGCGCAACTGAATGTGTCGCGCCTCGGCCGGCAATTCGAATTTCTGAAACACGTCCTGCACCAGATCGACCAGCGAGAACTGTTCGAGCGCCGGCTGCACGTTGCCGTGTTCGAGTCTGGCCAGTTCAAACAGAGCTTGCGCGAGCCGGCCCACCTTGACGCTTTGCGCGAGCGCGATGGCCAGATAGCGTTTGCGCTCCGTTTCGCCGAGCGTGTCGGACTTCAGCGACAGCGTCTCGAGATAGCCGTGCAGCGAGGTCAACGGCGTGCGCAGGTCGTGCGAAATATTGGCGATCAGTTCGCGACGCTGCTGGTCCTGTCGCGTCAGCGCTCGCCATTGTTCTCCGATGCGGTTCGCCATCTGCGCGAACGTCGCTTCAAGCACGGCGATTTCGTCGCGCCGACCGGCCGGTGACGAGCGCGGCACACTCGGCTGGGTGTCGGGCTCGCCCTCGGCGTCGAAGCGGCGCATCGCGTCGGTGAGGCGCCGCAGCGGCCGCGTGATCAGGCCGAATGCGGTCAGGCCGGCCAGCAATCCCAGCAGCGCGACCAGCGCCATCGACCACAAGGTAGTGCGCAGCACGGAACTGGCCGCCACGCGCGCGGCGAGCGCGTCGTGTTCCTCGCCGAGCAGGACCACGTAGATATAGCCGGACGGCGCCTGTCCGCTCAATTGCAGTGGCGCTGCGCTGAACACCTTTTTACCGTCGATGCTGCGCGGATCGTCGCCGAGAATCGGCAGCGCGTCTCCCGCGATGAATTGCCGGATCGGCGCAAGATTCACCTGTTCGCGCTTGACGTGCCCCGCGGGCGCGTCGTCCCCTTTAATGTGCCCTTGATTGTCGAGCAGGTACACCTCGACACTCGGATTCACCCTCATCAACTGGCCGAATAGCTGCCGGACCGCGTCGGGGCGCAAGCCATTGGCGTCCATCAACGAGTTGCCATGAGCGATATGGTCGGCGAGATTGCGCGACAGGCTCTGGATGACTTCTTTCTCGTGCAGATCGCTGGAACGGATCTGCAGGAACGCCGACGCGCCGCAGCATGCCAGCAGCAGCACCGAGAAAACGAGCGAGAGCCGCTGGGTCAGCGTCAGATTCACGATGGGTCCTTCGGTGCGCCGGCCGGCTCGCCGGGCACAGCGAGCTTGTAGCCGCGTCCCCAGACGGTCAGGATGCGCTCGGGTTGAGCCGGATCGGCCTCGATCTTCGCGCGCAGCCGGTTGATATGAGTGTTGACGGTGTGCTCGTAGCCTTCGTGCTGATAGCCCCACACCGCATTGAGCAGGTCCATGCGCGAGAACACTTTGCCGGGATGCTGCGCGAAGTAATAGAGCAGGTCGAATTCGCGCGGCGTGAGTTCGATCGGCCTGCCGTCGACGGCGGCCTCGCGTGTCAACGGATCGATCGACAACCCCGCGATGCGCAGATTGCCGGCTTCGAGTTTCGAGTCTTTCGCCAGCGCGTCGACGCGGCGCAGCAGCGCTTTCACGCGCGCCACCAGTTCGAGCACCGAGAACGGTTTGGCGAGATAGTCGTCCGCGCCGAGTTCGAGGCCGAGAATCCGGTGCACTTCGCTCGACCGCGCGCTGGTGATGATGATCGGCGTATAGCGCGTCATTGCGCGGGCACGCCGGCAGATTTCCAGTCCGTCGACGCCGGGCAGCATCAGATCGAGAATCAGCGCGTCCCAGCCGCCTTGTTCCAGCAGGCGCAGCCCTTCATTGCCGTCGGCGCTGTGCACGACTTCATAGCGCTCGTCGCGCAGATGCAGGCTCAGCACGTTAGCGATGTCGACGTCGTCTTCCACGATCAGGATGCGCTTCGGATTGTCCATGGTGGGCTTGAGCCGCGGTTCAGGGAATGGTTGAGGAGGAAGGCCGGGCGCGGCCGCCGGGAAAAGCGGCCATGGCGCCATTGTGCAAAATTTCCGGGCAGCGAGTTATCACATTTAATTTAACTTTTCGTGAGGACTTCGATACCGGCGGCGCTCTAGGATGTGGGCACTTTCTGCGGTATCAGGTTCTGAATGAACTGTACGCCGGCTGCCGCCCGAGCCAGCGTGCCCACTTTAACCGACCTACACGAACGTTCGGAACTGACATGTTACTCATCGTTCTCGCCTATCTCGGCGGCGCCCTCACGATTCTCAGCCCATGCATCCTGCCGGTGCTGCCGTTTGTTTTCGCGCGCGCCGACCAGCCTTTCGCGCGCAGCGGCTTGCCCTTGCTGGCGGGCATGGCGCTGACCTTTGCCCTCGTCGCGACGCTTGCCGCGGTGGGCGGCGGCTGGGTCACGCAGGCTAACCAGTACGGCCGCTGGGTGGCTATCGCACTGCTGGCGATTTTCGGGCTGACGCTGCTGTTCCCGCGCTTTGCCGATCATCTGATGCGGCCGCTCGTCAGCGCCGGCAATCGCCTGTCGAACTTCGCGCAGGCTGACGGTCAGCAGGTCCGCGCGGGTTCATCGTTTCTGCTCGGCATTGCCACCGGTCTGTTGTGGGCGCCGTGCGCCGGTCCGATTCTCGGTCTCGTGCTGACGGGCGCGGCATTGCGCGGTGCAAGCGTCGGCACGACGCTGCTGCTGGTGGCCTACGCGGCCGGCGCGGCGACTTCGCTGGCGGTGGCGCTGCTGATCGGCGGCAAGGTGTTCACGGCGATGAAGCGTTCGCTGGGCGCGGGCGAATGGATCCGCCGCGGCATCGGCGCATTGATGTTGTGCGGCGTGGCGGCGATCGCGCTCGGTTTCGACACCGGCGTGCTTGCTCGCGTCTCGACGGTTGCGACTGGCGGCCTCGAACAGAAACTCGTCGATAAGCTGTCGCCGAACGCGGCGCCGGGCAAAGCGCCGGTCGCCGGCAATCCGGCCGATGCGTCCGGCGGCGCGATGGCGAGCGCCAACCTCGCGCCGCAATCGGCCGCTAATGCCGATTCGGATTCCACCGTTGCCAACGCGGCGCAGGGCGGTGCGATGATGCGCACCGCCGCCGAGGCGGCGCCGCTGCCGGTCGAAGGCGTGCTGCCTCAGTTGGACGGCGCGGTCCAATGGTTGAATTCGCCGCCGCTCACCACGCAGGATTTGCGCGGCAAAGTCGTGCTGGTCGACTTCTGGACATACTCGTGCATCAATTGCTTGCGTTCGCTGCCGTACGTCAAGGCGTGGGCGCAGAAGTACAAGGATCAGGGGCTTGTCGTGATCGGCGTGCATGCGCCGGAGTTCGCCTTCGAACGCAATATCGACAACGTGAAGAAAGCCACGCACGACCTCGGCGTTGACTATCCCGTTGCGATCGACAACAACTACGCAATCTGGCGCGCGCTGAATAACCAGTACTGGCCCGCCCACTATTTCGTCGATGCGAAAGGGCAGATCCGCTATCACCACTTCGGCGAAGGAGATTACGCGGAATCTGAAAAGGTGATCCAGCAACTGCTGACCGAAGCGGGCCACGCGAATGCGTCGAAGGTCGCGATCGGTATTGCAAACAGCGGGGCGCAGGGCGTGCAGGCCGCGGCGGACAACGCCGATATGCAATCGCCGGAAACCTACGTCGGTTATGAGCGCGCGGAGAACTTCGCGTCGCCGGGCGGGGAGGTGGCGGACAAGACGCACGTGTATGCAGCGCCGTCGCAACCCGGCGTCGACGACTGGGGCCTTGCCGGGTCATGGAACGTGGGCGCCGAGCACGCCACGCTCGTGGCACCGGCGGGACGCATCGTGTATCGCTTTCATGCACGCGACCTGCATCTGGTGCTCGGTCCGGGCAAGGACGGCAAACCGGTGCGGTTTCGCGTGAGCGTCGACGGCGCCGCGCCCGGCGCGTCGCACGGCACCGACATCGCCGCCGATGGCAGCGGCACCGTGACCGGACAGCGTCTCTATCAACTGGTGCGGCAAACGGGCGAAGTCGGGGATCACACGTTCTCGATCGAGTTTCTGGACCCGGGCGTGCAGGCATTTGCTTTCACGTTCGGCTAAGCCGAAGCCGACGCAAGTGGCTCGACTCAACTCTTACTGACCTCAAGGACTGACCATGCGTACGATATCCACCAGCACAGCGTCGCTGCGGAAGCGTTTCTCCGTCACGCGAATCTTGGGCCTCGTCGTCGTTGCTCTGGGCGCCGCGGCCGCGCAGCACGTCGCGCATTCCGCTGAAGCCGCCACGAAGATTCCCGCGCCCGTACAGGACGAAAAAGCCGCCGCGACGCATAGCGAAACAGCGGTGTTCGCCGGCGGCTGCTTCTGGGGCGTGCAAGGCGTGTTCGAACATGTGCGCGGCGTGAAGCAAGTCGCCTCGGGTTACACCGGCGGGGCGGCATCCACGGCGGAATACGAAACTGTCAGCGAAGGCGATACGGGACACGCGGAGTCGGTGCAGATCACCTACGATCCGACGCAGATTACGTATGGCCGCTTGCTGCAGATATTCTTCTCGGTCGCGCACAATCCTACCGAGTTGGACTATCAGGGCCCCGACCACGGCACGCAATATCGTTCGGCGATTTTTCCGGTAAATGCGGCGCAGCGCGGCATCGCGCAGTCGTATATCGCGCAGCTCGATAACGCCCATGTGTTTCCGGCCAAAGTCGTGACGCGCGTCGAAGACTTCAAGGGCTTTTATCCGGCGGAAAGTTATCACCAGAACTTCCTCGCATTGCATCCCGACTATCCGTACATTGCGATCAACGATCTGCCGAAAGTAACCGATCTGAAGCGGATGTTCCCGGATCTGTATCGCAACGATCCGGTGTTGTTCGCGACGGCGTCTCGGTAGGGCGTGGGCTGATGCGCGGCCGGGGCCTTAGCCGTGGCGGCATGCGGTGCATTGGTGGGAAGTAGCGGTCGAGCCGACATGCGCACGGCCGGATGCTTCCATCCTGATGTAGCGGTCTGCTGCGCGATACGCTTGAGCGCGGGGAGTTGGGTAATGCTTGCTTGCGCATCGCTTGCCGACGGCGCTTAGTCGCGCAGACGCTGCGTTGATCTTTCCTGGCAGCGGCGAAATCGACTCTCTACGGCACGCCGAGGTAGTTCGTGATGCGAAGTAACCACTAACCGAAGACGCCTCGAACTTTGCGTTCCGGTTGTTCCTCGCGGGCTGATTTTCCGATAAGAGGATGCGGCACCAATTCTACATTGCATTCAGATTATCGGTTTATGGTCGGCTAATCGTCCACGCAGGTGCGCGGATATTTGTATTACGATTATAAAAATTTGCACAACCATACACCCGCCTCCAGAAAGCGCCGTTAACCTCCTGACAAATCAAACAATTGCGTTTTACTCGCTGCGGCGAGGCAGAGCTTTTCCATTCCTGTTCTTTTGGAAAAGCTTCAGGCGCTTCCGATTGCATTCCTTTGCAATTGTCACTTATCACCCTCGAACCGGACACGTTACGCGAATGAAACGTTTATAATTCGTCTGCCCAAAGGTTCTGTAACTAATACCGGGAAGATGGGTCGAGCGTCAACGCGTCTGTAACAGTTACAGATGGGCTGCTGCGCTGCGGCAAGTGCTGTTGTGGGCCAAGCGGCCTGGCGGATCATGGGTTTTTTGTGGCACACCTGATTCGCGATGCAAGGGCGCACCTCGACCACTGTCGAACCGGCGGGTTCACGCCAATAATTTGCGGTCAACGGTGAACGAAAAAAATGATATTAATTTTTCGTCATCCTGAATTTTTTTAGCCGCGCATATTGGTGTGAAATTTGTTGATCAAACTGAGGTGCGCTGATCCGTCAGTGTGAGCCTCGCCAGATGTTCGCGTCGCGTCAGCGGCATGCATTGATCCTTGTCACGTTTGCCCGGTCATGCGATCGGCGGGATTCTCCATGCCGGCGTCGACTGTATCTTTCACGCAATCGGTGCACGTTGCGCTCGAAAACCGCTGTTGAAGATATCGATGTGGTCATTGTTGCGATTGTCGAATGATCGTCGTGCAATGTAATAGTAAGGATGACGTAATAAATAGAATGTTCGCCCGACGCTGGGAAAACATTTCGATTCGGCCGCTGTTCGGTGACGTCGGAATGCGAGCGGAAGGCAGCGCGTCCGTCAGCGGATAGCGGCACATCAAAGCTTCATCAGCAACGAACGCGGTCAGCGCGTTCTCAGATTCACCTCTCTCTGGACTCAATAACGTCAAGGCGGGACGACTGATCGATCTTGCTGGCTTCTCGGGGGCAACCTGCTTTTAGCGAAACATACGGACAATGACGAGATACTTGAAACTATTGGGTGTTGCATCAGCAACAGTGTTGGCATCGTTTGCCGCGGAAAGCGCGCAGGCCCAGGCAAGCACCATCACGGTCTCCGGGCAGCAATACAAGTTGTGCGCGCAGGAGAACGGCAAGTGCTCGTTCCTTGGCACGGGCTCGGTGGTGTTTGGCGCGGTCCCGCCCACGTCGCCGTCGGTGATGTTGAGCGCGCCGCGTACGTTCAGCAACGGCGTCGGCTGTTATGTCGGCGCCGTTTCGCAGTCGGACCCCGCGTACGGCTATGGCAAGTCATGCTGGGTTAAAGCGGTTGCGGCAACGCCGACTCCGGCTCCTACCCCGACTCCCACGCCGACGCCGACTCCCACGCCGACGCCGACACCGACTCCCACGCCGACGCCGACTCCCACGCCGACGCCGACACCGACTCCCACGCCGACGCCGGCTCCCACACCAACTCCGACACCCACGCCGACTCCAACTCCGAGCCCAACGCCGTCCCCCACGCCGGGCAACTCGGCCATGTCGTGCAGCACGCCGACGCAAACGGCCGGTGGAACCGCGAACGGCGTGATCAGCGCCGACACGCCGACCACCGACGGCCTGCGCGTGTTCCAGAACAACGCTTCCTTCAAGCTGACGATCACCACGAACGCGCCGAGCGCGGATACCGTCGTCTGGTCCGTCGCGGATTCCAATGGCGCGATCAAGACGCAAGGCAGTTTTGCGGTCAAGGCCGGCGTACAAACCAGCACCATTCCGTGTACGTCGACGTGGTCAGGCTATGGCGCGCTCACCGCCACTCTGCGTTCGAACGGCGGCACGTTGCCGAGAAGCGGCACGCGCCCGGTCGGCATCGCCACGTTTGGTGTGTTGCCGAACCTCAGTTCGGTATTGGGCACGGTGACATACGCTCACCAGGATCAGCACCGCTTCGGTATGCAGGGTTTCAACGGCAACATCGCCGCGCTGCACGCGCTGGGTATCTCGTGGACGATCGACGATCGTCAGGTTTCAGCCATGGAACCCAACGGCCCCAACACGTACACGCCCAACGTGAATGACCTCGACCCGTTCTACAAGACCAATCCTGACCAGATGCGTATCGTGCGTCTGGATGGACTGCCGGCGTGGGACTCGAAGACCGGCCAGTTCAACGACAGCTATTACGCGCCGTCGAATATGCCTGAATTCAAGACCTTCATGAGCAAGGTCGGCACCGATACGAGTCTGATCCGCGCTGCCAACTACCCGAATCAGCAAAAGAACTACTATCAGGTAACGTGGGAGCCGAGCCTCGGCTGGGCGGATAGCGACGCGAACTTCGTCGCCATGTACAAGGCTGCCTACGAGGGCATTCACTCGACCGATCCGAATGCGGTCGTGATGGGCACCGGCAATCCGTTCGCTTCCAATTGCGATACCTGTACGACGGGCTATCTGCAGAAATTCGGCGCGCTCGGTCTGTGGAATTACATCGATGCGGTCGCAACGCACGGCTACTGGAATGCGGGCACGTACCCGGCTCATCCGCCCGAACTGCAGGATTCCGATCCGAGCACGGCGAACCAGGCCAACGCGCTCGACAACCAGATGGCGCAGCTGCGTTCGGTTATGCAGGCCGGCAAGCCGAACATGAAGCTCTTCTTCACGGAAGCCGGCGTGAGCTACGACCCGGGCCTCAACTACGGTCCGAATGTGCCGTCGCAGAACCAGTTGTTCGCGCATGCGGCAGTCGGCGTGCGAGCACACATCATCGTGCTTGGCGGCGGTGCGCAGGTGACGACGCTGTTCTACGGTCCGGACTATCCGGGCGAAGTGGGATATGGCTCGTTCTTCGACCTGAACAACGCACAAGGCGCGTTCGGTGCGACCAACCTTTCGCCGAAGCCAGAAGCGATGGCCTTCGCAACGATGACGCGCGTTCTCGACGGCACGAATACGCTGGGCCGCATCAAGGGCGCGCCTGCCGGAGTCTTCGCCTATGGGTTTCAGCAACTGGGCAACGGCAAGGTCGTGACCGCCGCGTGGACGCACAACAATGCGCAGTGGCCGGCAAGCAACGGCACGTATAGCCAGAGCTATTCGACGAGCTATTCGCTCCAGGTCGACAACGCCGGCACGTCGGGCAATGTGACGAAGATCGACGGTTACGGCAATGTCAGCACGGTGGCCTACACCAACGGTCAGGTCGCGCTGACGCTCACCGAAGTGCCGCAGTACATCGTGTCGAACAACGCCACGGTTGCCAAGGCCAATGCGACTGTTCCGCTCGGTTACACGGGGCAGTGACTGGCTCAATGAGCAGCTAGATAAGCGCGTCAACAAGCAGACTGATAAGCGCTGAAAAAAGGATCGACGCGCCGCCGATATCAACGGCGGCGCGTCGATTACGCATTGTTGCCACGTCGGCGACGGCGCGCAATGTAACCATTGCGCGCCGTCGTCGATCGTACGCACTAAGTCCACCCGCACTCGCGACGCCTGGACACGGAGAGCGCGGCCCGCGCCGCGCCGTTCTCTGCCGCTCGCAACCCCTACCGCTGCGCGTTCGAAACCTCAACGCGCCTATCCGTGAAGAACGCGCGCCCGGCGACGATCGACACCCACGGCGTCTCCGGCTGCGTAAGGCAGGTCTGAATCTCGGCGAGCGCAAGTCCGAAACGGCCAGCGCCAGGATGTGGCGAAGCCGGGCGGTAGCCGCTCCCATCACGCGCCGAAGGCGTGAGCAATCCGATTGCGTCGTAATGGTGAAGCGTGCGGACGCTCAGTCCGCTGCGCCTCGCAAGCTCTTCCACTTTCAACAGCAATCGCCTCCAGTCAGTCTGCACATTGCAGGTTAGGACCTTGCGCTACGTGAGGGTCAAAGCGAATCGACGCGGGATTCGCACGACCGGCGAACCTCGGACATGGCATATTGGCGAAGCCAGTCATCAACAGGAGCACACCATGCGAATCCAGACCTCTTTCCTCTTCGATCTCGACGGGACGCTCGTCGACAGCGTCTACCAGCACGTGCTGGCCTGGAAGGAAGCGCTCGACAGCGAAGGCATTCCCCTGTCGGTCTGGCGAATTCACCGCAAGATCGGCATGAGCGGCGGCCTCTTCACCCATCAGCTTCTGCGGGAAACGCACGGCGAAATCAGTGCCGACCGGGTCGAGCGTCTCCGTGAAGCTCACGCCGCCGCCTATCAGCGTTTGCGCGCGCAGGTGTGTCCGCTGCCGGGCGCGCGGGCGCTGCTCGACGCGCTGACGCAGGCGGGAACACCTTGGGCAGTGGCGACCAGCGGCCGCATGGAGACGGCGGCGCTCAATCTGGAGGCGCTCGGTGTCGATCCCGCGAAAGCCGTCGTCGTCACGCGCGACGACGTCAAATATGCAAAGCCGGATCCGGATCTGTTCATCGCCGCAGCCGGGCGGCTCGGCGTACCGGTCGAAAATACGGTGGTGGTGGGCGACAGCATCTGGGACATGCTGGCGGCACGGCGCTGCCGGGCGTTGGGTGTGGGCTTGCTGTCGGGCGGGTACGGCACGGAGGAACTCGAGCGCGCCGGCGCGTTGCGGGTCTACGACGATCCGGCCGATCTGCTGGAACATCTGGACGAGGTTGCGTCGCGGCCGTAAAGGTGGCCTCTAGTTGCGGACTGCCCAGAACGCATAAGCGCCGCCGTTGTTCGCCGCGACGGCTTCGCGCGATCGATGCCAGGGGCCTGTACTATATTGTTCAGCGGAAAACCGCCTTGGCGACCGGCGTGAGAGAATCCTGCCCATAAGCAGGTGCGAAGCGCGCCGGAATGGTCATATGCGACCATGCGGGATCCGGAAGCAGCAAAATATATGACGCTCCCATGGGGCCGATGGCCGAGGCAGCGGGGCCCCATGTACTCGGGGATCCGCCGCGCCGCAAAGTGCCGCGCGGGTTGTTTGTGACCTACGGCCGGCGGTCTGCCGCGGTTGTCCTCCAGAGGGGGCGTGACGAACCACGTGAAACCATGAACAATTTTATTCGACCACCTGTTCTCCATCCGTCGACGGTTGTTTTCGTGGATGACAACGACAGCTATCTCGACGCGCTGCGGCGCTTCTTTCCGGATAGCGCCACCAATCTGTTTTTTACGCGGCCTCAAACCGCGCTTGCGTTCATCCGTCAGCATGCTCGCAAGAATTCGCTGGAGTTCGCGCCGGCGTCGGCATGCGTGAGCGAGACGGGTTTTGAGCGCTACATGGAAACCGCGGCGGAACGGGATATCCTGGCGCGCGGCTCCCGTTTCGCGGAAGTCGCGGCGGTCGTGGTCGATTTCGACATGCCGGGCATGAACGGCGTGGAATTCCTCTCGTCCATCTCCAATCTGCGTTGCGCGAAAGTGCTGCTGACCGGTGTCGCGGACGAAACCGTCGCGGTCAAAGCTTTCAATGCGGGTATCGTCGATTTATACCTCAGAAAAACGGATACCGACTCCGCCAACCGGCTGGCGCATTTCCTGACGGACGCCAAGGCCAGGCACTGTTCGGAAGGCGGCTGGCTCGCGTTGGGCGAGAACGGCCTGACCTATTGCGACCCGCGAACGCGTAAGGTCATCGACGAGGTGGTCGCCGCGAACGGTATCGTCGAGTATTACTGGCGCCCGGAGCAGGACGCCATTTTGATGTTCGATCGCGCCGGCAATCCGAGCGTTTTTGTCGCGTGGGCCGAGCACGACTGGATCTCGCAGGGCGAAATCGTCGCGGACGAGGACGGCCCGGCCGACCTTCTCAAGCAAATGGCGGTGCGCGAGGTGATGCCGATCTTCTGGCCGAACCTGGCCTACCGCTCCGGCATGACCGTCAAGACGCTGACGCCGCAAACCATTCCGGGCTGGGACGACGTTTTCTATTGCTGGACCCCGATCGACAGGGCCGACGTGGGCATGGACCTGATGACGTTCGCGCAATGGCGGAAGGAACGGACTCGCTAAAGTCTGCCGGGACGTCAAGCCACATGTACGCCATTCCGACTGCCTGCGTGTCCGCGATGTTCGTGGTGTTCGGCCTATACGTCCTGATTACGCAAGGCGCGACGCGTTTGTTCACGCCGTTCATTCTGATGTGCGTCTCGACCTTCGCGTGGCAAGGCGCATGGACGCTGCTGTTTCAGACAGACAACCCACATACTGCGGACCTGCTGGTCAGGGGCGGGTATCTCTTCATTCTTTTTTTACCCACAACGTTCTACCACTTCGTGACGGAAGTGGCGGCGCAGCGCCGGGAACGGCCGATATTGCTCGCGTCGTACGGGCTGTGTTTTGTCCTCGCGGTCCTGCTGCCAGGCAACGAAGTGGTGGCGGGCTACCGGCATTTCTTCTTCGGCTACTATCCGGTCGCCGGCCCGCTGCATCCCGTGCACGTGGTGCAGACCGTGTTGCTGGCCGGCCGCAGCGCCCAGCTTCTGCTCGCCGCGCGCCAGAAGGCGGAGGGCGACGCGCGGCGGCGCCTCGATCTGTGTCTGGCGAGCCTTTGCCTGTACTCGTTCGCCGCGACGGATTACGCGGTCAATTACGGCTTCGGGTTTTATCCGCCGGGCGTCCTGTTCATCGGCCTGAGCCTCGGGTTGCTGGCAATCACCATCGTGCGCTATCACCTGATTCACCCGTATGCGGTGGCGGCGACCATCGCGCATGAAATTTCGACGCCGCTCGCCACCATCGGAATGCACGCCGACGAAATTGCCAGCGTTTGGGGGCACGTGTTCAAAGGGTATCGAACAGCTGTGACGCACGGGCTGTATGACGATCACGACGAGTCCGGACAGTCCGAACGCATCGGCCAGCTGGCAACGGCAATCCGGCGCGAAGTCTCCGGCACCAGCGCGATGGTCGAAATGGCGCTCGCGTCTTTCACGCTCGATCGTCTGGACCGCGGCGACTTCAGCCGGCATTCCGTGTATCAGTGCGTGATGTCGGCGCTGGAACGGTATCCGTTCAGCGGCCGCGAGCGTGAACTTGTCACGGTAAAACCCATCGATCCCGCCATGTCGTTTTCGGGCTCGGATACGGTCGTGGTTTTCGTGCTGTTCAATCTGCTGAAAAACGCGTTGTATGCCATTCGCGTGGGCGGCGATGGTGAGATCACGATCAGTGCCGTTCAGGATCGGGACTTCTGCGTGCTGCAATTCCGCGACACCGGGCCGGGCATTGCGCCCGACGTCCTGCCCTATATCTTCGACGCCTTCTTCACGACCAAGCGGCACGGCAGCGGCGCGGGCATGGGACTCGCGTTCTGCCGTCGCGCGACGGAACTGCTGGGCGGAAGCATCGAGTGCAGTTCGACACGCGGCGTCCACACGACCTTCACCGTGCGGTTGCCGGCGCCGGACACGCCCGCCGATCGCGCATTGCGCAAGACACCGGCGCGTTCGCCTCGCCGAAGTCAGAGCTGACAGGCAGCTCACAGATTGAAAGCGGTGGCCGTAGCGGCTGATTATCCGGCGGCCTGAACCGGAGAGGCGCTAACGACCGGCCGGCGACGCTTGCGTCGCATGGGTGGACAGAAAACGGCACACTTCCTCGTGCAGCTTCTGTACGCCAGGGCTCGATTCGATGGCGCGCCAGCACCCATGTACGAGTCCAGCGCCGATCAGAAGCTTCGCCTCGCCGCCAGCCGCGCTAATACGCTCGGCAAACACGCGCGCGTCGTCCCTCAACGGATCATGTTCAACGCCGATTGCCAGCGTCGGCGGCAGGCGGTCGTAACGTGTTGCATCGAGCGGGATCGTCCACGCGGGGTAGGGCGGGTGGGTGCCCCAATATAGATCGCGGAACGCATGAACGTCGGTTAGCGTGAGCATCGGCGCGTGCGCTTCGCTTTCGCGCGCGGGCGACTGCGGCTCGGTGCCGAGCATCGGATAAACCAGCACAAGGCCGCTTATGCCTTGCACCGCTTCGTCGCGCAGCCGCATCGCCACGCTGGCCGCGAGCGTGGCGCCGGCGCTGTCGCCCGCCAGTTGCAGCGGAGCGCCGGCACGCAGATCGAACGGCAAGCGCCCTGCCAAAGCGGCGCGCGTCACCTCCATGCAATCGTCATGCGCGGCCGGCGCGGGGTGTTCGGGAGCCAGCCGGTAGTCGACGGCGATCACGTCGAGACCGGTGTCCGCGGCAAGGCGTGCGGTTACGAGCTGATGACTATCCAGCGAGCCGAGCACGAAGCCGCCGCCGTGAAAGTACAGCACGGCGCCACGCGCCGCCTCATGACGCGTTGCGCGGTTCCGGTATAGCCGCAGCGCGATCGAATGGCCCGCGCCGGTTCGGAATTCGGCGTTTTGAGTCGCGACTTCATCGGGCAGCGCGGGTGTGACCGCCGCCGCATACTCGTCGTAGATCCTGCGCTGTTCAGCCGGCGTCAATGAAGTCGAATGCCCCGGATAAATCGCGGCGGCTCTTTCGATGAACGCGGCCATTTCCGCTTCAACCATGTTCACTCCCACTCGGCTTCGTTTTCGCCGGCAAGCCGATCACGCGGCCGGCAAAGGCGGCGGGCGGCAGGGCGGCATGCGCGTCGGCCAATGCCCGCACACGCGCCGCGACATCCGGATCGAACGCGGCGGCACGTGGGCCGCCGGTATCCACATGCAGCAACATCTGCTCGCCGGCCGCCACCGGTTCGCCGCCGCCGCCGGAGAACATCTCGAGGTACAGATGCAGCCGCTTCGCATCGTGCCCGAGCACGCGCATGTCGACGCGCACCTGCGCGCCTTCCTTGATCTCGTGCAGATAGTTGATATGCGCTTCGAGCGTGTAGATCGAGCGCCGGCGTTCCTTGCGCACGGCGTCCGGCAAACCGATCAGGTCGATCAGGGCGTCAGTCGCGAAGCTGAAGATCAGCATGTAGAACGCGTCGCGCAGATGGCCGTTGTAATCGACCCAATCGGCGCGCACCGTGTCACGATAGCTTGGTAGGGCAACGGGTTGCGGCGTCGGCAAAATCGTCTCCCTCATTCGTATCAAAGGTGGCGGCTGCGCGCGGGCTTTGCGCCGCCGCTGTGCCCGGCGATCTTTGCGCGCTTCCGCCGCCCGTTCCGCGGCAGCAGGTGCTTCCGCACCTCCACATGCTCGTCCTCAGTCAGCCGGCAGCAACCCATGCCGCGCCTTCGCCTCCGCAATCGCCGCCAGCACGCTCGTAATGCAATCGTCGCGGTAACGTTCGAGCTGTTTGATCGAGCGCGGCCCGACCTGCTCGGCGGTGCCGTCCACGACCCGGTCGATCAGTTCATCCGTCAGCTTCGGCGCCACCAGTTTAGTCCAGGGCAACTCCAGCGCGGGTCCGAATTGCTGCATGAAATGGCGCATGCCCGCGTCGCCGCCGGCCAGCGTGTACGTCAGGAACGTGCCCATGAACGACCAGCGGATGCCCGCGCCGAAGCGGATCGCGTCGTCGATTTCGCCGGTGGTCGCCACGCCCTCGTTGACCAGATGCAAGGCCTCGCGCCACAGCGCTTCCAGCAGACGGTCGGCGATGAAGCCCGGCACTTCCTTGCGAACCCGCAGCGGTCGCATCGACAGCGCACGATACACCTGCAGCGCGGCGTCGATGGTTTCCGGCGCGGTGCTTTCGCCGCCCAGCACTTCGACAAGCGGCAGCAGATACACCGGATTGAACGGATGCCCGACGATGCAACGTTGCGGATTCACTGCCCGTGCATAAAAATCACTCGGCAACAGGCCCGACGTCGATGAAGCGATGATCGCATCCGGCTTTGCCGCGCGGCTGATCTGTTCGTGCAGCGAGAGCTTCAATGCCTCGCGCTCAGGCGCGCTTTCCTGAATGAAATCCGCCTGCCCGACGCAGGCTTCGATCGTATCGACGAAACGCAATCGCTCCGGCGACGCGCCCGCAACGAACCCTACGCGCTGCAGCGCCGGCCACGCGTTCGCGACGTTCTCGCGCAGCTGCTTCTCCGCGCCCGGCGCCGGGTCCCACGCGATGACATCGAGCCCGTGCGCGAGCGCGCGCGACACCCAGCCGCTGCCGATCACGCCCACGCCGATTGCCGCGAATGTTTTGATATCGACGATCACTGCCATTGCTGATGTTTCCTTTGCCTGTGTGTTGTCTGGTTTCGAAGCGAGTTGCGTCGAGCCGGGTGAATCAAGCCGGGTGAATCAGGCGTACTGTCCCGCTGCACGCCGCTCCAACTGACGTTCGCCACGTGCGGGCAGACCGAGCTTGCGGCGTCCTTCGGCGGGTGTCAGCGCGCGCGCGCCGAGCCGTTCGATAATTTCGACCGCGCGCTGCACCAGCGTGCCGTTGGTTGCAGGCACACCTTTGTCGAGCCAGATGTTGTCTTCGAGGCCGACGCGTACGTGGCCGCCGAGCAGCATCGCCTGCGCGACCATCGGCATCTGCATGCGGCCGATGCCGAAGCCGGCCCATTGCGCGCCGGGCGGCAGGTTGTCGGCCATCGCTTTCATGGTGGTGGTGTCGGCGGGCGCGCCCCAGGGAATGCCGAGGCAGATCTGAAACAGCGGCGGCGCGTCGAGCAGTCCTTCCTTGAGCAATTGCTTCGCGAACCACAAATGGCCGGTATCGAAGATCTCCAGTTCGGGCTTCACGCCGAGTTCCTGGATGCGCCGCGCGCCGGCCCGTAACTGTGCGGGCGTCGACACATAGATGTAGTCGCCGTCGCCGAAATTGAGCGTGCCGCAATCGAGCGTGCAGATTTCCGGCAGCAGTTCCTCGACATGCGCGAGGCGCGTGAGCCCGCCGACCAGATCCGTGTTCGCGCCGAAGCGCATCGGGTCCTCGCCCGGACCGATCTCCAGATCGCCGCCCATGCCGGCCGTCAGGTTGATGATCACGTCCGTGCCCGACGAGCGAATGCGGTCGACCACCTCGCGATACAGCTGCGGATCGCGGCTGCCTCGTCCGGTTTTCGGATCGCGCACATGGCAGTGCGCAACGGTCGCGCCGGCCTTCGCGGCTTCGATGGCGGCCTCGGCAATCTGCTTCGGCGTGACGGGAATGGCCGGGTGCTTGCCGACGGTATCGCCTGCGCCGGTGACCGCGCAGGTCACGATGACTTCATGATTCATGCGAGCTGGTTCCTATGGATTGATATGCGCGACATTCGGAGTCAAAGACCCAGATAGGCCTTGACCGCGGGCAAGCCATCCTTGCCGTCGTAGGTCTTCACGCCGGCAAGCCAGGCATCGAGTACCTGCGGGTTTTTCTTCAGATATGCCTTGGCGGCGTCGGCGGGCTTTTCCTTGTTCATGACCGATTGCATCACCACGTTTTCGAGCTGCGTCGAAAAGCGCAGATTGCTCACGAGCTTGCCCGCGTTCGGGCAGCGCGTCAGAAAGTCGGGGGACGTCAGCGTATAAACGCGTGCTTCGCCGTCGTTCGGGCCGAATACGCCGTCGCTGCCGGTGAGGTATTTCATGTCGATCTGGATGTTCATCGGATGCGGTTCCCAGCCGAGAAAGACCACCCATTTCTTCTCGCGGATCGCGCGATCGACCGAGACCAGCATGCCTGCTTCACTCGATTCGATCAGCTTGAAGCCGCCGAGGCCGAACTGATTGCTGGCGATCATCTTCAGGATCGCCGCGTTCGCGCTGCTGCCGGGCTCGATGCCGTAGATCTTGCCGTCGAGCTGGTCGCGGTGTTTGGCGATGTCGGCGAAGGTCTTCAGGCCCGCGTCGTATTCATAGCTCGGCACGGCGAAGGTGGCCTTGGCGCCGGTCAGGTTGGGCGGCTGCAGCACCTGGATCGATTTCGAATCGACGAACGGCGCGATCGCCTTTTCCTGCACCGGCCACCAATAGCCGAGCGACACGTCGAGCTGTTTGCTCTTGAGGCCCGCGAACGAGATGGGCACGGAGGCGACGGTCGTCACCGGCTGATAGCCGAGCCCTTCGAACACGGTCGAGGCGAGCGCGGTGGTCGACGTGATGTCGGTCCAACCGATATCGGCGAAGTGCACCGCGCGGCAGGCGGCGGGATCCTGGGCGAACGCGGGTAGCGCGGTAACAGCGGCGCCGACGGCCGCCGCGAGACACGCAAGATGGGCAAGCAGGGTTTTGATGCGCAACTTCATGACGTTCCCTCTTCTGACTCGGGTGACAACGTGTTTCGAACCGGGCCGCTTCGCCTGAGCGAACGACATGAAGCGAAGCGGCCCCCGGACATGCGTTACCGCTTGTGTGATGCCTGAACTGCACGAATGACGTAACGTTAATGCCCCATATTCCAGCCAAAGCGACCGCCAGCGACCGGTTCTTGCTCCCACGCGACCATGAGGGAAAACCTGTGCCGCGCACATTGCGATGCAACATCGGGTTAGCGCGAATTTTGGCGCGCCTTGCCGGCTTGGCTGCTGCTTGCTACGCTCGCCGGGAACCCGCGTCCGCCTGTGTTTTTCCTGATCGAGTCCGAGCACGATGCCCGAAGATATGTCGTTCCTGTTGCTGCCGGGCTTTTCGGCGATCGGTTTCATGTCGGCAGTGGAGCCTTTGCGCGTGGCGAACCGCTTTCGCGGCGATCTGTACCGCTGGCGCATTCTGAGTCTCGACGGCGCGCCGGTGGCCGCCAGCAACGGCATTTCAATCAACGCGGATGCGGCCATCGGCGACGTCGATGCGACGCGCACGCTCTTCGTCGTCGCGGGCTTCGAGCCGCTCGCCTGCTACACGCGCGTGCTGGGCGATTGTCTGAAGCGCCTCGCGCGCGCGGGCGCGACGCTCGGCGGTATCGACACCGGCAGCTTTGTGCTCGCGGAAGCCGGGCTGCTCGGCGGCGCGGATAGTGTGACTGTGCACTGGGAAGCGCTGTCGGCATTCCGCGAGCGCTATCCGTCGCTCGATGCGAGCCAGGAGCTGTTCGAAATCGGAGCGCGGCGCATTACATGCGCGGGCGGCACGGCGTCGATCGACATGATGCTCGACCTGATCGGCCGCGAGCATGGCGCCGCGCTGGCCTCGGCCGTCTCGGAGCAATTCGTGGTGAGCCGTATCCGGCAGCGCTCGGACCATCAGCGCATGGAGGTCGCGGCGCGCTACGGCGTGCACAACCGCAAGCTGATTCAGGTGATCGGCGTGATGGAACAGCATATGGAGGAGCCGCTCACGCCGGACCAGCTCGCGCGGGAAATCGGCGTTACGCGGCGGCAACTGGAGCGGCTGTTCTGCGCGTCCCTGAAGGACACGCCAACGCATTTCTATCAGCAGTTGCGCCTCACGCGTGCGCGCGAATTGCTGCAACAGACCGACATGTCGATTACGTCGATTTGCGTGGCATGCGGATTCGAATCGCCTTCGCATTTTTCGCGAACGTATCGCGCGCGTTTTGGCGCGAGCCCGAGAAGCGACCGGCAAGGGACGGGCGGCCGAAATGCCAGTGAACTGGCGCCATCGCCGGGGCAAAACCTTATCTCCGCGCCCCAGTTATCCCATTTATCGCAACAGTGAATTCGACGATTGGGGGTTTACCCTATATACGTTGACTCCTAGACTGTCTCCATACGCTGCAGACATAGGTTCGCAGCATGGCAAAAAACAATCTCTGGAGGTAGGTGTCATGAAATCCCTGATCGAAGCTGTTGTTATCGCCGCGCTCATTTCCGCTCCGCTCGCCGCTTTTGCTCAATCGAATCAGCCGGTTACTCGTGCTCAAGTGCGCGCCGAACTGATCCAGCTGGAAAAGGCCGGCTACAACCCGGCCACCGCGAACGACGAAGAATATCCGTCCAACATTCAGGCTGCGGAAGCGCGCGTCGCCGCACAGAAGAGCGCTGCCCAGACGAGCGGTTACGGTTCGGCCACCAATGGTTCGTCGCAGGCAGGCAGCCGTTCGGACACGACGAACAGCTCGTACTCGGCTCCGGTTGTGAACTACGGTCGTTAATCGATGGCGTAGGTGTGGAAGCTGTAGCAGGGCGCTGGATCGTCGTGATCTCCCAGCGCCTATAAACGGCCTGACACTGCAAGAGCGGCCGCTGCCACTGCACAGCGCGTCTGTATCAACCGGGCCAACGAAAAACGGCCACGTCAGACATGCCGACGTGGCAGTTTTTCACTTTGTCACTTCCAGCTTCGCGTTCAGATCCCGCCGACGCACATGTACTTGATCACCACGTAATCGTCGATGCCGTAGTGCGAACCTTCGCGTCCCAAGCCCGATTGCTTGACGCCGCCGAACGGCGCGACTTCGTTCGAGATCAGGCCCGTGTTGATGCCGACCATGCCGTATTCCAGTGCTTCGGCGACACGCCACACGCGGCCGATATCGCGGCTATAGAAGTACGACGCGAGGCCGAATTCGGTGTCGTTAGCGAGGCCGATCACTTCTTCATCCGACGAGAAGCGGAACAGCGGCGCGAGCGGTCCGAAGGTTTCATCGCGTGCGACCTTCATGGCGGGCGTGACATCCGCGAGTACGGTCGGCTCGAAGAAGCCATGACCGAGCGCATGACGCTTGCCGCCGGTGACGATGCGCGCGCCTTTGGCGAGCGCGTCTTCGATATGCGACTTGACCTTGAGCACGGCCGCTTCGTTGATCAGCGGACCTTGCGTTACACCGTCTTCGGTGCCGCGGCCAACCTTGAGCTGTTCGACGGCAACGCGCAGTTTCTCGGCGAATGCGTCGTAGACCTTGTCATGCACGTAGAAACGGTTCGTGCATACGCAAGTCTGGCCGCTGTTGCGATACTTCGATGCAATCGCGCCGGCCACCGCGGCGTCCAGATCCGCGTCGTCGAATACGATGAACGGCGCATTGCCGCCGAGTTCGAGCGACACCTTCTTGACCGTCGGCGCGCATTGCGCCATGAGCAAACGGCCGACCGGCGTCGAGCCGGTGAACGACAGCTTGCGCACGATCGGATTGCCGGTCATTTCCGCGCCGATCGCTTTCGGCTCGCCGGTCACGACGTTGAACACGCCGCGCGGCACGCCGGCGCGTTCGGCCAGCACCGCGAGGGCGAGCGCGGAGAGCGGCGTGGCTTCAGCCGGTTTGACGATGATCGGGCAGCCCGCCGCGAGCGCCGGGCCGACCTTGCGGGTGATCATCGCAGCCGGGAAATTCCACGGCGTGATGGCCGCGCAAACGCCGATCGGCTCTTTCGTCACGACGATGCGTTTGTCGTTGGCCGGCGTCGGGATCGTGTCGCCGTTCACGCGCTTGCCTTCTTCCGCGAACCATTCGAGGAACGACGCCGCGTACTGGATTTCGCCCTTAGCTTCCGCGAGCGGCTTGCCCTGTTCCGTGGTGAGGATCTTCGCCAGATCGTCGGCGTTCTCCATCATCAGGTCGTGCCATTTGCGCAGGATCACCGCGCGTTGCTTGGCGGTCGTGGCGCGCCATGCGGGCCACGCGGCGTTCGCCGTGTCGATGGCGCGGCGTGTCTCCACCGTGCCCATGCGCGGCACCGTTGCGATCGTTTCGCCCGTGGCGGGATTTTTCACTTCGAAGGTCGTGCCGTCGTCCGCGCCTTGCCATTCGCCCGCGATATACGCGTGGCTTTTCAGCAGCGACGGGTCTTTCAAACTCAACGTGATCATGTGGGTTTCCTCAAGCTGCGATGGTGACGCTGTCCTTGATCACGTCTTCGAGAATCGCCATGGCTTCGTCGAAGACCGTGTCTTGAATCGTGAGCGGGAACAGGAAGCGCACCACGTTCGAATAGACGCCGCACACCAGCAGCAGCAAGCCGCGTTCGAGCGCGCGCGTCTGCACGCGTTTGGTGAACTCCGCATCCGGCTCCGTGCCGCCCGCCTTGCAGAACTCGACGGCGACCATGCCGCCGGGGCCGCGCACATCGGCGATTTGCGGCACGTCGCTTTGCAGCGCGATCAGCTTGGCCTTGACGCGGTCGCCCAGCAGCGTGGCGCGCTCGCAGAGTTTCTCTTCGTCGATGATATCGAGCACCGCATGCGCGGCGGCGACCGCCAGAGGATTGCCCGCATATGTGCCACCGAGACCGCCAGGCGCCGCCGCGTCCATCACGTCCGCGCGGCCGATCACGCCCGACAGCGGCATGCCGCCCGCGAGACTCTTGGCGACCGTCATCAGATCGGGCACCACGTCGTAATGGTGCATGGCAAACAGCTTGCCGGTTCGCGCGAAGCCCGTTTGCACTTCGTCGGCGATCAGCAGGATGCCGTGTTCGTTGCACAGCTTGCGCAGCGCGCGCACGAATTCGGCGGGCGCCGGATAGAAGCCGCCTTCGCCCTGAACCGGTTCGAAGATGATCGCGGCAACGCGCTTCGGATCGATGTCGGCCTTGAAAAGGAATTCGATGGCCTTCAGCGAGTCGGCCGTGGTCACGCCGTGCAGCGGATTCGGGAACGGCGCATGGAACACGTCCGACGGGAACGGGCCAAAGCCGATCTTGTACGGCGCGACCTTGCCGGTCAGCGCCATGCCCATCAGCGTGCGGCCGTGGAAACCGCCGGTGAAGGCGATCACGCCCGGACGGCCGGTTGCGGCGCGGGCGATCTTGATGGCGTTTTCGACGGCTTCGGCGCCGGTCGTGAAGAACGCGGTCTTCTTCGGATGATCGCCCGGCGCGCGCTCGTTGAGTTTTTCAGCCAGTTCGACGTATGACGCGTACGGCACGATCTGATACGCCGTGTGGGTGAAGTGATCGAGCTGGTCGCGAATCGCGGCGAGGATCTTCGGATGACGATGGCCGGTGTTGCACACGGCGATGCCGGCGGCGAAGTCGATGAAACGGCGGCCCTCGACGTCCCACAGTTCCGCGTTTTCAGCGCGTTCGGCGTAGAAATCGCACATCACCCCGACGCCGCGCGGCGTGGCGGCGTCTTTACGGCTTTTCAGTTCTGCGTTCTTCATGGTCATCTCCTTCGCTCCTCGGTTTTTTGCGGACGCCGCGCGCTCAGCGCAGCACATGCAGCGACTATAATGAGATTTGGCTCTTAACTTCAGAGCCATTTCAATAAAAATGTAGGAGCCAATCATGCGCGCGAGCGTTTTGTCCGACTGGCTGGCCCAGCGCCTCGACCGCGGCAACGGTCAGCCGATCTATCGCCAGTTGCACCGGCTGTTGCAGCAGGCGATCCTGTCGCGCGAGTTGCCGCCGGGCAGCAAGGTGCCGTCGTCGCGGTTGCTGGCGCAGGAGTTGGGCATTGGGCGCAACACCGTCACGCAGGTGTATGAGCAGCTCGTACTCGAAGGTTATGTCAGTTCAGCGACCGGGCGCGGCACGTTTGTCGCCGACAGCGCGCCGGACGAGATCGTCGGCGTGCCCGATGCCGAGGCGCCCGCCGCGCGTTCCGAGCCGGCGCCACAGCAGGCGCGGCGCGCGCTTTCCACGCGCGGCGCGCGGTTGATCGCCGGAGCGGGCGTGTCCAAGCGGCAGTGGGGCGCCTTCATGCCTGGCGTGCCCGACGTCACGAAGTTTCCGGCGCGCGTGTGGAGTCGCCTGCACAATAAATATTGGCGGCGGCTGCGCCCGGACCTGCTGACGTATGCGCCGGGCGGCGGCCTTGCCTCGCTGCGGCACGCGCTGGCCGACTATCTGCGCACCTCGCGCTCGGTGCGCTGCACGCCGGAGCAGATCATCATCACGACCGGGATTCACCAGTCCGTCGATCTGGCCGTGCGTCTGCTGTCCGATCCGGGCGACGTGATCTGGACCGAAGACCCGTGTTATTGGGGCGTGCGCAGCGTGCTGCACGTGTCTGGTCTGGAATCGCGGCCGATCGCCGTCGACGAGGAAGGCATCAATCCTTCCGCCGACGACCTCGCGCAGCCGCCGAAGCTGATGCTGGTCACGCCTTCGCACCAATACCCGCTCGGCATGGTAATGAGTCTCGCGCGGCGCCGCATGCTGCTCGAATACGCGCGGCAGAACCAGTGCTGGATCATCGAGGACGACTACGACAGCGAATACCGCTATGGCAGCCGGCCGTTGGCTTCGTTGCAAGGTCTGGATACGTCGGGGCAGGTGATTTACGTGGGCAGCTTCGGCAAGACGCTGTTTCCTGGGCTGCGCATCGGCTACCTCGTGGTGCCGGAAGCGCTGGCGGAGAGCTTTGCCACGGCGAGCGCCGAGTTGTATCGCGAGGGGCAGTTGCTGCAGCAGGCGATGCTCGCGGAGTTCATCGCCGAAGGGCATTTCACGTCGCATATCCGCAAGATGCGCACGCTGTACGGGCAGCGCCGGCAGACGCTGCTGGACGCTGCCGCTCAGCGTTACGGCGACGCGTTGCCTGCAGTGGGCGGCGACGCCGGCTTGCATCTCGTGATGCAGTTGCCTGACGGCACCGATGACCGGCGGGTGGCGGCTGCGGCGCTGGAGCGCAATATCGTCGTGCGGCCGTTGTCGGGGTATTACGCGCAACCGTTGCTGGCGCCGTCGGGTTTGCTGATCGGCTACGCGTGCGTGCCGGATGAGGAGATCGCACCGGCGCTCAACACGCTGGCTGATGCTATCGATGCGACGCTGCCGGAGTTTGTGTGAGGGGAAGCGCGCTTTGTTCAGATGGCGATGCTATAGGGCCGAACAGCCGAAACAGTTTGCGTGAGACCGAGGCTGGCCAAAGTGTCGAGATACTCGTCGACGGACTTTGATGGGTTTTTTAACGATTTCCTGTGCTCGGCCATTGCTTCGAGCACCTTCGCCTGGTTGAGGTCGAACAGATCGGCGATGAAGTCGTCCGGATGTTGCGCGGTTACGTTGAACGTACTCAAGGCGGCAGCAGGAAAGTCTCTCAGATTGAACGTAACAATAAGCTCGGCCCCGCAATGGACTGCGGCGGCGACGACGTGTGCATCAGTGGGATCCGGCAACTCGATAGCCGCTATCAAATGCTCGAAGTTTTCGACCAATGCATCGCGAACATGGGCGTCCATGAGTTCGCGAACGCGATAGATTTTGGCGCGATCCAGGTCCGGACGGTTTGCGATCAGGTTGCGCACCCATTCTTCATGGATAGCGCGAGTCCAACGCGCGCGGAAGAGATCGGTCAGCGCCAGACGCATCAACAGGTCACGCAATGGTTGGGAGTACAGAACGCAAGCGTCGTAGACAGCGGTGAAATGTGACGACATCGGCTATTCCAGACCCATGTCCTGTGACAATGCCGCCATTTCGTCCAGCGCGTTGCGCCGCTGCGTATCAATGCGATTCTTGTAGGCCATCACGTCTTCGTACCGTACGCGCCGGTGAGTGTTCACCTTGCGGAACGGGATCTCTTTCTTCTCCAGCAACTGCACGAAGTACGGCCGCGACACGTTCAGGAGATCGGCAGCTTCCTGCGTGGTCAGTTCGGCATGAATCGGAATGATAGAGACGGCGTTCCCCTGCCCGATCTCAGTCAGAACATCGACCATCAGCCGCACGACCGACGTAGGCAACTCGACGGTGCGCGTTTGACCCCTGTCGTCTTTGAAGTCGAACTGCTGTGTCTCCGCGCGGCTGGACAGCACCACAGACAGATTCCGGCTGGAGGTGCGGGCAAGCTCGGCCTCCTGTTGGGACGGAAGCGGGGTGGGATGGATGGTGGTGTTCATGGCGCGACTCGGCTCCTTCGATTGCGTCATTCTAAATCGAAATATTCGAAATCGCAATAAACGAAACGGAGCGAAGGGGCGGGGTGAGGGGCCGTTGGCCGTCAGGCCGCCAACTTTCAGATCACGCGCTCGCGCAGCCACGCCGAAACGAGGTCGATCACCGTCACCACCACGATCACCATAGTCATCACCGCGGCCGTTTGCGCATAGTTAAACGAGCGAATCGCTTCGTACAACACCACGCCGATGCCGCCCGCGCCGACCATGCCCACCACCATCGCCGAGCGCACGTTCGATTCGAAGCGATACAACGCGTACGAGATCCACAACGGCAGCACTTGCGGCAGCACGCCGTAAATGATCTCGTCGAGACTGGTCGCGCCGGTGGCGCGCACGCCTTCGGCAGGGCGCGGATCGATGGCCTCGACCGCTTCGGCGAACAGCTTGGCGAGCACGCCAGTGGTGTGCACCCACAGCGCCAGCACACCCGCAAAAGGACCGAGCCCGACCGCGACGATAAACAGCATCGCGAAGACCATCTCATTGATCGCGCGGCATGCGTCCATGATGCGGCGCATGGGCTGCACGATCCACATCGGCGCCATGTTGTGAGCGGACATCAGTCCGCACGGCACCGCGCACACGAGCGAAAGCGCGGTGCCCCACACCGCCACCGAGAGCGTCACATACATCTCGTGCAGATAGCTGCGCCATTCGGTGAAGTCGGGTGGAAAGAAATCCTTGGCGAACTGGCCCATGTTGCCGGAGTCGCTGAGCAGATCCAGCGGACGCATGTCGGCGCCGTGCCACGCGCCGCCCAACACCGCCAACACCGCGATCCAGCCGACGAGCGAGAGCCAGCTACGCTTGCCGGCCGCCGGCGCGGGATGACGTGCCGCCTGGGCGGCGAGCGCTTCGCTCGCGCGCCCCGGCGACGTGACCAGATCGGCCGTGTTCATTGCTTCGATTGCGCGATATTCAGCGCGCTCAGCTTCGCGTCGAGTGCGGCCAACTGGGTCTTGCGATCGTCATCGGAGAGATGCGTGTCGCTCGCGATCTTCTGCTTCTGCTGGAACAACGCGACCTGGCGGATCGGCAGCAACTGCGCATCCGACGATGCCGCGAAACCGCCGTAGCCGAAAATGCCGGCCATTACCGCCTTTTCGTGTGCATCGGTCTTCGCATAGTTGACGAAGAAGTTGCGCAGCTTGTCCTTGGTGGCTTGCGGCAGATCCTTACGCCACACGATCGGGTCCGACGGAATCAGCGGCGAGGTCCACAGCACGCGCACTTGCGCGAACTTGTCCGGATGCTGCTTCTTCAAGGAATCGAGCATTTCCGTATTGTTGGTCGCGATATCGATCTTGTTGTTCACGACGGCCAGCAGATTCGCTTCATGACTGGAAGGCAGCACGGTTTTGAACGACGTATTGACCGGCGTGTTGTGCTGGGCGAACAGGTAGTAGCCGGGAATCAGCGTGCCGGACGTCGAGTTGGGATCGCCGAAGCCGAGCGTGACATCCTTCGTATTCTTGAATACATCGTCGAGCGTTTTGAAGCGGCTGTTCACGTTGGTGATCAACACGGATTTATATCCGGCGTCGCCATTCGCGTACACGGTCTTGGCAAACACCTCGCCTTGCGAACGATCCACTGCTTCGATCGCCGACGCATTGCCGAGATACGCAACCTGGACCTTGTTGAAACGCATGCCTTCGATAATGCCGGCGTAGTCCGTCGCGAAGAACGCCTTGACGTTCAGGCCGGTTTGCCTGTTCATGTCCTGAATCAGCGGTTCCCAGCGCTGTTTCAGCACGGACGACGAATCGGTCGAAATGATGCCGAGGTTCAGGTCTTCGGCTTGCGCAGTGGCGACAGTGGCAAGGGTCGCCGCGCCGACGGCCAGCGTGATCAATGAACGCAGGAATTTCATTGTTTGAGATCCGGTTGAGTTGACAGAACGAATGGGCGCGCTCAGTTCGAGTGCGCCGGATTGAGTGCGAACGCATAGCGCATGGAGGCGGGCGCGGTGTCCTGAAGTGGTGTGCCGCCGTTAGCGGTTTTCGTGCCGAGATCGTCCGCGCTTATGGCGGCTTCATCGAGCAACTCGCGGGCGTCGTCGCCGTAGAGTTTCTTGAGCAACGCAGGCGTGAGCGCGGCGGAAGGTCCGTCGTAGACCACCTTGCCGCGGCGCAGCGCAATCGTGCGCGGGCAGTACTGCATCGCGATGTCGACCTGATGCAGCGAAACCAGCACCGTGAGTTGATGCTCGACGTTCAGCGTGCGCAGCATCTCCATCACGCGGCGCGACGACTCGGGGTCGAGCGAGGCGATCGGTTCATCGGCGAGCACGATACGCGCGCGTTGCACCAGCGCACGGGCAAGCGCGGCGCGCTGCTGTTGGCCGCCGGAGAGATTGGCGGCGCGTTCGCGCGCATGTTCGCCGATGCCGACTTCGTTCAACGCAGCCATCGACAACGCCCGCTCGGCGCGCGGAAAGCGGCCGCAGAGCCGACGCCACAACGGCAACCGCGCGAGCGCGCCGATTAGCACATTGCTTTCGACGGAGAGGCGGTTCACCAGATTGAACTGCTGGAACACGAAGCCGATATCGCGGCGAATGCTGCGCACCTCCCGCACAATGCGGCCGTTCTGCTGAATGGGCCGGCCCAGAATCGAGATCTGCGACGGCTGCGCATCCGAAGCGGTGAAGCCCGCGATATGGCGCAGCAGCGTCGACTTGCCGGAGCCCGAGGCGCCGATCAACGCAACCATTTCGCCCGGTTCGACGCGCAGATCGATTTCGTCCAGCGCCTTGCGGCCATTGCTGAACGTCTTGCTCAACCGTTCGATACGAATTGCTTCCCGAATTGCTTCCATGACTACCCCTTGATGCATCCGGCCTCTGCCGGCATGTGTGGGGCTCATTCTAGGAAGCGTCTGTGACGGTTGAGTGAAGGCATCGCAACGTCTAGACGACTATATCTATCCATGTCTTTTTTGCGTCGCCGGCAAGGCAGATTGGAGTCAATCGTTCGAAATAGAAAATGACATGCATGTGACAGGATTTGCGCCCGCCGGCGCCGCTTCAGCATGAGCGCCGCCGGCCAGGCTATATTGCGTCAATCGGTGTGCCGTCCCCATTAACCTTGCAATTGCTTGCGACATCGTCATGCAGCCTCTGAGCTTCCTTCCCGACAGTTTTGCGGAGTACGAAGATCTGAGGACGATCCTCGAGCAAGGCAGTGCGAGCTTCGCGATCCGCACCGTCTGCGAGACGACGGTGCGCGGCCGGCACTTCGCCGTGCAGACCGCGAGCATCGGATCCACCGACCCGCAAGCGCCGGCAATCGGCTTTTTCGGCGGCATTCACGGGCTCGAACGGATCGGCTCGCAACTCGTGCTCGACTACATGCGAGCGCTGCTCGCGCGGCTCGAATGGGACGAACTGCTGGTGCGCCAATTGCAGTCGATTCGTCTGATCTTTATGCCGATCGTCAATCCGGGCGGCATGTGGGCGGCCACGCGCGCTAACCCGAACGGTGTCGACCTGATGCGCAATGCGCCGCAGAACGCCGACGAACGCGTGCCGCTGCTAGCCGGCGGCCAGCGCGTTGGCGCCTGGCTGCCGTGGTATCGGGGCCGCGAGGGCGAGCCGATGGAGCCCGAGGCCTCGGCGTTGCTGCGGGTGGTCGAAACCGAGCTGGCCACGCGGCCGTTGAGCATCGCGCTCGATTGCCACTCGGGCTACGGCTGGAGCGACAGCATCTGGTTTCCGTACGCACGCACCCGCAAAGTGATGCCGCATCTGCCGGAAATGTACGTGCTGAAAACCATGTTCGAACGCGCCCATCCCCATCATGGCTACGCATTCGAACCGCAGAGCCATCAATATCTGTTGCACGGCGATCTGTGGGACTTCGCTTACGACCGCGCGCCCGCGCCCAACGTCTTTCTGCCCATGACCCTCGAACTCGGCTCCTGGCTGTGGATCAAGAAGAATCCGCGCCAGTTGTTTTCGCGTCAGGGCATGTTCAATCCAGTGAAGGCGCATCGCACGGCGCGCGTGCTGCGGCGTCACGCGAACCTGCTCGACTTTCTGGCGCGCGCGGCCTTTTCGTCGCAACGTTGGCTGCCGCAAGGCAATCGTCGCGAGCAATTGCTGCAAAGCGCGATCGACCATTGGTATAACCCGGAAAGCGTATGAGCACGTGGATCCTGCTGCGCGGCCTCACGCGTGAAATCCGCCACTGGGGTCGCTTGCCCGGCTTGCTGCATGGCGCGCTCAATGAAGCGGCCCTTCAGGCCGGCGCGCCTCACCGTCTGCTGCTGCTCGATCTGCCGGGCAACGGCGAATTCGCGCATTTGCGCGCACCGTCGACGGTCGCCGACATGGTCGGCTTCGTGCGCAATGCTGCTCTGCAAAGCGGCATGCCCGGTCCCTATTGCGTGCTGGCCATGTCGCTCGGCGGCATGGTGGCGACGGACTGGGCGCAACGGCATCCCTACGAGATCGAACGGCTGGTGCTGATCAATACGAGCATGCGGCCGTTCAGCCAGATGCAGGAGCGCTTGCGTCCTTCTGCATGGTCTGGCCTGCTGGGCGTTGCCGCGCACTGGCGCGACGCGCCGCGCGCGGAACACGGCATTCATCGGCTGACGTGCAATAACGTGCAGACGCTGGGTGACGATCTCGACACCTGGAGCCGCATTCGCCGCAGCGCGCCCGTGAGCCGTGGCAATGCGTTACGGCAACTTTGGGCCGCGGCGCGTTTCACCGCGGGCACGGCGCGGCCGGAATGCCCATTGCTGATCCTCTCTTCGCGGGTCGACAAACTGGTCGACCCCGTGTGCTCGGCAAAGCTGGCGGCGGCGTGGGGCGCCCTGCATTGCGAGCATCCGTGGGCTGGCCACGACCTGCCGCACGACGATCCGGCGTGGACCAGCGAACAGGTTCGCGCATGGCTCGCGCAGGAGCACGCGGTTCCCCGGGCCGTGCTTTAAATAGCCGGGCATGCCGTAACGATGCATTCACCGGCAGCGGGTATAACCTAAGTGCCGTCGTCCGTCGCATGCCGGTCGTCAGGTGCATAATTCCCCTTCAGACGATGCATGCGAATCAAGCGAGTATCAGGCCATACCCGCCAATGCCGCCCAGCCGGGGGAGTTGATCATGCAAGCAAAGAACGAAGAAGCCGTTACGCACTTGCTGAACGATGTCGTCGAATTTGCACGAGGGCGATTGCCCGAGCCAACCTTCAAGGTCGTCGAGACCTTTCTGCGGCACTACTACGATTTCGTCGACGCCGACGACCTGCAAAGCCGCTCGATTGCCGATCTCTACGGCGCGGCACTCGCGCACTGGCAAACGGCGCAACGCTTCGTGCCGGGCGCCGAACGGCTGCGCGTCTATAACCCGATTCTCGAACAGCACGGCTGGCACTCCGATCACACGGTGATCGAGATCGTCAATGACGACATGCCGTTTCTGGTCGATTCCGTCTCGATGGCGGTCAACCGGCAGGGCCTCGCGCTGCATTCCGTCGTGCATCCGGTGTTTCGCATCTGGCGCGCGCCCGACGGCAGTATCGCGCGCTTGATCCAGGGCGCCGAAGAAGCCAGCGATACGCGTTCGCAGTTGACGTCGTTCATCCACTTCGAAGTGGACCGTTGCGGCGACGCCGCAAAACTCGACGCGCTGCGTGACGAAATCGCGAAGGTGCTGCGCGACGTGCGGGCGGCCGTCGAAGACTGGCCGAAGATCGTCGAACTCGCGCGCGTCACGATCAAAGGCATGAAAGCCGGCGAGGGCGGACCGGAAGGTCTGGAAGCCCGCGCGTTTCTCGAATGGATGGTGGCCGATCATTTCACCTTTCTCGGCCAGCGCGACTACGAACTGGTGCAGCACGACATCGGCTACGGTCTGCGCGCGGTGCCGGGTTCGGGTCTGGGCATTCTGCGCGATGCATTGCGGCCCGCCGGTGCCGCCGAGATCACGCCCTTGCCGCCGGCCGCGGCCGAGATCATTTCAGGGTCGTCGCCGATCTTTCTGACCAAGGCCAATTCACGGGCCACCGTGCACCGGCCGGGCTATCTGGACTATGTCGGCATCAAGCTGACCGGCGCGGACGGCAAGGTGACCGGCGAGCGGCGCTTCATCGGCCTCTATACGTCGACGGCCTATTTCGTGTCGGCCGCCGAGATTCCGATCGTGCGGCGCAAATGCGCGAATATCGTGAGACGAGCCGGTTTCTTGCCGAAAGGTCATCTGGCGAAATCGCTGGTCACGGTGCTCGAAACCTATCCACGTGACGAGCTGTTTCAGGCCGAAGAGAGTCAGCTCTACGATATCGCGCTAGGCGTGCTGCGTTTGCAGGAGCATCAGCGCACCCGGCTGTTCGTACGGCGCGACCGTTTTGACCGTTTCGTGTCGTGTCTCGTGTTCGTGCCGCGCGACAAGTACAACACCGACCTGCGTCAGCGCATTGCGAATTTGCTGGTCGACGCATTCAACGGCGAGAGTGTCGAGTTCACGCCCTTGCTGTCGGAGTCGACGCTGGCGCGCATTCACTTCGTGGTGCACGCGAAGCCGGGCGGCATGCCCAACGTCGATACGCGCGAACTGGAATCGCGGCTCGTGCAGGTCGCACGCCGCTGGCAGGACGATCTCGCCGACGCCTTGCTCGACGCCTTCGGCGAAGAGCAGGGCAACCGTCTGCTGCAACACTACAGCGATTCTTTTCCCCCCGGCTATCGCGACGACTATCCTGCCCGCACGGCGGTGCGCGATATCGAACTGATCGAACGCGTGCAAGGCAGCGAGCGGCTTGCCATGAACCTGTACCGCCCGATCGAATCGGGCCCGCGCGCGTTTCGCTTCAAGGTGTATCGCGCGGGGTTGCCGATCGCCTTGTCGCGCAGTTTGCCGATGCTCGAACATCTCGGCGTGCGTGTCGATGAAGAGCGGCCCTATCTGATCGAGGCGCTGGGCGCGACGCCCGCATGGATTCACGACTTCGGGCTCGAACTCGCTGACGACGCGGAGTTCGACATTGAGCGCGTCAAAGATCTCTTTGAAGAGGCCTTCGAAAAGGTCTGGACCGGCGCGATCGAAAGCGATGACTTCAATCGCCTCGTGTTGCGCGCGCAATTGAATGCGCGCGAGGTGACGATCCTGCGCGCGTACGCCAAGTATCTGCGGCAGGTCGGCTCGACCTTCAGCGACGCGTATATCGAGCGCGCGGTGACCGGCAATCCGGCGATCGCGCGCATGCTGGTCGAACTGTTCGTGGCCCGCTTCAATCCGGTATTGGGTGAGACGCGCGAGGCGCGCGTCGACGGCTGGCTCCATACGATCGACAGTGCGCTTGACCAGGTGCCGAATCTCGACGAAGACCGCATACTGCGGCAATTTCTCGGCGTCATCAAAGCGACCAAGCGCACGAACTACTATCGCTTCGATGCCGACGGACATCCGAAGCCGTATCTCTCCTTCAAGTTCGATCCCGCGCAAGTGCCCGGCTTGCCCGAGCCGAAACCGATGTTCGAAATCTGGGTGTACTCGCCTCGCGTGGAAGGCGTGCATTTGCGTGGCGGCCGCGTAGCGCGCGGCGGTTTGCGCTGGTCGGACCGGCGCGAGGACTTCCGCACGGAAGTGTTGGGCCTGATGAAGGCGCAGATGGTGAAGAACGTGGTGATCGTGCCGGTCGGTTCGAAAGGCGGCTTCGTCGTGAAGAATCCGCCGCCGCAAACCGAACGCGACGCGTGGTTGCGCGAAGGCATTGCGTGTTATCAGACCTTCCTGCGCGGCCTGCTCGACGTGACCGACAATCTCGCCGGCACGACTATCGTGCCGCCGCCCGACGTAGTGCGCCACGATCCCGACGATCCCTATCTGGTGGTCGCGGCGGACAAAGGCACGGCCACGTTCTCCGACTACGCGAACGCGATCTCGCAAGAATATGGCTTCTGGCTCGACGATGCGTTTGCCTCGGGCGGCTCGGTCGGTTACGACCACAAAAAAATGGCCATCACCGCGCGCGGTGCGTGGGAGTCAGTTAAGCGGCACTTCCGCGAAATGGGTGTGGATACGCAGACCATGGACTTCACGGTGGTCGGCGTGGGCGATATGTCGGGCGATGTGTTCGGCAACGGCATGCTGCTGTCACCGCATATCAAGCTCGTGGCCGCGTTCGATCATCGGCATATTTTTCTCGATCCGAATCCCGATCCGGCGGTCAGTCTTGCCGAGCGCGGGCGTCTATTCGTTCTCGACCGTTCGAGTTGGGCAGACTACGATCCTTCGCTGATCTCGGCGGGCGGCGGCGTGTTTCCGCGCAGCGCCAAGACCATTCCGCTCTCGCCGGCGGTGCAGTCGGTGCTCGGCATCAGCGCGCCGGCGCTCGCGCCCGCTGAACTGATGCGCGCGATCCTGCAGGCGCCGGTCGATCTGCTGTACAACGGCGGCATCGGCACGTATGTGAAGGCGAGCCGCGAAACACATCTGCAAGTCGGCGACCGTGCCAACGACGCGATCCGTGTCAACGGTTCCGACCTGCGATGCAAGGTCGTGGCCGAAGGCGGCAATCTCGGGCTCACGCAACTCGGGCGCATCGAGTTCGCACAGCGGGGCGGCCGCATCAATACCGATGCGATCGACAATTCCGCTGGCGTGGATTGCTCGGACCACGAGGTCAACATCAAGATTCTGCTGGGCCTGGTCGTCTCCGACGGCGAGATGACGGAGAAGCAACGCAACGCGCTGCTCGCCGACATGACCGACGAAGTCGGCGTGCTCGTGCTGCAGGACAATTACTACCAGACGCAGGCGCTGTCGATTGCGGGCCGCTACGGCGTTGAATTGCTCGATGCGGAAGCGCGCCTGATGCGCTACCTCGAACGCGCGGGGCGGCTCAATCGCGTGATCGAGTTTCTGCCGACCGACGAAGAAGTCGCCGAACGGCAGGCCGCGAGACAAGGGCTCACCACGCCGGAGCGCGCCGTGCTGCTCGCCTACAGCAAGATGTGGCTGTACGACGCGCTGCTCGAATCGTCCATGCCGGAAGATCCGCTCGTCAGCGACATGCTGGTGGAGTATTTTCCGAAACCGTTGCGGCAGCGCTTCAGCGACCCGATGCAGCGCCACCCGCTGCGCCGTGAAATTCTCGCGACGCATCTGACCAATGCACTCGTGAATCGCGTGGGTTGCGAGTTCGTGCACAGGCTGATGGAAGAAACCGATGCACAGCCGGGCGACATTGTGCGGGCCATCATCATGGCGCGTGACGTGTTCAATCTCGACGATGTGTGGCGCAGTATCGACGCGCTCGACAACCGTGTCGCCGACGACATCCAGGCGCGCATGTTCGTCGAAGTCGCACGGCTGGTCGAGCGCTCGGCGCTGTGGTTTCTGCGGCAATTGCAATCGGGCGCGGTCAGCGACCGCGACGTGGCCGGCCTGCTCGCGCGTTGCCGCGACGCGGCGCAACGCCTTGCGCCGCAATGGCCCGCGCTGTTGCCGAACGCCGATCTCGAAGCGCTCTCCGAGCGGCAGCGCGTATTCGCGGACGCCGGCGTGGATAGCGAGCTGGCGGTGCGAATCGCGAGCGGCGAGATCTCGGCTGCGTTACTCGATATCGCCGAAGTGTCGTCCACCTGCGGGCGCAGTCTCGAACTGGTGGCCGGCGTCTATTTCGCGCTCGGCACGCTGCTCAGTTCGAGCTGGATCAGCGAGCGCGCGGCCGCGTTGCCGGCGCCCACGCATTGGGACATGCTGGCGCGCGCCACGGCGGTGGCCGACATCGCGCGTCTCAAACGCGCGTTGACGACGAGCGCATTGGCCGACGCCGATGAAGCCTCCACGCCCGAGGCGCTGGTCGAGGCATGGCGTGAGAAGCGCACCGCGCAACTGGAACGCTACGAGCGCCTGCTGGCTGACCTTCGGGCCACCGGCGGTGCGAGCCTGTCCATGCTGCTGGTGATCGTGCGTGAAATGGCGGCGCTCGAAAGGGCATAACGAGGCTTGAGGCGAGGGAAGGCGAACGAGGTAGAGCGCAAGCGGAGCACGTTGCAAACAACACCCGGGTTGGACGCATGCCGCCCGGCATGCCCATAATACGGGCTGTTGCCCATCGAAAGCTCTTTGCAAACTCACGGACGCCTTCCACGACGATGAAAGAAGAATCGCCGAAAGCCATTTTCTACGCGCTCGCCGCCAACCTCGGCATTGCCATCTGCAAGTTCGCCGCCGCCGCGTTCACCGGTTCAGGTTCGATGTTCGCCGAGGCCATCCACTCCACCGCCGACTGCGGCAATCAATTGCTGCTGCTGTTCGGTCTGCGCGAAGCGCGCAAGCCGGCGAGCCCGCTGCATCCCATGGGCGGCGGGCGCGAGATCAACTTCTACTCGCTGCTGGTCGCGCTTCTGCTGTTCTTTGTCGGCGGCGCGTTCTCGGTGTATGAGGGCGTGCATCGTCTGTTCGTGCACGAGCCGTTGCAGTATGCCTACGTAGCGCTGGCGGTGCTCGGCGTGTCCGTGGTGTTGGAGGCGCTGTCCTTGTGGGGCGCCGTCAAGGAAATCCGCAAGACGCATCCCGACAAAAGTATGTGGCGCTGGTTTCGGGAGACGCGCGAATCCGAGCTGCTGGTGGTAGCGGGCGAGGATATCGCCGCGCTGGCGGGCCTGGCGATAGCCTTCGTGGCCGTGCTGCTCACCATGATGACCGGCAATCCTGTCTACGACGCGCTGGGGTCCATCGGCGTCGGCGTATTGCTCATGGTGATCGCGTGGCTGGTGGCGCGTGAAGTGAAGTCGATGATCGTCGGCGAATCGGCGAGCCCTGAAGTGCGGCGCGCGATCGAGGCGCATCTGCGCGGGCGCACCGAGATTCGCAGCATCGTCAATATGATTACGCTGCAGTGGGGGCGTCATGTGGTGGTGGCCGTGCAGGCGGAAATGATCGACTACGCGAGCGGCCGCGCCATGGTCGATGCGATCAACGTGATCGAAGCGGACTTGCAGGCCACGTTCCCGCAAGTCCGCTGGGTGTTCTTCGAACCGGAAGTGCCGCGCGTTTGAGCGGCACGTCTACGGCTTATTCGAAGCCCGTCACCGCATGCGGCACATACAACTCTTCGAGCCGGCCGATTTCCTCCGCGCTTAAGTTGAGTGAAAGCGCGGCTACCGCATCGTCGAGATGATGCAGTTTGGTCGCGCCGACGATCGGCGCGGTGATCGGCTTCTTCTGCAACACCCACGCGAGCGCGACCTGTGCACGCGGCACGCCGCGCTCGCTGGCGATCTGGCTGACCCGTTCGACAATCCGGCGATCGGCGTCTTCCGTCTGCGCGTAAAGCGTGCGGCCGAATTCGTCGGTCTCGGAGCGCGCGCTTTCGGTGCTCCAGTCGCGCGTCAGACGGCCGCGCGCGAGCGGGCTCCATGGAATCACGCCGATACCTTCGCTTTCGCACAGCGGCAGCATTTCGCGCTCTTCCTCGCGGTAAAGAAGATTGACGTAGTTCTGCATTGTCACGAAGCGCGTCCAGCCGTTCTTCTCAGCCACATGCAACGCCTTGGCGAACTGCCACGCATACATGGACGATGCGCCGATGTAGCGCGCCTTACCGGCCTTCACGACGTCGTGCAACGCTTCCATGGTTTCCTCGATCGGCGTGCCATAGTCCCAGCGGTGGATCTGATACAGGTCCACGTAGTCCGTGCCGAGGCGCCGCAGGCTGTGGTCGATCTCCGACATGATCGCCTTGCGCGACAGGCCGGCGCCGTTCGGGCCCGGATGCATGCGGCTATTCACCTTGGTGGCCAGCACGATCTCGTCGCGCTTCGCAAAGTCCTTGAGCGCGCGGCCGACGATTTCCTCGCTCGTGCCGTCGGAATACACGTTCGCGGTGTCGAAAAAGTTGATGCCGTAGTCGAGCGCCTGCTTGATGAAGGGACGCGCGGCTTCGTCGTCCAGCGACCACGGATGGGTGCCGCGAGACGGCACGCCGTAGCTCATGCAGCCGAGACAAAGACGCGATACATCGAGGCCGGTGCGGCCGAGTTTCACATAGTCCATCGAGGTGCTCCTGTTATGAAGTGCACAAAGCCGGTGCGCTGCGGACTATCGATTATAAGAAAACGCCGAAGAACGCGTACTGCGCCCAGTTGCATGCCTCTCCGGACAGTGCCCGGAAGCGTGGACCGATGGTGCATCGCGTAGTGGAAAATAATTTCTTCGCATCTATACTTCTTTCGGCCTGAAAAGCAGCACTCTTTCCCAACCTGCATCACAAGCGAAAGGAAGATCACGATGCTGACTCGCTCACTCGGCGCCGTCTGCGCCATTACCCTCGCGGCATGTGCGGCCCTATCGTCCGGGCCGGCCAGCGCGGATGACAACGACGGTTTCTCGCGCGGCGACGGCGGCTCGCACGGCCAGCCCGTCAAGGTGATGATCATTTCGATGTTCGGGCCGGAGGGGCAGGTGTGGCTCGACAACCTCGGGCCATGGCGCGAGATTGCGGTGGACGGCCTGTCGCCCGATTACCCGACCGTCCACTGCAACCGGCAAGACGTGTGCGTGATGACCACCGGCATGGGACACACCAACGCTGCTGCATCGATCATGGCGCTGACGTTCTCGCCGCGTTTCGATTTGCGGCGTACGTACTTCATGGTGGCCGGCATTGCCGGGATCGACCCGCAGCAGGGCACGGTGGGCTCCGCCGCATGGGCGAAATATCTGGTCGACTTCGGGATTCAATGGGAGATCGACGGGCGCGAGATTCCGCCCAACTGGAATACCGGCTACCTCGGCATCAACACGAAGAGTCCGTCGGATAAGCCGCCGCTCGACTACCGCACTGAAGTGTTCCAGTTGAACACGCGGCTCGCGAATACGGCGTTCGCATTGTCTCGCCACGTGACGCTGTCCGATAACGCGCAGGCTCAGGCCGCGCGGGCCAAGTATTCGTATGCACCGGCAAACCGTCCGCCGACCGTTATTCAATGCGATACGCTCGCGGGCGATACGTGGTGGTCAGGCACACTGCTTGGGCAGCGAGCCCGCGACTGGACCAAAATCCTGACCGATGAAAAAGGTGTCTACTGCACGACGCAGCAAGAGGACAACGCTACCTACGAAGCGCTCAAACGCGCGGCTTCGGTACACAAGGTGGATTTGAATCGTGTTGCCGTGTTGCGCGCGGGCTCCGATTTCGACCGGCCCTACGACGGGCAGACGAGTGCGGACAACCTGCTGAACTACGCCGCGCAAGGCGGCTTTACGATCGCTATCCAGAACCTGTTTCTCGCGGGCAATCCGCTCGTGCAGGATATCTCCACGCACTGGGGCGAGTGGCGTGACGGCGTGCCGAGGCGCTAGGTCTCTGCAAATGTGACTGTGCCCGCGGACCAGGTCCGCGGGCACTCGCTGCTACTTTCGACATTTAGTGTTGCGGCGCGCGATACGGCGTCCACACAGGGGTGTCGGTGTCCCAATTGTCGAGTTCCGAGGGTGTCATGATGAGCTCCTTTTTGAAGAGTGCATGAATGGCGTCGCAATGATTATTTCTTTTGGAAACCGAATCATTGCGGCACTCTGGTTTTACTGTCCGTTGGCCACGCGCGTAACGTCGCCGCTCGTGCCTTCCTGCAGCGCGATGCGGGCTGCCTGAGTTTGACCGATCAGGCCTTTATTCGGGTACGTCGTGCGATTGAGCGAGGGCAGCGAGCCGTCGCGATAGGCTGCGACGAGTTCGGCCTTCACTTCTTCGCGCGATTTCGCGGTAGTGCTCGGCGTGGGTTGCGTTTCGTATGTACCTGCGCGGCCAATTCCGCCGCCGCCTTGTGCGAACGCCGGAGCGCTCACGATCAGCGAAAGAGCCAGACCTGCTAAGAGATTGCGTTTCATGATTCACTCCTGTCGATTCGTTTGCAGCACGAGCGGCGCTGCGACAGGGTGAAATGTAGACTTCGAGGCAGTGCGGATAAACCGCACTTTCGCGAAATGAATTGTCGCGATTCCAGAACAATCGCGCCGACATTAGGTGAAACGCCTTGCCGGCGTTGCCGCAAAAAGAAAACCGCGGCATTAGAGCCGCGGTTGGAATTCACTGTTCCAGATTCTGCGCTTCAAACTTCAATTTGCGCGAATTACGCGACCCATTCCGTTATCACCGGCGTATCGAGCATTGGAGCGGACTCGCGTTCTTCGAGCGTGCGCTTCGTGCAGGTTGCGTCCAGACTGCCACGTCCGCTCAATAACGGACAACGGTCGAACAGCTCCGCGATCCAGTCTACGAAAACGCGGACTTTAGGCGACAGATGCCGGCTGTGCGGATAGACTGCCGAAATTGGCATCGGCAAGGGCTTCAGTTCCGGCAGCACTTCGACCAGTTGACCCGACCGCAGATGCGGCAGCACCATGAAGAGCGCAGGCTGAATCAGGCCGAAGCCTTCCAACCCGCAGGTCACGTAGGCGTCCGCGTCGTTCACCGAGACGATGCTCTTCATTTTCACTTCAACTTCTTTGCCATCAACCATGAAGGCCCAATCGAGCGTGCGACCCGTGCGGCTCGAAAAGTAATTGACTGCTTTGTGATTCTCCAGGTCTTCGAGCGATTTCGGCATGCCCGCGCGCTCGATGTAGTCGGGGGCCGCGCAGGTCACGCCCTCAAACAGACCGATTCGACGCGCCACCAGCGAGGAATCCTGTAGCGCGCCGACCCGCACCACGCAATCCACGCCTTCCTGCAACAGGTCAACCGGCCGGTCCGTCAGGCCGAGTTGCAGATCGATGTCCGGATAGCGCGTGTGGAATTCACACAGCGAAGGAATCACCAGCAAGCGGCCGATCGACCCCGGCATGTCGATGCGCAGCTTGCCGTGCGGCTTTTTATTGCCGCTTTGAAAACTGGCCTCGGTCTCTTCGACGTCCGCGAGGATGCGCACGCAGCGTTCGTAGTACGCCGCGCCGTCCGGCGTGAGCGACAAACGGCGCGTGGTCCGATGCATCAGACGCGTGCCGAGGAACGCTTCGAGGTTCTGAATAATCGTGGTAACCGATGCGCGCGGCAAGTCGAGCGTTTCCGCTGCACGGGTAAAGCTGTTGGTGTCGACAACACGAGTGAACACTTGCATGGCCTGAAGCCGGTCCATTGCAGACCTCCAATAGGGGCTGGCGCACTGAGCAGGAAAGGACTCCACCACGAATCCGCGGACAATCGCATTCGATTGTTCAGGGGCGCCGAATTGTGTTGCCGGATTATAGGCATTTATTTACGAGTCTGCCGAACCCACAATTCGCACCATTGAAGTTCTATGCGCATTGCGCGGCTCGACATGGAAGCATTTAAACCGCCGTACTCCTTTGTGCCCGCCGGCAGCAGCCCGGCAGAGGCCGACAGCACGGCACTCGAAGTCACTGACGTGCAGATCGAAGGGCACGCGCAGGACATTACGTTGCGTCTGTACAGACAGGAAAAGAAAACCGCACTGCCGGTACTGCTTTATTTCCACGGTGGTGGATTTACAAGGGGCTCGATCGATCAGGCCGACTACGCCTCGCGCTATTTCGCAGAACACTTACCGGCTCTGGTCGTATCGGTCGGGTACTCGCTGGCGCCGCAGTTTCCGTTTCCGGCTGCGCCTGAAGACGCGCATCGCGCGGCGCTGTGGGTGCAGACCCGGGCGCGCGCGTTTGGCGGGAATAGCAAGAAGGTTGGCGTGGCCGGCCACGACGCTGGCGGCCAGTTGGCCAATTGCCTCGCTTTCATCGCACGGGATCGCGGCGACGTGCGCATTTCCGCCCAAGCGCTGTTCGGGCCGATGCTCGATCCGAGCCTCACGCGCCTGGGCGACGAAAAGCGCCTCGGCTCGGACATCACGGCAAAAGAGTGCGCGGCGTGTTATCGCGCGTATCTGCCGCAAGCGTCGCAGCGTATGCATCCGTACGCCGCGCCGCTCGAATCGTCGCGTCTCGCGGGCCTGCCGGCCACGCTGATCGCGACGGCGCAAAACGACGTGCTGCATGTGGAGGCGGAGAAATACGCCAGCAGTCTGATCGACGCCGGTGTGCTGACCCAGGTGGTCCGCTATCCGAGTGTGTCGCATGCCGCGCTGGCCGATCATCCGCCCGCCTTGCAGGAAGCGGTGCGATTTTTTCAGTGGCGCTTCGATGCACGCGCCCATCGCTGAAACAGAAATAAGCAGAACTTTAATCAACGATCTCGGGAGCTTCACATGACTATCCTTCCTCTTTCCCGTCGCCGCGTGGCGATTGCCGCACTTGCTGTCATCGTCGTGGCCGGGCTGGGCACGTTCGGCGCGATCCGCGTGGACGCGAGCTCGCCCGCCGCGCCAACCATCGTGCCGGAAGTCGATGTGGCCACGGTGGTGCAAAAAACGATCACCGATTGGCAAAGCTACTCGGGCCGTCTCGAAGCCGTCGAGAAAGTGGACGTGCGTTCGCAAGTGCCGGGCACCATCGTGTCCGTCAACTTCAAGGACGGCGCGCTCGTGAAGAAGGGCGACACGCTGTTCGTGATCGACCCGCGTCCGTACGCGGCCGAACTGGATCGCGCGGAAGCGCAACTGGCTGCCGCGCAGGCGCGCACGGGCTACACGCAAAGCGATTGGGAGCGCGCGCAACGCCTGATCACCGACAACGCGATCGCCAAGCGTGACTATGACGAGAAGCAGAACGCCGCGCGTGAGGCGAGCGCCAACCTGAAGGCCGCGCAAGCCGCCGTCGAAACCGCCCGCATCAATCTCGGCTACACCAGGATTGTCGCGCCAGTGTCGGGCCGTGTGTCGCGTGCGGAAATCACGGTGGGCAACGTGATCTCGGCCGGCGCGTCTGCTGCGCCGCTGACCACGCTGGTGTCGGTGTCGCCGATCTACGCATCGTTCGACGCGGACGAACAAACCTATCTGCAATACCTGAGCCGGGCGAAAGACGGCAGCAAGGTGCCGGTGGAACTCGGTCTCGCGGACGAAAGCGGTTACTCGCGCAGCGGCGTGATCGAATCGGTGGACAACCGCCTCGACACGTCGTCGGGCACGATTCGCGTGCGCGCGCGTTTCGATAACCAGGATGGTGCGTTGATTCCCGGTTTGTATGCGCGAGTGAAGGTCGGCGGCAGCGAGCCGCATCCGGCGCTGTTGATCGACGACGCCGCGGTCGGCACCGACCAGGACAAGAAGTTCGTGCTGGTGGTCGATCAAGGCAATCACGTCGTGTATCGCACGATCGACGTGGGCGGCATGCAGGGCAATCTGCGCGTGGTGAAGGGCGGCCTGAAGGCGACTGACCGCATTGTCGTGAACGGCATCCAGCGTGTGCGTCCCGGTGATGCGGTGCGCGCGCACATGGTGCCGATGACAACGGATGGCGATCCGAACAGCGCGCCGCTTGCGGAAAAGCAGACGCCCGCACAAGCGCAATCGCAGTCGCAGGCCCAAACGCAAACGCGCACCAAAGCGGACAAGAATTCGTGAGCCTCGCGCGCCGTGGCCTGACTGCGCGGCGCACGCTCCAACGTTAAGAGCTTCCCATGAACATATCCAAATTCTTCATCGATCGGCCGATCTTTGCTGGCGTGTTGTCGGTATTGATCCTGCTGGGCGGCATCATTGCGCTCTTCAAGCTGCCGATTTCGGAGTATCCGGAAGTGGTGCCGCCGTCGGTGGTAGTCCACGCGCAATATCCGGGCGCGAACCCGAAAGTGATCGCCGAAGCGGTCGCGGCGCCTCTCGAAGAGCAGATCAACGGCGTCGAGAACATGCTTTACATGCAGTCGCAAGCAAATAGCGACGGCAATCTCACGCTTACGGTGACCTTCAAGCTCGGCACCAATCCTGACCTCGCGACGCAACTCGTGCAGAACCGCGTGAATCAGGCGCTGCCGCGTTTGCCGGAAGACGTGCAGCGGCTCGGCATCACGACGATCAAAAGCTCGCCCACGCTGACCATGGTGGTGCACTTGATCTCGCCGAACAATCGCTACGACATGACGTATCTGCGCAACTACGCGCTGTTGAACGTCAAGGACCGGCTCGCGCGGATCCAGGGCGTCGGCGAAGTGCAGTTGTGGGGTTCGGGCGACTACGCGATGCGCGTCTGGCTCGATCCGCAGAAAGTGTCGCAACGCGGCTTGACGGCGACCGAGGTGGTCAATGCGATCCGTGAGCAGAACATTCAGGTGGCGGCCGGTGTGATCGGCGCATCGCCTTCGGTGCCGGGCACGCAATTGCAGTTGTCGGTGAACGCGCGCGGCCGTCTCAAGACTGAGGGCGAATTCGGCGACATCATCGTCAAGACCACGCCGGACGGTGGCGTGACCTACCTGAAAGATATTGCGCGGATCGAACTCGCGGCTTCGGAATACGGCCTGCGTTCGCTGCTCGATAACAAGCCGGCGGTGGCGCTGGCCATCAACCAGGCACCGGGCGCGAACTCGCTCGCGATTTCCGATCAGGTGCGCTCCGCGATGAAGGAACTCGCGGAAGACATGCCGGCGGGTGTCGAATACAAGATCGTCTACGACCCGACGCAGTTCGTGCGCTCGAGTATCGAGGCGGTCGTGCATACGCTGCTCGAAGCGATCGCGCTGGTGGTGATCGTGGTGATCGTATTCCTGCAGACGTGGCGTGCTTCGATCATTCCGTTGATCGCGGTGCCGGTGTCGATTGTCGGGACGTTCTCGTTGCTGCTCGCGTTCGGCTTCTCGATCAACGCGTTGTCATTGTTCGGCATGGTGCTCGCCATCGGGATCGTGGTGGACGATGCGATTGTGGTGGTGGAGAACGTCGAGCGGAATATCGAAAACGGGCTCAGTGCGCGTGATGCCACGTATAAGGCGATGCAGGAAGTGAGCGGGCCGATTATCGCGATTGCGCTGACGCTCGTCGCCGTGTTCGTGCCGCTCGCGTTCATGACCGGTTTGACGGGTCAGTTCTACAAGCAGTTTGCGATGACCATCGCGATCTCGACGGTGATCTCGGCGTTCAACTCGCTGACCTTGTCGCCGGCGCTGTCCGCGATGCTGTTGCGCAGCCACGGCGCGAAGGAAGACTTCCTGACGCGTGTGATGAATCGCCTGCTGGGTGGTTTCTTCAAGCGCTTCAACAAGGTCTTTCATCGCGGTTCGACGGCGTATGGCCGCGGCGTGACCGGCGTGCTGCGTCGTAAGGGCGCGATGCTCGCGGTCTACGCGATCCTGCTGGGCGCGACCGTGCTGATCTCGCGCGTGGTGCCGGGCGGCTTCGTGCCCGCGCAGGACAAGGAGTACCTGATTGCGTTCGCGCAATTGCCGAACGGCGCGTCGCTGGATCGCACGGAGAAAGTGATTCGCGACATGAGCTCGATCGCGCTGAAGCAGCCCGGCGTGGAGAGCGCGGTGGCGTTCCCGGGTCTGTCGGTGAATGGCTTCACGAATAGCTCCAGCGCGGGCATCGTGTTCGTCACGCTCAAGCCTTTCAAGGATCGTGGCAGCAAGAAGCTCTCGGCCGGTGCGATTGCCGGTGCGCTGAATCAGCAATACGGTGCGATCAAGGATTCGTTCGTCGCGGTGTTCCCGCCGCCACCCGTGCTCGGTCTCGGCACGCTCGGCGGCTTCAAGATGCAGCTGGAGGATCACGGCGCGCTCGGTTACGCGGAGTTGAACAAGGCCGCGGAAGCATTCGTGAAGAAGGCCGCGCAAACGCCTGAACTCGGCCCGACCTTCTCGAGCTATCAGATCAACGTGCCGCAACTGAACGTGGATCTCGACCGTGTGAAGGCCAAGCAGCTCGGCGTGCCGGTCACGGACGTGTTCAACACGATGCAGATCTATCTGGGCTCGCTGTATGTGAACGACTTCAACCGCTTTGGCCGCGTGTATCAGGTGCGGGTGCAGGCGGACGCACCGTTCCGTCAGCGTGCCGACGACATCCTGCAACTGAAGACGCGCAATGCCGCTGGCGACATGGTGCCGTTGTCGTCGCTGGTGACGGTGACGCCGACCTTCGGTCCGGAAATGGTGGTGCGTTACAACGGCTACACGGCTGCCGACATCAACGGTGGACCGGCGCCGGGCTTCTCGTCGGGCCAGGCACAAGCCGCGGCCGAACGCGTGGCGGCGGAAGTCTTGCCGCATGGTGTGAAGCTCGAGTGGACCGACCTGACGTATCAGCAGATTCTGGCCGGCAATGCGGGCTTGTGGGTGTTCCCGATCAGCGTGCTGCTCGTGTTCCTCGTGCTTGCCGCACTGTATGAAAGCCTGACGCTGCCGCTCGCGGTGATCCTGATCGTGCCGATGAGCGTGCTGTCCGCGCTGACTGGCGTGTGGCTCACGGGCGGTGACAACAACATCTTCACGCAGATCGGTTTGATGGTGCTGGTGGGCTTGTCGGCGAAGAACGCGATTCTGATCGTCGAGTTCGCTCGCGAACTGGAGCATGACGGGCATACGCCGCTGTCGGCGGCAATCGAGGCGAGCCGCCTGCGTCTGCGGCCGATTCTGATGACGTCGATCGCATTCATCATGGGCGTGGTGCCGCTGGTGCTGTCGAGCGGAGCCGGTTCGGAGATGCGTCATGCGATGGGTATCGCGGTGTTCTTCGGCATGCTTGGCGTCACGCTGTTCGGTCTGATGCTGACCCCTGTGTTCTATGTGGTGCTGCGTACGCTGGCGGGCGGAACGATTCACGTCGCGCAGAAAGATTCGCCGCACTATGGCGCGCCGGTGACGGACGCTTGAGGAGAAAACAATAATGAAACGCTATGAATCTTTGAGCGGGTGGGGCCGGGCGGCTGCCAGCGGTTTGCTGGTCGCGTTGCTCGCCGCCTGCTCCCTGGAGCCGACTTATAAGCGGCCTGAAGTGGATGCGCCGGCTGCGTTCAAGGAAGCGCCCGCGGCGTCGGCTGCTGCGGCGCCCTCGGGGGCGTCGGGTGTATCGGCGCAGGACAACGGCACCTGGAAACAGGCCCAGCCCGCCGACGACGCGCATCGCGGCGAATGGTGGACGATATTCGGCGACCCGCAACTCAATGCACTCGAAGAGCAGGCGTCCGCCGCGAATCAGGACCTGAAGGCGGCCGCGGCGCGCGTGCAGCAGGCGCGTGCGGTCACGCAAGCGGCGAAGTCGGACTGGTTCCCGAAGCTCGATGCGGGCTTCGGCCCGACGCGCCAGCGTGCGTCGGCGGCGTCGCAATTTCAGCCGGATAGCGCGGGAGGCACCAACGCCACGATCTGGCGCGCGCAAACCACCGCGTCGTACGAAGCGGATCTGTTCGGGCGGGTCGGCTCGAACGTGAACGCGTCGCGTTCGGACGAGCAGCAAAGCGAAGCGCTGTTCCGTTCGGTGCAATTGTCCTTGCAGGCAGACGTCGCGCAGAACTACTTCCAGTTGCGCGAGCTCGATACGGATCAGGACCTGTACCGTCGTACCGTGGCGTTGCGTGAGGACACGCTGAAGCTGGTCGAACGGCGCTTCAAGGAAGGCGATATCGGCGAGCTGGATGTATCGCGGGCCCGCAATGAACTGGCGAGCGCGCGTGCGGATGCCGTGGGCGTGGCGCGTCAGCGCGCGGCATCGGAACATAGCCTCGCGATTCTGCTTGGCAAGCCGCCGGCGGATTTCTCGTTCGCGGAAGCGCCGCTGGCTCCGGTGACGGTGCGTGTGCCGCCGGGCTTGCCTTCGGATTTGCTGGAACGCCGGCCGGATATTTCGGCGGCGGAGCGCGCGATGCAGGCGGCGAATGCGCGCGTCGGCCTCGCGAAGTCGGCGTTCTTCCCGAAACTCGACATCACCGGCGCAGCCGGTTTCGAATCGGCGACGCTCGGCGACCTGTTCAAGTGGTCGAGCCGCGCGTTCATTCTCGGACCGATTGCCGGCACGGCGTTAACGCTGCCTCTGTTCGACGGCGGCCGCCGCAAGGCGAATCTCGCGCAAGCCCGTTCGAAGTATGACGAGGACGTGGCGCAGTATCGTCAGCAGGTGCTGGTGGCGTTCCGTGAGGTGGAGGACAACCTGTCCGACTTGCGTTTGCTCGACGATCAGATGCGCGAGCAGAACGACGCGGTTCAGGCCTCGCAACGGGCGGCGCATCTGTCGCGCACGCAGTACACGGAGGGTGCGGTCAGCTACCTGGACGTGATCGACGGCGAGCGGCAGGTGCTGACTTCGCAGCTGCAGGCGAGCCATTTGTCGGGCACGCAGGCGGTGGCGACCGTCAATCTGATTCGCGCGTTGGGCGGTGGCTGGGGTGATGTGAAGGCGACGGACACGGCGGTGGGTGCGGTTGCGCCGGCGTCGGCTCCGGTGGCGGCGGCCGCTACTGTGCAACAGGTGGCGAAGCAATAAATCGTCGAATTACAGACGAGCGGTGGACGCCGGGCCGCGCGAAAGCGCGGCCCGGCGTTTTTCGTTAACCGAATCCACATAGAAACCAGTGCGATGTGATCGCGTTGCAAATATTTCACATGTTGCGTTTATTGCGTTTGTGGCGAGAATTGACTTATACTCGAAGGTAATTGGAGTCGAATATGACAACCGCCACACCCGATCGCATCATCCTGTCGGACGACGACGCAAACGTGCTGTCTGCCGCAAGCCGCCTCATGGGCGCGGCGCTCGATCATTCGCGCGCGCACAGCGTCGCATTGGTCGAGGAGGGGGCGGACGGAGATCTCGCCCGTATCGAGGTGCCGCCCGCCACGCTGCGGGTGCTCTCGCGTGTGCTGGCCATGATGGCCAGTGAGCAGGTGTTCGTTCTCTATCCTGCCGACACCGAATTGACCACCAAGCAAGCGGCGGATTTGCTCGGCGTATCGCGGCCGTTTCTGATCGCTCGCCTTGAAGCCGGCGAACTGCCTTTCCGCAAGGTCGGGCGGCATCGCCGCATGTTGATGGACGACGTGATGCGCTACAAGGAAACCATGCGTGCAACACGCAAGAGCGCCTTGGACGAGATCGTGGCCGACAGCGAATCGATAGGCGGGTACGATCTGTAATGCTGTCGGTCGATCGCTTTACCGTCGTGCTGGATGCGTGTTCGCTATTTCCCATGGTGGTGCGCGACGTATTGCTGACTTTCGCCGATCACGAGTTCTATGCGCCGAAGTGGTCGGCGCGCATTCACGACGAATGGACCCGCAATCTCGCCGCCCGTTTCGCGGACAAAAGCGCGGCTAACGACGCTGCGCCCAAGATCGCTGCGATTCGCAACGCGATGGACCGCACGTTTCCCGACGCGCTGGTCACGCAGGTACTTCCGGATTCCGGCGAAATTATCGACGTCGACGAGAAAGACCGGCATGTCGTCATGACGGCGGTGGCGGCTCGCGCGGATGCGATCGTCACCTTCAACCTGAAGGATTTTGCAGCAGAACAACTGGAGTCCCGCCTGCGTATCGAGGTAAAGCATCCTGATGTTTTTATCCTCGATCTGATCGACCTGAATGAGAAGCGCGCATTGGCTGCGTTCAGAGACTTGCGAGCACGTAAGCGTCGACCACCGTGGACCGTGGACGAATTGCTGGACCGGCTCATACGCGCCGGTCTGGTTCAAACCAGCGCGTGGTTGTCGAGCGCTGACGTGCTGCCGCTGCTGTAACTTCGGATCTGGCCACAACGCGCGGTTGCGCCCAAATCATTTTTCCCGCTTTCCATACAAAAATCCCTTCGTAGACCGCCGCTTTACCGCCCACTATGATGAGTCGCACCTCATCTGGAGAGAGGCGATGACCTGTCCGACCTTCCGCTGTCCGCGCTGACCCGTTTGCCCGTCTTGTCGCTGCCACGCGCGGTTTAAGCCGCACGCAGTGGACTTTCCGTTGCCCGACCTATCCGGCAAGCCTGGATGGCGTCTCAAAGTTCATCCCTTTGTAGACGCCTCACAGCATGCCGCTGGATCGGTTCGCCTCGAATCAAACCACGCCCGAAATCACGAGTTCACCATGCGCATTTTTCTGTCAAACGTGCAGCGCTTTTTCCACACGCCCGCCGTCTCGCTCATCAGCGCGTTCGGTCTCGCACTCGCTTTGCAGGCGACGCCCGCTTCAGCGGCCGATTCGCCCACGCTGAAAATTGGCACCGCAACCAGTCCGCAAATCGAAGCGCTCAAAATCGCCGCGCGCGAAGCGAAAGAGCAGGGCCTCGACGTGAAGATCATCGAGTTCACGGACTGGAACACGCCGAACGCGGCGCTCGCCAACAAGGACATCGACGTCAACTATTTCCAGCACATTCCGTTTCTCGAGAATGCGAAGAAGCAAGGCGGCTATGACTTCGTCGCGATCGCGCCGGGTACGATCATGAAGATCGGCCTGTACTCGAAGAAGATCAAGCGCTTCGACGAATTGAAAGACGGCGCCACGGTCGCGATCGCCAACGACCCGGTCAACGGCGGACGCGGCCTGCTGTTGCTGCAGCGTGCCGGTCTCATCAAGCTGAAGCCGGGCATCGACTATCGCGCGACGACGCTCGACATTACCGACAACCCGAAGCATCTGAAGATCGTGCAGCTGGAAGCATCGCAACTGGCGCGTTCGCTCGACGACGTCGATCTCGCACAGGGTTACCCGAGTTTCATCAAGCTGGCCGGCACGACCGATCCGAATAGCGCGCTGCTGTTCGACGGCCTGGAAAACAAGAACTACGCGATTCAATGGGTTGTGCGTCCGGAAAGCGCCAACGATCCGCGTATCCGCAAGTTCATCTCGATATATCAGCATTCGCCGGCAGTGCGCGCCGCGCTCGACAAAGCCTTCGGCAATCTCTACGCCGTCGCGTGGTAAGCCGCGCGTTCAGCCGAAACTGGAAAGCCAAAGGAGCCGCACGATGGCGAAGAAAAAGATCCTGCTGAACGCGTTCAACATGAATGCGGTCGGCCACATCAATCACGGGTTGTGGACGCATCCGCGCGACCGCTCGGCGCATTACACCGACCTCGACTATTGGACGAGTCTTGCGCAAACGCTGGAGCGCGGCAAGTTCGACGGGATCTTTCTCGCGGATATCGTCGGCGTGTACGACGTGTATCAGGGCGGTCCGGAAACGCCTTTGCGCGAGTCGGTGCAGATTCCGATCAACGATCCGTCGCTGATCGTGCCCGCGATGGCGCACGTGACCCGACACATCGGCTTCGGCGTCACGTCGAATCTGACTTACGAGCCGCCGTATCTGTTCGCGCGCCGCATGTCGACGCTCGACCATCTGACCAAAGGCCGGGTGGGCTGGAACATCGTGACGGGCTATCTGGACAGCGCGGCGCGCGGCATGGGACTCGCGCAGCAGATCAGCCACGACGACCGCTACGACCGCGCCGACGATTACATGGACGTGGTCTACAAGCTGTGGGAACAGAGTTGGGAAGACGACGCCGTGGTGCGCGACCGCGCGGCGCGCATCTTCTCGCATCCGGACAAGGTGCATCGCGTGAAGCACGACGGTCCCTACTATTCAATCGATGCGATTCATCTGAGCGAGCCGTCGCCGCAACGCACGCCGGTGTTGTATCAGGCGGGATCGTCGAGCCGTGGCGTCGATTTCGCGGCACGTCACGCTGAATGCGTGTTCGTCGGCGGCCAGAACAAGCAATTGACGCGCTCGATTGTCGACGACATCCGTGCGCGTGCGGTGAGCTTTGGCCGCGCGCCGGACGACATCAAGATCTTCGCGGGCATCACCGTTGTAGTCGGCGAAACCGAACGGGCCGCGCAGGAGAAATTCGAGGAATACCGCCGTTATGCGAGCGCCGAAGGCGGCATCGCACATTTCTCCAGTTCGACCGGCATCGACTTCTCGCGATACGAATTGGACGAACCGATCTCCTACGTGAAGACCGAGTCGATGCAATCGGCCGTCGAGGCGATTTCGAAGAAGAGCGTGAGCGGTGTCTGGACCAAACGCAAAGTGCTCGAACAGATGACGCTCGGCGGACGCGCGAAGCCGGTGGTCGGCTCGCCGCAGCAGATCGCGGACGAACTCGTGTCGTGGATCGAGGAAGCGGGCGTCGATGGCTTCAATCTGACACGCACGGTGATGCCGGAATCGTTCGAAGACTTTGTGAATCTGGTGGTGCCGGAATTGCAGAATCGCGGTGTCTATAAGGAAGATTACGACCCCGCGCCGACGCTGCGCGAGAAACTGTTCGGCGCAGGGCGTGCCCGACTGCCGGACGTGCATGCGGGCGCGCAGCATCGTCGGCACGTGCAAGCCACCGCGGAAGCGTAGGAGAGGAGCGAAACCATGGCCAATCTTTTCGACGTGCCGCAATTCATCGAAGACGCGCCGTCTCTCACCGTCAATCCTGATTCGCATGCAACGGCGACGCAACCCGCCGTGATATTCGACAACGTCGGTAAGGTATTCGCCGACGCTCGCGGCGTGCCGACCGCAGCGCTCGCCAACGTCACATTGAATGTGGCACGGGGCGAAGTGTTCGGCATTATCGGCCGCAGCGGAGCCGGCAAGTCGACGCTGTTGCGCCTCGTCAACGGTCTGGAAAAACCGAGTTCGGGCGCGGTGCGCGTGAATGGCGTGAGCGTCGGAGAACTCGACGAACGCGGGCTTGTGGCGCTGCGCCGGCGCAGCGGCATGGTGTTTCAGCACTTCAATCTGCTCTCGGCGAAGACGGTGCGCGAGAACATTGCATTGCCACTGAAAATCGCCGGCGTGCCGAAAGCGGCAATCGACAAAAAAGTCGATGCGCTGCTGGAATTAGTGGGTCTCTCCGCCAAACGCGACGCGTATCCGGCGAGCTTGTCCGGCGGCCAGAAACAGCGCGTCGGCATTGCGCGCGCGTTGGTCACCGACCCGGACATTCTGCTTTGCGACGAGGCCACCTCCGCACTGGATCCCGAAACGACGCAAGCCATCCTCGCGCTGCTGCGTGATATCAATCAGCGCCTGAATCTGACCATCGTGTTGATCACGCACGAAATGCAGGTGATTCGCGAGGTCTGCGATACGGTTGCGGTGATCGAGCGCGGCGAGGTGGTGGAGACCGGTCCGGTGTGGCGCGTGTTCGGCGATCCGCAACATGATGCAACGCGCGCGTTGTTGCGCACGCTGGTGCATGACTTGCCGATCGACCTTGCGCAACGGATCAAGCCGCTGCGCGATATCGCGCAAGCGGACGCGCAGATTCTGCTGGACGTGCGTTTCACCGGTGTCGATGCGCGGGAGCCCGATCTCGGTGGCCTTGCGTCGGCGTTGAGCGTCGATGGCGGGCGCGTGAGTTTCGTGCATGGCGGCATCGACCGGATTCAGGGGCATGCGCAAGGGCGCCTCGTAGTGTCGGCGCAAGTGCGCGCGGACGAACGCACCACGGTGCAGAAGCAGATTGCGGCGCTGCTCGACAGCGCACGCCGCTATGCCAATCATGTCGAGGTATTGGGCTATGTCTGAGTTGTGGCTTTCCGAACTCGCCGATGCGATTCGCGACACCATCGTCATGGTCGGCGTGTCCGCATTCGTCGCGGCGCTAGTCGGCATTCCGCTGGCGCTGCTGCTGGTCACGACGACACGCGGCGGCATCTTCGAGAAACGCGCGGTGAACAGCACGCTCGGCGCGCTCGTCAACGCGTTTCGCTCCACGCCCTTCATTATTCTGCTGGTTGCGTTGCTGCCGCTCACGCGTTTGTTGATCGGCACGACGATCGGCGTATGGGCCGCGATCGTGCCGCTCAGTATCGCGGCGATTCCATTTTTTGCGCGCGTGGCCGAAGTGAGCCTGCGTGAAGTGGACCGCGGTTTGATCGAGGCCGCGCAGGCCATGGGCGCGCAACGCCGCCACATCATCTGGCATGTGCTTCTGCCCGAGGCGCTGCCGGGCATTCTCGGCGGCTTCACGATTACCGTGGTGGCGATGATCGGTTCCTCGGCGATGGCGGGCGCGGTCGGTGCCGGCGGCCTCGGCGATCTGGCCATCCGCTACGGCTATCAGCGTTTCGATACGACTGTGATGGTGACGGTGATCGTGCTGCTGATTGCGATCGTCACGGCGGTGCAGTTCGTCGGCGACCGGTTCGTGCGGCGGCTGGCGCAGCGGGTGTAATCGTTTTTTACCGCGCGCGCGGCGGCTATTTGCATGACGAATAGCCGCTCATGTTTGCGGTGCTCGCGTCGCGGCCTATCATACTGACTACAGCATCAAGCTTAGTCATAGGCGCTTCGTCCACCGCCGCTCGCCGAACAGATCTTCAAATGGAAATTGCATGAACGATCCTCGTCATGCCGATGCGTTGCAAACGCCTCAGGCATTCGCTGCGCCCGAGGTGCACGATCTCACGGGTTTGCTCGACGCTTTGCGTGCGACGGCCGCCCAGCGCGATATCGACGGCGGCCACGCCGCGCAGGAAAAACAATGGATCGCGGACGCGGGGCTGCTCACGCTCGCGGTGCCGCGCGAATTCGGCGGCCTCGGTGCGCGCTGGCCCGACATCTACGAGACGATCCGCAAGATCGCGCAAGTGGACAGCGCGCTCGCGCATTTGCTGGGCTTCACCTGCCTGCAGGTGGTCAGCGTCAATGTATGGGGCAATCCGGAACAACGCGCCCGCTATCTGAGCGGCACGGTGGAAGGGCGATGGTGGTGGGGCAACGCCGTCAATCCGCTCGATACGCGACTCGTTGCAAGCGCAACCGATGACGGCGGCTACCTGCTCGACGGCCAGAAGGGCTTTTGCTCCGGCACCCGCGGCTCGCAGATGATGACGGTCTCCGCGCACGATCCGCTCACCGGCAAACCGGTGTTCGGTGTAGTGCCGACGACGCGCGAAGGCATCACCGTTCATGAGGACTGGAACCCGATTGGTCAGCGTCAGACCGACAGCGGCAGCGTGTCCTTCACGCGGGTCAAGGTCGAACCCGATGAAGTGATGGCGCGGCCCGACACGCCGCATGCGAGTTTGCGCACGCTGATTTCGCAACAGGTGCTGACCAATCTGTTCGTCGGCATTGCCCAAGGCGCGCTCGACGAAGCGCGCGCTTACGTCACGCAGAACGGCAAGCCGTGGATCTATTCCGGCGTCGATAAGGCCACCGACGATCCCTATCTGATCCAGCGCTTCGGCGAAATGCGCCTGCAGGCGGTAAGCGCCGAAGCGCTGGCGACGCGTGCGGCCTGGTTGCTGGAAGACGCGTGGCAACAAGGTCCGGCGCTTTCCGCGGAAACACGCGCGCAGGTTGCGCTCGCCACGTCGGAGGCGAAGATTGTCGCGCACCGCGCCGCGCTCGACGTCAGCGAAAAACTGTTCGACGCGTGTGGCGCCCGCGCGACGCACGCGCCGCTCGCGCTCGACCGTTTCTGGCGCAATGCCCGCGTGCATACGCTGCACGATCCGCTCGACTATCGCGTACGCGACGTCGGCCGATACGCACTCACCGGCGCGTTGCCAGAAGTTTCTTTGTACACTTGAGGCGGTTCGCGGCGGCCGGCACGAGGCGCCGCGTTTTATCCCCTTCAAGAGACTCCCGGATTGCAGTTCAAACTACCGACCACCGCAACGGCGCCGTTTTGCCCGTCCGAAGTGCAAGGCTCCGTGGCCGTCTCGCCGGGCGCGCCGTTCTGGAAGAAGATCCTGCAATTCGCAGGCCCTGGCCTGCTGATCTCGATCGGCTATATGGACCCAGGCAACTGGGCCACCGACATCGAAGCCGGATCGCGCTATGGCTACAGCCTGCTGTTCGTCGTCATGCTGTCGAGTCTCGCGGCGATGGCGCTGCAATGCCTGAGCATGCGCCTGGGCATCGCGACCGGGCGCGATCTCGCGGCGTTGTCGAGAGATCGTTATTCGCCGGCTGTGGCGCGCTTTCAATGGCTGCTCGCGGAATTGTCGATCGTGGCCTGCGATCTGGCCGAAGTGCTGGGCGGCGCGCTCGCCTTCCATCTGCTATTCAAATGCTCGCTGACCACCGGCGTCCTGCTGACCGCGTTCGATACGTTGATCGTGCTTGGCCTGAAGGGCAAGAACTTCCGCGATCTTGAAGCGATCATGCTCGGCCTGATCGCGACCATTGGCGTGGGATACATCATCGAGCTCGCGTTGGTGCGGCCGCACTGGCCGTCGGTCGCACAAGGGCTGATTCCGTCGTGGCAGGCTTTGAGCTCGCGCGAGCCCATGTATCTGGCGATCGGCATTCTCGGCGCGACGGTCATGCCGCATAACCTCTATCTGCATTCGTCGATCGTGCAGACGCGCGCGGTGAAGCGTGATCCCGCCAGCATCCGCTCGGCGATCGGCATGTCGCGCATCGACACGATCGTCTCGCTGGTGTTGGCGTTGCTGATCAATATGGCGATCCTGATTCTTGCCGCCGCGGCGTTCCATGCCACCGGCCACAACCAGGTCACCGAAATCGAAGACGCGTACAAATTGCTCGCGCCGATAGTCGGCACCGGTTTCGCGGCAGTGTTGTTCGCCGTGACCCTGCTTGCCTCGGGACAAAGCTCGACCTTCACTGGCACCGTGGCGGGGCAGGTCATCATGGAAGGCTTCCTGAAGCTGAAGATTCCGTGCTGGCAGCGGCGCTTCATTACGCGAGCACTCGCATTGATCCCCGCGCTGATCGGCGTGCAGATGATGGGCAACGGTGCGGTCGGCAAGCTGCTGGTCGCAAGCCAGGTGGTGCTGAGCCTGCAATTGCCGTTCGCGCTTTATCCGCTGATCCGCATGACCAGCGACCGTTCGTTGATGGGCGAGTTCGCCAACACGCTGCTGACGCGTTTCGTTGCGTGGACGCTGTTCGTGGTGATCAGTGCGGCGAACCTGTGGCTGGTGGTGCAGACGGTGGGATTGGCCGGCTGATCCGGTTTTTCGCCGTGCGCGTTGTGCAGGCGACGGCGCGCATGGGACGAAAAAAAAGTCCGCTCGGTGGCGGACTTTCTAATCAAGGCTTCGGTTCGAATCGGGCTGGACCTGCCCTCATCGAGTCAGCGGTGCTCCGCTTTCGCTCAGGCAGCTTGCGCGATCTGTGCTGCTTCGAGCGCTTCCTGGCGGGCAGCGGCGGCTTTCTTCGTCTTGCCGGCACGCGACGGCGGCTGGCACGCGCCACACACCACGTTGTGCTGCAGATCGTGTTTGTGCGCTACAAACTTGCCGGTGCAACGGCAGCATTTGGTCAATTGCAGGATTTCGGCGTCGAAGAAACGCACCAGCGTCCACGCACGCGTCAAGTCCAGCACGGGTTCGGTTTCGCTGTGCTGGCAATGTTCCAGATACAGCCGATACCCTTTGGTCAGCGCGTCCAGATGCGAGCAGCGCGCCTCGTTCTTCAGAAACAGGTAGGTGTTGTAGAACAGCGAGGCGTGGATGTTCGCGAGCCACGTCATATACCAGTCCGCCGAAAACGGCAGCATGCCCTTGGGTGGCGACACGCCCTTGACCTCGCGATACAAGCGGATCATGCGGTCGCGTGAGAGCGTCAATTCACTCTCGAGCACTTGCATGCGTGCGCCCAGTTCGATCAGTGCAATGGCGCGGAATACTTCCTGTGCGTCTTCCGTCAGGCTACGCTTGAGCATCGCAGTCACCTCGATTAAGCGAACTGTTCAGCCGGCTGGCCTGCAAGCAGGATCGCCGCGTGAGTCGGTGCCACTGCGGTGTGCTTCGTCGTTTGCGTCAACGCCGACAACATCGAGTGGTCGTTGAAGCGGAAGAAGCACAAAAGCTGATCGGAAGCGGCCAGCTTGACGATCTGCGCAAGCGACAGCCCGGCAAGCAAATCAGCCAGTTCCGACGACAGTCCCAGCCGGAACATGCCGACCGGTTTGTCCTCACGCAACATACGTTGCGCAAGCATGATGTAAGACAAGTTAATCTCGCGGATTGAATCCAGCGTCTCGCTGCTACGGTCCATTTCTGTTTATTCCGAAGCCCCGAATTACTATGTCGGCATTTTTTGCCGTTATGTCTTTTGTGCCTCACCGGAAACGCTGTCCTCCGGCTACGGGTCACCACCTGATACAGACGGCGACCTTTTGATACATAGCGTTACATTTCGTAACAGCTTGGGACGAATTGTATGAAGGGTAAAACAAGAAATCAATCCCTTCTCAAAAAAATATCTCAAAAAGATACATCAAATTTCGGTAACTCTTTCACGGTCCTGTAATAGACGATGCCGCGTGGATTTTCGGCTATGGAAGAGCTCTGTCTGATCCATGGAAACCCTTGTATTGCGGGCGTTTGGCGTGTTCGTCTGAGGAAACGGAGTGCGTGAGCGGTGAATCGGTAATTCCCGCTCGACGCAGAAAGGAAATAGAAAGCAAGCGCAATAGAGAGTAATAAATACCTGTATTCAGCGCTGCATTGGGGACGCAACAGAGATGTAACAGGTTGGTGCGGCCCCGGTTACAAACAAGGCCGCATTTGTAACGTCCTACGTAACATCTAGCAACCAGTGGATCGAAGGCGCTCGACTTCGAGGCCAAAGGCCGGCCGCAGACGCGTGCCCAGCACGTTCCCCGCGAAAGCGGCTGCCAGCCACAGCCAGCCGTGCAAGCTGCCTGACGACACGATTCCGATGCCCAATATGAACGCGCCGACCAGTATTGACGTGCCCGCCGGCCCGACAAGCCCGACGAATGGCTGGCCGAACAGCGTGCCGGCTTGCAGCGCAGGGAAGAACAGCAACACGCCGCGAGCAAGCATCAGCATCTGGGCGCGCAGGCCGGCGCCGCGGCCGTCGGCGATAAAAACCCGCCACGCCGACGTGAAGCCAAACGCCGCGTGATACAGCGACATGCCGAGCAGCGCGCCGACAAGATAGAGCGCCGCCTGGCGGCCGCTGGCGGTTTGCGCCAGACACACGGTGCCGAGTGCGATCAGAACGAGCGCGGCGCCGAGCGGTTTCGGGTCGGTGTCGAAACGGCGCGGCACGCGCGGAAGCGAAGTGGAGAGGTCGGACATGTGCGAGTTGACTGACAAGCGATGGATCGAGAGCAGCCCGAGGCCGGTTGGAGAACCGCTTTCACGGCGGCTGTAGCGACAAGGCAGTCAAAAAAACAGCACGGATCGCGTGCTGAGGCAGGGCGGTTGAACGAGGGTAACGGGTAACGGGGTGCGACGTCTGACGCGCCAGTATCTATTAGATAAACAGCGCCATTAGATCGGCGTCATGAAACATGCCGCGGACATTCAGCGCGCCCACCTCGCAGCCAAATTTGCGAAAGCCGAGCGACTCATATAGTTTTCGCGCTGCCTCGTTACGGCTGCCGACGTGCAACTGAACTTGCCGCAAACCCTCCACGCGCCTGGCGCGCGCCAGCAGTTCGTGGAGCAGCGCACGCCCGATGCCGCGGCCCACTGCTTCCGGCGCGACATACATGCCGATCAGGGCGGCTTTGTGCCGCTGCTTGTCGCCTGGATTGCGGATCAGGCCGACCACGCCGATCAACGGCGTTCCGGCCGATGCATAAGCGCCGAGCAAAAAATCGCCTGCGGCCGCATGCGAGCCCTTCAGCATCGCGTCGTGACGGACCTTTGGCGAGCGCTTCCTCGTAACTCAGGCCGAACGAATCCGGATGCGCCCTCAGTCCACGCAAGCGAAGCTGGAAATAGTCGTCGCGGTCGTCGGAACCGAGTTGGCGTACGAGTACGGCGTTGTCGTTCAAGTGCATCTCTCCGCGTCGTTCTCGCGAGTGAATGGATAGGGCTTAACGCCGCAGTGTGCCTCGTCTTCTACCGTCAGGCTATGGTTGACGGGTCGCCTCGGCGCGCTGGCTCTCGCCGAATTCGCGCAGTGCGGTCGCAGTTTGCTGATCGGCTGGAAAGAACGCTTCGATGGCGAGTTCCGAGAGCGTGACGTCGACCGGTGTGCCGAACACCGTGGTCGTGCTGAAAAACGACAGCACGCCGATCGGCGTGCGCAGCCGCAGCGGGACCGCGATCTGGTTGACGGCGGCATTGTCGTGCTCGGGCGCTTGCGCGTCCGGCGGCGCCGGATAGGCGGCCAGTTCGTCGCGCAGCGCGCTCAGCGTGCTGTCGCCGCTCACCTCGATTTGCCGCTGCAACCGCGCCAGAATGTGCTCGCGCCAGGCGTGCCAATTGACGATCGACGCCGCGATGCCCTCCGGATGCAAGCTCAGGCGCAGCGCATTGACCGGCGGCTTCAGCAGTTCCGGGCTGGCGCCGGTCAGTAGAGGCGCGAGCGCGTTGTTCGCGGCAATGATGGTCCAGTGCCGGTCGATGGCGAGCGCCGGGTAGGGTTCGTGTCCCTTCAGCACCAACTCGACGGCCTCGCGCGCGGCGGCCAACTGCGGATCCGATAGCGGACGCTCGCGGAACAGCGGCGCATAACCGGCCGCGACCAGCAGTGCATTGCGCGCGCGTAGCGGTACGTCGAGCCGTTCGGCAAGATGCATGACCATTTCCCGGCTCGGCACCGCGCGACCCGATTCGACGAAGCTCAAGTGCCGGGTGGAAATATCGGCTTCAGTTGCGAGCAGCAACTGGCTCATTCTTCGCCGCTGGCGCCATTCACGCAGCAGATCGCCGACCGTGCGGCTGGCAGCCGATGCAGCCGATGCAGGCGACGGGGCGGCGGTTTGCGCAAGAGAGAGTGTGTTCATGCCACCGATGATAGCCAAACCGCGCTCGCCATCCATTACCTGAGAGGTAATGGAATACCCCGGAAACCACCCGGCGACGCCCTACGAACGTCCGGAAACGCGCCTGCCAGCGCAGCCAGTCCAACGCACTGACCGACCCCGCGAACACGGTTGAAACGCTAAGCGCGACTCAGGCCGCCGCCACGCCTTCCGGCACCACGTTGAGTTTGACGCCGAGCGCGCGCAGCAGCTTGAGCACCGTGTCGATACGCGGTTTGGATCCGGGCGCGAGTGTTTTGTAGAGGCTTTCGCGCCCGAGTCCGGCGTCTGCCGCAACCTTGGCGATACCGCGCGCTTTAGCGATGTCGGCGATGGCGGCGAGCAGCACGTCGGCGTCGCCGTCTTCAAGCGCCGCGTTGAGATACTCGGCAATCGCTTCTTCGCTATCGAGGTAGTCCGACGCGTCGAATCGTGCGGTTTTGATTTTGCTCATGACAGTTCCTTTCTGATTGCTGCCCACATTGCTTTGGCATGCTTGATATCGGCCGGCTGGGTGGACTTGGTGCCGCCACAGAGAAGCAGATACACCATGCGCCCTTCACGCGCGAAATAGACCCGATAGCCCGGCCCGCAGTCGATGCGCATCTCGGCTACACCGTCTTCGAGCAATTTCACGTCGCCGAAATGCCCGCGTTCCGCACGCCGGATTCGCACGAGTATCTTTGCCCTCGCTCGTAAATCCGCGAGCTGTGCAAGCCATGCGTCGAATTCCTCGGTGCGGTTAACCTCGTACACAGGTGGTGAACCGATCTGCTGAGCATTGTATCCTTGTGGATACGGTCTTGCAAGTGTGAAAACCATATTGAAAAGGGCCCCCGTGTTCGTGTTCGTCGAATACATCACATGCCGCGCGTCTGTTCCGCGCGGCCCCATTCGCTACACGAGGTTAGCGGCTGCCGCCCAAGCTGACGACTCGGCCGGATGGCCAATCCGATGGACAACGAAGCGCGCGCGAATGCTTACCTCCCACGTAATCGACGCAGCGCGCCCGACCCGTCAATCTTCACTCCGAGCCCGCCGCCTACAACGTGTCTGCCGAGCGTAGTGCTCAGTCCTGCCAATCAAGGAGTCTGGAGATGAACGCGCATACCGATCTGATCGACCGTTATTTCGACGCATGGAACGAAACCGATGGCGCGCGCCGTCGCGAGTTGATCGCCGCGACATGGAGCACCGATGCCGACTATCGCGACCCGCTGCTGTCGGGCACCGGCCACGACGGTATCGACGCGATGATCCGCGCGGTGCAGGAGCGCTTTCCGCATCACACGTTTCGCCGTACGGGCCAGATCGACGGCTTTGCCGACCGGCTGCGTTTCTCGTGGGAACTGGCCACGCCCGCGGGCGACGCGATCGTGAAGGGATCCGACTTCGGCGTGATTGATCCGCATGGACGCTTGCAGGCCGTCACCGGCTTCCTCGACCAGGTGCCCGACGGCGTCTGACCACCATTTTGTTACGGAGACGATCATGCACGAGCCCGCTGCCGCTACGGCTCCCCAATCGGCCATCACGTTAGCGCGCCTGTCGGGCGCCCTCGACTCGCTGTCCAGCGCGGTCGCCGGTTTCGCACTGCTCGCCGGAGCGCGCGTGTTCATGTTCATCGCGCTGCTGGGGTGGCGCGAGCCGGTGTTGGGCGGCGCGGGTCTCGTGCTGCTGGCGGTGGTCGGCTGGCTGCGGTGGCAGTGCGGTGGCGCAGCGACTCTGCCGGCCATACAGCGCGTTCGGCTTACCGCCCGCTCCGGCAAGGCGAGGTGCAGCCGCCACGCGCCACCTTCGAACAATGCCCGCGACGTTGCTTGCTACAATCGTCCGCTGGAATGCGATGCGTCGCGCGGACACGCTTTCGCCGAGCCGGGCGCCGGCTGCTTCGGCCCGACTCGAACGCGGCTGTGAGCCGCCCGTTTCGCGCGACCGGCTCGCTCCGCGCGACCCGATAACCCACGTCCAAACCTCGGCGGTCAGCCGCCGACCGGACTACAAGGAGACACCGTGCTGAAGAATCTGGACCCGCTGCTGAACGCCGACATCCTGCATGCGCTGCGCGCGATGGGCCATGGCGACGAACTCGTCATCTGCGACGCCAATTTCCCCGGCGACTCGGTGGCGCGCGAAAGCGTGCTGGGCAAGGCGCTGCGCCTCGACGGCGTGAACGCGCCGCGCGCGATTCGCGCGGTGCTGTCGGTGATGCCGCTGGACACGTTCATCGAGCATCCCGCGTCGCGCATGGAAGTGGTGGGCGAGCTGCACACGATTCCGGCCGTGCAGCGCGAGGCGCAGGCCGAGATCAACGCCGCGGAAGGGCGCGACGTGCCGTTCGCGTCGATCGAACGGTTTGCATTTTATGAACGCGCGCGTAAAGCGTATTGCGTGATCGCGACCGGTGAAGAGCGCGGCTATGGTTGCTTCGTCTTCACGAAGGGCGTTCTGCTCGCGCCCGACGCGCCTCAGTCGTAACCTTCGCCAACTCCATTGCGGCGCAAAGCCATGAGCGCAACGCCTCGGCCGCCGCACGCGAACCTCGCGCACGTGCTAATTTTCATCTGGCCGCTGGCGGCGGGTCGAACTGATCCGTCACGGCGCATTGCCCTACATCACCGTGACGGAAACCATGAGCTTCTCGATAGACACTCTCGATCATCTCGTTCTGAACGTTGCCGATGTGGAAGTCAGCGCGGCGTGGTACGCACGTATGCTCGGCATGCGGCGCACCGAGTTCGAGTCGCGCACCGGTACGCGGGTGGCAATGTTCTACGGCAATCAGAAGATCAATCTGCGTCCCGTGACCGCCGACACCGTCGCGTGGTTCACTAGCCGCGAGCCGGTGCCCGGCAGCGCGGACCTGTGCTTCATCACCACCACGAGCCCGGCCGAGGTCAAGGCGCATTGGCTTGCGCAAGGCGTCGAAATCGAAGCGGGTCCGGTGGAGCGCGACGGCGCGCGCGGCAAGATGACCTCGGTGTATTGCCGCGATCCGGACGGCAATCTGATCGAAGTCGCAACCTATCCTCAAGCATAAATACGGCGGTGATTCCGCCGTCGGCACTTGCCGTGGCCGCTACCGGGCGGCCCGCACGGACGCTCTTCCCATTCCCGGCATGCCGCGGGTTGCGTGCTGCTCATCCTTGTCCGTGCTAGGAAAAGGCGGGCAAACTCCCTATTGTCCGGTGCAAAGTGGGGAACTGCGGGCTGCTGGCCGGGTCTGCTGCTTATTCATTACTGGAGTCCCTCATGTCGCGTCCCGTCGATTCCGGCGTTATCCTCATCGCTCGTATTGCGCTTGCAGTGCTGTTCCTGTGGGGCGGTGTGATGAAACTGCTGGGCTATGCGGGCTTTGTCGGCTACCTGCATTCGAAGGGCGTGCCGTTCGTGCAGATCGCCGCGCCGATCGCAACGGCGGTCGAGGCACTCGGCGGTCTGTTGCTGATCCTCGGCTTCAAGGTGCGTCCGCTCGCGCTGATCATGGCGGTGTACACCGTGGCGACGGCGGTACTGGGCCACGATTTCTGGAATGTCACCGACGCCGCCTTGCAACGCGACATGGTCATTCATTTCTGGAAGAACATCGGCATTGCCGGCGGCTTCCTGCTGCTGTTCGTGACGGGCGCGGGACGTCTTAGCATCGACGGTGCGCGAGCGCCGCGCGGCGGACTCGGCCTTTGACGCGGCAGCTAAGGTAGTCTGTGCGGATCGCTTTCGATTTCGGCTGTAACCAAGGGAGCAAATAATGATTCAGAGTTTTGAGCAAACCATCGGCGGCAAGGTCACGCAATTGTGCGCGAGTCTTGGTGAAGGGCCTACGCCGCATCGGGTGATTATCAGCCTGGCTGATTCGGCGAAGACGCTGGTGGTTCTGGACGCGTCCGGCTTCATCAGCACGATCAAGGCCGAGATCGAGGAGCCGGAGAAACTGATCGCCGACGCTATCGCCAAAGCGCAGAACGAAGGGCTGATCGAGCGCGCCATCGACACCGGCACGATTCAGGAAGCGTCGCTGTAGGCCGGAACGCGGCGTCGCGAACTAGCCAGCAGGCGTCGAACCGCCGGTAACGACCCCCGCCATGCGCGAGCATCGCGGGGGTCGTTTTTTGCACACGATCCTGACGGGCGACACCCTCAGCGCGAGTCGCCGACCCGTTCGCGTCCTGCATGGCGATGCGCGGCGTCCGACGAGTGCGGCTGCGGGTGCACAAAGCAACTTAGCGCGCCGCCGATCACCAGCAAGCCCACCGACACGGCGGTCGCCGCTCGCATGCCCGAGACGATCTGCGAGGCGGCCGCGCCGCTCGCCAACGCCCCGAAAGCCGCCACGCCGACCGCGCCCCCTGCCTGCCGCGCCGTATTCAATACGGCGGACGCCGTGCCGGCGCGTGGCGCGTCCGTGGAGGCGAGCACGGCGGTGGTCATCGCGGGAACCGCCAGGCCCATGCCCGACGGAATCAGCAGGAACGGCAGCAGCAGGCCGATGAGCGGCGTGCCGGCATCGACGAAATGCAGCAGGCCATAGCCGAGCCCGGCGGTGATCGCGCCCGCGATCATCGGCACCCGCACGCCGAAGCGGCCGACCACCCAGCCGCTCGCCACATTCGACAGCAAAAAACCGCCCGTCAACGGCAGGAACGCGAGGCCCGCCTGCAACGGCGTATAGCCGCGCACGCGCTGCAAATACAGGCTCAGCACGAACACCATGCCGTAGTAAGTGAGATTCACGCAGATGCCGAACAGCACCGCCGCACTGAAGGAGCGCTTGCTGAATAGCGAGAGCGGCAGCATCGGCGCCGCGACGCGCGATTCCACCACGACAAAGGCGCTCGCCGCGAGCAGCGCGAGCACGAAGCCGCCGGCCACGAGCGGGTGGCCGAAACCTAGCGGCCGCCATTCGATCACGGCGGCGACGAACGCGGTCAGCGCGACGATGGCAAGACACTGGCCGCCCAGGTCGATGCCGCGCGGCTTCGTGTCCGAGGCGGGCGCCGCCGATGGCTGCGGGCCGCGACGCGTCGCGACTTCGGATCGTGGCACCCACAGCAAGGTCGCCAGGAAGCCGGCGGCGCAAATCGGCAGATTGACAAGAAAGATGCTGCGCCAGCCGAACGCCGCGATCAGCAGGCCGCCGGCCACCGGCCCCGCCGCGATCGCAATCGCGCCCGCCGCCGTCCACAGACCGACCGCGCGCGCCCGCAGTTTGGGATCGTGTCCGTACGCTCGATTGAGCAGCGCCAGCGAGTTCGGCAGCATGGCGGCGGCGCCGACGCCTTGCACCGCGCGCGCCGCAATCAGCATGGTCGCGCCGAGCGCAAAGCCGCAGGCGAGCGACGCGAGCGCGAACAGCACGATGCCGGCCGCGTACAGGCGCCGCGCCCCGAAACGGTCGCCGAGCGCGCCGGCGGACAGCATCAGCACGGCGAACGCGAGCGTGTAGGCGTCGACGACCCATTGCAGGTCCGCGACATTTGCATGCAGATCCGCGCCGATTCGCGGCAGCGCGATGTTGACGATGGTCACGTCGAGTTGCGTGACGACGAAGCCGACGCTGACCGTCGCGAGGACACGGCCGAGTGCGGACGAGTGGGGGGAATTCGGTGAGTTCATGCGCTACATCGTAGGTCCGATGCAGCGCACCATGTTTCGGCGCGGCGTGAAGTGTGGATGTCACGCGCCAGCGCAGGGCGTCGAACCCGATGATGCAAACAAAAACGGCGCACCGTTTGCGGCACGCCGTCGCTGCAAAGCACCAGCAGCCGATCAGTGTTTCTGCGGCGCATCCTTGATGAACAGCGTGGTCAGTGCCCCGAGAACGCAGATCGCGCCGACGTACATCGGAGCGGCCATGGGGTTCGACTTCATCATCAGCGACACGGCGACCGGCGTGAGCCCACCGAATATGGCGTACGCCACGTTGTACGAGAACGAAATGCCCGAGAAACGCACCACCGGCGGAAACGCCTTGACCATCACGAAAGGAATCGCGCCGATCACGCCGACGAACAGGCCCGCCACCGCGTACAGCGGCACCAGCGTGGAGGTGTCGACCGCGAGTTGCTGGAACATTACGTAGTACGCCACCGCCAGCGCCAGGCCGCCGATGAAAATCGTGCGCCCCGCGCCGATACGGCCGGCAATCGAGCCCGCCATGACGCAACCGATCGTCAGGCACAGCGTGGCCACGCAGTTCGCCAGCAACGCCGTGGCCGGCGCGATGTGGAACTGCTTTTGCAGCAGCGTCGGCGTCATCAGGATCACGACGACGATCGCGGCCGACAGCATCCACGTAAGCAGCATCGAGACGATCACGGCGCGGCCGTGGTCGCGCAGCACGGCCTTGAGCGGCACTTCCGCCGCAATCGCCTTGCGCTGCTTGAGTTCGGCGAACACCGGCGTTTCATGCAGCCAGCGGCGCAGATATACCGAAAACATGCCAAACACGCCACCGACCAGGAACGGGATGCGCCACGCGTACGCGGAGATTTCCGCCGGCGCAAAGTTGCGGTTCACTGCCGAGGCAATCAGCGAGCCCAGCAGAATGCCCGCGGTCAGGCCGGCCGTGAGCGTGCCGCACGCATAGCCGATGTGCCGCTGCGGCACATGCTCCGAGACGAACACCCAGGCGCCCGGCACTTCGCCGCCGACCGCCGCGCCTTGCATCACGCGGAACAGGAGCAGCAGGACCGGCGCCAGCACGCCGATGCTGGTGTAGGTGGGCAGCAGGCCCATCATCAGTGTCGGCACCGACATGAGCAGCACGCTCAGCGTGAACATGCGCTTGCGGCCGAACAGGTCGCCGAAATGCGCCATGATGATGCCGCCCAGCGGCCGCGCCAGATAGCCCGCGGCGAAGATGCCGAAGGTTTGCACCTGACGCAGCCAGTCCGGCATTGCCGCCGGGAAGAATAGCTGGCCGATCGCCGGCGCGAAAAATACGAAGATGATGAAGTCGTAGAACTCCAGCGCCCCGCCGAGGGCGGCGAGGCCGAGCGTCTTGTAATCGCTGCGCCCAAGAGGGCGTGGGGTGACAGCCTGCGCTCCACCCAGATTTGTCGCTTGCATTGCTTGTGTCATGTTTTGAATTGGGAGCCACACGTAGCGCGTGGAAATACGGCGGTCGTCGGGCGAGAAGTGTGGCAAGCGCTGGGTAGAGCACGGAACACCGGCGCGCCGGCCCGGGTAGGGCAAGCGCGTTGACGACTGGGGCCAGGCGGGATTTTACAGGATGAAAGCCGATCGCTTCGGGAAGTGCTTAATTAGATTGGGAAAAGTTCCGTGGGACGTGCTTTCTGGTCGCAATTGCGACGACGCTGCGCTGAGGACTTGTCACTAGAGAATGTAGGAATACGGAGCGCGCGCTGTCCGGCCAGATCGATTCATATGTAAATTAGGATTGCTCCTATGGGATGGAATGGGCCCGCCTCTGAGAATCGCGTCCGAGCCATCTTACGAGTCATCCCATGCGTATTGCCATTCTCCAGCGTGACCTGGTCATGCGTCAGTCGATCGAAAAGGTCCTGACGAGCACCGGTCATTCCTGCACGACCTTTGACGACGGCCTGAGCATGTCGAGAACGCTCGCGCGTTCCACGGTCGATCTGCTGGTGCTCGACTGGCAGGGCCTGCGCCTGTCCGGCGCCGAGGTTTTGCGCGCGGCGCGCGCGGTGGGCGGCGACCGTCTGCCGGTCATATTCGCATCGGCGGACACGGCGGAGGAGAACATCGTGCGCGCGTTCGTCGCTGGCGCGGACGACTATGTCGCGTTGCCGCTGCGCGCAGCCGAGTTTCGCGAGCGGGTCACGGCGCTGCTGCGGCGGGCGTATCCGGACCGGTTCAGTTCCGCCAGTTTCGATGCCGGTCCATACCACTTCGACACGCATCGTCAACTCGTCATGCTGCGCGGCCAGCCGGTCCAATTGTCCGGCACGCAGTACCGGCTCGCGTCGCTGTTCTTCTCCAACATCGGTCGCGTGCTGTCTCGCGATCACATCTTCGCAATGGTGTGGGGGCGCGAGTTCCGCGAATTCACCCGCACCATCGACAGTCACGTTTCGCGGCTGCGCCTCCTGCTCGAGATCGAGCCGCAGAACGAATTCCGGCTGCAACCGGTTTATAAAAGCGGCTACCGGCTGCTGCATCTGCGCCAGGGTGCGGCCGCCGTGGTCGATGCGGATATCGACGTCGAGAAACAGGCGGCCTGACGCCAGCCAGCCGCGCCGGATCAAATCTGCGGCAGCGCGGGCCGCGTTTCGATTGACTTGCGAATCAAGGCTTCGACGGCCTTGCGTTCGTCGCCGGCGAGCGGCAGACGGGGCGGGCGCACCGGCTCCGTGCCGAGTCCGACGATCGTTTCGGCAAGCTTGATGTTCTGCACCAGCTTCGCCGACACGTCGAGCGCGAGCAGCGGTGCAAACCAGCGGTAGATTGCGCGCGCTTCCTCCAGGCGTCCCGCCTTCAGCAACTTGTAGATCACCACCGTCTCACGCGGAAACGCGCACACGAGACCGGCCACCCAACCGTGCGCGCCCATCAGGATCGCTTCCATAGCGAGATTGTCGACGCCGCACAGAATCGCGAAACGGTCGCCGACGGCGTTGATCAGGTCGGTCACGCGCCGCACGTCGCCACATGATTCCTTGATCGCGACGATCTTCTTCTCGTCGGCGATTTCCGCGAACATGTCGGGCGTCATGTCGACGCCGTAGGCGAGCGGATTGTTGTAGATCATCAGCGGCAGGGCGCTCGCGTCGGCGACGCTGCGGAAGTGATGCAGCGTCTCGCGGCGGTCCGACAGGTAACGCAGCCCCGGCAGCACCATGTAACCGGCCGCGCCATGACGGCTGCCCGCTTCGGCCTGACGGCAGGCGTCGAGCGTGCTGTTTTCGGCGATCGTCAGCAGGACGGGCACGCGGCCGCGCGAAGCATCGACGGCGATGTCGAGCACTTGCAGCTTTTCATCCAGCGAGAGCGTCGACGCTTCGCCCAGCGATCCGCACACGATGATGCCATCCACACCGGCGTCGATCTGCGCCTCGATATTCTTGCCGGTCCATACGCGGTCTATGCTGAAATCCGCGTTGAATTTGGTGGTGACTGCGGGCAATACACCTTCCCAGATATGCGCCACGACTGCTCTCCTGACTGTTGATGTGTTCAGCGCAGTGTAAGCAGGGAAAATCCTGCCGTCTTGCGTGAATCGCGCGTGACGAATGACGATTTCAGCATAGTCGATCTGCATGGAACGTCACCGGATCAAGACGCATGGCTGAATTCGGGATGCAAAGGCGAGGCGCGTTGAAAGCGCGTAGCCGGCGTGATGCTGGGTGCGCCGAGCCTCGCCCGTTGTACGTCCCGCACACGTGCTCAAGCGCCGATAGCGAGATAGAGCAATGTCGCCACGGCATCGCGTAGTTATGCCGAAATCGTCACAATCCACGCGTAAGCACACCAAGACTCGCCCGGCCGCGGTTTCTAACATGAGCATCATGAAAACCTTGGACATCATCGACTCGCACACCGGCGGTGAACCGACCCGCCTCGTGGTGTCGGGCGGCCCGGATCTCGGCGGCGGCACACTGGCGCAACGGCTCGACGTGTTCCGTACGCAGTTCGACGACTGGCGCGCGGGCATCGTGACCGAACCGCGCGGCTCGGACGTCGTAGTGGGCGCGCTGCTCTGCGAGCCGGACGACCCTTCGTGTGCGGCCGGCGTGATCTTTTTCAACAACGTCGGCTATCTCGGCATGTGCGGGCACGGCACGATCGGTCTCGTCGTCTCGCTGGCGCACCTGGGGCGGATCGGGCCGGGGCGCCATCGGATCGAGACGCCGGTCGGCATCGTCGAAGCGACGCTCAATGCGGACGGCAGCGTCGCCGTGCGCAATGTGCCGGCGTATCGCTATCGCGCGTCCGTGCAGGTGGACGTGCCGGGTCATGGCGTGTTGACCGGCGACATCGGCTGGGGCGGCAACTGGTTCTTTCTCGTCGCCGACCACGGGCGCGCGTTGGAGGCGTCGCGGATCGGTGAATTGACCGCGTTCAGCGGCGCGATTCGCGACGCGCTGATCGCGCAGCACATCACCGGCGCCGATGGCGCGTTGATCGATCACATCGAACTCTTCGGACCCGGTTCGCGCGATGGCATCGACAGCCGCAGCTTCGTGCTTTGTCCCGGCAGTGCGTACGACCGCTCGCCGTGCGGCACCGGCACGAGCGCCAAGGTGGCCTGCCTCGCGGCCGACGGCAAACTGGCTGAAGGTGCGGTGTGGCGGCAGGAGAGCATCATCGGCAGCGTGTTCGAGGCGAGCTATCGCCATGCCGGCGACGGCGTTCACGTGGTCCCCACCATCACCGGCCACGCGTACGTCACGGCAGAGGCGCGCTTGTGCTTCGACGAGCGCGATCCGTTCGCTTGGGGCATCCGCACGGCATGACGGCGGACGCGCTGATCGTCGGGGCGGGCATTGTCGGCGCGGCGTGCGCGGCCGAACTTGCGGCGCTCGGCATGCGGGTCGAGGTGCTCGACGCGCAGGGCGTCGGCGGCGGCGCGACGGCGGCGGGCATGGGCCACATCGTCGTGATGAACGACTCGCCGGCCGAATTCGCGTTGAGCCGCTATTCACGAGACTTGTGGCTGGAACTCGCGCCGCAACTGCGTACGCGCGACGCGTTCGCGCGCTGCGGCACGCTCTGGGTCGCCGCCGACGAAGAAGAGTGGCAGGCCGCCCGCGCGATGCATGCCGCGTTCGAGGCTCAAGGCATTGCCGCACAATTGCTCGACGCGCCCGCCTTGCGGATTTGCGAGCCGGCGCTGGCGGCGTCGATGGGGGGCGGTTTGCGAATCGAGCACGACAGCATCGTCTATGCGCCGACCGTCGCCGAATGGCTGCTGACACGGTCGCCGGGCGCGGCGAATATCCATGTGCGTTTGGGTGCCGCGGTGGCGTCGGTCAGCGCGAGCGGCGTCGCGCTTGCGGATGGCGAGCGCGTTGGCGCGGCCCACGTCATCGTGGCCAATGGTTTGGGGGCGCGGCAATTGGTGGCGTCGCTGCCGTTGCAGCCGAAGAAGGGCCACCTGCTGATCACCGACCGCTATCCCGGACTGATCCGGCATCAACTGCTCGAACTCGGGTACATCAAGAGCGCGCATCATGCGCTCGGCACCTCGGTGGCGTTCAACGCGCAGCCGCGGCCCACGGGTCAATTGCTGATCGGCTCGTCGCGCCAGTTCGACACCACCGATCCCGCCGTCGAGATGCCCGTGCTCGCGCAGATGCTGCAGCGCGCCGCCTGCTATCTCCCGGCACTGCCAACGCTCAACGGCATTCGCGCATGGACCGGGTTTCGCGCGGCCTCGCCGGACGGCCTGCCGCTGATCGGTCCAGCCGGCGAATTCGCTCCCGGCGTCTGGCTTGCCACCGGCCACGAGGGTTTGGGCGTGACGACCTCGCTTGCCACCGCGAAGCTGCTTGCCGCGCAGATCGCAGGGACCGTAGCGCCAATTCCTGTCGAGCCTTATCTGCCCGTTCGTTTTGTCGAGAAGGTCATTCATGAGTAGTGCGAGCGCGGAAGCACGTGTGAGCTTGACGATCGACGGCAACCGTATCGACGTCGCGGCCGGCACGACTGTGGCCGCGGCGCTCGCGTTGGCGGGCGTGCGCGGCACGCGGACCTCGGTGAGCGGCCAGCCTCGCGCCGCACTGTGCGGCATGGGCGTATGCCAGGAGTGTCGGGTGACGATCGACGGCCGGCCGCATGCGCTGGCGTGTCAGACACTGTGCCGTGAAGGCCAGATCGTTCTCACCCGAAACGCGGCGGGCGCGCGATGAGATACCACTATGACATTGTCATCGTCGGCGCCGGACCCGCTGGTTTGAACGCCGCGTCCGCCGCTGCGCGCGCGGGCGCTACGGTTGCGCTACTCGACGACAATCCACGCGCGGGCGGCCAGATCTGGCGTCAAGGTCCGGGCCACGCGCCGCAGGCGCCGCTGCGCGACCTCCTCACTGCGATCAGCGGGCAAAGCGCCATCACGCACTGGCCGTCGACTCGCGTGATCGCGCCGCTGGGGCCACGCGGCTTGCTGCTCGAATCGGCGGAATGCGGCGGTGCGTGTGTCAGCTATGAGCGCCTGATTCTCGCGACCGGCGCACGTGAACGGCTTCTGCCGTTCGCCGGCTGGACCTTGCCCGGCGTGACCGGCGCTGGCGCACTGCAGGCGCTCATCAAAGGCGGCGTGCCGGTGCGTGGCGAGCGGATCGTGATCGCCGGCAGCGGACCTTTGCTGATCGCGGCGCTCGCGACCGCGCGTGCGGCCGGGGCTCGGGTGGTGGCGGTGGTGGAACAGGCTTCGGCGTTCGACGTCGCGCGTTTCGGCATCTCGCTGCTGGCCACGCCCGGCAAGTTGCGGCAAGCCGTCGGCCTGACGCGCGGCTTCGCGGGCCTGCATTACTGGACCAGCAGCATCGTGGAAGAGGCGCGAGGCGATGGCCGCGTCGAGCAAGTCACTATCCGGCGCGGCGGCGAAGCGAGGCGCGTCGTGCTCGACTGCGACCGCGTCGCCAGCGGTTATGGACTCGTGCCGAACATCACGCTGGCTCAGGCGCTCGGTTGCGCGATCAGCGAAGCGGGCGAGATCGTCGTCGACGACGATCAGCGCACGTCTGTCGAAGGCGTGCTGGCGGCGGGCGAGTGCACCGGCGTCGGCGGCGCGGAACTGGCCGGCGTGGAGGGCGAGATTGCCGGCCTCGCCGCAAGTGGCGCTGCCGAAGGCCGCGCCGCGCTCGACGCGCAACGCGAGCGCTGGCGCCGGTTCGGCCGCCGCGTCGAAACCGCCTTCGCCCTGTGGGACGCCGCGCGCACGCCGCCCGCCGACGCCACGCTGCTTTGCCGCTGCGAGGACGTGAGTATCGGTGAGGTGCGCACCTTCGCCAGTTGGCGCGAGGCCAAGCTGCACACCCGCTGCGGCATGGGCACTTGCCAGGGACGAATCTGCGGCACGGCGGCGAACCTGTACTTCGGCTGGCAGTCCGGCGCGCCGCGTCCGCCCTTCAGTCCGGCGCAAATCGGCACGTTGATGGCGGCCGCCGCGGAGCCGCCGCCGCTTGAATGACCCATTTGCCGGCACGCCGGCGGATATTGTCGGCGGCGGCGCGGCCCTATAATCGACCGCACGTCGCCCGACTGCCCCCTCAACGCACGGACCAACGGAACCCGCACGATGAACACGCTGGCTGATCCGCTCGAACCGGACGACGCAACGCTGTCCGGCATGCTGTCGCACTTCAGGCTGCTCGAGCCGGTGTTCGACGCGATGCCGGACGTCGTGTTCTTCGTCAAGGACGCCGAGGCGCGCTACGCGCTGGTCAACCGCACGCTCGCGTCGCGCTGCGGCTTCAAGGAAAAGTCCGCGCTGCTCGGCCGGACCGCCGAGGACGTGTTCCCGCGCCGCTTCGGACGCATCTACACGGCACAAGACAAGGCGGTCATCAACGTCGGCAACCAGATGATCGATCAACTGGAACTGCATCTGTATCCCGGCCGCCAGCCGGGCTGGTGTCTGACCTGCAAACAGCCGCTGCGCGATCCCGCCGGCAAGGTGGTCGGCCTCGCGGGCATTTCCCGCGATCTGAAAGCGGACGAAAGCAGCCATCCGGCCTACAGCCGCCTTGCCGCGGTCGTGCAGTCCATCCAGGAAAATTACGTCCAGCCTTTGAATCTGAAGCAGCTCGCGGCGATGGCGGATATGTCGGTCGCGCAACTGGAACGCTATTTTCACAAGGTGTTTCATCTGACGCCGCGTCAGGTGCTGCTGAAAACCCGGCTGGACGCGGCCACGGCGCTGCTGGTCTCGCACGACAAGGTCACCGACGTCGCCGCGCTATGCGGCTACACCGACCACAGCGCATTCACGCGGCAGTTCAAGGCAACCGTCGGCATCACGCCGACCGAATACCGCATGCTGTTGCACGGTACTTCGCGGAGCTGAAGCGCTGCACATGGCTCGTCGCAGGCACCATTACTACGTCTACGTCGTCGCGCTGGACGACAAGGTCTGGAACGAGGCGCGGTTTCGCCGTGCGAATCCGGACTACCGGTTCGACAAGCCTTGCGTATATGTGGGAATGACGGGACTGGACCCGGATCTGCGCTTCGACCGGCATAAGGCCGGCATTCAGGCCAATCGCTATGTGCGCGATTACGGCTTGCGGCTCGTGCCCGAACTCTATGAGGTGTTCAATCCCATGCCTTACCGCGGCGCCCAGGACATGGAAGTGGAATTGGCGATTGGACTGCGTGAAGCGGGGTACGGCGTGTGGCAGGCATAAGCCGGGTGACGCGGCTATGGTGTTCGTCGGTAGCTCTGAGCGGCGTTCGGCTGGACGAAAGGGCGTGGCCCTTCGCTGTACGCGCGTGTCTTCGAACTCGACTATGAGCGCGCGTTACTTCACGCCGAGGCCACGCAGCACGGCGTTGCCTTCGGGCGTCAAGCGGATACGCGAGGCGCCGGCGTCGCCGGAAATCGTTTCGATCAGACCGGCTTCGTGAAGCTGCGGAATCTCGGGTTTCGCGGACGCGTCGATCGGCGCGTGCAGCAACAGCAGCAGCGTCGCCAGCTCGTGGTGGCTCAACAGGCGGCGCAGGATGGTGGGCCGCTTGGCCGGCGCCGGTGCGTCGTTCGTGTCGTGATCAGGCTGGTTCATGGGTAGCACCTGTGCGGGTAAGTGTCGGGTGGATAATGCGGACGAAGTCTTAAACGATTCTTAAGAGACCATTGTCCTGTAACACCGTGACATGATGATTGCACCGGCCCATGTTACCGATTGTGACACTTACGCCGACAACCCCTACGGGGCGCAGGTTTTGCCCGCTGATTCGATCCACAGGTTGCTCACATGGCGCTTGCCCGCATAGAAACGGTAAGTTGTGGCGCCGTTGTCGCTGCGCACCTTGACGATATTCGAATCGCCGAAGTCGAGCATCTGGCCTTGCGGGATCGCGGTGGACTTGAACGCGGCGTCGTGGCTGGTGGCCAGCTGCGTCAGGCACGCGACCACGTCGTTGACTGAGCGCTGCGTGGTGGTGTCCGTGACGGGCTCGCCGGCATCCGGATTCTTCTGGAAGTACGCGCAAGCGCTGAGGAGCAGGGGAACTGACAGGACTACGGCAAACTTCTTCATATCTCTCCTGACGTTACGTTCGGCCGACACAGGCGCACGTGGCGGCGCTTCTGGCGCAACCGCGCGGCATCGGCCGCGAAATCAGGCGCCATTATATCGGTGCGGCGCGGCTCCCCCGCCGAGGACGCACGCGCCGTGCCCGCCAGGCCGGAACCGCCGGGCCTGAATTCGCTGCCTGATGCGCTCAAAGCCTACTTGCGCCGCTGCGCCTGCGCGGCGAGCCGCACGGCGGCATTGGCCGCGCCGTAGCCGTCGTAACCGCCGCGCCGCTCGACGATCTCCATGAAGAAGCGCTGGTCGAGCTGCTCCGTGTAAGCATGGAAAAACTCGCCGCCGCGCTCGTCGCGGTCGTACAGGATGTTATTGGCGCGCAGTGCGTCCAGCGTCTCGTCCGGCAGCGCGTAACGAGCGGCCAGATCCTCGTAGTAATTGCGCGGGATGCGCAGCACCGGCAAGCCGTCGGCGACGAACTCGGGAATCGCGCTGAAAATGTCGCTAGTGCTGAAGGCGACATGGTTCAGCCCCGAGCCGTGATAGGTGTGCAATGCCTCGGCCACCGCCGTGTGATGATCCACGGAGGCATTCAGCACGATACGCACCGAACCGTCGTGGCTGCGCAGCGCGCGGCTGCGCACGAGGCCGTACGGATCGGGCACCAGTACGCCAGGCTCGGCCTGGAAGCCCAAAGCAGTGCGCAGAAACAGCACCCACGTATCCAGCGAATTGGCCGGCACCGACAGGCACACATGGTCGATGCGGCTTAGCGGCCCCACTTCGCTCGGGCCGTTGATATCGGTGAGGACGAAATCGGCCTCGAATAAGGTGGGCTGGTCCGGGGTTTCGTCGACGAAATAGTTCAGGCTGCTGTCCGGCGCCTGCACGGCGGGCAGCACGCGCTCGTGCGGGCCGATTTGCCCGGAGAACGGCGCATAGCCGAAGCCGGCGGCGCGTTCGAACGCCTGATTGGCGTCGTCCACGCGAAATGCCGACGCGCACAGCGACAAGCCGTGCTGCTGGAAGAACGCGTTGGCGAACGAATCGAGCTCGGCGTTCAGCACGATCGAGGCCGCGCCGTGCTGATACAGCGTGACTTCCTTCGAACGATGCCGGCCCGCTTCGCGAAAGCGCAGCTTGCCGAGCCAGTCGACGAGTTGCGCGCGCGTGCCGTGGTCCACCGCGAACTCCAGGAACTGATAGCCGACGTGCGCGGGCGCCGCGGGCGAGCGGTACAGGTCGCCGACCGGCTGTTGCGTGCTTTCGAGCAGCGCGCGCGTCTGTTCCTCCAGAAAGAGTAGCGAGCGATGACCGTCGGCGGCCGTGATGGTGGTCGGCGCGGCACGAAAGCCGTCGTTGAAAATTTCCAGCGAAAGCGGCCCGCTGTAGCCGGTTTTGACGACCTGTGCCGTGAAATTGGCCAGATCGAAATCGCCCTGGCCCGGGAAGCAGCGGTAGTGGCGGCTCCATTCGAGCACGTCCATGGCGAGCTTCGGCGCGTCGGCGATCTGCACGAAGGCGATGCGCTCGCCTGGAATGTCGGCGATCGCGTCTGGCGTGTCGTTCAACGACAGCGTATGGAAGCTGTCGAGCACGAGCCCGAGATTGGGATGATTGACGGCGTTCACCAGCTTCCACGCGTGCCGGTAAGTCTTGACGTGCTTGCCCCACGCAAGCGCTTCATAGCCCGCGATCACGCCGGCCGCCTCCGCCGCGCGGGCCAGCGCGCCGAGCTGATCGATCATCAGCGCGTCGTCGCCGATGGTGTCGGGCGAAACGTTGCTGCACACCAGAATGCGGTCCGTGCCCAGTTCATGCATGACGTCGAACTTGCGCTTCGCGCGGTCGAGATTGCGCTCGAGGCGCTCGGGGCTGACACCGTCGAAATCGCGGAAGGGCTGAAACAGCATGATTGTCAGCCCGAGATCTTCGGCGATGCGCCGCACGTCGGCAGGCGAGCCGTCGAAATACAGCAAATCGTTCTCGAAGATCTCGACGCCTTCGAAGCCCGCCGCCTGGATCGCGGTCAGCTTCTCGACAAGGGTTCCGCTGATCGACACGGTGGCAATCGAACGTTGCATGAACGGCTCCTGCTAAAACAATCGAACGGCTGTTGAATTGTCGCGCAACCGGGCGCGACGCTCGCATGTCCGGCGGCGGCCATGCTGCAATGCGGAAAATGGACCAGTTCGTTACACGGCTCAGCAAAACGCAAGCCACAAACTCCCACACTAACCGAAGTCATCGGCAGTTTATACAAACTAACTAGATGGTACAAATTCGTAGAAACCCCAAATGACGGCGCCGCCCAATGCGCGCACACTTCGCTCACGTTGAAAAACCACGGCGATTGCCGTGGCTGGCTTGTTTGCCTTACCTGGCGGGAGTGGTTGTCATGAGTTTTGCGTCAGTACCGGTCCTCAATGGACCGAATCTCAATCTGCTCGGCACGCGCGAGCCGGCTATCTATGGCTCGGAAACGCTCGACGACGTCGCGAAACTTTGCCGCGATGCGGCAGAGCGCCTGAATCTGTCGATCGACTTCTGTCAGTCGAACGCCGAACATCAACTGATCGACTGGCTGCACGCGGCGCGAACCAAGGTCGACGGCATCGTGATCAATCCGGCGGCTTACACGCATACGTCGGTGGCCATCGCCGACGCGCTCACAGCCATCGAAAAGCCGGTCATCGAAGTGCATATTTCAAACGTGCATCGCCGCGAGGCGTTCCGGCATCACTCGTACGTGTCGGCCGTGGCGGACGCGATCATCATCGGTTGCGGCACGCAAGGCTATGTACTGGCTTTGGAGCGGATGGCGACCATTCTTAAGAATAGGGCGGCAAAATGAACGCACAAGCGAACGCACAAACCAGCTCACAGGCAACACCGCATTCCTATCTGGTCGGCCTGATCGGCGCGGGCATCGGCGGATCGCTGTCGCCGGCCATGCACGAGGAAGAGGGCAGCAAGCTCGGTCTGCACTATGTGTACCGCCGTATCGACCTTGAAGCGCTGAAACTCGACGTCGCCGCGCTGCCCGATTTGCTGACGGCGGCCGAACGCATGGGTTTCAACGGTCTGAACATCACGTACCCGTGCAAGCAGGCCGTCATTCCGCTGCTCGACGAACTCTCCGACGACGCGCGCGCCCTCGGCGCGGTCAACACGGTGCTGTTCAAGGACGGCAAACGCACCGGCCACAACACGGACTGGTCCGGTTTCGCGCGGGCGTTCCAGCGCGGTTTGCCGGACGTGTCGCTGGAACGCGTCGTGCAACTCGGCGCGGGCGGCGCCGGCGCGGCAGTCGCGCACGCCGCGCTGAACATGGGCGCGAAGTCGCTCACGCTATTCGACGTGGACGCCACGCGCGCCGCGTCGCTCGCCGACGAATTACAGAAGCGTTTTCCGGCCGCCACCGTCAGCGCCGGCAGTTCGCTCGCCGAATCGCTCGCGGCCGCCAACGGCCTGATTCACGCCACGCCCACGGGCATGGCGAAATTGCCCGGCTTGCCGCTGCCGGTTGAATTGCTGCACCGCGATCTATGGGTCGCGGACATCGTCTATTTCCCGATTCGCACCGCGCTGTTGCAAGCCGCCGAAGCCCTTGGCTGCCGCACGCTGAGCGGCGGCGGCATGGCGGTGTATCAAGCGGTCGACGCCATGCGCATTTTCACCGGTCTCGAGCCGGATGCTGAACGCGTGTACACCCATTTTCAGTCGTTGTTGCAACGCTAACCGGCAGCGTGTCGACCGGTAACAAGCAGATCGAGGAGACGACCACCCCATGCAGCAACCGATTCAATCCAGTCCCGCCGACGCCGCCGCGCCGCAAGGCGCCACCGTCAGCACTGCGCGCCGCTCGAAAGCCCGCTTTCAGATTCTGGCGCTGCTCGCGGTCGGGACCATGATCAATTATCTCGACCGCACGGTGCTCGGCATCGCGGCGCCGCAGTTGACCAAAGAACTCGGCATCAACGCCGCGCTGATGGGACTGCTGTTCTCAGTGTTCTCGTGGAGCTATGTGGCCGCGCAGATTCCGGGCGGCCTGTTCCTCGACCGCTTCGGCAGCAAGGTGACGTATTTCCTGTCGATGACCTTCTGGTCGCTGTGCACGCTCGCGCAAGGGCTGGTGCACGGCATCGGCGCGCTGTTCGTATTCCGCCTCGGCCTCGGCGTCTCGGAAGCGCCGTGCTTTCCGACCAATAGCCGCGTCGTTGCCACGTGGTTTCCGCAGAGCGAACGCGCGATGGCGACCGGCACGTACACGGTCGGCGAATATATCGGCCTCGCTTTCTTCAGCCCCTTCCTGTTCATGCTGATGGGCACGTTCGGCTGGCGCTCGCTGTTCTACGTGGTGGGCGGCGTGGGTCTCGTGTTCGGCGTGATCTGGTGGATGTTCTACCGCGAGCCGCGCGATCATCCGTCGGCGAATCAGGCGGAACTCGACTATATCGAAGCGGGCGGCGGTCTGACGCATCGGAAGAAGAACGCCGATGCAGCGGCCACCACGGGCGCGGCGGCACCGGCGGCACCGGCACAAAGCGGCTTTGAATGGCGCACCATCGGACGCCTGCTCAAGCATCGTCAACTGACCGGTATCTGCCTCGGCCAGTTCGCCGGCAACTCGACGCTGGTGTTCTTCCTCACCTGGTTCCCGACATATCTCGCCACCGAACGCCATATGGCGTGGCTCAAGATCGGCTTCTTCGCGATCATGCCGTTCATTGCCGCGTCGATCGGCGTGATGTTCGGCGGTCTCTTCTCCGACTGGCTGTTGCGCCGCGGCAAGTCGCCGAACGTGGCGCGCAAGCTGCCGATCATCGCCGGCCTGCTGCTCGCGTCCACCATCATTCTCGCCAACTATGTGGACAGCAACGTGGCGGTGATCGCGATCCTGTCGGTGGCGTTTTTCGCGCAGGGCATGGCCGCGCTGGGCTGGACGCTGGTGTCGGACATCGCGCCGGACGGCCTGCTCGGCGTCACCGGCGGCATCTTCAACTTCGCGGCAAACCTGGCCGGCATCGTGACGCCGCTGGTGGTGGGGTTCATCGTCGCGGCGACCGGCTCGTTCGTTGGTGCGCTGGTGTTCATCGGCGCGATCGCGCTGGTTGGGGCGCTGTCGTACATCTTCATCGTCGGCGATATCAAGCGGATCGTGCTGGCGGATTGAGCGCTTCAGCGCTGGACAAAAAAACGGGACGTGGCGAAAGCCGCGTCCCGTTTTTTACTTGAGGCCCGATTGCCTCAATCGTCCTTGCGCACGAACCGCAGCACGGCATCCACGATCATCGCGCGATGCCGCGCACGCAAACGCGGATGCGACGGATCGCGGCCGAACGCCGTGCCGAACGTATGGCGATTGCCGACACGATGAAAGCACAGCGAACTGATCAGTAAATGCAGATCGATCGGATCGATGTCGCTGCGGAACTGACCGGCCGCGATACCGCGCGAGAGCAGATCTTCGATCGTATGAATCACGGTGACGTTGCGGCCTTTGAACGTCTTGACCTGCTCGACGTATTTGGCGCCGTGAATATTTTCGATCGTGACGAGCCGCACGAAATCGCGCTGGCGGTCGTGATAGTCGAACGTAAACTCGACGAGCGCGCGCATGCCTTCGACCGGATCGAGTTCGCTGACGTGCAGATCCTGTTCGAGCGCGCGAATGTCCCCATACACTTTTTCCAGCACCGCCTGGTACAACCCTTCCTTGCTGCCGAAGTAGTAATACAGCATGCGCTTGGTGGTGTTCGTGCGCTCCGCGATCGCGTCGACGCGTGCGCCCGTCAGTCCCATCGCGGAGAACTCCTGGGTCGCGACATCGAGAATGTTGCGCTTCGTCTGTTCGGGATCGTACTTGCGCCGGGCGTCGGTACGCGGAGTGTCGGACGGGATGCCGTTGGTATCAGGCTCGGCAGCCTTGCTTCCCTTTTTCATTGTGTATTCGAGCGGCGATGACGGCGCATTCTAGCACGGTCAAATCGGCCTCCGGAGCGGGTCTCGGGCATGTGCGGGCGCGTTTCGGTGGACATCAAACCGCAGGGCGGCGGCGCGCGGCGAGTGCATCGCGTGTCTGCATGGCGGTGTAGGTCAGTTGCGCGGCCGCGAGGCCGAGCGCGCCGTAAGCGGGTGTCAGGCCAAACGACGCAAATGCCTCGGGCACCGGACGCTCACCGGCAATCGCCGCCGCCAGCAACTCGCCGGATACGGTGGTCGGCGCCATGCCGTGTCCACCGAAGCCGACCGCGTACCAGACGCCATCCGGACTGCGGCCGATTTGCGGCATCTTGTGCCGCGCGTAGCTCATCAGGCCGCCCCACGCGTACTCGATGCGCACGTCGCGCAACTGCGGATAGACCTTGAGCAGATCGCGCTGCAGCAGCCGCGCGATCACTTCAGGTGCGCGGTCGCGCACCGAGATGCGGCCGCCCCACAGAATCCGGGTGTCGGGCAGCGGCCGGTAATAGTCGAAGGCGAAGCGCGTATCGTAGATGGCGGCGCGCGTGTCGATCGCGTCTTGCAGACGCGCGCCGAGCGGTTCGGTCGCCATCACGTAGGTGGCGATCGGCAGTACCGCGCGTTCGACCAACGGATAGACGCGGCGCGCGTAGCCGCCGCCCGCCATCACCACGTGTTGCGCGTCGAGCGCGCCGTGCTGCGTGTGCACCACGAAGCCGGCGCCGTCGCGCTCGAGACGCACGACCGCCGAACCCTCGTGGATCCGCACGCCGGCATGCGCCGCTGCGTTAGCCACGCCAAGGACGTACTTCAACGGATGAAAGTGGAATGCGTTGCGCTCGAACAGACCGCCGTGATAACGGCGCGTTTTCAGTCGCGAAGCGAGCTGCTGCGCCGCAACCGGTTCCCACTCGACGCCGAACGAATCGCGCATCAGGCGCCGCTGCGTTTCCAGTCGAGCCGGTTCGTCGAACCAGTTGGCGAGGATCACGCCGGCGTCGGTCGCGTCGCAGTCAATGTGATAGCGCGCGATCCGTTTGCGCATCAGATCGACGGCGTCGGTGGTCAGCGTATAGAGTTCGCGGGCGCGTGCGGCGCCGAGGGTTTTGAGCAGATCGGCGCAATCGAGGCTATAGCCGCCGAACACGAACCCGCCGTTGCGGCCGGACGCGCCGAAACCCACTTGCCGCGCTTCGAGCACGGTGACGTCGGCAACGCCTCGTTCAGCGAGTCCTAACGCCGTGGACAGTCCCGCCAGCCCGCCGCCGATGACGCAGACATTGGCGCTACGCCGGCCGGCCAGCGGCGCATAAGCGGACGTACGGATGACAGTGGCTTCGTAAAAGCTTTGCATAGCGGCTAGGGTAGCGGCAATCGCGCTTGCGTCCAGCCGGCGCGCTGCCGCCGAGTGGAATCGCGCATGAAACAAGGGCCGGCATTCGCGTCGAGCGAATAGCGGCCCTGGCCTGTTGCAGACGAAACGTCTAGGATACCGGCAGCAACTTGCCGGTGAACACGACTGGACCGCTCGGCGCGTTGTGATCTGGCGAGCCGCCCGGCGCTTCGATCGACACGGCCAGCGCCGCGTAATTCTCCGGCTTCTGCTGGCCGGCCGTGACCTTGCCGTTCGCGCTGTCCGGCAGCATGCCGAGCGAGACCGGATGGCCGCTCGCCGGTATGCCCCATAGTTCCATCGCCCGGCCGGCGGGCAGGTCGACCTTGCCGAGCGGCTGCACCGTCATGGTCGAATGCGTTTCGTCCCACGCGACCAGCATGACCGGATGCGCGTCCTTGTTGTTCAGCACGGCGACATGCGACACGGCTGCTTCGGGTTGCTGAGCAACGATCGGCGCCGTGACGGGCGGCGTGGCGGACGGCAGCAGCGAGCGCACGGCGATCACCACGGCCACCGCGGCGAGGCCCGTGACGCCGAGCGCCCAGCCGCGCCAGAACGCCAGGTTCTCGAAGATGCTGCGCGACGGCCGCGCGGGTGTTTCCACCACCCTGCGCGGACGTGCCGCGTCGCGCGTGGCCGCAAGGCCAAGGCGTCGTTCGATGGCGTCCCAGACGGCGGCCGGCGGCATGCGCGGCTCGGCGAGTTCCGCCATCGGCGAGATGCGCCGCTGCCATTCGTCGACGGCTTTGCGGATCGTCGCGTCGTGGTCCGCGTAGCGTTCGAAGCGGCGCCGCGCGCTGCCGCGCAGCGTGCCGAGCACATATTCGGCGGCCAGCAGATCGACGAGTTGAGGATAGCGATGGAGATTCATCACTCGCCTCCCAGGCAGGTCTTCAGCTTGGCGAGGCCGCGCCGGATCCATGACTTGATGGTGCCGAGCGGCACGCTCAGCACTTCGGCGATCTCGCTATGGCTTTGATCGCGCAGATACGCGAGGGCGACCGCCTGGCGCTGCGCGGGTTCCAGCTGCTGCATGCAGCCGGCCAGCAAACGCGCCTGCAGGCTGACCGCGGTCAGCGCTTCGGGATCCGGGTCGCCGGTCGCCACGAGATCGTCCAACGCATCGCTCCATTCCGTTTCCTGCGTATTGACCCGCCGCAGATGATCGAGAGCACGGTTGCGGACGATCGCCGACATCCACGTCATGGGGGCGGACAATGCGCGGCGATAGTCGCCGGCAAAGCGCCAGATATTGACGAAGCTGTCCTGCAAAACTTCTTCGGCCCACTCGTGCTTGCTCAATATACGGAGCGCGAGGCCGAACAGTTTCGGGGCGGCGAGATCATACAGCTCGCGCAACGCCGCGCCATCTTGTTTGGCGACACGTTCGAGCAGCTCGGCGAGCGTTTCCGGCGTCAGTTCTCGAGGATTGGCGGTCATGGAGGGAGTCAGGGTGAGCTTGCGCGCCTATGTTACTCAACTTCTCCGCTAGCTTGTACGTGGTTTTTTTTCGGCGGCCTGCATCCGTTGGGACGGGGTTTGCGTATGTGGCTGCGGAGCGCGGCGTTGTGTGTGCTCGCGCCATTGCGAAATGACGCGCCGCGCTGCGCTTTCAGGCAGTCGGGGCGCGCGGGATGCGTGTGAGTGGGAGCAGGGCCGCTGCGGCGCGCTTTAACGACCCCAGCGCAGCACCAGGGGATCGAGCCGTCGCGCGACCTTCAACAGTCCTTCGCGCGTGGCCGGATGCATCTGCGGCAGCGGATGGCGCACCGCATCCGAGCGGATCACGCCGCCTTCCTTCATCAGCGCCTTGCACGAGGCGAGGCCGCCCTGGCGGTTCTCGTAATTGATCAGCGGCAGCCATTGCTGATAGTGCGCGGCGGCCGCCTCGGTGTCGCCGGCCGCATAGGCGTCGACGATCAAACGGATGCCGTCGGCGTAGCCGCCGCCCGTCATCGAACCGGTTGCGCCCGCATCCAGATCGGCCATCAGCGTGATGGCCTCCTCGCCGTCCCACGGACCCACGATTGCGTCGCCGCCCAGTTCGATCAGCTCGCGCAGCTTGTTCGCGGCCTGCGGCACTTCGATCTTGAAGTACGACACGTTGTCGATCTCGCGCGCCATGCGGGCGAGAAACGGCGCGGACAACGGGGTGCCGCTGACCGGCGCGTCCTGAATCATGATCGGGATATCAATCGCGTCGGACACCGTGCGGTAGAACTCGTAGATGCCACGTTCGCCGATGCGGATGGTCGCGCCGTGATACGGCGGCATGACCATCACCATCGCGGCACCCGCGGCCTGCGCGCTGCGGCTGCGTTCGGCGCACTGATATGAACTGAAGTGCGTGGTCGTGACGATCACCGGCACGCGGCCCGCGACGTGTTCGAGCACGACGTGCATGAGCGTGTTGCGCTCATCGTCGGAGAGCGCGAACTGTTCGGAGAAGTTCGCCAGAATGCATAGCCCGTTCGAACCCGCATCGATCATGAAGTCGATGCAGCGTTTCTGGCCTTCGAGGTCGAGCCGGCCGGCGTCGTCGAAGATGGTCGGGGCGACGGGGAACACGCCGCGCAATGCAGCAGGATGAGATGACTGGTTCATGGTTGTGCGTTTTCGTGGGTGTGGGAATGTCTCCACTGGCGACTATACGGCGTTGGGGCAGCGCGGGTATATTGAATTGTTTCCATCTTGTGATCGCTTTTGCGACTCACCCATGCTTGAACGCGATCCTTCATGAAAAACACCCTCAACGTCCTGCTTTCGAAGCTGCGCATGAAGCAACTCCAGTTGCTGATCGCACTCGACGACCTGAAGTCCCTGCACAAAGCCGCCGGCGCGATGTCCATGACGCAATCGGCCGCCAGCAAGGCCTTGCAGGAACTGGAGTCGATGCTCGACGCACCGCTCTTCGAGCGCTCGAAGAGCGGCATGATCCCGAACCAGCTCGGCCACTGCGTGATCCGCTACGCGCGGCTCATGACGACCGATCTCACCGCGCTCTGCCAGGACGTTGCCGAGATACGTTCCGGGCGCGGCGGGCGGCTTGCGATCGGCGCGATCATGGGCGCGATTCCGGAGTGCGTCGTGCCGGCGCTGAATCAACTGCATGCGGCCCAGCCGGATCTTTCCGTCGAAGTGGTGGAAGACACGAGCGCGCGCATGCTGCAGCAACTCGACGACGGCCGGCTCGATCTGGTGATCGGCCGCGCGGCGGTGGCGGCCGATCCGTCGAAATATCACTATCGTCCGCTAGGCGACGAGCCGCTCTCGGTGGTGGTCGGCTACGGTCATCCGCCGTTGCCGAAGAAAGAGGTGAAACTGCGCGATCTGGCCGGCCACCGTTGGGTGATGTATCCGTCGCATATGCCGCTGCACGCGCTGCTCGAACGTGAGATGGATCTGGCCGGTCTGCGGATGCCGGATAACCCGGTTTCCACGGCCTCGACGTTCGTGACGGTGGCGCTCCTGCAGAGCAGTCACGATCTGGTTTCGCTGTTGCCCACGGCAATCGCCGGCTTGTTCGTTCGGCAAAAAATGCTGCGCCTCGTGCCGGTGAAGCTCAAGTCGCCTTCGCAGACTTTTGGCATCGTGACGCGCAAGGGCGGTGTGCTGTCGCCGCCGGCGGAACAGTTCATCGATCTGCTGTGCGCGCTGCCGGTCGAACAGGCGCAGGGACGGTCGCCGGAACGCCCGGCGAGAAAGCAAAAAACCGCCTGAAGCGGCGATTTTTTCATCACAGGAAAGACGCTCAATATCGCATGGCAATTCACGCCGCGCCATGCTTCGCAAACGGGTGTTGTAGCCGCGACACTCTCGGGTAAATCCGAACGGATCGCGGGTTCGCGTTCCGCGCTACACTGCTTCGAAGGTGTGCCGGCCCTGAAGAAACCGGTGCCCGCTCGGGGAGAGCACCATGAATCGGCCGCTGATTCGGTTACCGTTTCGCGCAACGGGCACGACGTCTGTGCGCAAGTGGATCAAATGGGCGCTGGTAGCGGCATTTTTGCTTGCGCTGGCATTGGCGGCACGCTTTTGCCAGATCGAGATCGAAACCTCGCGATTGCAGGCGCACTATCTCTCCGAATTGACTCGCGACGTCGGTTTTTCCGTCGCGGACGGTCCCAGTCATTCCATCCGTTTTCCCCAAACCGACAAAGGCCCTTACGACAGCCGCCTGGGCTACGCGTTGCTGCCGTCCATCCAGCAGCGTCTGTTGCAACGCGGCTTTGAAATCACCACTCAGGCGCGCGACTCCGAGCGGATGCTGTCGCTGGCGGACAACGGCCTCTTTCTCCCGTACGAAGAAAAGGATCAGGCGGGCCTGCAACTCTTCGACGGCACCGGCGCGCCGCTTTTCGCCGCGCAGTTTCCCGGCCGCGTATACGACAGCTTCGACGCGATTCCGCCGCTGGTCGTGAATTCGCTGCTGTTTATCGAAGACCGCTATCTGCTCGATCCGAACCAGCCAAACCGCAATCCGGCTATCGACTGGGGCCGCTTTAGCCGCGCATTGGCCGATCAGGGCGTGCGCGTGTTCGATCACCATCAGTCGCAGCCCGGCGGCAGCACGCTCGCCACGCAGATCGAAAAATTCCGCCACTCGGCGGGCGGCCGCACGGCGACGCCGCCGGAGAAACTGCGGCAGATCGCGTCGGCTTCGGTGCGCGCCTATCTGAACGGCCCGCAAACCATGCCGGCGCGCCGGCAGATCGTGGTCCACTATCTCAACTCGGTGCCGCTGGCCGCGCAGCCGGGCATTGGCGAAATCAACGGTATCGGCGACGGTCTCGCCGCCTGGTATGGCCGCGATTTCAACGACGTCAACCGCATCCTCGCAGCGCCTTCGACCGAACAGAATCTGCCGGAGCAAGGCGTTGCGTTCAGGCAGGTGCTTTCGTTGATGATCGCGCAACGTGCACCGTCGTATTTCCTGCATCACGGCTACAAGGAACTCGAACGGCTGACCGACAGTTACTTGCGGCTGCTGGCGAACGGCGGCATCGTGTCGATCCCGTTGCGCGACGCCGCGCTCTCCGCGGTGGTCGATTTGCACCGCGCGCCCGCCAAAACGGCCAGTGCGGATTCCTTCGTGTCGCGCAAGGCGGTGACGTCGATGCGTTCGCATCTGCTCGCCGCGCTCGGCATACCGAGTTTTTACGAACTCGACCGCCTCGATCTGCAGGCGAACGGCACACTCAACAACACCGTTCAGCAAGCCGTGAGCGACCGGCTCGCCGCTGCCGCCACGCGCGACGGCGCGAAAGCGGCGGGTCTGGTCGGTTTCGAAATGCTGCGCGCGTCGGACGATCCGTCGAGAATCGCCTACAGCTTCACACTGTTCGAGCGGCGCGACGGCGCCAACCTCGTGCGCGTGCAAACCGACAGCGTCAACCAGCCGTTCGACATCAATTCCGGCGCGCGCCTGAATCTCGGTTCGACGGCGAAACTGCGTACCGTGGTGACGTATTTGCAGATCGTCTCCGACCTGCACAAGCGCTATGCACCGTTGAGCACGGCGCAACTGAAAGCCGTGAAGTACGATCCGAACGATCAACTCACGCGCTGGTCGCTCGACTACCTTGCGCACACCTCGGACCGTTCGCTGCAAGCCATGCTCGACGCGGCCGTTGAGCGCAAATACTCGGCTAGTCCCGGTGAAACGTTCTACACGGGCGGCGGCGCGCAGACCTTCAACAATTTCGAATCCGACGACAACAGCCGCATCCTGACCGTGCACCGCGCGTTCCAGCATTCGGTGAATCTGGTGTTCGTGCGGCTGATGCGCGACATCGTCCACTACGAAATGGTGCAGACCACCGGTCCGTCGGCGCAATGGCTGGCCGATCCTGAGATGCGCAAGATGTATCTGACGCGCTTCGCCGATCAGGAAAGCCGCGTGTACATGAATCGTTTCTACACGAAGTATCACGGTAAGACGCGCGATCAGGCGCTCGCACTGCTGCTGCTCGGCGTGCGCAAATCGCCGCCCAAGGTGGCGACGGTGTTGCGCAGCGTCGCGCCGGACGAGTCGAATGCGTGGTTCAACGCGCAAATGCGTGCGGCGCTGAAGAACACGCCGGCCGCCTCCGTGCTCGACGATGAAGACCTCGCGAACCTGTACGCCAAATACGCAATCGACCGCTTCAATCTGAACGATCGTGGCTATATCTCGAGCGTGCATCCGCTGGAACTGTGGACGCTCAACTATCTGCGCGAACATCCCGACGCCACGCTCGAACAGATCCAGAGCGCGAGCCGTGACGTGCGTCTGTCGACTTATTCGTGGCTCTTCAAGACGCGCTATCACGCGACGCAGGACCGCCGCATCAAACGGATGGTCGAACTGCGCGCTTACGATGCGATCGGCAAATCATGGCAGGCGCTCGGCTATCCGTTCGCGACGCTCACGCCTTCGTATGCCGCGGCAATCGGCGCGTCGGGCGACCGGCCGGCCGCGCTTGCACAACTGATCGGCGTGATCGCCAACAACGGCAACAAGGTGCCGACGGAAAGTCTCACGCAACTCGACTTCGCGAAAGACACGCCTTACGAAACGCACTTCAAGCGCGCGGCGGTTGCGCCGGAGCAGCAGTTGTCGCCGGAAATCGCGAGCACGGTGAAAGTGTTGCTGCGCGATGTGGTGACGGGCGGCACGGCGAGGCGTCTTGCGCAAGGCATGACGTTCCCCGATGGACAAACGTTGGAGGTCTACGGCAAGACCGGCACCGGCGATCAGCGCTTCAATGTGTTCGCCAAAGGCGCGCGGCTGATCGAGTCGCGCAAGGTGAACCGTAGCGCGACTTTCGTGTTCGCGATGGGCGACCGGTTCTACGGCACGTTGACCGCGTGGGTGCATGAACCGTATGCCGCGCATTACGAGTTCACCAGTGCGCTGTCCGTGCAATTGCTGAAGTCGTTGGCGCCGGTGTTGCAGCCATTGCTGAATGAGACGCCTGTGAAGACGGTTTCGGTTTCGAAGGTTGCCGCGCAATGAGCATCGGGCGCAGCGTGCCGGTGTTGCAGCCGTTGTTGAACGATCGGCTTGTGAAGACGGCTACGGTTGCGAAAGGTCGGTGCGCAATGACCATCGAGCGCAGCCTGCTGGTGCTGATGTCGATGAGCCGCACCGGCAGCGCCTAAAAAACCGTCTCCGCCGCCGGCTTCAGGAACAACTCATGCACCGGCGCGAAATGCGCATAGAGCGGCAGAATCGCGCCGCCCATCGCACGCGCGTCGGCGCCGATCGCGCCTTCCAGCAATTGCGGACGCACCATGCCTTCCCATTCGAAGCGATCGAGCACGCGTTCGGTGCGGCGAATGATTTCGCGCAACAGTTGCCGGTCGAGTTCGCCGTCGATCACGATCGCATCGAGATCGAGCAGGGCGGCCGCATTGGTCAGCGCAGTGGCGATCGCTGGGCATGCGCTGTCGAGCCATTGCTCGGTGTGCCGCCACAGTTCCGGCGACAACGCCCGATGATCGTGCGCCGCCGCGGCCGACGCGCCCGCATCGGTCAACAGCTTTTCGAGCACGAAGCCCGACGCCGCGTGCAGCAGCTGGCGCGCGGGTTTGCGCGTGCCGCCTTCACGCAGCGGAATCGAGCCGACCGCGCCCGCGTTGTCGTGCGGGCCGCCATGCAGACGGCCGTCGATTACAAGGCCGCCGCCGATAAACGTGCCGACGAACAGATACAGGAAATTGTGAATGCCGCGCCCCTGGCCCATCACGAGTTCGGCGGCGCATGCGGCCGTGGTGTCTTTGGCGAACTCGACGGGCAAGCCCGTCATCGTGGCGATGCGCGAGCGCAGATCGATCTCGTTCCATGCTTCCAGCGCGTCGGGCGGCGCGCCGAGAAAGTCACGCCAGCCGCCGAGCCACAAAGGCGCTGCGACGCCCACGCCGACCACCTGGCTGGCTCTCGCGCCGAGCGTCTGGTTCACGCGCGCCAGTTTATTTTCGAGCGCGGGAAACAGCGTGCGTGGATCGGGATACGCGTAATCGAAGACATCGCGGTGCACCACGTGGCCGGCAAAATCCATTGCCAGCACGTCGAGACTGCGGCGTCCCACCTTGACGCCGATGGTGTACGCGCCTTGCGCGCGCAACGCGATCGGCACCGACGGCTGCCCGATCCTGCCGCGCACGCGAGCCTGCTTTTCAAGCAGCCCGTCGTCGATGAGACGCTCGACGATCATCGACACCGTCTGCATCGAAAGACGCGTGAGGCGGCCGACGTCGGCTTTCGGCAGCGGCCCATGCAAGCGGATCGCCTGCAACACGATGCGCTCGTTGAACTGCCGCATGCCGACCTGATTCGAGCCGACCGTGCGTTTGAGGGGCGAACGGGTGCCGGTGGTTTCCATGGTAGGCGCCCGCTCAGCAGGATGCGCGCATCATGCAATCGCCTTGACGTCTGCTTCCTTTGCGCCGGTCATGATTGCCACCGCCTCCGACATGTGGATGTCCGCCCGGTTCACGAGCGCCGCGCGCCGGCCGAGTCGCTGAATATGAATGCGGTCCGCGATCTCGAACACGTGCGGCATGTTGTGGCTGATAAGGATCACCGGCAGGCCGCGATCACGCACGCGGCGGATCAGTTCCAGCACCATGTTGCCTTCCTTCACGCCGAGCGCGGCGGTCGGTTCGTCGAGAATCACCACGTGCCGCGCGAACGCCGCGCTGCGTGCCACGGCCACGCCCTGGCGCTGGCCGCCCGAGAGCGTTTCCACGGCCTGGCGCATCGAACGGATACCAATCTGCAGGTCCTTCATATGCGCGGTCGCTTCGTCCAGCATGCGGCGCTTGTCGATCATCTTGAAGATCGAGCCGCGCCAGCCGGGTTTCAGCAATTCGCGCGCAAGGAACAGGTTTTCGGCGATGCTCATGGCCGGCGCCACGGCGAGTTCCTGATACACCGTCTCGATGCCTTGCGCGCGGGCATCCAGCGGGCTGCGGAATTTGACCGGCTTGCCGTCGAGCAGAATCTCGCCTTCATCCGGCACCGTGGCGCCGGAAAGGGCCTTGATCAACGACGATTTTCCCGCGCCGTTATCGCCGATCACGGCCATGATCTCGCCGGGCAGCACTTCGAAATCGCAACCGTCGAGTGCGGTCACATTGCCGTAGCGTTTGATGAGTCCGCGCGCCTGCAGAACGGGCATCGCGGAAGAAGCGGAAATGGGGGTAGACATGACGGATTCCTCTGGCTGTTCAACCGCGACGATGGGAAAGTTTGTCGGCGGCCACCGCGAGAATCACCAGCATGCCGGTGATCAACACCTGGTAGACCGAAGAAACGCCGATCAGGGTCAAGCCATTGCGAAACACGCCGACGATCAACGCGCCGAGCAGCGTGCCGACAATCGAGCCGCGTCCGCCGAACAGGCTCGTGCCGCCGAGCACGACCGCGGTAATACTGTCGAGATTCTCGGTTTGTCCCGCCTGCGGATCGCCCACGCCCGTACGCGACACGGACAACAGCGCGGCGATGCCGTAGATCGCGCCCGCCAGCGAGTACACGGTCAGCAAGATTTTTTGCGACGAGAGGCCCATCAGCCGCGCGGCCTCGGGGTTATTGCCGAGCGCGTACAGATGCCGGCCCGGCACGGTGTCGCGCAACACGAACCACGTGGCCAGATACATCAGCAAGGTGAGCACGGTGCCGTACGTGACATCCGCGGGGCCGAGCTTGAATGTGTTGCCGAAGAACATGATCGCGTCCGGCAGGTTCGACACGCTCTCCGCGTTCGAATAGATCTGCGTGAGCGCGAAAGCGATATTCAACGTACCTAAGGTGACGATGAAGGCAGGCAGTTTGATGCGCGTGATCAACACACCGTTGAGCGCGCCGAACAGCGTGCTCGCGCCAACGCCGCACAGAATCGCGACGACCGGCGGTACGCCGAGCGTGACCGCGAATTTGGTCATGATGATCGAGCCGAACGCCATCACCATGCCGCACGAGAGGTCGATGCCGCCCGTCAGCACGATCAGCGTCTGGCCGATGGCGATGACCGCGACCACCATGGTTTGCTGCAGAATCAGCGAGAGGTTCTGGAACGACAGGAAGCGGTTGCTTTGTGAAATGAAGAAGCCGCACGCCAGTACCAGTGCGATGAGTGGCCCGACTTCGGCAAGCGATGGCATGCGCTCGGCGAACGAACGCGAATGGCCGGCGGGCGCGGAAGGAGTCGACATGATGAATAACCTCGATGCAGGAGCGCGGCGCTTTGGCCACGCGGCAAATGCGATGGCGGCCCGGCGAAGCGGGCCGCTGTTCAGTGCGTGTTACTTGTTGCCCCAACAGTTGTCGAGGCCGAACTTCGTGTCCTTGCTGTCGATGCCGGACATCGGTTTGTCGGTGATCAGCGTCACGCCGGTGTCCTGATAGCCGGAGACCTTCTTGCCGGTCTTCGCGTACTCGACGCCGGCCGTCACGCCGAGCGAGGCCATCTTCAGCGGATACTGCTGCGAGGTCGCGGCGATCGCGCCGGCCTTGACGTTGCGCACGCCTTCACAGCCGCCGTCGATCGAGACGATCATCACGCTCTTGTCCTTGCCCGCCGCCTTGAGTGCGCGGTAAGCGCCCGCTGCCGCCGGTTCGTTGATCGTGTAGACCACGTTGATGTCGGGCGACTTCTGCAAACAGTTTTCCATCGCCGTTTGGCCCTTGGCCTGATCGCCGCGCGTGTCCTGGCTGCACACCACGGAAGGATCGCCTTCCTTCACGCCGAAGCCTTCCAGGAAGCCGTTATGACGCAGCACGCCGACCGAGACGCCGGGCGCGAGATCGAGCGTGGCGATCTTCGCGGGCTTGCCGTTGAGCGCGGCTTTCGCGTATTTGCCGATCAGCACGCCGGCCTTGAAGTTGTCGGTGGCGAAGAGGGCGTCGGTGGCGTCTTGCGGATCGGTCGGTGTGTCGAGCGCGACCACCATCACACCGGCGGCGCGCGCTTTCTTGATGCTCGGCACGATCGCCTTGGTGTCGCTCGGCGTGATCAGAATCGCTTTCGCGCCGGCCGTCATCATGTTTTCGATGGCGGTGACCTGACTCGCGTTGTCGCCGTCGAACTTGCCGGCCGCGGTGACGAGCTTCGCGCCGTCTTTCGAGGCGGCCGCTTCGGCGCCCTGTTTCATCTTGACGAAGAACGGGTTGGTGTCGGTCTTGGTGATCAGGCCGACGACCGGCTGGTCAGCCGCCTGGCTCGCACTCGCACACCATACCGCCGATGCCGCGACGCACATCGACACGATTTTCCTGGCGACAGGAAGCCTGCGGGAATTCAGATTCATGGGACGCTCCTCCGGTTTTTGGCAACGACGTTGTGGTACTGGCGGTTGCCTGCGCGAACGCTGCGCGCTGACAACCTGGTTTGCGATCTGCTGCGCGATGACGGCGGTCCGAATCGACTTCGACCTGGGTCGATTTGTGCCGCCTAAATCACTCCAGTTGATTTAGTACAGCAGGCGCGCCGACTTGCGTCAAGGAAATCATTGGCATGGAACGATTGCGCGCGACACGCAGCAAGCTGGCTGAATGCCTTATGTGGCGGGGCTTCGGCGGAATGGTGCGATGCGAGATCGAGCGTTCGGGCTTCGGGAAAGTCCTGGCTCGAATGAAGGCGAATTGAAAGCTGAATGCGGTCTTCCCGACGCCAAATCGTTGGCGTCGCGAGGGTATTCAGCGAACCCTGAGGTGCGCGAATATCGCGGTTATCACGATGTCCATGACGAATCGGCCTAACGGCGCGGTGCGAGTGCTTGCCGCCTCGTTTCGAGTTGCGTGACGACGCGTTGCAAGGTCCGCTCGGCAGGGCCTGGCGTCGCGACGAACTTGCAGCCGATCACAAAACGCTGGTCGCCCTTCGCCGTGGTCACCTGTCGTGGCGCGACGATTTCCAGATCGAGTCGCAGCATGCCGAAGCTGCCGAGTTGCAGTGCGACGCCGCGCAGTACCGTGCCGCGTTCGAGCGAACCGAAGCGTTCGTCGGCGGTCTTTACGGCGATGCCGCCCAGCGAGAGATCCTGCAACTCCAGCCGGAACGAGCCGCCATCCGCATATTGGCCGCTTGCGATGTACGGGTCGAGCACGGGCGTTTGCACGCGGAAGAATTCGCGGCGTTGAATGTAGTAGATCAACGCAGGGAAGGGCGCTTCGAAAGCCGGCAAACCGTCGAACTGAGTCGGCGTGGCATCGAACGTCGTGAACTCGGTGCGAATGCCGCTGGGCAGGCTGCGGAACGTGAGTTGCCGGGCCGCGGGTAAGGCCTCGTTGTCATCGGCCGCGCTGCCGGCATCGAAGACAAAGCGCGCATTGCGCGAGTCGACATCGAGTATCTGCGTGACGATTTGCCGGCCACCGAACTCGATCGTGACGAAGTCCTGTCGGGCCATGAGTTGACGCAGACACACGGCGATTTGCAAAGGGTGGCGCTGCGCGAAGTTCGAGTCGGCGTGGAGGGTGTGTTCGGCGACGTCAGCGTCCAGCGAGAGATCGGCAATCATTCGAATATCCATGCGTGTTATGGCCTTGGCCCGGCCGGTTGGCGAGCGCGGACGGCCTCTGGGTCGTCGCGGTGCTCGGCCTTTCCCTGTTTAATTGCAGGGACCGTGCCAACTGCATGGATCGGTGGATGAATGCGCTGCGCTTGCGGCGGCGCCGCTTCTGGCGGGCGTTTGCGGGTACCGCGTGAGGAACACGGCGGGTGCGTAGCGAGGGTTCGCTACGTAACGTCCGCGATGCTGTTACGGCCACATCAGCGCGAACGCGGTACGCCCGTGGATGCGCGCACAACCAGTTCGGGCGGCGAGGCGATGCGCATCGGCACGCCGGCCGTTGGGCGACCCGCCTGTCCATACGACGACTCGATCAACTCACGTAACAGCGATACCGCGAGCCCGGCGACTTCGACCGTCGGCACGGCGACCGTCGTCAACGCGGGACGCGACTCGCGCGCGAGTTGAATGTCGGTGATGCCGATCACGGACAGGTCCGCCGGCACGTTCAGGCCGAGGTCGGCGGCGGCGTGCATCGCGCCGAGCGCGGGCAGGTCGTTGGTCACGAAGATCGCGGTGAGCTTCGGATCGCTTTCGAGCAGCGCGCGTGCCGCTTCGTAACCGCCCTGGATCGTATCCGCCGCATGTTTGACGCGACCTTTCGGTGCGCCGGCGGCGCGCAGCGCATCGACGAAACCTTCGTAACGGGCCGCATGAATGCCCGAGGCCTTGCTGCCGACAATCGCGCCGATCCGCCGATGGCCGAGTTCCAGCAAATGCGCGCCCGCCAGTTCACCCGCACGCCGGAAATCGACGGCGACGCACGGCAGGCCCGGCGGCTCGTTAGGCCGTTCCCACATGCAAAGCACGACCGGTGTGCCGCGCGCTTCGGTCGTATGAAGATCGGCGAAATCGAGGTTCGCGTTCGTCACGAGCACGCCTTCGGAGAGCGTGCCGGCGATCTGGTCGAGATACGCGCGGCCGGTGTGCGGATCTTCGTTCGTATTGCAGATGATCACGAAGTGGCCGCTCGTGCGCGCCGCGCGTTCCACGGCGAGCGCGAACTCCGGATAGAACGGATTGGCGATGCTCGACACCATCAATGCGAGCGTCGGCGCGCGACCTTCGGCGAGGGCGCGAGCGGCGAGATGCGGGCGGTAGCCGAGCGCTTCGACGGCTTCGAGCACGCGCTGTCGGGTGGTCGCGCCGACCCGGCCGCGATTGCGCAGCACGTTGGACACGGTGGCCGGAGTGACACCGGCATGACGCGCGACTTCGCTGAGTGTGGGCATGATATTTTCATTATTTGGGATGGCTGCCCGACATTTGCATCACGCGCCGAGGCGCGGCACCATCTGTCGCACAGACAAAACGAACTCGGAGACAGGCAAGGCGCAAAACGATCCCAAGCGATCGATTTTTTTCGGCCTTGCTGATTAAGCGCTTAATCTCCGACTTCGAGCCGATTAAATCACGGAGTCGATGCAATGGCGAGCATTTCGTTAAGAGGCGTGCAGAAGGCGTATGGCGACGGCGCGCCGGTGATCCGCGACGTGGATCTCGAGATCGGCGAGAACGAGTTCTGCGTGTTTCTCGGTCCGTCCGGTTGCGGCAAGTCCACCTTGCTGCGCATGATCGCCGGACTCGAAGACCTCACGGACGGCGACCTCTCGATCGGCGGCAAACTCATGAACGACGTGCCGGCCGCGCAACGCGGCGTGGCGATGGTGTTCCAGAGCTACGCGCTGTTTCCGCACATGAGCGTGTTCGAGAACATGGCGTTCGGCCTGAAGCTCGCTAAAACCCCGAAGGATGAAATCGACCGCAAGGTGCGCGAAGCCGCGCGCATCCTGCAACTGGAAGCGCTGCTCGAACGCAAGCCGAAGGCGTTGTCGGGCGGCCAGCGGCAGCGGGTGGCGATTGGCCGCGCGATCGTGCGCGAGCCCGGCGTGTTTCTGTTCGACGAGCCGCTGTCCAATCTCGACGCCACGCTGCGTGGTCAGACTCGCATCGAAATCGCGCGTCTGCACAAGCAGTTTGCCAAAGCCAGCGTGGTCTACGTGACGCACGACCAGATCGAGGCGATGACGCTCGCCGACAAGATCGTGCTGCTGCATGCCGGCAAGGACACCGAGCGCTACGGCAGCATCGCGCAGATCGGCGCGCCGCTCGAGTTGTACCACCGTCCGAAGAGCCGCTTCGTCGCGGGTTTCATCGGCTCGCCGCGCATGAATTTTCTGCCGGGAAGAGTGGCCTCGGTCGATGCGCAAGGCGTCAGCGTCACGCTCGATCACACGCATGAAACCATGCGGGTGCCGGTGAGCGGCGCGGGGCTGCAAACCTCGCAAGCGGTCACGCTCGGCGTGCGCCCTGAACACCTGGAATTCGTCGATCCGTCTTCCGTCGCACCGGACGACGCGGTGCTGACACGCACCGTATCGCTCGTCGAACAACTCGGCGAACACAGCTATGTCCACCTCGATCAGCCCGGCGGCGCCGCGCTGATCGCCAAAGCGCCGGGCAATACACGCCTCGTGCCCGGCGAGCGCGCGAGCTTGCGCGTGCCCCGTTCCGCCTGCCACTTATTTACCGAAGACGGCTTTGCCGCCGCTTCGCTGGAATCCGTCGAACACTACGCATAGAGGACATTCGGATGCGCCTTGGAGTCTGTTATTACCCGGAACACTGGCCGGAGTCGATGTGGGAAGACGACGCTCGCCGGATGAAAGCCCTCGGCATCGAACAGGTGCGGATCGCCGAATTTGCCTGGAGCCGGATCGAACCGACGCCGGGCGAATACGATTGGGGCTGGCTCGACCGTTCGATCGACGTGCTCGGCGCGGCCGGCCTGCAAGTGGTGATGTGCACGCCGACCGCGACGCCGCCCAAGTGGTTGATCGACCGCCATCCGGACATTCTGCCGGTCGGCGCCGATGGGCGCCCGCGTGCGTTCGGCTCGCGACGCCATTACGACTTCTCGTCGCCGTCGTATTTCGCCGCGTCGCAGAAAATTTGCACGGCGGTGGCCGAGCGGTACGGCAAGCATCCGGCTGTCGCCTACTGGCAAACCGATAATGAGTTCGGCTGCCACCACACGGTGGTCAGTTATTCGCCGGCGGCAGTGGGTCGCTTTCGCGAGTGGCTCAAAGCGCGCTATCACACCATCGACGCGTTGAACCGCGCATGGGGCACGGTGTTCTGGAGCATGGAGTACCGCAGCTTCGACGAGATCGACGCGCCGGTGGCGACCGTGACGGAAGCGCATCCTTCGCATCGCCTCGACTACCGGCGTTTCGCCTCCGACGAAGTGGCGCGCTATAACCGCATGCAGGTCGAGATCATCCGCGCGCATTCGCCGGGGCGGCCGGTTGCGCACAACTTCATGCAACTCTTCACCGAGTTCGATCACTACAAGGTCGCCGCCGATCTCGACGTGGCGACGTGGGACAGTTACCCGCTCGGCGCGCTCGAAGAGCAATGGTTCGCGCCGGAGGTGAAAGCGCGTTGGCTGCGTAGCGGGCACCCGGACTTCGCGTCGTTCAATCACGATGTTTATCGTGGCATGTCGAAGCTGCCGTTCTGGGTGATGGAGCAGCAGCCGGGTCCGGTGAACTGGGCGCTGTGGAATCCCGCGCCGTTGCCGGGCATGGTAAGGCTGTGGAGCTGGGAGGCGTTTGCGCATGGCGCGGGCTGCGTGTCGTATTTCCGCTGGCGTCAGGCGCCGTTCGCGCAGGAACAGATGCATGCGGGACTGAATACGCCGGACAACCGCCTGGACGTGGGCGGCAACGAAGCGTCGCAAGTTGCCGGCGAGATTCGCACGGTGCTCGCGGCGAATGCCGACGCCAATGCTACGGTTCGTTCGAAAGTCGCGCTCGTCTACGATTACGAGGCGAAGTGGCTGTTCGAGATTCATCCGCAGGGCGCGGATTTTCACTATCCGCGCTTCGCCTTCGAGTATTACTCGGCGCTGCGCGCGCTCGGGCTCGACGTGGATATCGTGCCGGTGGATGCGCCGCTCGACGGCTACAGCCTGATCGTCGTGCCGCCGTTGCCGGTCGTGCCCGAGGCGTTTGCGGAGCGTCTGGCGAGTTCGGGTGCGCAGGTCGTGCTCGGTCCTCGCACGGGTTCGAAGACTGAAGATCTGCAGATTCCCGCGAATCTGCCGCCCGGCGCGCTGACTTCGGTGTTGCCGTTGCGCGTGTGGCGTGTCGAATCGATGCGGCCGAACGTGACCGAAGCAGTGCGGCTCGTCGACGGCGAAGGGGCTGGCGGAGAAGACGGTTTCGCCCGTCACTGGCGTGATTTCATCGACACCGATGCGGCGCAAGCGCTCGACGTGCGCGCCCGGTTCGCGGACGGCCATCCCGCGTATGTACACGGCGGCGCGTTCCACTACCTGGCGAGTCTGTTCGACGACGCGTTCACGGCACGTCTGTTCACGCGCATCGCGAAGGAAGCGGGACTCGAAACGACGCCGCTCGGCGAAGGCGTGCGAGTGAGCCGCCGCGGCGCGCTGACCTACGTGTTCAACTACGGCGACGAAACGCACACGCTCACCGGCGTAGCCGACGACGCCTTCGTGTTCGGTTCGCACGCGATCGAACCGCAGGGCGTGGCCATCTATCGAACCCAATGACGGCCTGATGCACCGACGCAGTGTCCGATGAAATTCCACGCAGTAACGACAACGACGCAAAATCAAGGAATCAAGGAGACAGGCAACATGAAAATGAAACCACGCAAGATTCTGTTGGCACTCGCGCTGGCCGCCGCGGCGGTGGGGACGTCAGCGATCAGCACGGCGCAGGCCGGTACGCTTACCGCCAACATCGCGTTCAAGGGCGCGAGCCAGCGCGCGGTCTGGCAGTCGGTCATCGACGACTTCAAGAAGGCGCATCCCGGCATCGACGTGAAAGTGTCGTTCGTCGACGAAGAAGCGTACAAGGTGCAATTGCCCGGCTGGCTGACCACGGTCGCGCCCGACATCGTCAACTGGCATGATGGCGAACGCATGGCCTATTACGCGCAGCGCGGCCTGTTCGAAGACCTGAGCGGCGACTGGGCGAAGAACGGCTGGAACGACATGTATGCGTCGACCAAAGAGGCTTCGTCGTATAAGGGCAAGCAGTATGCCGCGCCGACCGTGTACTACTCGTGGGGCATGTTCTATCGCAAGGATCTGTTCCAGAAGGTCGGCATTAACGGCGAGCCGAAAACATGGGATCAGTTTCTCGAGGACTGCAAGAAGCTGAAGGCCGCCGGCATCGCGCCGATCGCCGTGGCGGGCCGTGACTCGTGGACGCTCGCAGGTTGGTTCGATTATCTGGACCTGCGTTTGAACGGTAACGCGTTCCATCAGAAGCTGATGGCGGGCGAGATTCCATACACCGATCCACGCGTGAAGAAGGTTTACACGACGTGGAAGCAATTGATCGATGCAGGCTATTTCATCGACAACTCGCTCTCCTACGATCTCGATTCGGTGCAGCCGTTCCTGTTCCAGGGCAAGGCCGCGATGATGCTGATGGGCACGTTCATCACCGCGGGTTTCCCGCCGAACGTGAAGCCGGAAATGGGCTACTTCCAGTTCCCGATCATCGACGCAAAGGTGCCGACTGCTGAAGACGGCCCGGTGGAATCGCTGCATATTCCGTCGAAGGCGAAGAACAAGGCGGATGCACATACGTTCCTCGCGTTCGTCGAGACGCCGGAAATCGGCGCGAAGCTGGCGACTGGACTCGGCTCGCTGTCGGCGAACAGCAAGTCGCCGGAACCGGAAGATCCGATCTCCAAGATCGGCTTCCAGATTCTTGCGAACACCAAGGGCGGCATCGCGCAGTTCTATGATCGCGACATGACCAAGGAAATGGCCGACGAAGGCATGAAGGGGATGCAGCAGTTCATCTCCGACCCCACGAAGCTAGACGACGTGCTTGCGCAACTTGAGCAGACGCGCAAGCGGATCTACAAGAAGTGAGCGGCGGCGGCCGTCAGGCCGCCTTCCGTTGCGTTGAGTTGCATATCGGATCGGAGTAAGTGCTTTGCATGGGACTGGAGTAACGCGCTAAAGCGCGAACTCCAGTCGACAGCTAAAGCGCCGACTCTGGTCGACAGGAGAACGATTGTGTCGCATTCCGTCACCCGCCACACTGTCGGCGGTCATGCTGAACCCGGCGGCCCGGGGTTGCCTGCGCCGGGCGGCGCCGTGCGCGGCGGCAAGCCGGCCAGTTCGCGGCGGCGCGGGCCGTCGCCCACCGCGCGCCGGCAGCGGCGCGCTGCTTTTCTGTTCCTCGCGCCGGCCTGCGTGATGGTGGCCATCTACGTGGTGTGGCCGATCCTCTCCACCATTCGCCTGAGCTTTTTCAACTGGGATGGGATGAGTGAGCCGTCTTTCGTCGGACTCGCGAACTACGTCGAGTTGTTTCATGCGCAGACGTTCTATACGGCGCTCAAGAACAACGTCATCTGGCTGCTGCTGTTCCTGCTCGCTCCACCGATGGGACTCGCCGTCGCGCTGTATCTGAATCAGGCGGTGGCCGGCATCCGTATCGTCAAATCGCTATTCTTCGCGCCGTTCGTGTTGTCGGGCGTGGTGGTCGGCTTGATCTTCTCGTGGTTTTACGACCCGACCTTCGGCCTGCTCGCGATGATTCTCGGCCACGGCGTGCCGGTGCTCGGCGACCCGCGCTATGCGACGTTCGGGATCGTGTTCGCGGCACTGTGGCCGCAAACCGCCTATTGCATGATTCTCTATCTGACCGGGCTGACCTCGCTGAACGCCGAGCAGATCGAGGCCGCGCGCATGGAAGGCGCGCGCGGCTGGTCGATGCTGTGGCATGTGATCCTGCCGCAACTGCGGCCCACCACGTTCATGGCGATCGTCGTGACGATTATCGGCGCGCTGCGCAGTTTCGATCTGATCTCGGTGATGACGAGCGGCGGTCCGTTCGAAAGCTCGACCGTGCTCGCGTATTACATGTACGACCAGGCGATCAAGTACTACCGCATCGGCTATTCGGCGGCGGTGGCGGTCGTGCTGTTCGCCATCATGCTGGTGTACATCGTCTATCACTTGCGGCGGATGCTGCGCGCCGAGCAATAAGGAGCCGACCATGTTTCCGATTCCCATCGACAAATGGAAGCCGGCCACTCGCCGCATCTACAAATTGACGCTGCCGGTCGCGCTGCTGATCTGGCTGCTGCCGATGATCGCCGTGCTCGTCACGTCCGTGCGTTCGACAGAAGAGCTGAGCGAGGGCAACTATTGGGGATGGCCGAAGCACTTCGCGATGTTTGATAACTATCGCGAGGCGCTGACCACGTCGCCGATGCTGCATTACTTCTGGAACAGCGTGTTGATCACGGTGCCTGCCGTGGTGGGCTCGATTGCGTTGGCGGCGATGGCCGGCTTCGCTCTGGCGATCTACCGGTTCCGTGGCAATTCGACTTTGTTCGCGACATTCGTGGCAGGGAATTTCGTGCCGGTCCAGGTGTTGATGATTCCAGTGCGGGATTTGTCGTTGCAACTCGGGCTTTTCAATACCGTCAGTGCGCTGATTCTGTTTCATGTGTCGTTTCAGACCGGGTTTTGCGCACTATTTCTGCGCAACTTCATCAAGCAGCTGCCGTTCGAACTGGTCGAGGCGGCGCGCATCGAGGGCGCGAATGAATGGACGGTGTTCTTCAGGATAGTGCTGCCGTTGATCCGGCCGGCGCTCGCCGCATTGGCGATTCTCGTGTTCACGTTCGTCTGGAACGACTACTTCTGGGCGCTGTGTCTGACTCAAGGTGACGATGCCGCGCCGATTACCGTGGGCGTGGCCGCGTTGAAAGGGCAGTGGACCACGGCATGGAATCTTGTCTCGGCGGGATCGATTCTCGCGGCATTGCCTTCGGTGGCGATGTTCTTTGCGATGCAGAAGCATTTTGTCGCCGGGTTGACGTTCGGGGCTACGAAGGGTTGACGTGGTTGTGTGTCGTGTTGAGAAGGGTTGCCCGCGAAAGCGGACTTTTTTTCGCAGTGGTCAGTTCAATTTCGCTTGGGATATCTGTGCAGTGGCATGCTCCGCGCGATACGCAAAATCGATCTTCGTTTGAGGATCGAGCGCCCACGAGCACGGCACGCTAGAGCAGCGTGGCGGGCAGCGAGCGATTACCTGATTAAAAGAGCTCTTCGAATCGCTCGGGAGTCTCCACGCCCCAGTTCAAGACTGCGCGTGCTTCGCCGCGTCTTCGATGACCGCTGCCACTTCCTTCGGCCGCGATTCATAGACCGAGTGGCTCGCGCCGGGGATCACCGTCGTGTGGCTATGCGCGCGTGCGTAGTACCAGCGTTCGAGATCAGGGTTGATGATCTTGTCGTCGGCCGCCACGATGCCCCAACTCGGCTTGGTCGTCCACGCAGCGACTGTCATCGGAGCAGAAAAGACTTTCGCGGCCGTCAAAATCTGCGAGTGCGATTCGAACTGCGCTTGCTTGAGCGGCAGATCGGCAGCGAAATCCTTCGGGAAATCCGCGGGATTCAGGTAAGTGTATTCGTCGCCGGTCTTCATGATCGTGCCCGGTTGCTTTGATGTATAGCTCGGCATACCCTTGCCCAGATCGCTTTCATCTTCGCCGACCGCCGGCGCGTGCGCGGCTACATACACCAAACCCACGACGTTCGGATGCACGCCGGCTTCGGTGATGACCGAGCCGCCGTAGCTGTGAGCGACGAGAATCGTCGGGCCGTTCTCCTGATCGAGCACGCGTTTCGTTGCGGCGACGTCGTCGTCGAGCGAGGTCAGCGGTTCCTGCACGATGGTGACGTGATAACCATCCTTGGTCAGTCTGTCATAGACCGGTTTCCAGCCGGAACCGTCCACCCATGCGCCGTGCACGAGAACAATATTGTGGACCGGCGCGTTTTGCGGCTTGGCGTCTTGTGCCATCGCGGCAGTCGAGGCGAAAAGGGCGGCAGACAACGACAACGCCGTAGCGACGAAGGGCAAAACTTTCATGACACACTCCGGTTTTAGGTAAGAAATTTTTCTCGAAAGATTATTTCGAATAGCTTGATAAAAGTAGGAATCCTGTGAATATGAAGGGCGAAACGGGATTCCCGATACGTGTCATTTAGCTGCCGAAGAAGACATTGCAGAAACTGACGGGACCGACGCAGCTGGAATCGGTCGACGCGTGCTTGCGCATACCGGACGAAGACCCGCCGTTCTGCGCCACGCCGCCATACGACGACTGCGTCGATTGCGGAGCGGTCTGCGCGGCGACCTTAGCTTCCGCAGCCTCAATGGCGGCCGGGTAATCGGCGTCATCCCCACGCGAAGGGTTGTAGCCAGCCTGTTCGAGGCGCACCAGATCGGCGCGCACTTCAGCGCGTGTAACGGGGCCGTTCGATTGCGCGAAGCTCAGAACAGGGGCGGCCAACGTGCCGACGGCGAGAGCGAAACAAACCAGAGCTTTTTTCATGATAAAAATTCCTTTAAATGCGATGAGTTGAGAGGCAACGATTGCCTGGAACGTATGCTGATTTAGCTGCCGAAGTACGGGGTGCAGAAACCTGCGGGGCCGACACACTGCTGCGTGTTCGTGTGCACATGTTCTTTCGCTGAGACTTGGGTCGCGAAACCTGCCGAAGCAAGAACGATCAGCGAGAGAATGACGGAAAGTTTGCTTTTCATCTGGATGCCTAACTAGTTAGAGATTAAAGATGCCTTGCGAATTGAGCGAAGCTACGTCTTTGCTTGTCCACCTACATGACCCGCTTGCAATGAGAGCCGCGTGTACATGCCCGTTTCGTCACTACCGTGCAGCGTTTGTTGCTGTCATGTAGGGGCGAACACATCGGGTTTCCGCTTATTCCGAATTTTTTCGCGATTGTGAAGAAAAATTTGAGTCTTACATTTTCATGAACGTTTAGCGCGCCGGCGGCTCGCGCCTCCGCCATGAAATGAAACAGCCGGTATCGCGCAAAGCCTTATCCAGTCAGGCTCCCAAACGTTTGCGCGATTAAGTCTGACGATTACATTTATTAAAGCTTTGCGTTTTGCATGTCGTTATCCAGTCAAATAATCAGGACCATCGGACATGCGCGAGGCTTCTGCACGGCAAGCGCTGACGAGGAAATCGCTCTTCGGGGGAATCATCTTGAATCACCAACGATCGCCATGGTCGCGCACAGCGGCTCCGGGTGAAGTCATCTATTCCGAAGGCTTCGCGGGCGACGCCGTCGTCTACGTCATTGCGGATGGCAAAGTCGAAATCTCCACCCAGTGCGACGAGAAGAAGGTGATTCTCGCGACGCTGGGTAAAGGTGAGTTTTTTGGCGAGGCGGCTTTGTTGCCGCCCGAACCACGAGCACACACCGCGAAAGCACTGAGCTTCTGCCAGTTGACCGTCATCGCGGCGAACGTGGTGGAGGCGGAACTCGAGCGTGTCTCGCCTTTGCTTCGCCATATCGTACGCACGCTGATCCGGCGGATAAAAAAGAAGGACGACGTCCTTGCCACCAATACGCACGCTGACTTTCTGCCGGGTGTCGTCTCCTATGCACACGTCCTTTCGCTGATGGCCGGCGGCGAGAACGCCGACAGGCTGGACGGCCGCATGCGTCGCGCGCAAGGCGAGGAATTCTCGGTACCGCTGCCCGACGTAATCAGAAAGTGTCATGCCATCGCCGGCCATTCGCGTCCGCATGTAATGGCCATGCTCAAGCGAATGGAGAAACTCAACCTCGTGTCGCTCGAACCCGGCCGGTCCGATCGCCCGAGCACCGCCTCGGCACGCTATTCCGCGCAGGACGGTGCAACGAGCCGGCAACTGGTCACGTTCGATCCCGTGCGAATCACCGAGCGTGCCCAACAGGTGGCGGACCACGATCTCGATCTCTCCATTAGCAGCGAACTGGAACTGATCGAACTGGACGACCTGGAAGCCTTGATCGGCGTCGAGAAGAAGGTGATTCTCAACAAACTCTCCCACGCGGAAATCGCGGAAGACCTTTTTGCGTTTCGCAAGACCAAGGTGCTGAATTACGTCGAGGAGAAAGGCATTAGCTATTTCTCGCGCCGCAATACCCGCGGTCTGAGCGACCTGAAGTCGCTCGACGATCTGGAGTTCGTCGACCAACGAACCTTGTTCGAAGCGGTGAGCGCGTTCGACACATACGACCTCGCAAAACTGCTTTCCGCCATGACGGGTCAACCGGTCGGCGAGCGGCTGCTTTCGGTAATGACCGAAGCGAGAAAGAAAGAAGTCTCGTGGGTCATGCGTCGCGAGATCAAGATCGATCCGCTCGAAGTCGCCGAGATCGAAGAACGCTTTCTCGAGATCGTGCGAACGATCAAAGCTCCGGCGGCCATGGCTGCGCCGCTTTCCAATCTGGACGCCTGACGCGCAGCACGCAAACGGCAGGCCGTATCGGCTTCGAGGTTCGAAGTCGCGGCCGGCCATTCGAGAGGACATATGGATCTGTTGACGCTATTTGGCGCGGTGTTCGGCGTGACGGCGATCGTCGCGGGTTTCTCGCTCGAGGGCGGCCACTTTACTTCGCTGTTTCAGTTGGAGGCATTCGTCATCGTTCTGGGCGGCACCTTCGGTGCAGTGATGATTCAGAACACCTGGGCGAGGTTCTTCGACGGCATCAAGCAACTGCGCCTTGCTTTCGTGAAAGCGCGGCAGGTCGATCGCGAGAGCCTGTCGGTTCTGCTCGAGTGGGGCGATCAGGCAAAGTTGAACGGCATGCTGGTGTTCGAGTCGATCGAGGCGGGCGGCATCAATCCGTTTGCCAAGCGAGGTCTGGAGTTGCTGGCAAACGGTGTTTCGACGGCCGTGCTGGAAGACGCCTTGCAACGGGAACTGGATGCGTATGAGCGCAATCACATGTTGGCCGCGCGGATCTGGCAACAGGCAGGCGGTTACGCGCCGACATTCGGTATTCTCGGTGCGGTGCTCGGTCTGATTCAGGTGACCGGCCATATGCTCGAGCCCGCGCAACTCGGGCAAGGTATCGCGGTGGCTTTCGTCGCGACGCTATACGGCCTTGCATTGGCGAATCTGGTCTTTCTGCCGTTGTATGGAAAGATCAGGGCGCAGGTGGACAGCGAATTGCGTTTCAGGCGCTTATATCTCGACGGCTTGCTCGCGATCTCGCGCAAGGAGTCGCCTCACACCATCGAGACGCGGCTCGCAGGTGATGTGCGGGAACGATCGGCCGAGTTGCTGGGCTAGTGTGCTTCGACGGCAATCACACATAATCTCGGGTGCAAACTTTTCGGATATGAACACCTACTCGGGTAACAAGCGCCTCATGGCGGACAAAACGGGCTACGACGCCGCCGATGAAGGCGAGGCGCAATCCGGGCGCTGGCTGATCTCTTACTCCGACCTCATCACCACATTGATGGTGTTGTTCCTCGCACTCTATGTGCTGCAGCTGGCCAAAACGAGAGAACTCGAAATCAAGGCCCTGGAGCGCCACGTGGTGACGGAAGCGGCGTCCGCCACGCCGGATGTTTCGAAGAAGCAACTCCTTTCTCTGCTGGAGCCGCTGCGGGACAACCGCCAGATTACGATTTCGAACGCGGCCCAGGGCGTGGAGATCGCCATCAATGCAAAAATTCTATTCAATTCTGGCGACGCGCGTTTATTGCCGGACTCATTCGACGTGTTGAATCAGATTGCCAGCGTGCTGCGCGAGCGATCGAAGAACAACATTCTCGTGGAAGGGCATACAGACAACGTGCCCATTTCCACGGCGAAATACGAATCGAATTGGGAGCTGTCTTCCGCGAGGGCCGGCGCGGTGGTTCGTTTTTTCGCGGACAAAGGCATCGAAGCGCACCGAATGGCAGCGATCGGCCGGGCCGACAATTTCCCGCTGATCATCGGCGATGACGCAGCGGCGCGCGCAGCGAATCGTCGCGTGACGATACTCGTCGAGTACTAGGTTGTCGCCTGCGCAGACCAAGCTGGCGCACGCCCGGCAGCATTAGGCTTCCATTTTCCATTCGCGCTAGAGTATCGACAGTAGCGTCGGCGCAATGACACGGATCCGACGCAAGAGAAAATTGTCGAGATCCCTTATGCCCGTCAACACTCCGCCTGATCCACTCGGCGCTGCATGCACTTCATTGGGCAGCTTTCTGCGCGATCGCCGCTCACGTTTGCAACCGGCACCGGATGCGCCGAGCCGGCGTCGCACGCCGGGTTTGCGGCGCGAAGAAGTGGCGGCGCGGGCTAACGTGAGCGTCGCGTGGTACACGTGGCTGGAGCAGGGGCGTGGCGGCCTGCCCTCGAACGAGGTGATTGAACGGCTCGTGCGTGCGTTGGAACTCGACGCGGCGGGCCGCGAGATGCTGTTCCTGCTCGCGCAACAGCGACCGCCGCCGCTTGGCCCATTCGCGCCGCAGCAGGTCACGCCGGCATTGCAGAGAGTACTCGATGGCATGCCGAGCAGTCCCGCCATCGTGAAGACGCCGACGTGGGACGTCGTGGCCTGGAACGCAGCCGCGGTCGCGGTGCTCGGCGACTACGCCGCGGTGCCGGCACGCGAGCGCAACGTGCTCAGACGTCTGTTCGGCGGGCCGGCCGTGCGTGAAAGCCAGCCGGATTGGGAGGAAAGCGCGCGTGCCGCGCTCGCCGTCTTTCGCATCGATATCGCGCGCATCGGCGGGTCGGCGGAAGCCGCGGCGCTTGTCGCCGAACTGCAGGCGAGCAGCGCGGACTTCCGCCGCTTATGGGCGGAGAACGACGTGCGCAGTCACTGGATTGGCATGAAGCGTCTGCGCCACTCGCAGGCCGGCCCGATCGCGCTCGAGTATTCGGCCTTCGCAGTGGATGGCGGCGAAGGTCTGAGCATGGTCGTCTTTGCGCCGGCCACGGCCGCGGACCTTCGCGCCGTGCAAGCGCTCATCGCGCGAACCACTCAAGCTGCGTGACGAACGATCGGGCATGTGTCGCGAAAGCGGCGAATTGCAATGCTGCGTATCGCCGGAATCCGCGGATACATTCCGATACGAACCCGCGCTTATCCTTGTTGCGCGAGCAGGGCTTGAATCTTCGCTTCCGTCTTCGCATAGTCGCCTTCGCCGAAATGCGTGTAGACAATGCGGCCCTGCTTGTCGAGCAGATAGAAAGCCGGCCAGTACTGATTGTTGTACGCGTTCCAGGTCGCGTATCGATTGTCCTGTGCGACCGGATAAGTGATGCCGAAGCGTTTGATGGCGGTTTTCACGTTGTCGGTATCGCGCTCGAACGGATACTCGGGCGTATGCACACCGATCACCGTCAACCCTTGGTCCTTGTATTTCTGATTCCAGCTTTTCACGTAAGGCAGCGTGTTGACGCAATTGCCGCAGGTGTAAGTCCAGAAATCGACTAGCACCACCTTGCCGCGCAGTTGCTGCAACGTGAGCGGATCGCTGTTGAGCCACTGCGAAATGCCGGTGAATTCGGGCGCCGCCGCGTTGGCTGCGAGGCCGGGCGCGACCGGTTCGGGCGACCCCGCGAAGGCGGCAATGCCGCTCGCGGCCGCGGCGGCGAGCGCGCTTGCGACGGCGAGCGTTTTGATCTTGGAGGCAGAGAGCATGGCAGTGTCCTTTCAGGAAGAGGCTAAAAACGGCAGTTCGCGTATCGGCCGCGAATGACCGTATTGAAGCGTCCACAGGTATCTGGCATGTGTCGCCCAAACCGCGCGGGTGCAATGTTGTGTATCTGTACGAGGTCCAGATACACTGCGACACAAATCCGCGTGCGAGCCAGGCTATAAAGCAGGCATTGCCAAAACACGGAGAGCACCATGAGCGCCGACCTGCTGCAAGGATCCTGCCATTGCGGGGCCGTCAAATTCGAAGTGCGTAGCCCGGTCACCCCGGCCGGCCGCTGCAACTGCAGCTTGTGCCGCCGCAAGGGCGCATTGATGACGCCGCCGTTCCCGGCAAGCGAGTTGAAGATCCTGAGCGGCGAAGATTCATTGACGCTCTACCAGTTCAACACGCGGGTGGCCCGGCACTATTTCTGCAAGCATTGCGGCATCTATCCGTTTCATCAGACGCGTAAAGACCCGCAGTTGTGGCGAGTCAACATCGGTTGCCTGGAAGGCGTCGATCCGTATAGTCTGGAAGCCGGAGTCGCGGACGGCGCGAGCCTCTCCGTGCTGGAGGACGCATGAAACGCCTGCTGGCTATCGCCGTCTTCCTGACCGGCGGCCTTGCCGCCGAACTGGCGCATCCGGTGCAGTGTTCATTGATGGTTGCGAGCCGGGTGCAATTGAAACGCCAAAAGAGATGATGCATTGATGGAAACCATCGATCACGTACTGATTGTCGACGACGACCGCGGCATCCGCGAATTGCTGGCCGGTTATCTCGAGAAGAACGGCATGCGCGTGTCGCTCGCGGCGAACGGGCGCCAGATGCGCGCGGCGCTGGAGCAGGGCGCGCCCGATCTGATCGTGCTGGATCTGATGATGCCCGGCGAGGACGGTCTGGTGCTGTGCCGCGAACTGCGCGCCGGCAAATTCCGTGCTGTGCCGGTACTGATGCTGACGGCGCGCAACGAAGAGGCGGACCGCATCGTCGGACTGGAAATGGGCGCGGACGACTATCTGCCCAAGCCTTTCGCCGTGCGCGAGTTGCTCGCGCGCATTCGAGCCGTGCTGCGGCGCGCGCGCATGCTGCCGCCCGGCATGCAGGTGACGGAATCGGCGCCGATGCTGGCGTTCGGCGACTGGCGCCTCGACACCACCGCGCGTCATCTGCTGGACGCCGAAGGCACCATGGTCGCGCTGAGCGGCGCCGAGTACCGCTTGCTGCGCGTGTTTCTCGATCATCCGCAGCGGGTGCTCACGCGCGATCAACTGCTCAATCTCACGCAGGGCCGCCAGGCCGATCAGTTCGACCGTTCGATCGATCTGATGGTGAGCCGTCTGCGTCAACGCTTGCGCGATGTCGCGCGCGAGCCGCGTTACATCAAGACGCTGCGCAGCGAGGGTTACGTGTTTTCCGCGGCGGTGACGGCCATCGGGGATCCACAATGAACCGCTGGTCCTGGCTGCACTGGCCGCGCACGCTGTTCGCGCGGCTCGCGCTGATTCTGTTCGTCGGCCTCGCGCTGGCGCAGACCTTGTCGTTCTGGCTCACGCTGACCGAGCGCGACCAGACCATGACCAACGTGATGATGGGTTACATCGAGCGCGAAGTGAGCAGCTCGGTGGCGTTGCTCGATCATCTGCCGCCGAACGAACGCGCGCAGTGGCTGCCACGGCTCGCGCGGCGCAGCTACGAGTTCATCCTGGGTCCGGGCATAGCCGGCAGCCCGATCGATGCGCATCTGTCCGAGCGTGTGGCGCAGTCCATCGCGGAGGGCATCGGCACGCGCTATCCGCTCACGGTGAACGCCGTTCCCGGCGACAAGGAACGCTTGCAGGTTCATCTGCAATTGAGCGACGGCACGCCGCTGACTATCGACATGCGCCCCATGTCGGGCGCGCCGTTGTCGCGCTGGCTGCCGCTCGTGCTGGCGTTGCAACTGGCGGTGCTCGTGGCGTGTTGCTGGCTGGCGGTGCGGCTCGCCACGCGTCCATTGCATCAGCTGGCGCTCGCGGCTGATACGCTCGGCCCGGACTTGAAGGCGGCGCGCCTGCCGGAGGACGGGCCGTCGGAAGTGTCGCGCGCCGCGCGCGCCTTCAACGCGATGCAGGATCGCATCGCCACCTATATGACCGAACGCATGCAGATTCTGGCGGCGATTTCGCACGACCTGCAAACGCCGATCACACGCATGCGCCTGCGCGTCGACGTGATGGACGACGACGCGCAGGGCGCGAAGCTGCGCCAGGATCTGCAGGAAATGGAAAGCCTGGTGAAGGAGGGCGTGACGTACGCGCGCACGCTGCACGGTGCGACTGAAGTGCCGTGCCGCGTGGATCCCGACGCGCTGCTCGACAGTCTCGTCTGCGATTATGTCGACGCCGGCCAGGCGGTCAGCCTGGAAGGGCGGCTCGGCGATTCGCTGGTGACGCGTCCGCAAGCCTTGCGCCGCATACTCGGCAACCTGGTGGACAACGCGCTGAAATTCAGCGGCGCGGCCGAGATCACGGCGGCCAGTTTGCCGAGCGGAGAGACGGCGATCGCCGTACTCGACCGCGGCCCCGGCATACCGGCGGAGTCGCTGGAAGCGGTGTTCGAGCCGTTCTACCGGCTCGAAGCGTCACGCAATCGCGATACCGGCGGCACGGGGCTGGGCCTCGCCATCGCGCGGCAACTGGCCATGGCAATGGAGGCGACCCTCACGCTGCACACCCGTTCCGGCGGCGGTCTGGAAGCGCGCTTGACGTTGAGGAACCTGCGCAACGCGTAGCGGCCGTCGCGAATCGCCAGGCGCCCGGCCTCAGCGGATCAGCGCCAGGTATTGATGCAGCGACTGAATCGCGGCCGCTCCTTCGCCGACCGCGGCGGCGACCCGCTTGACCGATCCGCTACGCACGTCGCCCACGGCGAAGATGCCGGGCCGGCTGGTCTCCAGATAATGCGGCGGGCGGTCCGACGACCACTGCGGCATTGCATCGGGACCGGTGAGCACGAAGCCGTGTTTGTCGAGCGCGACGCAATCACCTAGCCAGCCGGTGCTCGGCTGCGCGCCGAGAAACAGGAACACATGGCGGATCGGTTTCTCCTCGATGTGGCCTTGATTGTCCCACTTGATCGATTCGAGTTGCGTCTCGCCGTTCAGTTCGACGATCTGCGTGCGCACATGAACGCTGATGTTCGCCGCGGCTTCGATGCGTCGGATCAGATAGTTCGACATGCTCGCGCTGAGTCCGTCGCCGCGAATCACGATATGCACGTGACGCGCGAATCCCGACAGGAACACCGCGGCCTGCCCAGCCGAATTTCCCCCACCGACGATGATCAATTCCTGGTTGTTGCAGAACGCGGCTTCCATATAGGTCGCGCTGTAGTAGATGCCGCTTCCCTCGAATTCTTCGAGACGCGGCAGCAGCGGTTTCCGATAGCGCGCGCCGGTCGCTATAACAACCGCGCTGGCATAGACGTGTTCGCCGTAATTGAGGCGCAGGTGAAAGGGCGGCGCGTTCTCACATTCGATGCCAAGTACTTCGATGGGTACGCCGACTTCCGCGCCGAACTTGCGGCATTGAGACAAGCCACGGCCGGCGAGCGCTTGCCCTGAAATGCCGGTAGGGAATCCGAAGTAATTTTCTATTTTCGAACTGGTGCCGGCCTGGCCGCCTGGCGCCTTGGTGTCGACCACCGCCACTCTCAGCCCTTCGGACGCCGCGTACACCGCGGCCGCGAGGCCTCCCGGTCCCGCGCCGACCACGACCACGTCGAACCGCTCGCCGTTCAGCCGGTCGGGGCTCAGGCCGATCGCATCGGCCACCGCGCGGTTGGTCGGCTGCTTCAGCACGTTGCCTTGCCCGGTGACGATCACCGGTATGTCGGCTTCGGTCGCGTCGTAACGCTCGAGCAGCCCTTTGGCTTCCTCGTGCTCGACGATATCGAAGTAGGCGAAAGGCTGCGCGTTGCGGCTCAGGAAATGCCGCAGCACGAGCGTACTCCACGAAGCCGAACTGCCGATCACCAGCGTGCCGCCGTGCTGATCCTGAATGAACGCGACGCGCCGCAGGATATAGGCGCGCATGATCGTTTCGCTCAACTCCGCTTCGGCGACGACGAGCGCCCGCAGCGATTCCTCGTCGATCACGATCACTTCGCAATCGCTGGTGGCGCGTGCCGTCGCGACCGCGCCGCGGCCGGCGAGCGTTCCCACTTCGCCGGTGAAGCTGCCGGGGCCGTGCGTGCCGAGAACGTGGTGCTTGTCTCCAGCGCCTCGCGACGCTTCGATCGTGCCGGAGACGATGGTGAACATGGGAATGTGCCGTTCACCTTCAGTGAACAGAACGTCGCCTGCTTTCAGCCGCCGGCGTTCGCCATATCGTTCGAGCACCGCAAACTGCTTTTCATTGAGCCTTGGAAAAATCTGATGATGACGGCTGCCGCCCGCCACCAGGTCTTCGGGTCTGCTTGACGATTTATTGCCCATGGAGCGTTCCGAATGGAGGGCGCGTGTTGCGCGCCGGGGTGAACTCGCGGCCGGATGCCGCATTGGCGCGAACGGTCCGAATGATCGGAGAGGACGGCGGACCGTCTTGTCCGCAGAGATTGTGCGCCTGAGTTTAGTGGTCGGTAAAGTGCGAAAAATAGGGGTGTGCCGCTTGCCAGCGGGCAGCTGCTCTCCATTTACATGCACGCTGCATGGTTTAACCACTGGGCCCGGAACGTTTCTTCATACCAAACACCAAGCTTTCATATCTGGCGAGGTACATTGTCGAGGAACGATTGTTCGGGGAGCAACACTCATGATCAAGCATCGCGTCCTTGCCGCGCTTCTATGCGCGGCAACCTTCATGTTCGCGCCGCTCAGTTACGCGCAATACACCACCGACTGGCTGGGCAATACGTTCGGCACACTCGCCACGCATGTGGGCAACACCGCGCGTTCGCTGTGGGTCGCGCCCGAAGGCGTGATCTACACGGCTTCATTGTGGGACGAGAACGAGGGCGGCGTCGCGGTCTATCAGAACGGCCGGAGCCTCGGCTCGATCGGCACGCACGCCAACTTCCAGGGCAGCGCGATTACCGGCGATGCCACGTCGATCTTTGTAGCGTTGCAATACAACAGGTCGTTCGGCAGCGGCTCGGTGGGGCGCTACAACCGCGCCACGCAGACGCGCGACCTGATCATTCCCGTCAGCGTGTGGACGTCGATACCGCATGCCGATGTCATCACCGGACTCGCAACTGCGGGCTCATTGCTGTATGCCAGCGACTTCTTCGGCAATCGCGTACGTGTCTTCACGACCGACGGCGTCTGGCAGCAGGACATCAAGGTATCGAGCCCCGGCGCGTTGGCGCTGGATAGCGTCGGCAATCTGTGGGTCGCTCAGCAGAGCGCGGGCACGATCGTCGAATTCAGTCCGGCCGGCGCGCTGCTCAATACGATTCAGATGCCGGCGGCGTCGCGGCCGTCCGCGTTGTATTTCGATGCCGCGTCCGGGCAACTCATGGTCGGCGACCAGGGGCCGGACATGAACATCAAGCGCTATACGATCGCGGGCACGCCGACACTTGCCGGCACATTCGGCGTTCAGGGCGGCTATCTCGACACTACCAGCGGCATCAAAGGGCAGGTGGGCGACAAGCGCTTCACACGCGTGGCGGGCATCGGCAAGGACGCCGCCGGCAACCTGTATGTGCTGAACAATCCGTGGGGCGGCGGTTGGGACCTCGGCCGCAACGGCGCTACCGACCTTCACGCGTACGACAGCGCCGGCAACCTCGAATGGAAATTACAGTCGCTCAACTTCGAAGCGATCGCCGCGCCGGACCCATCGACGGACGCGGCCTACTTCTATAGCGGCACGCACATTTACACCGGCACGGCGGGCGGCACCTTCGTCGCGAACACGGTCGATCCGTTCACGTATCCGTCCGATCCGCGCCTGAACATGAACGACACGCAACGCGGCCAACACTTCGGCCAGCTCGTCACGGTCGGTGGCAACCGGATTCTGGTGGCGTCCGGACAGAACCCGGGCATCTTCAACTTTTTTCATTTCAACCCGGCGAGCGGCTACATAGCGATTCCGGACGCGTCGATTCCGGGGACGGCGTTCAATACGAACCTGCAGGTCACGGGCGGCTTTTGCATCGACAGCCGGGGCGATGTGTGGGCCGGGCTGGACCGGACCAATCACATCTATCACTATCCGCTAAGTGGCTTCGAGGGCAATGGCAAGCCGTCATGGGGACCGGCGGTTACGATTTCCATTCCGCAAAGCATCCGGCCGCTCACGCGCATCCTCTACCTTGCGGAGAGCGACACCATGATCCTCGCGCAGGGCATTGCCGGCAGCTGGGACTGGACCGCCATGCAGTCGCGTATCGAGGTCTATCACGGCTGGAGCGCGGGCAACACCACGCGGCCCGATCCGGTGATCACGCTCACCAGTGCCAATCCCAAGTCGATCACGGCGGCGGGCAATTATCTGTTCGTCGGCTACGTGCACACGGTGCCCAATATCGACGTTTTCAATCTCACCACCGGCCAGCTCGTTACCACGCTGATCAATTCGAGTCCCACGACCGTGGATGTCGGCAACGATGTCGATTCGATGTACGGCCTGCGCGCATATCTGAGGGCAGCGGGCGAGTATGTGATCACGAAAGACAACTACAACGGATCGAGCATCGTGGTGTATCGCTGGACGCCGTGACGGCCGTGCGCATGGGCATGGGCATGGCATGCCATGCCTATCGGATAAGATACGGCCCGCGCCGCAATTTTTCGAACACAGGGAGTGGTTTCAATGATTCAACCGGGCAACGTATTCAAGGACAACCTCGCGCAGATGCCGGGTATTGACGGAATCGCGCGTATCGATCTGGTGGACGGCAAGGGCGCCGTGGTGGCCAGCATCGAGAACAAGCCGGGCAAGCAGGGATCGCTCGCGGTGTACAACTATCTGCAGCAGACCTTCGGCGCGCTCGACGCCAAAGCGGCCGAGCATGGTCTCATCGTGTTCGCCGAGCACACGGCCGATGCGCGTCACCGTCCGGGCGCGCATCCCAACGTCGATATTCTGCTCGCGATTGCCGCGGGCGGAGAAGCCTTGCGGATCGATGTGATCGCCGCGGGCTGAAGTGGGTTGGGGATCATCGGTGCGGCGCTGCTGGACGAGCCGGTGCGCGCGGCCGTGCCGATCAGGCGACGCCGGCTGCATGCCGGCGTCGTCCATCAAGACACGCTCAGTTCAACCAGCCCTTGATCGCCTCCGACATCGTGGCGGTCGAAATGCCGTAGCGGTCGTGCAGTGTCGGCAACGCGCCGGCGTCGAGGAACGCATCGGGCAGTCCCACTTGCCGGAAATGACACGCCACGCCCGCGCGCATCAGTTCGGCCGCGACCGCTTCGCCCAGACCGCCGATCACCGTATGGTTCTCGGCGACCACCACGAGACGTCCGGAGCGCTTCGCTTCGCGCACGATCGTTTCCGTGTCGAGTGGCTTGATCGTCGGCACATGCAGCACGGCGACGCCGATCCGGTCGCTTTCCAATGCCTTCGCCACTTCGAGTGCGCGCATGGTCATGATGCCCGACGAGATGACCAGTACTTCGGCGCCGTCGCGCAGCAGCTTGGCTTTGCCGAGTTCGAAGGTGTAGTCGTATTCGTCGAGTACGGCCGGCACATTGCCGCGCAGCAGGCGGGCATAGACAGGACCCTTATGCGCGGCGATCGCGGGCACCATCTGCTCGATGTCGAGCGCGTCGCACGGGTCGATCACGGTCATGTTCGGCATGGCGCGCATTAAGGCGAGATCTTCCGCGGCCTGGTGGCTCGGACCGTAGCCGGTCGTCAGGCCCGGCAGCGCGCAGACGATCTTCACGTCGAGATTGTCTTCGGCGATCGTCTGATGCATGAAGTCGTACGCGCGGCGCGTGGCGAATACCGCATACGTAGTGACGAAAGGCTGCGCGCCTTCATGCGCGAATCCCGATGCCGCGCCCATCAGCAATTGCTCGGCCATGCCCATCTGGTAGAAACGCTCCGGAAACTCCTTCGCGAAGATGTGCAAGTCGGTGTATTTGCCGAGGTCCGCCGTCATGCCGATCACGTTCTGCTTTTGCCGCGCCAGTTCGACCAGCGCGTGGCCGAAGGGTGCGGACCGCGTGACCTGTCCTTCGCCCGCGATCGAGGCGATCATCGCGGAGGTCTTCAGGCGCGGTTTGCTCGCGGTTGCGTTGCTCATGCTTGTCTCCCTTCTTTGAGTGCTTCCAGCGCCAATTGCCATTCATCGGCATCGACGCGGATAAAGTGGTTCTTCTCGCGTTGTTCCAGGAACGGCACGCCGCAGCCCATGCGCGTGTCGGCGACGATGATGCGCGGCTGCGCCTCAGGATGCGCGCGCGCCGCATCGAACGCGGCCGCCACCGCGGCGATATCGTTGCCGTCCACGCGTTGCGTGAACCAGCCGAACGACTCGAGTTTTTCGACGAGCGGCTCGAACGCCATGATTTGCGTCGACGGGCCATCGGCCTGCTGGTTGTTCACGTCGACCACGGCGATCAGGTTGTCGAGCTTCCAGTGACTCGCGGACATCAAGCCTTCCCAGATCGCGCCTTCGTCAAGTTCGCCGTCGGAGAACAGCGTGTACACGAACGACTTCGATCCTTTGCGCTTCAATCCGAGGCAGCGGCCCACCGCGATCGTCAAGCCCTGGCCGAGCGAGCCGCCGGACATCTCCATGCCGGGCGTGTAGCTCGCCATGCCCGACATGGGCAGGCGGCTATCGTCGCTGCCGTAGGTTTCGAGTTCCTCGGCGGGCAGAATGCCGGCTTCGAAGAGCGCCGCATACAGCGCGATCGCGTAATGCCCGTTCGACAGCAGGAAGCGGTCGCGCTCTTCCCAATCGGGATCTTCCGGCCGGTAGCGCATCGCGCCGAAGTAAGCGACTGCGAGAACATCGGCGATGTCGAGCGCCTGACCGATATAACCCTGGCCCTGGACCTCACCCATCAACAATGCGTTTCTACGGATACGGTATGCGTGTTCGGCAAGGGTTGCCGTCGGCACGCGTTCTGGACTGTTCATGTTGTCTCCTGTGATCAGTCGTAAAGAGTAAGAAGGGTTCAGCGGTTCACGGACTTCGCGGGCACCAGAAACACGAGGCAGGCGCCGAACGTGACGGCCACCGAGATAAAGATCAGCCCGGCGGTCGATTTGCCTGTCAGGTCGTTGAGCCAGCCGACAATCGCCGGAGAAAAGAAGCCCGCAAGATTGGCGACGCAGTTCACCGCCGCGATCCCGGCTGCGGCCGACATGCCGCCGAGCAACGCGGTCGGCAACGACCAGAACTGTGAAGACGACGCGAGAATGCCGGCCGCGGCGATGCTCAGACAAACAATAGAGGCCGGCACACTGCCGATGGCCGGCAGCAGAATGAAGCCCGCTGCGGCGATCAGCATCGGAATCGCCAGATGCAGACGGCGTTCACGATGACGGTCCGCACTCATGCCGACCAGCGGCAGCGCGATGATGGCGCACAGATAAGGAATCGCGGTGAACACGCCGATCCAGAGCGGATCGGCCACACCCGATTTGCGGATGATGGTCGGCAGCCAGAACGTCAGGCCATACTGGCCGAGCACCACGCAGAAGTAGATGGCCGCCATCAGCCACAAACGGCGGTCGCCGATGAACGATTTGACCGAGACGTGGGCGATCTTATGCGCGTTGTCGCCGGCCACGTTGCGGGCGAGCAGCGTCTTTTCGGAGTCCGTCAGCCACTTCGCTTTCGTGATGCCGTCGTCGAGATAGAGCAGGATTGCGACGCCGAGCACGAGCGAAGGCACGGCTTCCAGCAGGAACAACCACTTCCAGCCGGCCATGTTCATCGCGCCTTGCAGCGAGTGCATGATCCAGCCCGACAGCGGGCCGCCGATAATGCCGGCCAGCGGAATCGCCATGAAGAACAGCGACAGCGCTTTGGCGCGGCGCGCAGCGGGAAACCAGTAAGTCAGGTAGAGAATCACACCGGGTGCGAAGCCCGCTTCCGCGACGCCGAGCAGAAAGCGCAGTACATAGAAGGTTGTAGGCGACTTCACGAAGATGAACGAAGCGGAGATCACCGCCCACGTCAGCATGATTCGTGCAAGCCACTTGCGCGCGCCGACACGATGCAGCACCAGGTTGCTGGGCACCTCGAAGAGGAAATAGCCGAGAAAGAAAATTCCCGCGCCCATGCCATACACAGTTTCGCTGAAGCGCAGATCGTTGAGCATCTGCAGCTTCGCGAAGCCGACGTTGACGCGGTCGAGATAAGCGCCGAGATAACACAGCATCAGGAATGGGATCAGGCGACGACTGACTTTCGCGTAGGTCTTCGACTCGAAGCTTGTCGAGTCCGCTTGCGGCAGCACGTCGGCGGCAAGGGATGCCGCGGGGTATTTCGGTTTCATGTGCGTCTCCTTCCATGGCTCCGGGTTGGCCCGGATGCCGGTCATGTTGCCGCTCCTCGCGAGCAGCAACGCGTCGCTATCAATCAATGAATCAGCATGCCGCCGTTCACGTCGAGGGTGATGCCCGTGAGATAGGTCGACAGATCGCTGACGAGGAACAGGCACGCGTTCGCCACGTCGCTCGCGTTGCCGAGCCGGCCGAGCGGGATGCCCTTGATGATGTCGACGCGCATCTCCGCGGTCAGCTTGTCGCCGGTGATATCGGTTTGAATCAGGCCGGGCGTGATCGAGTTCACGCGAATGCTGTCGCCGCCGAATTCGCGGGCCATCGCGCGCGAGAGACCGAGCACGCCGGCTTTGGCCGCGCTGTAGTGCGGGCCGCCGAAGATGCCGCCGCCGCGTTGCGCGGAGACCGACGACATGCACACGATGCTGCCGCCTTTCTGCTCTTTCATGGCCGGCAGCACGGCTTGCGACATGTAGAGCGTGCCGCGCAGATTGACGTCGACGACGGCGTTGAAGCCTTCGGCGGTGATGTCCAGCGTGCGCACCGGCTGCGTGATGCCGGCGTTGTTGATGAGGCCGTCGATGCGGCCGTAGCGCTCGAGTGTCGCTTTGGCGGCCGAGACGCACGCGTCTTTGTCGGTGACGTCGCAGGCGAGGCCGAGATGCGCGTCGCCGAGATCGGCGGCGGCGCGCTTCGCGTCTTCTTCGCGCAGATCGAGTATGACGATGCGGGCGCCCTGAGCGGCGAGTGCCTGAGCGGTTGCCTTGCCGATTCCGCGCGGTGAGGCGGCGCCGGTCACGATGACGACTTTGTTCTCCAACAGCATGATTGTCTCCTGAGTGTTGATGTGATGGCCGAAGTGTCTACTGCGCGGCCTGTCGCATCAACGACGTACTGCTCAACTATGTTTGAGAAATTTTCAGGTGACGTGCTGCTTTAAACGCAGATGCCGCATGGTGCGACGCCGCATCTGGAATGTCTTGCGAGCGCGGTGCAGGAAAACCCTGGCAAGGATCGAAGCCGCTCTCAGGCTTTGCGCTCCATGCGCCCGACCTCGCGCTCGATCCACGCGATAAAGCGCGTGACGCGCGGCAGTTCGGCGTTTTGCGGCGGATAGACCAGATGATGCGCGCCGACCTCCACGGCGTGCGTGTCGTCGAAGACCGGCACGAGCGCGCCTTCCTTGATCCGAACCGAGGCGAGCATCACGCTTTCGAGCGCGATGCCGAGGCCGAGCGCGGCCGTTTCGAGCGACATGTACGAGCGATCGAAAGAGAAGTCGAAGGTCTTATGGGCGGCCGACACGCCGGTGCGTCCGAACCACTGCTTCCACTGCACAAGCGGCGTCTCCGAGTAGATCAGCCGATGTTGCAGCAGATCTTCGGGCGTCTCGACCGGATTGTTCGCCAGATATTGCGGCGACGCGAGCGGCGCGATGAACTCGCCGCGCAGCGTTCTGACTTCGAGGTCGCGCCAGTTCGCGTAGCCGTGGCGCAGATCGATGTCGTAATAACCGCTGGTAAACGAGACGTCCTCATATGAGCAGGCGAGATTCAACTGGATATCGCCATTGGCCTCCTGGAACGAAGCAAGCCGCGGCAGGAGCCACATGAGCCCGAAGCTGGGACTCGAATGCACGCGCAGGATATCGACGTCGGTGCGGCTCGATGCGCGCTCAGTGGCGCGGCTCAGATCGGCCAGCGACCCCGTCACGTCGGACAGATAACGCTCGCCGGTCGGCGTGAGGACGAGCCCACGGCCGGAGCGATAGAAGAGCGGCTGGCCGATTACCGACTCCAGGTTGCTGATCTGATGACTGACCGCCGATGCGGTCAGCCCGAGCTCTTCCGAGGCCCGGTTGACGCTTTTTGTTCTGGCCACGCTCTCGAACGCGACGATGGCCTTGACCGGTGGAATGCGCATAGTGGAATTTTTTTCAGATGCAGTTGAATGAAACCGCCTTGTTCGCACGCCATTCGCACTGCCATTCTGTCGACAAGCCGCGCAGCCAGGGATGCATGGGGTCCTCTCGGTACTAACCCGGCAGTTTCACTGCCGCCAGGCGGCTAAATCATAAACATAGGTTGCGCAGTGCAACAACTGTGCAGGAGACGGTAATGGATTATCCGACTTTCCCGGTGAGCGCGCGATCAGCACACGCTCACACGCAGCGCTCTCGTCCTGTTCGCTTCCATATCGAGTAAAGACATTTCGCCGGTTAGCGCCTATGCGGCGTACCGGCGACTGTCGTACTACGCATTCGCAAAACATGCGCGATGCGCGGAAAACGCGAAAGGAGAAAGGACATGGCTGAGCAGCGTTACTTGTTGACGGCGCGCGCGATCGTCAAGAGCTTCGGACCGACCAGCGTATTGAAGGGCTTCGATATTTCGATCGCCCCAGGTGAAGTGCATGCTTTCCTGGGTGGCAACGGCGCGGGCAAGTCGACGCTGATCAAGATCATCTCCGGTCAGTTCGAGCGCGACGGCGGCACGCTCGAATTCGACGGGCAAGCAATCGGTGCATCCGTCGGCGGGCATATCGCCGCCGGCACCATCGCGGTCGTCAATCAGGAACTTGCGTTGCTGCCGCATCTGTCGGTGGCCGAGAACATCGCGATGCCGCGGCTGCGGCGCGGCGCCGCGAAATATAGCGAACGCGCGTCGATGGACATTGCGGTCGAAGCGCTGTCGCTGATCGATCCGCAGTTCGCGCGTGAATCGTCGGGCCGGCTGGTCGGCGATCTGACCTTGCACGAGCGCCAACTGGTGGAGATCGCGCGCGCCCTCGGTTCGGGCGCGAAGCTGTTGCTGCTCGACGAGCCGACCGCCAATCTGACCGCTGCGGAAACCATCCGGCTCTTCGCGGTACTACGGCGTCTCATTGCCGATACGGGACTCGCGGTGCTGTTCGTTTCGCACCGCATGCGCGAGATTCGCCAGATCGCCGATGTCTGCACGATCATCCGCGACGGCAAGACGGCCGTCGATCGCGTCGCGCTCGATGCGATCACGGATCGCGAGATCATCGAATGCATGGGACAGAGCGTTGTCGTCGATGACGCGGCCGCGCGCGTCGCGCAGTCGGCGGAGTTGGGGCAGGCACACCCGGCAGGGGAGCAGGACATGGGTGACGGCGGCGGTCGCATTCACGCGGGCGCATTGCGGATCGAACGCGACGGTGTGGCGATCGAAGTGCCGGCCGGCGCGATTGTCGGCCTCGCCGGAGCACCGGTGGGTCCGTCTTCGTTGATCGATGCGCTGACCGGTATCGCGCCCGCCGGCTCATGGGCTATTACACGCGCCGGCGCTCGTGTCAGCTATTCGCATCCGTCGGCGGGCGCGCGCGACGGCGTCGGCTTCGTCTCGGGCGACCGCTCGAACAAGGGCGTGCTCGCCACGTTGCCGATCGTCGACAACCTCGTCGCGGCAGCGCGCGTCGTCAACCGGCGCAGTGTCGTGAAGCGCGAGGAAATCGAGCAGAGCACGCGGTTGCTGGACGCCCTGAAGATTCGCGCCGGCTCGCTGTGGGACTTGCCGGCCACACTCAGCGGCGGCACGCAGCAGAAACTGCTGATCGCCCGTTGGCTATTGCTGCGGCCGAGGCTGCTGGTGCTCGAAGAGCCGACCCGCGGCGTCGACATCCGCACGAAGCGCGAAATCTACGCGCTGATTCGCAAGATGGCGCAGCAGGGTACGACGATCGTCTGGTGGTCGACCGAATATATCGAACTGGTCGAACTGTGCGACACCGTGCTCGCATTCGATCTGGACGGCAAGCCCACCGAAGTCCTGCGTCACGCCGACGTCAACGAAACACAACTCGCGGCCGCAACGGGTATGGCCGCCTAACGTCGGTTAGCGCCGCCGCGCGCCAAAACATCATTAATCTGGAGACAACCATGAAATCAGCCACTCATCCCATCGCGGAGGCGCAGCCGAAGCGCAGCAGTGCGGGACGCCGTTTGCTGTCGGCCTACCGCACCGAAATCGCGATTGCCATTGCGATCATCGTGATCGAACTCGCGGTGGGCACGATCGTGCCGGCGGCGCTGTCGGGCGGCAATATTTCCAACGTGACGCAGGCGGCCGCGCCGCTCGTCATCATGGCATTCGGCGTGTTGCTCGTGATCATTACCGGCGGCATCGATCTGTCCGTCGGTTCGGTGTTTTCGTTGACGGGCATGGTGACCGGCCTCGCCATGGCGCATGGCTATGGCGCGGTGGCGAGCAGTGTCGCCGGACTCGCGGTCGGCGTCGGCATCGGCGCGCTCAACGGTGCGCTCGTGACCTTCGTCGGACTCGCGCCGTTCGTCGTGACGCTCAGCACGTATGCGATTGCCGGCAGCCTCTCGTTCATCGTAACCGACGGCCACTCGCTGCCGATCTCCAACCCCGACTACTGGCTGCTCGATTCAGGAACGCTGATTCCCGGCCTGCCGAACTATGCGCTGTGGTGCGTGCTGCTGCTCGTCGCGATCGAATTCTGTCTGCGCAAGGTGGTGGCGGGCCGCTGGCTGTATGCGATCGGCAGCAGCAGTTCGTCGGCGCGCGTGATCGGGATTCCGGTCAACCGCGTGCGTCTCGGCGCATATGTGCTCTCGGGTTTGCTGGCTTCGTTCGCGAGCATCGTCAGCGTGTCGTACATCAGCAATGCCGAGGCCACCGCGGGATCGAGCCTGATGCTGCAGGCCATCGCGGCCGTGGTGATCGGCGGCGCGAGCCTGTTCGGCGGGACCGGTTCGGCCATCGGCGCACTGCTCGGCGCGCTGATGATCACGATCATTCAGAACGGCGCGAATCTGATCGGCGTGAACAGTTTCTGGCAAGGCACCGTGACCGGTGTCGTCATTCTCATCGCGGTTCTCGTGGATCGCGTTACCAAAGCTCGGCGTTGAGCACGGGTTCGCAAAAACTATCTGGAAGGAGACACATCATGAACAAGCGCACATTCAGGTCGGCCGGCGCATGCACGAGGCAGCCGGTTGCGCGGATCGCAATGGCGTCGATCGTCGCACTCGCCGCGGCATTCGCGTCGCAGATGGCGGTCGCGGCGGACAAGCAGACAGTTGCGTATATCGCGCCGTCGCTGGATATTTCGTACTGGCAGTGGGTCGCGTACGGCGTCAAGCAACGGGCGCAAGAACTCGGCATGGACTATGTCGAGTTCACTTCGGAGAATTCGCCGGCCAAGCAGATGGACAACGTGCGCACGGCCATGACGCGCGGCGTCAACGCGATCGTGATCGGGCCGGTCAGTTCGACCAGCACGCCGCCCGTGCTGCGTCTTCTGAAGTCGAAGTCGGTGCCGGTCGCCTTCACGGGCATCGGGCCGCAGGCGGGGCAGACGGACTATACGTCGGCCGTCACGGCGAATAACTACGATACGGGCAAGGCTCAGGGCGCATACGTTTGCAAACTCGCGAAGGATCGCGGCAGCAACAAGGTGGCGATGCTGTCGCTGCCGCAGGATCGCGAGAATGCGCAGAAGTACATGAAGGGCGCGCAGGAGTCGTTCAAGGCCGATGGCTGCGAACTCGTGCAGGTGCTCGAGACGCACGGGCTCACGGTCAACGAAGCGGTGCAGCAGGCCAACGACGTACTGACCGCTCACCCCGATGTCAAAGCCATCTACGGCATGTACGACGAAGCCGCGACGGGCGCCGCCAAGGCGCTGCAAACGCGCGGTGCGGTCGGCAAGGTGGCGGTCGTCACGGCCGACGGCAGCCCGACGACAATCAAGCTGCTGCGCGACGGCGCGATCCAGGGCATCTTTTTGCAGGAGGCGGTCGGGCAAGGGATCGACGCGACCACGCAGGTGTTCAACGCGCTGAATCATAAGCCGACGACGCAGGAATTCGCGTTGAAGGAGCCGCTCGTGACGAAGGAAACGATCGATCAGCCGGATGCGCAGGCCACGGTGAAGCGTGTCTATCCGCCGTCCGCGGGCAAGTACTGAGAAAACGGTGTTGACCTGATTGCGCGGCCGTTCATTTAGTGGTGTTTCGACGCGAGCGCCGCGCGTCGTATAACTTCAAAGGAGGCGCTGTGGACAATCTGCCTATCATCGACCCGCATCATCATCTGTACGATCTGAAGACCGGCAACTACCCTTGGCTGCAAGGGCCGATGCTCGACCGCGTGTTCGGCGACTATTCGGCCATTCGCAAGGACTACCTGATCGATGACTTTCTCGCCGATATCAAGAATCAGAATGTGGTGAAGACGGTTCATCTGCAGGTCGAATACGATCACAACGATCCGGTGGCCGAAACGCGATGGCTTCAGAGCGTCGCGGACAAGCACGGCTATCCGCACGGCATTGTCGGTTTTGCCGATCTGTCTTCGCCGAACGCGCAGGCTGTGATCGAAGAGCACTGCCAGTACAAGAACGTGCGGGGCATTCGCCAATGCCTGAATTTCCATCGCGATCCGGTGAAGACGTTTATCGACAGTCCGCATTTGATGAGCGATCCGCAATGGCGGCGCGGCTATGCGCTGCTCAAGGAGCACGATTTGTCGTTCGATCTGCAACTCTATTACACGCAGATGGAAGAGGCGCTCGCCCTAGCGCGCGATTTCCCCGGTACGCCGATGGTGCTCAACCACACCGGCATGCCGGTCGACCGTAAGCCCGAAGAGATCGAGGCATGGAAAAAGAGCATGACCTCGCTCGCTTCGGCGGACAACGTTTTCTGCAAGATATCCGGTCTGGGTATGGGCGACTGGAAGTGGACGGTGGACAGCATCTGTCCGTTCGTCCTGCACGCAATCGAAGCATTCGGCGTGAAGCGCTGCATGTTCGCGAGCAACTTTCCGGTCGACAAGCTGTTCAGCAGCTATGACGATGTGTTCAACGCCTTCAAGGAGATTACGCGGGAGTTCGCGGCGGACGAGCGGGCGGCGCTGTTTCATGACAACGCGGAGCGGGTGTACAGGCTGTGAGGGCTATCCGCCGCGCGTATGGCGCCCAGCACTTCGACAATGCCGGCGCGGCTCGCTGATGGAGATCGCGTGCGTGGCGATACAGCAAACGTGAGGGGAGTATCGACGCGCTGACGCGGAGCGCGCTTTTGCCCGCGCGATCACGCGCCCGAACCTGCCGGATATCCTTTCGACCGGCCGAATGCCGGTTGTTCGCGAGTCGCGCGGTTGAGCAGCATGGGGATCTCGTCCAGACGCAGCAGCGTGAGCGCTCCGCCATACACGAGCCCCGTATCGACATTGATGACGTTGCCGCGAACCATGGGCTCCCGCACCGGCGTATGCCCGACGATCACCGCGGCCACGCCGTCGATGCGGCTGCCCGGGTCTAGCCATCCTGGTGCAAATCGTTGGCACAGTTGCGCGAAGGCCCGGCGCATCGAAATAAAACCTGCTGTCTTGCCAGCGATCCAGCGGGAGCGATCCCAGATCACCTTGCGCCGCACGGGTCCGTTGCGGTCCTCCTGTTCCAGCGCCTGCACCATCTTCGGCCACGATTGCGTGGGGACGTTGGCGTGCACGATGCCGACCAGGCCGTCGTCGGTTTCGATTTCGATCGCGTAGGGAAGGGCCGCCATATACGTCACGATGTCGTCCAGCGCCGCTTTGTCGTAGACCATATCGAACAGCCACTCGCCGCCGGTGGATCGAATCGACGCGTTCTTGCCGCCGTAGCGATGCCAACGAACGATCGTGTCCTCGTGATTGCCACGCACCGATTGAATGCGATACCGGTCCACGAATTCGAGCACGGCCGGCGATTCGATGCCCCGGTCCACCAGATCACCGACGGCAAACAGTCTGTCGCGCGACGGGTCGTAGCGGCGCAGCTCCAGCTCTTTCGCAAGCCGGCTGAAACAGCCGTGCAGATCGCCTACGACGAAGTCGCGACCGGCCGTGTTCTTTTTGAAGCGTCGCACGGGTATGAAAGTCTGCTGCATGTTTTCACCGCAATCAGTTGACGTGAAATGACGGAAGACTTCTGTATGGTTGCTGCGTGACGCCCGGACGGTATTGACATCGAAGTGTCTTCGTCGGTTAGGCATGGCGCGCGCAGTGTCGCCGCCGTCACACAGTGTTGACCGCCAATTGAGTGCTTTCAGTGTCGATTTGTAACGAGGTGTTTGAACCTGAATGCCGTCCCCATCGCCCCGATCGAGCGAGGGGTGCAGACGGAGCGGCGACATCGTCGCATTGATCCCGTGGCATAGGCAGTGTCTTTTACGCTCGGTTACAAGTGGCGTATCAAAGGCCACAACGTATCGGCAGGTTTTTTCGACGGTCGTCGCCGGCGCACCGACTTATGTGGCCCGGCTCGCATTGCTGAACGAAACCGGACATATCCGCGTTCGTTGCAATCCGGGCCGTATTGGCGCGTGAGATGAGCGATGTTTTTTCGGTGCGCTCGCGAAACCGCGATGCCGAGTCGGGCCTAAATCGCTCTGACAGGCCCGACTGACAAGGCGCCGCAGGTCGCCCGGAAGCAATCGAAGCCCGTTTTGGGGCGCCCCAAAACGGTTGCCGCCTGCGTCGACCCCGATTGGTTTGGCGAGACGCGAGAACGACGGGGCGATCCACCGTCAATCGCGCAATGCGCGCTACCCCACATAGTGAGGTGGGCGGACATCGCTTTTCGCGGCCGTGCCGCCGGGTCGTTCCTCGGCCACCCGTCTCACGCTTGCAACATCCCGGACGGGCTCAGTAAAACCTACTTTTGTCGGCTCAATGCCAGCATCTTTGACCGAAGTATTTGTCGAACCATTGCCCGCCAATGGTCCTACGGTTTTCCGCCCTGCAGAAATAATGCGCGAAGCACGGCAAGCGGGTTCCGCTCCTTCGCTTTCCAGTGTCTCAAATCCGAACCATCGCGCGCTGCGAAATCCCTGCCGCACCTTCCGCTGAAGTGTCGATCGTTGCCCAGCAAGGCTTTGAGGCCTGTTGGCATAGCCGTTGCAAATAGAGAGTCACAAGACGAAAAAACATGTTGCAGACGGAAAGCAGCAACAGAACTCCGGCAGCAACAAAAGTCTTCGTAAATCGCGTTCGGGGCGGTCCACGCGTTTTGCGGGGTGCGGCGGGGCCAGCGAAAACGGAAGTCGATAAACAACGACACGGCGATGGATACGGGGTTATTCAGCCTCTCGTGATCGTGACGAAGTAAAGCGCTGGCCTCGCCACTTTTTCCGTCCTCGTGACGGGCATGAACGCCGCTCCGGCGCACCTGTTTTCAGGCGGCTGCAGACGGCATAAACCGAAGTCAACTTTCACTCTACGGGGGTTAGCATGAAGAACACGATCAAGAAGTTTTTGCGCGAAGAAGACGGTGTGGCGGCGATCGAATACGGCCTGCTGGCCGGCTTGATCGCAGTGGCGATCATTGCGACGGTGACGACGATGGGCGCGAACCTGAGGGCCGTGTTCACGACCATTTCGAACAAGCTGGCCACCGCCGCGGCCTGACGCACCGCGCTGCATCAGGTGCAAAAGCCGATCGCCCGCCCTGGCTCGACGGTCCTTCGAGACAGGGTAGCGACGGCCCCGCCCTTAAAAGAAACGACTCCAGTAAAGAACGGCAATTTGATCCTCGAAACGGAGCAGGCAATGAACGGGGTTCCTTTTCCGGTTGGACCGTGCGTGATGACGCTGGTACTCATCGCCGCGCTGTGGGATATGCAAACGCGCCGGATTCCTAACTGGTTGGTGGCGGCGGGACTGCTTGTGGCGATACCGGTGCAATGGTTCACACACGGTGTCGTCGACGGAATGCAGTTGTGGTTGGGCGGCATGCTGACCGGTGGCGTGATTTTCCTGCCGGGCTACGCGATGCGGCTGCTGGGCGCAGGCGACGTGAAGCTGATGGCGGCGATCGGCGCTTTCTGCGGCGCTTACGGCGCACTCGAAATTGGTTTGGCGGCCTGTGTGATCGGTGCGATCGGGTCGCTCGCAATATGGTTCCGGCGTCGCCAGATGCGCGCCGGACTGCACGGGGCGGCAGCATTGCTGATCAGCTGCGCGACGCCGGGCAACGGCGCGCTGCGCAGGTCGGGCAGCGTGGCTGAAAGCAGTGCGACGGGGACCATGCCTTACGGCATTGCGATAGCAATAGGCAGCGCATGCGTGTTGTTCGCCAGCGTGTGACGCGTGCCGGGGCAGGGCAAAAATCAGGGGTTAAAAATGAAAAACGCGCGCGCTGTAACGATGCTGCTGATCGCGACGCTGGCGGGCCTCACCGCGGTGGTGTTCGCCTCGCGCTGGATGGTCTCGCAGTCGTCGAATGCGACGACCAAGGTCGTGGTGGCGGCAGCCGATATCAATCTTGGTCAACGGATCGGCCCGGACTACCTCAAGCTCACCGACTGGCCGTCCAATAGCGTGCCGCCCGGCTCGTACACCGACATCCAGAAACTCGACGGCCGCGTACTGAAGGAAAGCCTGCTGCGCGGCGAACCGATTCTCGATGCGAAGCTCACGCCGGTCGGCACGCTCGGCGGCCTCTCGGCGGTGATCGGCGAAGGCAAGCGCGCCATCACGGTGCGCGTGAACGACGTGATCGGCGTGGCGGGCTTCGCACTGCCGGGCAATTACGTCGACATCATCGTCAACACGCAAAAGGATGCCCGCGATCCAGGCACCCAGCGTGATCAGAACATCTCGAAGATCGTGCTCGAAAAGATTCTCGTGCTGGCCGTCGCCCAGGAAGTGGGCCGCGACGAAACCAAGCCGAAGGTGGTCGACGCGGTGACGCTCGAAGTGTCGCCGGAACAGGCGGAGAAGATCGACCTCGCACGCAGCATCGGCACGCTGTCGCTAGTGTTGCGTAACCAGATCGATCCAAAGGCGATCGACACCGCCGGCGCCACCAAGGCCAGCCTGCTGCAAACGCCGGTCGCCGTGGTGCCCGCACCCGAACCGAAGCCGGTCCATATCGTGCGCAAAGTGGCGGCGCGCGCGCCGGCCAACTGTGTGCGGGTACTCGACGGCGCCGACGTAAGACAAGAATGCTTTTGACAGGCTCGAGCCTGCAGGCCGTGACCGATGCGTGACCGACGTTCAGAGCGGCACGCACAAAAATGCGGCACATAACGGGGGTAGGACATGAACGCCAGAACCACTCAGCGCGCTAGCGCGCCGCGGCAGCCGCTCGGCCCGCGCGAAGCGAATTCGCGCCTGCCGCGGGGCCGCACCCGGATCGCCGAAGCCTGCACATGTGTACTGCTGGGCATGTATCTGACGATGCTGCCGGTGGCGCAAGCGGCCGGCCAGAACGCCGCAGCGGGTGTGCCCGGGTTGCCGGACGTGCCGCTCACGGTGGCGTCGAACGGTTCGGTGCATCTGACCATCGCCGCGAGCGGCATGGGCGCGGGTGCTTCGTCCGGCGGGGCGCAGCAGGGCGCCCGTGGTCCGAACTGCAGCGGCCCGGTCGCCGAACACAGCTCGGTGACGATCCCGGTCGGCAAATCCACGATGGTCGATGTGCGTGAACCGGTGAAGAGCCGCAGCGTCGGCAATCCGGCGATCGTGCAGGCCATGCTCGTGTCTCCGCAAACACTGTATCTGCTCGGCTCCGATGTGGGCACCACCAACATGATCGTGCAAGGCCGCAGCGGCTCCTGCACGATCATCGACGTGAGCGTCGGCGCGGATCCGGGCGGTCTGCAACAAACCCTCGCCGCGCTGATGCCCGAGGAAACCGGTATTCAGGTGAAGGCCGCCGCCGACACGCTGGTGCTGACCGGCACGGTCTCCGACGCGGTCAAGGCCGAACGCGTGCTCGAACTGGCGCGCGCCTTCGTGGCCCGTCCGACCACCGCCTTGCAAGCCGCCGCGCCGATGGGCAGCGGCCCGTTGCCGGTCGGCGCCGCACCGCGCGCGATGGGTATGCCGGCACCGACGCTCGGCGGCGCGGGCGGCGAACGCATCATCAACATGATGCACGTGGCCGCGCCACAGCAGGTCATGCTCGAAGTGAAGGTGGCCGAAGTCTCGAAGACGCTGATCGACCAGCTCGGCGTGGCGGCCAATATCAACGGCGGGATCGGCAGCTGGAGCTTCGGCTTGCTGGCCGATTATCTGTCGGGCGGGCTGAGCGCGTTGACCGCATCGAAAGCGAACAATGCGCCGCTCAGGGCCGCGATCGATGCGCAAAAAACCGATCAGCTTGTGAAGATTCTCGCCGAGCCGAACCTGATGGCAATCAGCGGCCAGGAAGCGAGCTTCCTCGCGGGCGGCAAGGTCTATATTCCGGTGCCGCAAAGCAACGGCGCGAACGGCACGACCATCGTGCTACAGGAAGAACAGTACGGTGTCGGCCTGACCTTCACGCCGACCGTGCTCGAAGGCGGCCGCATCAACCTGAAGGTGTCGCCGGAGGTGTCCGAGCTGTCGTCTACTGGCGTGGTCGTCAGCGCCGGCAACTCGAACAACCAGACCATCCTGCCGCTGATCACCACGCGGCGCGCCTCCACCACGCTGCAGGTGTTCGACGGTCAAAGTTTCGCGATCGGCGGCTTGCTGAAGAGCAACATCACCGGTTCCATCAAAGGCTTGCCAGGCGCCGCGGAATTGCCGGTGCTCGGCGCGCTGTTCCGCAGCACGAGCTACGAACAGGACAAGACCGAACTGGTGTTCGTCGTGACGCCGCGCCTCGCCAAACCGCTGCCGCAGCACTATCCGTTGCCAACCGACGGTTTCGGCGACGCCAGCGAAGCGAACGTGTACCTGACCGGCCACATGGAAGGCACGAAGCGCGCCGCGCCGGCCGCGGGAGCCTCTGCGCCAGTCGGGGCGCCGGCAACCGCGCCTGCACCCGCGCCGGTTCCCGCACCCGCTCCCAGCGCGGCTGCCGCTGTGGCCGTGATACCGGCCACGCCGGAAACCAGCGGCTCACACGCCTCGCAGTAATGCGCGGCCTACCGGAGATCGACATGACAAGCACCAAGACACTGATCCGCACGGCACTGTGCGCCGGCTTGAGCGCCACGCTCGCCGGCTGCCTGAGTTCGACGCCGCACTGGGACGCGACGTTCGGCGACTCGATCAACCAGATCAAGGAAATGCAAACGCTCAACCCGAACGCCTCGGCGAACACCGATCCGGTTGCGGGAATCGACGGCACGGCTGCGGCCGCGGCGCAGAAGAGCTACGCCAAATCCTTCACGGCGCCGCCCCCGCCCACCAATTCCTTGACGATCGGCGTCGGCTCATCGATTTCGTACTGAAGCGGCACAACCAGGCGGCTCGCCGTAGAGCCAGCGGAGACTTACCATGATCGACACCCTTCTGATTTCGTCCAGCGCCGAGCGCGCGCCGCACATCGCGGCGCGGCTTGAGGCAAGCGGCATCGCGTTTCGTCTGCGTACGCTGCACGGTACGGCAAAGCAGTTGCGCGTGCACGCCGCGGCGATCAGGAGCGCCGATCTGCTGATCGTCGACGACGCCGATCTGACGCCGCGCGATCTGAACGGTGTCGAAGAAGTGCTGTCGCTCCTGCCGAATTTGCATTGCATGCTGATCACGCCGGCGCCGTCGACCACACTGCTGATGGCGGCGATGCGTGTCGGCGTGCGGCATGTGCTCTCCTGGCCGCTGAACGACGCCGAGATCGCCGAGGCGCTCGCTCACGTCTCGGCAAAGAAGCACGCCGGTGTGCGCCGCGACGGCCGTGTGGTGTCGTTCACCTCCTGCAAGGGCGGCAGCGGCACGACACTGATCGCCGTGAATCTCGCCTACGCGCTGGCCGCCTTGCGCGACAAACGCGTGCTGCTGATCGACCTGAACCAGCAATTCGCCGACGCGAGCCTGCTGGTCGCCGACAAAGCGCCGCCCGCCACGCTCGCGGATCTGTGCTCGCAGATCGACCGGCTCGACGCCGCCTTCTTCGAATCTTGCGTGATGCATGTGCACGCGAATCTCGACGTGCTGGCCGGCGCGGGCGATCCGGTCAAGTCGGGCGAACTGCGCGCCGCGCATCTGGAACGGATTCTCACGCTGGTGCGCGAGCAATACGACGCGGTGCTGATCGACGTCGGCCAGAACATCAATCCGCTCGCGATCCACGCGCTCGATCACAGCGACTCGATCTGCATGGTGGTGCGGCAAAACATTCTGTACCTGCATGCGGGCCGCCGCATGCTCGACATTTTCAAGGAGCTCGCCTATCCGGCGAGCAAGGTGAAAGTGATCGTCAATCAGTACGACAAGAACGCGCGCATCAACCTGTCCACGCTCGAAGAAACGTTCGGCGCAAAGGTCGCGCATCACTTGCCGCGCGACGAAAAGCAGGCCACCGAGGCGCTGAACCACGGCGTGCCGCTCGTGACCGGCGCGAAGGGTGGCGCGCTCGCCCAGGGCATCTCGCAACTGGCGGCGTTGCTGTGGCCATTGCCGGTCGCCGAGCGCAAGAGCGTGCTCGGGCGTCTGTTCCAAAGCCGGCCGAATTCGCCACCGCAGCTCAAGCCCGGACACTGAGCCGCCTGAATTCGTTCAGGGTAGCTTGCCATCGAAAAGAATGCGGAGAGCACCATGTCATTGCGCGAACAGTTGATGATCCAGAGCGGCACGATGCCGTTCGACGGCGCCAGTCCCGCAGCGGCCGCGGTCGGCGCGGCCACGGAAAGCCTGGCCGCGCGGCGCGCCTATCAGCAACTCAAGATGAACATTCATCAGGCGATCATCGACCGGGTGGAGCTCGACAAGCTGCAACGCCTGTCGCCCGAGCAGATCAAGCGCGAGCTGGCGCAACTGGTGGAACGGATCGTCGACGAAGACAAGATTCCGATGAACGAACTCGAGCGCCGCCGTCTTGCTCAGGACGTGCACGACGAAATGGTCGGCCTCGGCCCGCTCGAACCGCTGCTCAACGACCCGACCATTTCCGACATTCTGGTCAACACGTCGCAGCACGTGTACGTGGAACGGCGCGGGCGCCTCGAACACACCGACGTGACCTTCTACGACGACGCGCATCTGATGAAGATCATCGAACGCATCGTCTCGCGCGTGGGCCGCCGGATCGACGAATCCACGCCGATGGTCGATGCGCGCCTGCCGGACGGCTCGCGCGTCAACGCGATCATTCCGCCGTCGGCGATCGACGGACCGCTGGTGTCGATTCGCCGTTTCGCGGTAAATCCGCTTACCGTGACCGACATGGTGAACAACCAGAGTTTCACGCCCGCGATGGCGCAACTGCTCGAAGCGCTGATCAAGTCGAAGCTGAACGTACTGATTTCGGGCGGAACCGGCAGCGGTAAAACCACGCTGCTCAATCTGCTTTCCGGCTTCATTCCCGAGGACGAACGGGTCGTGACAATTGAAGACGCGGCCGAATTGCAGATGCGCCAGCAACACGTGCTGCGCCTCGAAACGCGGCCGCCGAATATCGAAGGCAAGGGCGAAATCTCGCAACGCTCGCTGGTGCGCAACGCGCTGCGGATGCGCCCCGACCGCATCGTACTCGGCGAAGTGCGCGGCGCCGAAGCGCTCGACATGCTGCACGCCATGAACACCGGCCACGAAGGTTCGATGGCGACGCTGCACGCGAACACGCCGCGCGACGCGCTCACGCGGCTGGAGAACATGGTCGGCATGGCGGGTCTGACGATGCCGATCAAGGCGATCCGCCAGCAGATCGCGTCGGCCATCACGGTAGTGGTGCAGGCTTCGCGCCTCACCGACGGACGCCGCAAGCTGATGAGCATCTCCGAAGTCACCGGCATGGAAGGCGACATCATCAACATGCAGGAGATCTTCGCGTTCAAGCGCACCGGTGTCGACGAGAACGGCATGATCAAAGGCTATTTCTGCGCGAGCGGCGTGCGGCCGAAATTTTGCGAGCGGCTGGCGGGCTTCGGCATCGTGCTGCCGGACCAGATGTTCGATCCGGCACGGCGTTTCGAAGTATGAACGCATCGCGTTTGAGGAGGGGGACATGAACACGTCGTTTATCGGCTTTGCGGTGCTCGCGTTTCTCGCGGTCGTGCTGGCCATCGAGGCTGTTTATCTGCTCTGGAGCAGCCATCGCGGCAAGGACGTCAAGCGCATGGACGAGCGCATTCGCGCGCTCTCCGCCGGCGGCAACGTGAGCAGCCAACAGCTCTCGATCCTCAAGCAGCGCATGCTGAGCGAGTCCCCGTTCGTCACGCAGCTACTGCTGCGCATACCGCGCGTGCACACGCTCGACCGGCAGTTGCAACAGTCCGGGCTGAAATGGTCGGTGGCGCGCTTCGTTACCTACACGCTGCTGTGCGCGGTGCTGGGCGGCTTGGGCGGGTTTGTGCTGCAATTTCCCGCGCCGGTTATGGGCGTGTTCGCCGTGGTGGCGAGCCTGCTGCCTACGCTGATTCTTCGCCGCAAGCGCACCAAACGCGTGCTGCAACTCGAACGCCAGTTGCCCGATGCGGCTGATCTGATCGCCCGCGCGCTGCGCGCCGGCCACTCCTTTCCGGCCGCGCTCGGCATGGTCGGCGAAGAACTGCCCGAGCCGCTCGGCGGCGAATTCGCGCTGGTGTTCGACGAGATCAACTACGGCGTGTCGATGAACGACGCGCTCCTGAACATGGTGAGCCGCGTGCCAGTGGAAGATCTGCGCTACTTCGTGATCGCCGTGCTGATCCAGCGCGAGGCGGGCGGCAATCTGGCGGAGATTCTCGGCTCTATCGCCGGCATCATTCGTGAGCGGCTGAAGCTGCTCGGCAAGGTACGCGTGCTGTCGGCGGAAGGACGCCTGTCGGCCTGGGTGCTCGGCGTGTTGCCATTCGCGATTCTTGGGCTGCTGTCGGTCCTCAATCCCGGCTACATCAGCGTGTTCTGGACAGACCCGGCCGGCGTGCAGCTCGCCGGCGTGGCGATGACGATGATGGTGTTCGGCATCTTGTGGATGCGCAAAGTCGTGCGCATTCATATCTAGACCACCGCTTTCGACACGAGGAGCGCGGGCCTGGCCCGCAGACCATGAAAATAGAACAGATCGTGCTGCTGGGGGTGATGTTTCTGATCGTGTTCGGCGCGGCGCTGAAGGCCATGGCTCTGCTGCGCCCTGATCCGGTGCAGCGGCGCATCGAGGAATTCGGGCAGCCGGGCGTCGCCAGCGAGGTCGAGGCGGGCACGCAGAAAAACTGGATCGAGACGGTCACGAAGGTGTCCGAGCGGGTCGCCAAACTGTCCTTGCCAAAGGACGATTGGGACAAGTCGGCGCTACGACTGCGCTTTGCGAACGCGGGTATCCGCACACCGTCCGCGCCAGCACTCTATTTCGCTGCCAAGACGGTCCTCGCGCTCGCACTGCCGGCCCTTGCACTGATTCTGTTCGGCAACGCCTTCGAAGCCGGTCAGCGCATCTATCTGCTGCTGACGGTGCTGGCCGCGTCGGCGCTCGGCTTTTATCTGCCAAATCTGGTGATGACGCGCCGCGTCGAAAGCCGTCAGCGCAAGCTGTTCGAAGATATGCCCGACGCGCTCGATCTCATGACCGTTTGCGTGGAAGCGGGCCTCGGCCTCGACGCAGCGATGATGCGCGTCACCCAGGAAATCGGCGTGAAGAGCCACACGCTAAAAGACGAATTCGACATGGTGCTGCTGGAACTGCGTGCCGGCTCGGGCCGCGACAAGGCGTTGCGCAACCTGTCGCTGCGCACCGGCGTGGAAGACATCGACACGCTTGCCGCGATGCTGATTCAGGCTGACCGCTTCGGCACCAGCGTGGGCGACTCGCTCCGTGTTTATACCGACAACCTGCGCACGAAACGACGCTTGCGCGCGGAAGAGCAGGCTGCGAAGATCGCCTTGAAGCTGCTGTTCCCGCTGATGTTTTTTATTTTTCCGACGCTGCTGGCCGTGCTTGTCGGTCCGTCGGCAATCCAGGTCATGCGTCAGCTGTTTCCGGCCATTAACGGCATCGCGGGCGGTTGAACGTCAGGCATTCACCGGGGAATCACATGTTCGCTTCCAGCCTGTTTCCTGATCTGATGAATCATGCGGGCCTCTGGCTGCGCGCGTATGCGCTCGGCCTGGTAATGATGGCGGCGGGCGCGGCGCTGGAACGGCGCTGGCCCGCCGCGATGCTGCAATCGCGCGCAGGGCAGCGTTTCAACGTGGCCTACGCGGGGATATACCTGGCGATCGCCGAAGCGATGAGGCCGCTGACGGCGGCGGCGAGCATCGCGATTGTGAATGCGCTCGGCGGCGGCATGGTAGTTCTGAACTCGCACGGGTTCGGCGCGGTGGCCTCGTTCGTGATCGTGCTGTTGACCATCGACGTGCTTGAATACGCGTTTCACCGCCTGCAGCACGCATGGCCCGTGCTGTGGAAGCTGCATTCGCTGCACCATAGCGCGGTCGAGTTCAATGTCACGGTCACGTGGCGGCACCACTGGGTCGAATCGCTCATCAAGGGCTGTCTGCTGTATCCGCTCGTCGGCGTGCTGTTCAAGGTCGAACCATGGATTGTCGGTTTGACTTCGGTCGTGTTCATGTTCGGCAATTACTTCGCTCATCTGAACCTGCGCGTGGACCTGGGCCGATACATTACCTGGATCAACAATCCGCAATATCACCGCCTGCATCATTCGAACCGCACGGAGCATTTCGACCATAACTTCACGCAACTGCTGCCGCTGTGGGATCACCTGTTCGACACGCAGTGGGTGCCGGCCAGAGAAGAGTGGCCGGCCACCGGTCTCGACGACGGCGCGCAACCGCGTTCGCTGCTGGAAGCGTTCTGCTGGCCGCTGCGCCTGCGCGCCGAACGCGGCGCGGGGGTCGGTGGCGGCAAGCCGGTGCTGGTGCTGGACAAGGAAACGAAATGAAAGCCGCTCGCCGCAACACCGCCGTTCGCGCGGAAGCTCGTGCAGGAGCTCGCTTAGGCAGGCGCGACCTCACACGCAAGCAGCGCGGCGCCGCCACGATCGAGTTCGCGCTGGTCGCGCCGCTGCTGTTTCTGCTGCTGTGCATCGCCATGGATCTCGGCGTCGCACTGTGGGTCAATCTGACCATGCAATACGCGGTGCGGGAAGGCGCGCGTTATTCCGTAACGGGGCAGACCAACCTCGACCCGAACGCGACCAACCAGCAACGTTATCTGGCCGTCGTGCAGGAGATCAGGGACAGTTCAATGGGTCTCTATTCGCTCGTCTCGCCGAGTTACGTGATCACGATCAATGGCGCGACCCAGACCTACAACACGCAGACGAATTATAGCACCGGCATGTTCGGCAAGCCCGGCGACATCGTGGTGCTGCAGATCAACTGCATCTGGCCGCTTCTCACGCCGCTAGTCAAGCCGTTCTTCGCCAACGGCAATTTCAGTTTCAGCGTCGCGGCGACGATGCGCAACGAGGGCTTCTGACATGCGCACACGTTCCTTGCGAAGCCGCCGCGCGTCCAAAGGCATCGTCAGTGTTGAAATGGCATTGTTGCTGCCGATGCTGGTGGCACTCGCGCTGCCGGCGTACGACATTGCGCGCAACGTTCAAGCGCAGATGATTTTGATCAACGTGAGCCGCGAGGGCGCGAGCCTGTCCTCGCGAGCGTCGCTCACGTTTCCGATGCAGACCATTATGTCCTCGCTCACGTCGACCACGCCACCGCTGAACATGACCGCGAACGGCATGATCTACATCACCGAGATCATGGGCAATAACAACTGCGACAGCAGCGGTAACAATTGCACGGGCGTGGTGGTCGCGCAATATCGCTGGAACGGCGGCAACTACTACCCGGCAAGCCGGCTATGGAACTGCGGCAACGCCGGCACGCGCTGGGCGACGGACGGCACCGGCGGTTGCAGCGGCATTCCGGCGGCGGGGAAATTGTCGCCGGTGGTGAACCTGCTGCAAGGCAAGCTCTCCGACGGGCAGATCGCGTACGTGGTGGAGGCGTTCTATTTGCAGACGCCGCTCATCGGTTCGCTGGATTTGGGCGGCGGCTTCACCACACCCGCGCTCTCCCCGAATCTTTACGCAATGACGGTGTTCTGAGCCGGCGAAAAAAGCCGAGCCAAATAAAAAATGCAGTACCGGGGGTAGTAATGACAACAGCAGCAAAAAGAACGGTGGCATTGAGAAGACGGCAGAGGGGATCGGTCAGCATCATTGTGGCGGTGTCGCTGATCGCGTTGTTAGGCATCCTCGGTCTCGCGGTGGATTCCGGTCTCGGCTACATGATCAAGGCGCGCCTCGACGCCGCCACCGACGGCGCGGTGATCGCGGCCGGCGAGGCCGTCACGCGCGGCAGCAACCAGACGGAGCAGACCAATAACGCACAGCAGGCGGCAACGGCCTTTTTCGCGGCGAACTATCCGGCAGGTTTTCTCGGCTCCAGCGTGACCGCGGGTACGCCGTCGATCGTGTTCAACGCCGGCACCGTGACCATCGGCATGACGGCGCAAGCGAGCGTGCCGGTTACTTTCACGAAGGTACTTGGATTCAATGTGCTGAACGTGAGTTCGTCCTCGCAGGCGATTCGCAAGACGTTGGATATGGCGTTCGTGATCGATACCACGGGCTCGCTGAATTCTTCCGGCGTGCCGGCGGCGGTACGCTCGAATGCGGTGGCCTTCCTCAATAATTTCGATATCACCAACGACCGTGTGGCGCTGATGCACTTCGCCTATGGCAGCGTGGTCGATGTGCCGTTCAAAGGCAATGCGCGCGGTTTCGATCGCGCGACCATGACTGCCGACATCAAAAAATATTCGTTCAACGGCAGCACCAATTCGGCCGAAGCGATCTGGAACGCGCGCAATCAGTTGAATACGGTGATCACGCAGCCGTCCAGTTTGCGGGTGATCGTGTTCTTCTCGGACGGCGCGCCGAACAGTTTCTCTTCGTTCTTCACGACCAATCAGAGCGGCTGCAACAACAACGCCGGCACGATCGCGAGCCCTGACAGCGCGGGCACGATGTCCGGGCTGTACGACATGAATTCGCTCAACCAGACGCTCGGTTCGCCGTGCTACCAGAGCAACGCGACCAAGCTCGTGACGGCCATGCCGAAGTGGTACAACGCGCACGACAAGAACGAACAGGTCTTCCCGATCTGGCCCGTGAGCGCGCCGCGCGCCGTGCCGAACGGCGACATTACGTATGTGAACGTCAACCGCGCGTCGCGCAATCTGCTCGAAGCGATGGCCGCGGCGGCGCGCGCCGAAGGCACTTACGTGTTCACGCTCGGGTACGGACCCGAACTGGTGCAGCCCGCCGGCCCAGACAACGAACTCGGCCAGGATGTTCTCAAGTGCATGGCCAACACAGCCGATTCGCTATCGCGCTGCTACAACCCGAAACAGCCGGTCGGCGTGTACTGCTACGCCGCGACACCGGCCGATCTGAAGCCGTGCTTTTCGCAACTGGCTTCGCAAATCCTGCGTATTTCCAAGTGAGCGCGCCATGATACCGACGACACCTCTCCAAGACCTGCCACTCGCCGTGAGTACCGAAGGCGCCACCCTGACCAGTGCCATGTCCACGGAGCCGGGCAATGCCGGCGGCTTGCGCGAGGCGCTGGTGGAAGTCGCCGCGCGCGCGGGCGCGGCGACCATGCTGAGCCTGTTCGCGTATGCCGCGATCACGCAATGGCGCGCGGCGCCCTCGCGGATCACGCTGTTATTTCTGGTGGTTTCCGCATGTTTCACGGTCGGCTTGTCGCTCGTGACGCGGGTGCCGATGAAACGCGATTGGCGGCCGTTCGCTTTCACGTGCGCGATGGGCGGCACGTACTATTTCCTCGCCGTGCGTCTCGCGCCCGGCGTGCAACTCGTGCCTGAGGCTGTGGGTGCCACGCTGCAACTGCTGGGGATATGCTGGCAACTGTTCGCCAAGGTGTCGCTGCGCCGCTCGTTCGGCATCTTGCCCGCCAATCGCGGCGTCGTATCGCGCGGTGCCTATCGCTTCATTCGGCATCCGATGTACCTAGGTTACTTCATCACCGACATCGGCTTTCTGCTGGTGAACTTCGGTCTGCAAAACCTGCTGGTTTACGGGTGCCAGTTCGCGTTGCAAGTGGGGCGCATCGTGCGCGAGGAGCGGCTTCTCTCTGCGGACGAAGGCTATCGGACCTACAAAGGCCGCGTGCGTTATCGCGTGATTCCGGGCATTTTTTAGGGCCGCGGTCCTTGCGCCTGGCCCTCCCATGGCCGGCGCAAGTCCGTTATCCACGTGAGCTTGGCCTAAGCAAGCCGCGCCCCGCGCACCGCCTTGCCGCCAACCACACAAACGACCAGCGTCGCCATGACAAGCACGCACAACGCAACGCGCAAACCGAGCAGGCCCGCGCCGAATCCGATCAATGGCGGCCCGACCAGAAAGCCCGCATAACCGAAGGTGGCGGCCATCGACACGCCGGTCGCCGGCGTGAGCGTCGAGCGACCCGCCGCACTAAAAATCACCGGGACGATATTTGCTAGGCCGACGCCCACCATCGCGAAGCCGACGCAAGCAGTGAAGACCGTCGGCCAGCTCAGCACGAGCGCCAGCCCGGCCACCGCGATCAAACCGCCGAGCGCAACGACCTTGCTAGACCCGAAACGGCGTACGGACACATCGCCGACGATGCGGCACGCGGCCATCGAAAACGCGAACGCGGAATAGCCGATCGCGGCGACGCTCGCTTCGCGGTTCAGCGCCGAGCGCAAATAGACGGCACTCCAGTCGGCGACCGCGCCTTCCACCAGCATGCAAAGGAACGCGAGCAACGCGAGCTTCATCACGGCGGATGAGGGCCATGCCAGGCCGCTTGGCGCGGCAGCCGTCCTCGGACCGAGATCACGCAATGCAAGCACCGCGGCACCGACGATCAGGGCCGCGATAAACGCGGCCGGTATCAGCAGGCCGCCGATCACCCCGACACCGCTCTTCTGCAATACCGCACCCATGGCGGCGCCGAGCAGGCCGCCCGCGCTCCAGGCCGCATGAAACGACGACATGATGGGCGCGTGCCACTGCGTTTCGATCGTGCTGGCGTGGCCGTTCATGGAGACATCGAGCGCGCCGTTCGCCGCGCCCAGCAGAAACAGCACGACGCCCAGCGCAATCATGCCTGGCGCGAAGGCCGGCAGCGGCAGCGTGATGACGAACGCCGCGCCGAGCAAGGCGGTGGCGCGGCCGCTGCCGAAGCGCGGCGCCAGTTGCCCCGCCAGCGGCATCGCAATGATCGCGCCGAGCGCGAAAGCGAACAGCGCAATGCCGAGCGAGGCGTCGCCAAGCGCGAGGCTTTCCTTGATGCGCGGGACTTCGACGGCCCATGCGCCGATCCCGAAGCCGTTGGCGAGAAACACGCCGACGGTCGCGGCGCGTTCCTTGACCGGTTTGATCTGGGGCATAGCGGACGATGTCATGAGCGCGCCACCATGACGTTGTCGCAGACGGCTTCGAGACTGGCGAGGCGCGCCGCGGGCAGGTCGGCTTCGACGAACAGGTAGTCGACGGCGGAAGCGGGGGCCACCGAGAACGGCGCCGCAGTCATCAGCTTTTCCGAGGTCATGGCGATGGCGATCTGGCCGCTTGCCTTGATCATCGCCCGCTTCAGTTCCGCATCTTCGGCGTCGAAGGCGGCGACGCCTTCGTCCGGATCGAGCGCGCAAGCGCCGAGGAAACAGAGGTCGGCGCGGATCTGCTGGATCTGCAGCAAGGCGGTCGCGCCGAGCGAGCCCGCCGCACCGCGCGCGATCCGTCCGCCGACCAGTATCACCTCGAACCCCGGACGGTTCAGCAGGCGCGCGGCAGCCTCGGGCGAATTTGTCACGACGGTCAGCTCCGCGTCGTCGGGCAGCGCCTCGGCAATCGCGACATTGGTCGACCCCGCGTCCAGAAGAACGATCTGCTTCGCGCGGACGATCGACACCGCCGCGGCGGCGAGACAGGCCTTGCGATCCACAGCCTCGCCCATGCGCACCGACGCGGGTTTGTCGGCCGGTGAGATCAGCAGGGCGCCGCCGTAGACGCGCTTGCAATGGCCCTGCTCGGCGAGATCGCGCAAATGGCGGCGCACCGTGTGTTCGGAGGTCTGGAGTTCAGCGGCGAGCGCCGACGCCAGCACGCGCCCGTGCGTTCGCAGCCGTTCGAGAATCAGCTGTTCGCGTTGCTCGGGCAACAGCCCGTCGATGGCTTCCTGTCGCGTTCGTTGCATGTCTTCACCCCGCTCGGTCTACGAAACGATCATAATCGAGCAAAATATATCGTAAACGAGCGCGGTGCGCAACTGGCTACGAAGACCATGGTCCACGCTGGTTTTCAAGGGACATGCGCAGTCGAGCGCAGAGCCGCGCCGCTTCCATCTCAGGGTGCAGCGTCACGACGGCGGGGTGGTTGCCGTCATGGCGTCGCCGCGCGCCGCGCCGCACGGCCGAAGATCGCCCAATCCGCGAGCCACACCGCGAGCAGCGTGGCGCCCATCAACGGGAACACGATGCCGAGCAGGACGAGGCCGAGTTTCCAGCCGCGCATCGGCGGCGCGGCACGTTCGCGCGAGGGTGCGCCGAGCGAGCGCTGCGGCCGTCGCTTCCACCACATGACGCAGCCAGTGACGGCCATCGCCGCCAATCCTAAAGAAATCGCGGCGCAGAGAATCTGGTTGGCGACGCCGAAATAACGCCCCATATGCAGCGACGTGCCGTACGACACGGCTTTCGACACCGCGCCGTAATCGCTATAGCGGATGTCCTTCAGAATCGCGCCGCTGTATTGGTCGATGTACAGCGTGCGTTCGTCTTTCGGATCGTCCGGAAAGTACGAGATGGTGTAGACGCCGGTCGCGGAAGCCGGCAGCACGATGTTGTAGCCGTCCGTCACGCCGAGCGAGGCAGCCAATGCGACGACGCGTCCGAGCGGCAGCGGACGCACGGCGTTTGCCTCGTCGGCCGAGGAGAGAGAGTGGGAGTCCGGCACGCGTGTGTTGCCGACGGCCCAGGGCGTGAGCGGCAGAGGCAGGTCGTCCGTCACCATGCCGGGCATCGAGTCCATGCCGGCGGCGTGGGCGCCGTGGCCGTTGTGCTCATCGTGAGCTTTGTTTTCCGCGCGCGTCTCCGTTGCGGCAGGCCGCGCGCCGCTCTTCGCTGGCAGCGCAGAGCGCAACGGCAAACCGACCCACGATCCCGGCGGCGCACCGAGATTCGCGGCGGTCGCGAGCGCCTTGAACTGCTTGCCCCACGAACCCGTCCACGGCAGCCCCGTCAGCACGAACGCTAACGCGCCGAGCGCGAGCCAGATGCCCATCACGGCATGGACGTTCTTCCACAGCGCGCGTCCCTTCAGCGCGAAGCGCGGCAACAGCGCCGCACGTGCCGTGGTTTTCTCGCGCGGCCACCACAGCGCGACGCCGGTGCCGATCATCACGAGCGTCCAGCATGCGGCCAGTTCCATCAGCAGCTCGCCGGGTTTGCCGAGCTGCAGCTTGCGATGAAGCATCCGGTCCACTTGCATGAAGCGGCGTTCGACGCTCAGCGTGCCCAGCACCGCGCCGGTATAGGGGTTCACATACACGCTCTGCTTATCGCCGTCCGCGAGACGGAAGACGAATTCGGCGCTTCGCTCCGGTGCGCTCGCGACGAGCGCGGTCAGCGCGACCGCGTTCGCCGGCAGTGCCGAGCGCGCCCTTGCCAGCAGTACGTCTTCGGGCAATCTTGGGAGCGCTTGCGGCGCGACGGTCAGGCGCCCCGGATACAGCAGCGGCTCGATTTGCGGCTGGAAGCAGTACAGCGTGCCGGTGATCGCCAGTACGACCAGAAACGGCATCACGAAGAGGCCCGCATAGAAATGCCAGCGCCAGAGCGTGCGATAGCCTGGATGGACGACGGTAGTCGCCGGCGTGGCGCGCCGGGTGTCGATGCCAGTGGTGGTGGACATGAAATCCTCCTGAAGCAGAGATGAATCGATCAGTTCGAGTAACGTGCATGCGTAAGCGGCGGCTTCAGCGCGCTCACATGCGCAGCTTTGCTTCCACATAGAACGTGCGGCCGGGATACGGGTGATAGACGAAGTAGCGCGCATCGAACAGGTTGTCGACGCCGATGCCGATTTCACTCAGCCTGGTCGGCTTGTAGGTGAATTTCGCGTCGGCCACCGTGTACGAACTGGTGCCGCCGAACACGTCCGGATTCGTGTCGGTGTTGGTGAGCGTGTTGTACTGACGGCCCGAATAACGCGCGGCGAGTGTGAGCGCCGCGCGTTCGTCGAAGTGATACGTCGCGGCAAGATCCGCGCGCCACAGCGGGATCCGGTAAAAGTACTTGCCGACCGTGGCCGGGTTCTGCGCGTTGGCGATGATCTTCGACTGTGTGTAGGCCACGCTTGCCAGCAGGTCCAGGCCGCGCACCAGCACGTTCTCTCCCGAATAGCTTGTTTCGACGCCGCGCGAGCGGACCTTGCCGATGTTCTGAAAGTTCGTCACGTTCGGAATCACGGTCGTATCGGTCTGGCTGAAGATCGTGTTCTTTACGTCGTCCTGAAACAGCGAGAAGCGGAATACACCGTTCCAGTGCGCCCATTCGGCGGTCAGTTCCTTCGAGAGATCGTCTTCGGGCTTCAGGTTCGGATTGTTGTTGACGATCGCGGAGCCGTTGATCTGCCCTTGAAACAGCTCGCTCACCGTCGGAAACCGATAGGCGCGGCCGATGGACGCGCGCAAGGTCAGATCGTCGGTGACGTCGAACGACAAGGAGGCTTTCGGCGAAAAGTGCTGCTGGCTCACGTCGCTATACGGCAGCGTCGTGCCGGCTAGCGACTGCGAACCGCCATAGGCCTGCCAGTCTTCGTACCGCACGCCGTAGACGAGCTTCCAGCGCGGCAGAAAGCGCCAGGCGTCCTGCGCGTAGAGCGCCTGAGTCTGCGTCTTGCCGGCGAACGCATTGGCGAACGAGGTGGCTGCGCCGTCGCGCCAGTTCAGCGTGTTGTAGCTTTCGTTGTCGACGAAGTAGTTGTCGTAGTGATAACCGAAGCTCAGCGCGTGGTTCGCGAGTCCGGCCTGATTCGTCGTGGGCGTATAGGTGCTGCGCAGATCGAGCGTTTTCCAGCCGGCGCCGTCGCCGAAGATCACCGTGCCCGGACCGTTGTCCGGCGCGCCGGAATTCGCGGTGCGCGCCACGCTGTTGCCGACGTCGTAGTACGAAGCGATCGCTTCGCCGTTCCAGCCGGTCGCATTGCGCGTTTTCAGCGACACGCCATAGAGCCAGTTCTCGCTATGGCCGAGACTCGGCGCGAATGCCGCGGCGGGAATCGTGTATTCGTAGCCGTCGATCGCGACCTTGCCGCTGTACACCGCGTTGCCGTTCGCATCGCGCAGAAAGCTCGAGGTCTGGCTGTTGTAGGTCTGATGCCAATAGCCGAGCGTGAAGCCGGCCTGCAGTGTCGGCGTGAAGTCGTACTGCATCTTCAGCTTGAACTGGTCCTGCACCGTGTGTTCGATGCCTTCACCGTTCACGCCGAGCACTGCCGTCGGCGTGTTGGTCTGGTTGTTGTAGAAGTACGCGCCGGTGACCGGCGTGTCGCCGGCTTTGGCGGGTGTGCCGGATTTGGCGAGTGTGGCGAATTGCAGCGGCTGGCTGGTGTTTTCCAGGTGATTCACACCGAGCAGAAACGAGAACTTGCCGATGCGGTTGCCGAGCGTCGCGCTGGCTTCGCTGCCGTTGAAATTCTGGTTCACGCCGAACAGGCTGAAGTGCTGGGTGAAGGCCTTGACGTCGGCGGTCGCTTCGAACTGTTTCGGCATGCGCGTGCTGATGAGCACGGTCGCGCCGAGCGAGTTGCCTGGATAGAGCACGGAAAACGGCCCGTAGATCACATCGACCTGCTGGATCTCGTCGGGAAACACCATCGACCAGCGCGGCGGAAACGAGTAGCTGTTGCCGAGCAGATTGCTGAGCAGCAGACCGTCCGCATAGACGAGACCGCGCGCGCTTTGCGTGTTGCTGGTGCCGCGCACGGCGATGATCGAATTCAGATCGCCGATAAAGCGCTTGCGCACGGCGAGGTTCGGCATGTACTTCAGGACGTCTTCGGTGTTGACGACGTTCCAGTTCTCGAACTGCTCGCGGGTGACGGTTTCGACCGAGGCCGGCAGGTTGGGATCGACGGCACGCGGCGCGGCGGCGGCATTCGCGCTGACGCTGATGGCGGGCAGCGCGGCGTCGGCGCTCGCGCTCTGCGCATGAGCGGACGAGGCGATGAAGGCCGGCACGAACGCCGGCACGATGGCAGGCAGACAGGCGGACAAAAACGGCCGGGGCAGCGGTTGAAGCGAGACGCAGCGTGCGCCACGGCGGGCGCAAAAGGGCAGTCTTCGCAGGGCGAAGTTGAACATGAGCGTTTCCTCGATGCATGGAACAAACGATCGCGCGCCCCCTCGACGGGTGCGACGACTGCGCGATCAGGACCGATGGCGATCAGGAAACGACGGGTGGGGCTCGAGGACGGCCGGACGGAAAGGCGCCGAGCGGCGTGAAGCGGGTGGAAAGCGCGGGCGGCGCGGTGTCGGCAAGCGTGAGGGCGGCCGGCGGCTCGGCCGCGGCGACCGTCGGCATGGCGACGTGGTGCTGAAGCAGATGACAGTAGCCGCACGCGCCGAACGCGTCGTCATGGCTCAAACGGACCGGCGCCGGGGCGGCCTGGGTCGTCACGCTCGCCGCGCCGACCACGCTGAAATCGCGCGGCTGCAACGCCGAACAGAGCGCCGCGATGGGCTCGTGCGCACGGTTCGACATCAACATCTGACTCACGACCGGCGCGAACACGACGAGCCACATGGCGAACAGGCCAAGCCATGCGGTCATGTGAATGCGAGAGCGTGGATTCATGATGTTGGGCGTAAAGACGCGGGCGATTCTAACATCGCCGCGCGGACTTTTCGCCCGTGATCCTCGTTATAGCGTGGGATTAGAAGGCCGAAAACCGCTCATTTCGTCGCGTTACAGGCGCGCCGATTCACGTAAGCTGCGTGGTATTTGTTCCGCTTTCGCGGCCGCACCGAGACTTCGGCACGCCAATCCAGCAGCCGGATCAGGACGCGGCACATGCGATCGACCCGGCCGGCTTATCGCCGGCTCCAGTGACCACGACTCATGAACCACACGCAGCTCGCAACCTCGATCGACGATATCAACCAGCAGGCCGTCTCGTTGTTCTCGGCCGGACAATTCGTCGAGGCTTTGTCGATGGTGACGCCATTCGTCGACGGCGATGCGCTGTCGGACGACGCCCTTGCCGACGCATTGAATATCGCCGGGGCCTGTTCGTTCGCCTTGCAGCGTCCCTGGGAGGCGGAAAGCTATTGGCGCCGCTGTCTGCAACGCAATCCGGGCTATGCCGAGGTGTACGGCAGTCTCGGCATGCTGCTCAAGTCGCTCGGGCGTCTGTCCGCCGCCAAGGCGATGTACCGGCAACTGGTCGCGCTGCGGCCCGGCGACGCGGACGCCCGCAATCATCTCGGCGCCGTGCTCTACGGGCTCGGCTACAAGGAGCAAGCGGAGGCGTCGTATCGCGAGGCGCTGGCGCTTCGCCCCAACTACCCCGAAGCCCACTACAACCGCGGCATCGTATTGCACGAACTGCGCCGCCTGCCGGAAGCGGAAGCGGCATTCCGCGAGGCGCTGCGGGGGCTGCCGGCTCACGCCGAAGCCCATAACAATCTGGGCAACGTGCTGATGGAGTTGGGCCGCTTCGCCGAAGCGGACGTTGCCTATCGCGAGGCGCTGACTATCCGGCCACAGTATCCGGAGGCGCTCAACAACCTGGGCGGCGTGCTGAAGGTCACTTTCCGTCTCGCCGAAGCCGAACTGGCTTTTCGCCTTGCCCTTGCCATTCGTCCGGATTACGCGGAAGCCCTCCTGAATCTCGGCACCGTGCTCGCCGATCTCGAACGTCTGCCCGAAGCCGAGGCTGCCTATCGCGACGCCATCGCACAACGTCTCGGCTACGCCGAAGCGCACTACAACCTCGGCGTGGCGCTGTGCAAAATGGAGCGTCTTTGGGAAGCCGAACTGGCTTACCGCGAGGCGATTCGCCTGCGGCCCGATCTCGTTCATGCGCACAACAACCTGGGCTGCGCGCTTCGCCGGCTCGACCGACTGCCGGAGGCTGTCGAGGCTTTCGAGCAGGCGCTCGGCCTGCGTCCCGATCTGGCGGAAGCGCACTACAACCTCGGCGCAGCGCGGGCGCAACTCATGCAATGGCCCGAGGCCGAGAGCGCTTATCGCCGCGCGCTTGCTTTACGCGCCGATTACGGCGACGCGAAATTCGGCCTGGCCGTGTTGCTGCTCGGCATGGGCCGCTTCGAAGAGGGTTGGCGTCTTTACGAATGTCGCTACGAGCAGGCCGGTTTCGTCCATCACAAGACTAGGTCGATGCTGAGCTGCCCGCAGTGGCAAGGCGGCACGCTCGCCGGCAAGTCGCTGCTGGTATGGCAGGAAGACGGCCTCGGCGACATGATCCAGTTCAGCCGCTATTTCGCCTTGCTGAAGGCGCAGGGCACCTCGCATATCGCCTTTGCGTGCGCACCGTCGTTGCACCGGCTGATGGCAAGCGTCGACGGCGTGGATGCCGTGCTCGATCACGATACCGCTCGCGCACAGGCGTCCACTTACGACTGCTGGACGAGCCTGCTGAGCGCGCCGCTGCATCTGCGCACGAGCGTGGACACGATTCCGCGCGCCGTGCGTCTCACGGCCGAGCCGGCGCTGGTCGAGCATTGGCGCCCCGTGCTGGACGCGCTGCCTTCCGGCCGCAAGATCGGCCTGGTATGGAGAGGCAACGCGAACCATCATAACGATATGAACCGCTCCATACCCTCGCTCGCTGTGCTGGCGCCGCTCTGGAGCGTGCCGGGCGTGAGCTTCGTGAGTCTGCAAAAAGGATGGGGCGAAGACGAGGCGCGCCATCCACCCGCCGGTCAACCGCTGCTGGACCTCGGCTCGCGCGTGACGGATTTCGCGGACAGCGCTGCGATCGTCGCGCAACTCGACCTGGTGATTTGCGTGGACACGTCCACCGCGCATCTGGCCGCATCGCTCGGCACGCCGTGCTGGGTGATGCTGCCGGAAAAAGATATCGACTGGCGCTGGCTGCACGATCGCAGCGATTCGCCGTGGTATCCCCACACGCTGCGCCTGTTTCGCCGCGCGCCGGGCGAGGACTGGTCGATGCCGGTCGAGCGGGTGCGTCAGGCGTGCGTCGAACGATTCGGCGCGACGGACCGCGCGCTTACCTGATTTGCGTGCCGCGCTTGCGGGCCGATTGCGTCGACGTGTGAAAGCGGTCCTCGATCGTTTCGATCGCCTGGCCGAGGAACTGCAGGAACATGCTCATCGCGACGGTGCTCGTCAGATCCGAGCGTTGATACAGACAACTGAACGATTGGGCGCCGGCATCGGCGAGCGGGGTCCATGCCAGCTTACGCTCGGCCACGTCTTCCGCGACGTTCTCCGCGATCAGAAATCCGATGCCGACACCGTCCGCCACGAGCCGGCGCACCATCGAGACCGAACTGGTTTCCACCAGAGGACGGGCCTTGCGTCTTTCGCGATGATCGATCTGGTCCACCATAGCGCGTAATTCGGTATCCGGCGTCATCAGGATGAGCGGGTAGTCGAGGCATTCGCGCAGGCGTGGACGTTTCTGAAGCTTCGTGAGCGGATGCCCCGGCGGTGTGACCAAGCCCAGATACTGCGCGAACGCGCGCACTTCCACGACGCCTGGCGGCGGTTTGCGGCGCAGGCCGTAGCCGATGTCGGCCTCGCCGGTCTCCACCCATTTCAGGATGCTTTCGCCGTTGCCCGAACGCACGCTGTAGGTCACGCCGGGATAGCGCTCCATCGCGGCCTGAATTGCGTCGGGCACCAATTGCTCGGCCGACGACGGCGACACCGCCAGATTGACATGTCCGCGCCGCAGCGAGCGCAGGTCTTCCACCTGCGTCATGGCGTTGTCGAAATCGCGCTGGTCGCGCCGCACCGCCGCAATGATGATCTCGCCGGCGGTGAAGGGCGACGGGTTCGGCGAGATTGTCGCAGCCTCTATTGTCGGGTAATTGCCGCTGACTGTGTCACGGCGAGGCTTCATATATCGCGTTGATCCTATCGCCGTTTCTATTACATCCAAGGTAATTGCCGACCCTCACCCCCAAGCCTAATCTTCGTTGGTCGCGCGGTTCATCCCGAACCGCGTTCACTATCAAGGACGCATCATGTCGACGTTTCAGGTTCACACCATCGACTCCGCGCCGGAGCAATCCAAACCGATATTGCAACAACTCCATGAGACCTTTGGCTTCATCCCCAACATCGCGGGAGCCATGGCCGAGTCGCCCGTGCTGATCGGTGCGTTCATCAATCTGTTTCAGAAAGTCCATTCGGGCACGTTCACCGAAGCACAGATCCAGACGCTGTTGCTGACGAACGCCGTCACCAACGCATGCACTTGGGCAGTCGCGTTTCACACGGCATTAGCGCTGAACGAGGGACTCACACCCGCCGATGTCGAAGCGCTTCGCGCTGGCCGCACGCCTGCTGACCCCAAGCATGCCGCGCTTGCCACGTTGACGAAAAATGCGATCCTGAAACGCGGCCATCTCGACGAGCGCGACGTGAGCGCATTTCTCGAAGCCGGTTTCCGTCGCGATCAGGTGCTCGAAGTACTCGCGGTGGCGGCAGCCTCGACCATCACGAACTACGTGGGCAGCATCACGCAACCGCCGTTGGAAGCGCAGTTTCAGGTCCACGCCTGGACGGCTTGATTCCCGTGAGGGAAGGCGCGCTCACCGCTAGCGAGTATCCTGACCGACGAGGTTCGCCGAGCGGCGCTCGCCGAACCTCTTACCGGTAACATCTTGCGGACAGGAACACACGATGAATCCTGCGAACCCATCCAAAAAAGCGCCACCGAACGATCTCGGCGTCTTGTTGCGTCACTGGCGAGACGTGCGCGGGATCAGCCAGTTGGACCTGTCGTTCAATGCCGGCATCTCGCAGCGTCATATCAGCTTCATCGAAAGCGGACGCAGCGTGCCCAGCCGTCAGATGCTGATGGATATCGCGCAGGCGCTCGACATCCCGCTGCGCGAACGTAACACCCTGCTGCTGGCAGCAGGCTACGCGCCAATGTATGCCGACGCCGCATGGAATGCGCAAGAAATGCATAGCGTCACGAATGCGCTCGGACGCATGCTGCGTCAGCATGAACCGTTTCCAGCGCTCGTCATGGACCGCTACTGGAATGTGCTGATGACAAACGATGCGGCGCCACGTTTTTTCAATTGCTTTATCGACATGGCGGCGCGCAAGGGGCCGCGCAACATGCTGCATCTGGTGTTCGATCCGGAAGGTATGCGCCCATTCGTGGCCGACTGGCAGACCGTGGCGGATAGTTTGGTTCAGCGCGTCTACCGCGAGTCGGTGGGGCGCGTGATCGACGATCGGACGCGCGAGTTGCTCGATGCGTTGCGTGCCTACCCGGATGGGAAAAAGAACAGGGCGCCGGGGCATCCCGAGTTGGCGACCGAAACCGCCTCGGCGGCGGCCATGCCGGTGATCCCGATCGGTTTCGTCAAAAACGGCCACGTCATGAAGTATTTCTCGATGGTCTCGACCGTGGGCACGCCGCAGACGATCGCGGCGCAAGAGTTGCGCCTCGAATGCATGTTCCCCGCGGACGACGAAACCGAGGCGCGTCATCTGGAGATGCTCGACGCGGCGGCGCAGTTGCAGCGCTAGATCAATCGGCAAGCCGCGGCCGTAGCAGCCGCCGTTGAACCACAGCGCCGCGTCGAAGTTTTAAAACTTATGCCGCACGCCGATGCTGACAATCGCCTGCGATTGCGTCGCCGACGAGTGCCCATTGCCCTTGTCGCTAACCGATGCAGTCGCCGCGACCGGATGGCCGAGCGCATCCAGCGTGCCGCCCGACGCGTGCTGGTAACCACCCATCAGATAGACAGTCGAACGCTTGGACAGCGCATACTGCGCGCCGAGTGTCACGTTGTGATATTGCGCGCGCTCATCCACGCCATCCACTTCGCCGCCACGCGTGTAGCTGTAACCTGCGAACAGTTGCACGGCGGGACGGATCGTCCATTGCCCGAACACGCCGGCGATGTTGAACGTCGCGTGACCCTTGAACAGCGAGTCTGCACCGGAGCGATACTGCACGTTGCTGTAATTGACACCGACGATCGCCGGCCCGAAGTCGTACGTCGCGCCCGTCGCGATGATCTGTTGCGATTGCGCGCTGGCGTAGCCCTCGTTGATCGATGAATTGAACAGGCCGTCGTCCGTGCCGCTCCATTTGCCGTAGGTCGTGTCCTGCGTGCCGGTCTTGCTGTTGTCGGAGCGTTCGTAGCCGACGCCCACGTGCAGCGGGCCGTTGCCGTAGGTGGCGCCCACGCTCCAGGTGTTCTGCTGCTTCAGGCTGCCGGGCTGGCCGCCGAAACCGTACAGCGCGCCGAACGTGAAGCCTGCATAGTTCGCGCTCGTGTACTTGATCGAGTTGTTGACGCGCGCGGTCTGATCCAGATCGTCGATATCGCCCGGATGCGCGCCGTAGCCGCCGACCATCGCGACCGGGGCGACTGGCGAAACGAAGTCGTTCAGCGAGGTGTACTGGCGGCCGAGCGTAATCGTGCCGTACTGCTTGCTGCCGATGCCCACGTACGCCTGACGCCCGAACAGGCCGCCGTTCTGGCCGGTCTTGCCGTTCGTGATGTCGAAGCCGTCCTCGAGCTGGAACAACGCGTTCCAGCCGCCGCCCAGGTCCTCCTGACCCTTGATGCCCCAGCGGCTGCCGGAGAGATTGCCGCTCGTCACGGCGACGTTCGAATGGCCGCTATAGTTGCCGGCCGTGCCGGTGCGCTCGTTGCTGCGATACGAAATGCCCGCATCGACGATGCCGTACAGCACGACGGAACTCTGCGCGGACGCAATGCCGGCGAACGTCATCAAGAGGGGTGCGGCAATCCATTGGTTCTTCATCGTAGTCATAGCCTGGTTGGAACTTCTATCTCAAGTCGCCTGAATGGCGATCTTTCTTTTTTCCGCGCACGCGGAAGCCCGCTCCTGAATGACGGAGCGGACTGCATGAAGCGGGTATGCGTAGCGGCGCTTGCCATATCTGTGACGCGTCCCTCGCGCGGGACGCGTCACGCGAGGCCACGTGCGATCAGTGAGCCAGGGCGGCGCCTGGCGGCATGTCGGGCGCGCGCACCGTGACGGTCTTGCGGACGTGGGCGACGTCCGTCGCGCTGACCGTTGAACCGCGGTTGCCCCAACTGTTGCGCACGAAGTTGGTCACATCCGCGACTTCCTGATCGTTCAGACGCCAGCCGAAGGCCGGCATCGTGAACGAGGAGGGCGCGGTCTTCGTACCTTCGAGCATGCTGCCGGTGAGCAGCACGTGAATCAGCGAGGTGGCGTCCTTGCCCTGCACGACCGGATTGCCGCCCAGCGCCGGAAACACGCGGTTGTAGCCGCGACCGTCGCTGCGGTGGCAGGCCGTGCAGTTGTCGCGATAGACGGCCGCGCCCGGCGCGGTGGCGTCGCCCATGCGCAGCGCGCGCGCTGCGGTGTCGTCGTACGCGTACGGCGTTTCCCGCGGATCGGTCGATGGCAGCGTCTTCAGATAACGCGCAATCGCAGTGAGATCGGCGTCGCTCATGTGCTGCATGCTGTGCTGCACGACGTCCGTCATGCCGCCGAAGGCCGCGCTGTGCTGCGTGCGTCCGGTCTTCAGGAATTGCACGAGATCGGCTTCGCTCCACGCGCCGATGCCGGTGCGCGGATTGCCGCGCAGGCTCGACGGAATCCAGCCGTCGATCGCCGCGCCGCCCGCGAGAAACGCCGGGCCGTCGAGGTCGCTCAGCGCGCGTTCCTGCATCGTCGCCGCGCGCGGTGTGTGGCACGCGCCGCAATGGCCGAGGCCTTGAACCAGGTACGCGCCACGCGCGATCACCGGATCGGCGTAACGCTTCGCGTCGAACGAAACCGGCTCGGGCGAGAACAGGTGACGCCAGATGCCGAGCGGCCAGCGCATCGACAGCGGCCAGACGATGTCGACCGGTTTGTTCTTCTGGTTCACCGGCGCGACGCCTTGCGTGAAGTACGCATACAGCGCGTGCATGTCGTCCTGACTCAGGCGCGCATACGATGGGAACGGCATGGCCGGATACAGCGTGTCGCCGTTCGGCTTCACGCCCGCGCGCACCGCGCGATCGAACTGCGCGAAGGTCCACGCGCCGATGCCGGTGTTGCGCTCCGGCGTGATATTGGTCGAGTAGATCGCGCCGATCGGCGTGTCGAACTTCAACCCGCCGGCGAAAGGCTTGCCTGAGGGCGCCGAATGACACGCGATGCAATCGCCGGCCCGCGCGAGATATTCGCCGTGCGCGATCAGCGTTGCGTCGTTCTGGCTTTGTGGCGCTGCCGCGTGTGCGGCAAGTGTGCTCATGCCCAGCACAGCCGCCGCGCCCGCGCGTTTGAGCGCCCGCGCGAGGCGTTTGTTATGGATGTTCTTCGTCATACGCTCACCAGCGGCCCGGGGTTCTTCAGATACTGCGTGCGGATCGCGCGCGCCGACCAGTAAGCCAACGCCGCGACGAGGCCGGTCGGGTTGTAGCCGATGCCCTGCGGAAACGCCGAGGCGCCCATCACGAACACGTTGTGCACGTCCCAGCTTTGCAGGTAGCGGTTCAGCACGCTTGTCTTCGGATCGGTGCCCATCACCGCGCCGCCCACCAGGTGAGTGGTCTGATAGCGGCGCGAGTCGAAGTGCGCGCCGAATTCGCGTGTGTAGACGTTGATCGACTTCGGGCCCATCTGCTGCGCGATCTTGTGCATCTGGCCGGTCACGTAGCGCGCCATCTTGATGTCGTTGTCCTTCCAGTCGAAGGTCATGCGCAACAGCGGCTGGCCGTACGAATCGCGATAGGTCGGATCGAGGTCGAGGAACACGTCGCGGTACGACATGTTGCTGCCGTGCGCATCCATCGAAATGGTGTGCGCGTAGTGGTCTTTCACCGACTTCTTCCAGTCGGCGCCCCAGTTCGGCGTGCCGGCCGGCGTGGCGATGCCGCTGACCGGCTTGGTGCCGGCCTGATTGACCCACAACGGCGAGCCGCCGACGAAACCGAGCGGACCGTGATCGAAGTTGTCGGCATTGAAGTCGTCCACCGCGACGCCGTTGCCGCCCGCGCCGATGAACGGATTGGTGAAGGTGTCTTTATCGAAGAACGCGGTGATGGTCGAAAGGTTCTGGTACGCAAAATTGCGGCCGACCACACCTTCGCCCGAGATCGGGTCATAGGGCTTGCCGATGCCCGACAGCAGAAGCAGATGAACGTTGTGATACTGGAACGCCGCGACGATCACGAGATCGGCCGGCTGAAACACTTCGTTGCCCGCCGGATCGACATACGTCACGCCCTTGGCGCGCTTTTTCGTGTCGTCGAGTTCGACGCGCAGCACGTGGCAGCGCGAGCGCAATTCGAAGTTCGGCAACGGCTTCAGGGCGGGCAGAATGTTGAGATTCGGTGAGGCTTTCGAATACATGTAGCACGCGTAGCCGCTGCAGAATCCGCAGAAATTGCACGGACCCATCTGCACGCCGTATGGGTTGGTGTACGGCCCCGACGTATTCGCCGACGGCAAACGGTACGGATTCAGTCCGAGTTCGCGCGCGGCCTTGCCGAAGCGCTCCGCCGAATAGGTGTTCAGTTGCGCGGCGAGCGGAAAGTTGTCGCTGCGCGGCGCTTCGTAAATGTTGCCGTCGCCGACCACCTTGCCGTTGACCTTGTATGCCTGGCCCGAGGTGCCGAACACTTTCTCCGCGAAGTCGAAATGCGGTTCGAGTTCGTCGTAGCTGACGCCGTAATCCTGAATCGTCATGCCTTCGGGAATGAAGCGCTTGCCGTAGCGCTCCTCGTAGTGGCTCTTCAGGCGCAGTTCTTCCGGCGTGATGCGAAAATGCACGCCCGACCAGTGCAGCCCCGCGCCGCCGACGCCTTCGCCCGGCAGGAACGCAGCCAACTGACGATACGGCAGAGCGGTATCGTTCGGCGCATGACGGATCGAGACCGTGGTTTTCGAAAGATCGAGAAAGAGCTTCTTGCGGACGTTGTAGGTCAGTTCATCGATGGTGTTGGGATACGCGCCGTCCGGATAGGTGTCGCGATATTCGCCGCGTTCGAGCGCGACCACTTTGAGGCCGGCTTCGGTCAGTTCCTTCGCGAGAATCGCACCGGTCCAGCCGAAGCCGACGATCACCGCGTCAACGTGCGGTTTGGTTTGAGTAGACATCAGGTGCGCTTTCCTTCGATCGACACGGGGCCATACGGATAAGCCGCGCCGTTCTGATTGACGAAGTCCATGAAATCGGCGCGCGCGCCGGGGAAGCCGATCATCTTCCAGCCGCCCATGTCGCGGTTGCCGCCGTGGATCGGATCGCAGAAGTAGCCTTCGCGCGTGTTTTGCAGCAGTTGTCCGAAGAACACCGCGGCCGGCACGTTCTCCAGATCGACCTTGTCTTTCTCGAGCGCGCCGAGCACGGTGTCGCGCGTGGCGGCGTCGAGAGCGTCGAAGGGATGCGCGAAGGTTTTCGTGCAGTAGGCGTTGACCGCCGCGATGCCGAGGCGGTACAGATCGCGCGGCACGAGCTTCAACTGGTAGCCGAGTTCGGGCGCGCCCTGCGTGAACGGCCCCTGCATGTACCAGAGCGCGCCATGTGCGTACGGCGTATCCATCTGCCGGTCGATGAATTCGGGCACGCCGGCTTCAACGGCGCCGGGGCCTTCGCTGTCCGACGGAATCAGACGGTCGACCGCGGCGTGGATGAACGCCCATTCCTTCGCGTCGAAGAAATGCGGCTTGTAGTCCGCGCCGGACGCGCGGCCCGCGTTCGCGCTTTCGCCCGAACCCGGCACGGAGGCCGTCGTGGCTTGCTTGACCTCGCAACCGGCGAGCGTGCCGGCCGGGACCAGAGCGATAGCCGTACGTAAAAAGCCACGGCGAGAGCTGATAGGGGATGAGGGCATATTGTTCTAGTCACCAGATTGGAGCGCGCGATTGCGTTCCGGCATTCATGGGATTGCCGGCGGGATGATAAATGGAACCGGTTCCAAAGTCTTTTAGCTTTTTTACAATAGCTTGTTTCGCGGAGCGATGAAATGCCGAGATTTTGCAAAAATCCGTTTTAGATCAAAGGTATTCTAGGCGTAAGACGACGCGGCAGCGAGGGCGCCAGGCGTATCAGGGCTGATGTGAAAAAGCGACGGCGTCGCGGGCGTGACCCGAGCGGCGGGCGATCAGCGCGGGTCCGTGCGCCAAGCGCTGCTCCAACTGGCCGCGGCCGGCATGGCCGAGATGCGGCCGCGGCATGGCGCGGTGGTCGCGAAGATCAGCCTGCACAGACTGATCGAGATGTTCGAGGTGATGGCCGAACTGGAGGCGATGTGCAGCCGCCTCGCCGCGCGGCGTGCTCGCCGCCCGCGCAACACGGCGAGTTCTTTTACCTCACAGGTAATCGACGCGCGTCATGCCCAAGTCGACCATGAGCGGCATGCAAGTTTTCGATCCGCATCCACTCATGACCAGGAGCCACGCCATGACCGCCTACGCGATTGCTCATCTGCACGACGTCGAACTGGGCGACGAGATCGTCGAATACCTCAATTGCATCGACGGCACGCTCGCGCCGTTCTGCGGCCATTTCATCGTGCATGGCGCACGCCCCGAGATACTCGAAGGCGAATGGCGCGGCGATCTGATCGCGATCGCGTTCCCCGATCTCGCCGCCGCGCGCGCCTGGTACGCGTCGGACGCGTATCGGCGCATCCTGCCGCTGCGCACGCGGCATGCGCGCGGGCCGGTGATCCTGATCGACGGCGTGGACCAGCGGCACAAAGCGACCGACATCCTGCGATGAACGCGGCGGCATCAGCGCGTGAACGTGCCAGGACCTTCCGCGTTGTAGTACGCGAGCGTCATCCGATTGCTGAGGAACGACACCTTGGAGATCGTCCCCGGCGCGGCGTTTTCGTAGCGTAGGCAGCAACGAAGCAAATCGAAAGCCACGTGCGCGAATGGCAGGCATTCTGGTCCGGAGAAGGGCGTTACACTGGCCCATCTTTTTTACCAGAGTCCCTTCATGCCGATGCCGGGTTTGCTGTCGGGTCCTTCAGCGTCACCGTGCATGAAGCATCAACAATGGAAAACCTTCTCAAGAAACTCGACCTCACCTCGCTGCGCCTGTTCGTCGCCGTCTGCCAGGAGCGCAATATCGCGCGCGCGGCGGAGCGCGAGTTCATCGCATCGTCCGCGGTGAGCCGGCGCATCGCCGAGATCGAGGCGGTGATCGGCTTGCCGGTGATCCAGCGGCAGTCGCGCGGCATCACCGTGACGCCGGTCGGCGAGACCGTGCTGCGCTACGCGCTGGCGATCATCGGCAATATCGAGCAGATGAGCGCGGAGCTGTCGCGTTTCTCGTCGGGTGCGAAAGGGCGCGTGCGGGTGGTGGCGAATCTGTCCTCCATCGTGCAGTTTTTGCCGGAAGATGTGGCCGCGTTCGGGCGCGCGTTTCCGGAGGTGTCGATCGAACTGGAGGAGGAAAATAGCGCCGACGTGCTGCGGATTGTCGGTGAGCACGCGGCGGACTTCGGCATCTGCAATTCGGTGGCGGGCAGCGAGGCGTTCGAGCAGGTGCCGTATCGGCAGGATCGGCTGGCGGTGCTGGTGCCGGGCGGCCATCGGCTCGCCGGCGCGTTGCGGGTGAGCTTCGACGACCTGCTCGATGACAGCTTCGTCGGACTGCGCAGCGAGAGCGCGCTGACGCAACTGCTCACGCAGCAGGCAGCCCGCGCGGGGCGGCAACTCGATGTGAAGATTCGCGTCAGCAGTCTCGACGCGCTTTGCCGGATGGTGCATGCCGGGCTCGGCATCGCGGTCGTGCCTGAACAGGTCGGGCTGCTCTATCTGAATGCACTCGACGTGAGCCTACTGTCTTTGAGCGATGCCTGGGCGGTGCGCCACCTCATCATGATCTTCAAGTCACGCGATCAGTTGAGCGCGAGCGCGGCGGCGCTGGTCGGGTTTCTCGGCAAGGGCGGTTGACGCGAGCCACGGCGGGCGGATCGGCAGAGGCGTGTCTGCGCTGGTGGCCGGCTGTCTTATCCGGTGGCGACGCGCCGATGCCCGGACAACCGTGTCGAGCACGATCGTGCCCATCATCGCCAAACGAGAGGTCTGCGTTGCCGCACCGACACTTCGGCATTGCCCACGCGCGCCGTATAGTGGGCGCAAGGAGAATGCCCATGAGCGACACGATTCGTCTGGACGGCCGCGTGCTGTACCTGTCCCAAGACCCCGCGGTGATCGAGGCGCAACTCGCCGGCGAGAACTTCACGCGCGCCACGGCCGGTCCGCTGCGCGACAACGTCTCCACCGACGAGATCACGCCGGTCACCGTCATGCTCACCTACGACGAGCGCCTCGGCCAGTATCCGTACGTCGGCTTCAAGGCCGGCGAGCGCATGCCGATCGGCCGCGATGCGGTGAAGCACGGCGGCTTCCAGGTGACGGTGGCGGGCAAGCGCTACGGCAAGGGATCGTCGCGCGAATCGAGTCCGTTGGCGGAACTCTCGGCCGGCATCCGGTTGATCGTCGCGGAAAGCTTCGAGCGGATCTATCAGCAAAACTGCGACAACATCGGCATTCTCACCACCACTGACTTTGCCGTGCTCGATCGTTTGAGCGCGGGTGAAGCGGTGCCGATCGACGAATTCCTCAAGGGACGCGACGCGCTCACGCAGCAGATCATTCGCAGCGGCGGCTTGCTCGCATATAGCAAGTTCGCCGACTGGCCGGCGCCGCGCACAAGCGATAGCGCTGACGCTGACGCGGCGCAGGCCGAGGAGCCGAAGACGCTGGTCGAGAAAATCATCGAGCGCCATCTGCACCCGGCCAGCGCGGGCGCGCGGCGCGGCGACGGCGTGTTCATCGCCGCGGACTGGCGCTTCAGCCACGATTACTTCACCGGCATGTGCGCGCATCTGATGCATCGCGCGTTCGGCAAGCCGGCGCCGCTGCATGCGCCGGATCACATCATCGCGTTCCAGGATCATCTGGTGCTGGCATCGCAGAGCATTCCGCACGTGCGCGACGGTCTGCTGCCGGGCGTCGCCAATCTGATGGAAGGGCATACGTCTTTCTCGCGTGACTATCCGGTGCGCTCGCACGGTGCGCTCGACAGCATGCCGGGCTCCGAAGGCATCTGTCACGCGTTGATGGCCGAGCAATACGCATTGCCGGGGCAAGTGGCGTGCGGCACCGATTCGCACACGCCGCATTCGGGTGCGCTCGGCTGCCTCGCGTTCGGTGCGGGCGCAACGGAAATCGCCAATAGCTGGGTGACGGGCTATGTGCGCTGCAAAGTGCCGGAGACTTTGCGCATTGAAATCAGCGGTCACTTGCGCGATGGAGTGACCGCAAAGGACGTGGTGCTGCATCTGCTGAAAATGGATGCGATCCGCTCGGGTGACGCGATCGGCCTCGTGTTCGAATATGGCGGTGCAGCCGTGCGCGCGATGTCGATCGACGAGCGTGCGACCTTGACCAACATGGTCGCGGAACTGGGCGGCTTCACCGGCATCGTCGAACCGGATGAGCGCACGGTGGCGTTTCTCAAAGAACGGCGCGGTGTCGATTTCACCCTTGAAAACTGGATGAAAAGCGATGCGGGCGCCACCTATCGCGACACCATCCGTATCGACGCAGGCGCGATCGAACCGATGCTCGCGCGTCCTGGCGACCCCGGCAACGGCGTGCCGGCGCCGCGACTGGAACAGGACGTCGCCATCGATATCGCTTACGGTGGCTCGTGCACGGCGGGCAAACGCGAAGACTTCGATTTCTATCACGAGGTGCTGCATTGGGGCGTCGAGCACGGTCTTGGCGTGCCCGAGGGGACGCGTCTCTACTTGCAGTTCGGCACCATGGCAGTGCGCGCGTATTGCGAGGAGCGCGGTTACTTGCCGGTTTTCGAGCGCGCGGGCGTGACGCTCGTCATGCCGGGCTGCGGGTCGTGCGCGAATTGCGGGCCGGGCCAATCGGCCGAGGCGAACGAAGTGACGATCAGCGCGATCAACCGCAATTTCCCGGGCCGTTCGGGGCCGGGCAATGTGTGGCTCGCGAGTCCGTACACGGTGGCGGCGAGCGCGCTGGCCGGAAAAATCACCACCTTCGAACAATTGAAGCGCGCACGCGGCTAGAATGCTGGCCGGACCTTGGGCCCGGCATCGCGGTGCGCGTGACGCGCGAAAGTACAAGAGGCCGGCGAGACCGGTCCAGCGAACCCTATCGTTTCGCGAGTATCACCAGGAGACATACAACATGGCATCCCCCGATCACGCCGGCTCTGTCGCGAAGAAAAGCGGCGACGCGGCGCATTCCGATAACACGGCCAAGCGCGCCGCCGTGGCCGCGCCGCTCGACGCCGGCAGCATTTCCGCGCGCCTCGACCGGCTGCCCGCCACGCGCTCCGTCTGGAAGCTGGTGGTGTTGCTGAGCCTCGGCTTCTTCTTCGAACTCTACGATCTGCTGTACTCCGGGTATGTCGCGCCAGGCCTCGTCAAAAGCGGTCTGCTGAGCGCGACCACGCACGGCCTGTTCGGCTCGACCGGTGTCGCGAGTTTCATCGCGGCGTTGTTTAGCGGCCTTTTTATCGGCACGATCGCGTGCGGCTTTCTGGCGGATCGCTTCGGACGCCGCGCCGTGTTCACGTATTCGCTGCTCTGGTATACGGTGGCCAATATCGTGATGGCATTCCAGGAAACGGCTACCGGATTGAATTTCTGGCGCTTCGTGGCAGGGATAGGCATCGGCGTCGAACTGGTGACGATCGGTACGTACATCTCCGAACTGGTGCCCAAGCAGATTCGCGGCCGCGCGTTCGCATGCGAGCAGGCGGTCGGCTTTACGGCTGTGCCGGTGGTGGCGTTCCTGTCGTATCTGCTGGTGCCGCGCACATTGCTCGGCCTGGACGGCTGGCGCTGGGTCGTGCTGATCGGCGCACATGGCGCGCTGTTCGTGTGGTGGATTCGTCGCGCGTTGCCGGAAAGCCCGCGTTGGCTCGCACAGCAAGGACGCCTTGCCGAAGCGGACCGCGTGATGACGGCGCTCGAAGCGAAAGTGCGCCGCGAATACGGCCGCGAGTTGCCGCCGCCCGCGCCGCCGGTGCCGGTCGCGCCCCGCGGCAGCTTCCGCGATATGTGGGTGCCGCCGTATCGCAGCCGCACGCTGATGATGACGATCTTCAATATCTTCCAGACCGTGGGCTTCTACGGCTTTGCGAACTGGGTGCCCACGCTGCTGATCAAGCAGGGCATTACGATCACCACGAGCCTGATGTATTCGAGCGTGATCGCTTTGGCGGCGCCCGTCGGTCCGCTCATCGGACTTTTCATCGGCGACCGCTTCGAGCGCAAGACCGTGATCGTGGTGATGGCGGGGGTGAACATCGTTTGCGGCCTGTGGTTCAGTCAGGCTGCGGGCGCCGTGTTGCTGGTCAGTCTCGGTGTGTGTCTGACGCTCGCAGGCAACATCATTTCATACAGCTACCACGCGTATCAGACTGAGCTTTTTCCGACCAGCATTCGGGCGCGCGCGGTGGGATTCGTCTATTCGTGGAGCCGTTTTTCGGCGATCTTCACAGCCTTTCTGATTGCCGCTGTGTTGAAGCAGTTCGGTACGACCGGGGTTTTCGTCTTTATCGCTGGAGCGATGCTGATCGTCATGCTGGCGATCGGGTTGATGGGACCGCGCACGAAGGGTATCGAGCTGGAAAAAATATCCCGGTAGACAACTTCACCGCCGTGAAAATCGACGTCTTTTACACCCGATCACGGCGTCCAGCGATAAACGGCGATGCTGGAGCCCTTGACGTTGTTCTTCGTGACCACGTACTCGCCGGTCGATCGAAGGTAGGCCTTGACGCTATACATCGCATCGATCGCGCTGCTGGCGTCGACGGTACGGCTGCTGGTGTTCACGAGCGTTGCGTCGAGGTTACCTGTGGCGAGATTGAAGGCGTCGATGTCCGGCAAAGCGGGCCCGCTGCCGAACCAGTAGCCGACGAAAAGATAGCGGCCGGCCGCGTCGATCGACTTGGCGCCGGCGTGGGCGAGGTTGATCACCGGATTGGGCGTGGTGGTATTGCCCGCGCTCCAGCCGTGATACACCTCGATCCGCGTGCCGATCCCCGTCCAGTCCGTACTCCCGACAACACCCTGTCCGAGGATCATCGTGTCGCTGTCCGCGAGGTAGAGAATGCGCGTCAGCGGCTGGATGCTCGCGGGAATGCGGACGGGGATGCCAGGTCCCCACGATGGTTTGCCGCTGGCGTCGAGTCCGGTCAGCGGGTAGTGATAGATGTAGCCTGTCTTGTCCAGACCGGCCCACACGCCGCCCTTGCTGTCGATGCAGAACCCGTCCCTGACCAGTGCGGTGGTTTTGAACGCCGCACCCGGAAGCGTGGCGTCCGGTATGGCGATATAGCCATTCGCGGCATTGAAGTGGAAGAAGTAGTAGACATCGGGATTCTGGCCGGACGCCACGAGGATCCGGTTGGCGCCGACCGTGGCAAGGTGAGCGAAGTGCTCGTCGCGTGAAGTATCGTTGATGTCGATGCGCGGGTCCGACGGATAGGCGAACGGATCGACGGTGTTCGCGACAAAGGCGCCGCCGGCGCTGCCGCTGTAGATGTTGGTGCCGCCATAGAACATGGTGCCGTCCGTGAGCGGGTCGGGTACGGCGTCGCCTTCGAGGTTGAGGGACCGCAGCGTCCACTGCAGATTGCCGGCGCTGCTATACGCATGAATGTCGGTGCCGCCGTTGCGGCCGAGGTCCCAGCTTCCGCCCCACGGGTTGTTGAGCACATAGAGGTTGCCCGCGGTGTCCTTGCCGATGCCGGCGACGCGGGTGAAGCGCTTCGCGCCGACCTGGCCTTTGATGCCCGTCGTGGTATCGAGATACCCGCCCTGAACGCCGAACGTTCCGGCCAGTGTCGGCGTACCCGAGAGCGTGTAGCGCTTGATGTTCATGTCGGGCCCTTCGTCGCCCACCATGAGCTGTCCCGACGACGCATCGAAATAGAGCGCCGACGGCTGCGATCCGGCGGGCATCTGGATGGTATTCAGCAGCGCCCCGCCTGAACTGAACTCGACGATCGTGCCCGCACTTTTCTGCGCGATCCAGATGTTGCCCGCGCCATCCACCGCGAGCGCGCCTGGGGCAGGGACGTTGATGTCCCGCTGCCAGACGCCGTCGGTGGTGAAGATTCGCACGCGATTGCCGTCGATGTCGCTCGCATAAAGCAGCGAGCCCGCCGTGGCGAGGCCGGTGATGACGTCGACCCGCGGCTGGTTCTTCAACGCGCTGACCTGAATGAAAAGATCGCGAGCCCCGGTGGCGCGGTTGTATCGTCCCACCGCGCCGCTTCCGTACGACGCGCTGTACTGGAGCGCCACGAAAATCGACTTGGCATTACCGGTGATGGCGCTGCCCTGAAATTCGCCATGAGCGCCGATGGAGCCAGCGCTGCGGTGGTTCTGATAGATCGCGACGCCGCCTTCGTACTCGTCCCACATGGAGGCCGTATAGAGGACGCCTTCGGGCGCGACCCACATGGAGCGCGCGGCGTTACCGACGTGGGCGGCGAGAGTGCCATACGTGTTCGCCAGCCAGTCGGTGGTGTTTTGCGCCTGACTGGCCGGCGCAATCGCGGCGATCATCGCGGCGAGGAGCGCAGCATGAATTCGTTTTCTTGCGACCATGACTGATGCTCTCCTGAGCGTAGCGATGATTGATATGAATCGTCGGCTGAGCTTGTTTCCTGAAATGCGTGATGGGTAAAAGCTATTTCGAGCCGGTCTCGTGCACGCTGTATTGCATCCAGCGTACCGTCGGCAAGTGGCAGGAGAATGACTCGTTTAACTCAATACGAATAACGGGTAATTTGCGCATCCTCATTTCTAGGTCAAATTGCGGATGGACTCAAGCGTTTCGTGCGGCTCGATGTGTTCGTTACGGTCGACTACTTTGCTCGCATACATCGCCTGCGCCGCGAGTCATTCCTTACCCGATGCCCGCCCTTGAACGCTCAGCAGATGCTCGCGCATGCAACGGGCCGCTGTTTCTCCATCACGCGCTTTCATCGCATTGACGACAGCCTGATGTTGCTGGGCGAAATACTGCCGGGTCTCCTGGGCCACCGTCTTTTCGCGTACGTCCGGTTTGACGCGCATGCTGTTGATGACTTCCATCAGCGCAATGAGTGCGGGATTGCGGGTGGCCTGGCCGATCAGCAGGTGAAAGCGATGATCCCATTGCTGCCACTCTTCGTCGTTCTTCGCGGCTGCGTTTTTGCGCGCACACTTTTCCAGTTCCAGCAGATCGTCCCGACTGGCTTTGGCGGCGGCGAGTTCCGCGAGTGCGGGTTCGAACAGCAGCCGCATTTCGGCGATATCTGCCGGACTCGTTCCCGCGCGCAGTCCACGCAGCGTGGGGCCGAACTTCAGCGGCCGCGCGCCCAGATAGGTGCCGCGCCCGACACCGCGCCACACCCGGCCCGATGCCTCCAGTGAAGCCAGTACCGAGCGCAGTTCCCTTCGGCTGACGCCAAGGTCTTCGGCCAGCTTTCTTTCGGGCGGCAGCGCGTCGCCGTCCTTGAGTTGATGGGCGGCGATATAGCCGAGCAAAGCTTCCAATACTGTCTGTTCCATTTTTGCTTGAACCAATGTTTATTGGTTCCAAAGATAGCAGAATGGAGGCGGCGTGGCGCGCAGGTTCCCGAAAATATTTTGACTCAGTATATTGCGTGTAGATTTCGGGTTAGCATCACGTGAAATTGATTGGGATCGAGCAGCATCTTTGTCGCTTGTTCAACGTGTACCTATAGAGATTGGTTCGGGCGCCAGTTGCCCGCGATCGCAAAGGAGCAGCGCATGTCGTTCACCACCCGCCCGGAACTGATCGGCACATTCGGCATGGTCGCTTCCACGCATTGGCTGGCCAGCGCGTCGGCCATGGCCGTGCTCGAGAAAGGCGGTAACGCGTTCGATGCCGCCGCCGCCGCCGGTTTTGTTTTGCAGATCGTCGAACCGCATCTGAACGGTCCGGGCGGCGAATTGCCGGTGGTGTTCTACAGCGCGCGCGAAGACCGCGTGCGCGTGCTGTGCGGGCAGGGCGTGACGCCCGCGAGCATGACTATCGAGCGCATGCGCAAGTTGGGGCTGGAAGTCGTGCCGGGTACGGGACTGCTGCCGGCCGTCGTGCCCGGCGCATTCGGCGGGTGGATGGCCATGTTGCGCGATTACGGCCAGTTGCCGCTCGAAGATGTGCTGAGTTACGCGATCGGTTACGCGGAAAACGGCTACCCGGTGCTGCCGCGCATGACCTCATCGATCCTCGCCATCAAGGATTTCTTCCGGACCGAATGGACGACTTCAGCCGAGCAATGGCTGCGCGACGGCGACGCACCGATGCCGAATCAGCTATTCGCCAATCCGGCCATTGCGAACACGTATAAGCGTATTCTGCGCGAAGCGAATACCCGGCGTGACCGCAGCGAACAGTGCGAACGCGCCCGCGAGGTTTTTTATCACGGCTTCGTGGCTGATGCCATCGACCAGTATTTTGGTTCGACGGCCGTGCTCGACACGTCGGGTCAGCGCAATCGCGGCCTGCTCGATGCCGGCGACCTCGCGCGCTGGGAACCGTCCTACGAAGACCCCGTTTCGTACGACTATGGCGAGCTCCGTGTGCACAAGACCGGCCCATGGGGCCAGGGGCCGATGTTCCTGCAGCAGCTCGCACTGCTCAAGGGATTCGATCTCGCGGCCATGGACCCGATGGGACCGGATTTCGTGCATACGATCATCGAATGCTCGAAGCTCGCGTTCGCCGACCGCGAGGTGTTCTACGGCGACCCTGCGTTCGCGCACGTGCCCATGGACGTGCTGCTGAGCGACGCCTATAACGACGAACGTCGTCGGCTGGTGGACCCGCGCCGGGCGTCGCTCGAATTTCGTCCCGGCACGCTCGGCGACAGCGAGCGGCGCGCCGCGCGCATCATGGCGCTGGCGGGCAAGGAACAGTTCGGCGGCTTCGGCCAGGGTGAGCCGACCTTCGCGCCGTTGCCCGAACTGCGAGGCGATACGGTTCATCTCGATGTCGTCGACCGCTGGGGCAACATGGTGTCGGCCACGCCGTCGGGCGGCTGGCTGCAGGCGTCGCCGGCGGTGCCCGGCCTCGGCTTCAACGTGACCACGCGTGCGCAAATGTTCTGGATGGAGGAGGGCTTGCCCTCGTCGCTCGGGCCGCGGCGCCGTCCGCGCACCACGCTTTCGCCGACGCTGGTCACCCGCGCGGGCAAGCCCTATGCGGCGTTCGGCACGCCGGGCGGCGATCAGCAGGATCAATGGTCGATCCAGCTCTTCCTCAAACATGTGCACGCCGGCATGAATTTTCAGGCAGCCGCGGATTCGCCGTCGTTCCAGACTGCGCATTTTCCGAGTTCGTTTTATCCGCGCGCCATGCATCTGGGCAAGATGTCCGCCGAATCCCGCTTTCCGGAAAGCACCCTTGCCGAATTACGCGCGCGTGGCCACGACCTGACAGTGGCCGAACCGTGGTCGCTCGGGCGCGTCTGCGCGGTCGGAATCAGAAACGGTCTGATGCGTGGCGCAGCGACGCCTCGTCAGATGCAGGCCTACGCAGTCGGGCGATAACCTCGGCATGGCGGAGATCGTGTCCATTCCTTCAGGGAGAAAGTTAACGTGTCTGCCGTAGCCGCTCGTCTTGAAAGACTTCCGTTGTCGGGCTTTCACCGCAAACTCCTGCTCATCGGTGGCTTGGGGTATCTGTTCGATGGACTCGATTCATCGTCGCTCGCGTTTCTGCTGCCGGTCGTGAGCAAGCTATGGCACCTGAGCAGCGCCGAAACCGGGCTCGTCGCGAGCAGCACCTATATCGGGTACTTCTTCGGCGCCTTCCTGTCAGGTGTGTTCGCCGATCTGATAGGCCGTCGTCGCATCATGATGACGGCGCTGGCCATCTACTGTGTCGCGTCGCTCGCGAGTGCTGCCGCGACGGACTGGCACACATTCTTCGCGCTGCGCATCGTCGCGGGATTTGGTTCCGGCGCGGAGACGGTGGTGATCGCGCCATTCCTCGCGGAATTCGTGCCGCGTCGCTACAGAGGCATGTTTTGCGGGGCGCTGGTCGGCTTCATGTCGTTCGGCTATCTGAGTTCGTCCATACTCGGCTTCGTCGTGGTGCGAAACTATGCCGACGGCTGGCGCTACCTGGCCGTGGTGACGTCGTTACCTGTCGTCATGCTGCTCTGGTGGCGCAGAACGCTGCCTGAGTCGCCGCGATGGCTCGAAAGCCAGGGCCGGACGGACGAAGCAAACCGGATCGTGAACACGATCGAGTCATGGTTTGCCGGCAGAGGCATTCGTCTTCCGCCGGTCGGCTCCGTTGGCGTGCTTCCCGCGTCGGCGCGTGCAAGCGGCAGCGCGTTGCAGAACGTGCTCACGTTATGGTCGCCGCGACTGGCGCGCACTACGGCGGTCAGCTGGCTGATGTGGTTCTCGGTTGCATTCGCGTATTACTCGTTCTTCTCCTGGATACCGAGCCTGCTTCTCAAGGAAGGGCTCACCATGACGAAGAGCTTCGGCTATTCCATCGCGATCTATGGGGCGCAGATTCCGGGCTATTTTTCGGCCGCCTGGCTCAATGAACGGATCGGGCGCAAGGCGGTGGTCGCGTCGTATATGTTGCTGGGCGGCATAGCGGCCATCGCGCTTGCGTTCTCTCACACCGGTATCGCGATCATGGTCGCGGGCATCTGCCTGTCGTTCTTCATGAATGGTGCGTTTGCAGGCGTGTATGCGTACACCCCGGAAGTATTCCCGACCGCGGTGCGCACGACCGGCACCGGCTCGTCATCATCGTTTGGCCGCATCGGCTCGGTGAGCGCGCCCATTCTGGTCGGCCTCGTCTATCCCACGCTCGGCTTCCTGGGCGTATTCGCGATGACCACGACGGTTCTGCTCATCGGCGCATGCGTGGTGTTCTTCCTGGGTATCGAGACTCGCAACCGCTCGCTCGAAGACATCGAGGCCGAGGAATTCGGTCGCACGCAAGATGTTCGAGGCCCGCTCAGTTCCACTGAACTACACGGCTGAATGCCGTCATCCGCCAACCTTCCCATACAGACCATGCAAGGCATCCAGATCGAAACTGCGCAGCTAGATCCGCAAGCGCTGGACATGTCGAACCTTGAACAACTCGCGAGGGCCATGCGGATCAAGGGTCAGCCGATGGCGATTTTCCGTGCGGTTCACGACGTGGCGGCAAGCGCAATCGGCTTCAGCCTGTTCACGATCATGTCCTACGATGCGCAAAACCAGGAGGTGGAGCGCGTCTACACGAACATGCCCGACGTCTATCCGGTTGGCGGGCGCAAGAAAAAGCACGGCACGCCGTGGGCCAAACAGATCCTGCTCGATCTCAAGCCCTTTCGCGCGGAAACCGCACAGGGCATTCGCGAAGCGTTCGACGATCACACCGTAATGACCGGCATGGGCCTCGGATCGATACTGAACATTCCGATTGCGTACGACGGCGTGTGCATCGGCACGATGAACCTGACGCATCGGGAGAGGTGGTACACAACGCGGCATGAAGAGTTGGGATTACTGATCGGTTCCTTCCTGGCTCCCGCTCTTATTACTCGCCATACGCTATCCACCGGCAGTTTGACTCCGCTCTGACATGACCACTACCCAACGTGTTGCGACAGCGTCGCCGGCGAGCCAGACTTCGGTGTCGCAAGGCCGCTGGCTGCTTGTTTTCATCCTCGGTTATCTCGCGCTCATGGCCGATGGCGCGGACGTCATGATGTACGGCCTCACGCTGACGCGTATCAAGGACGACTTCGGACTGAGCAATGTCCAGGCCGGCGCGTTGGGCAGCCTGACGTTGCTAGGCATGGCAGTCGGCGGGATTCTCGGCGGCTGGGCGAGCGATCGCATCGGGCGGGTGAGGGTGGTGGTCTGGGCGTTGGCGCTCTTTTCGCTCGGCGCGGGGCTGCTCGGACTTACGCACAGCTTTGTGGAGTTCGCGGTCGTCCGCTTTATCGGTTCGTTGGGCATCGGCTCCATGGTGCTGGTCACGACGCTCGTTGCCGAATACGTGCCCACGGAACGGCGCTCACTGATTCTGGGAGCCTTGCAGACCGGCATTTCGGCCGGTTATATCGTGGTCATTGCGCTGAGCAGCTGGATTTTGCCGCACTACGGCTGGCGCACGCTGTACTACGTGTCGGCCATACCCGTGGTGTTTGCGTTGGCGATCAAGTTCGCGGTGCCCGAGCCGGCTAGCTGGAGGGCGAGCCAGGCCATCGAGCGCACGAGCCAGCGCCGCTGGCGCGACAGCCGCTACCACGTGATTTTCAGCAATCGACAGACGCGAACCCTGTTTATCCTGTGGACGTTGGCCTCGGTTTTCATTCTTTCCGGGTTCTACGGCCTGAATAACTGGCTGCCAACGTACCTCGAAAAGGAACTGCATATCAAGTTCAGCTCACTGGCCGGGTACATGATCGGGACCTACGTCGTCGCGTTTATCGGCAAGATCTTCGCCGGCTGGCTAGGCGACCGCTGGAGCCGGCGTGGTGTGTATGTCCTCGGCTGCGTGGGCGCCGCGCTTTTTCTGCCGGTGATCATCTTCTGGCACACGCGGGAGAACATTGCCGTTCTCATGCTTTTCTTCGGGTTCCTGTACGGCGTACCACTGGGCATGATCGGCACGTTCATGTCCGAGAGTTTCGCCACTTCCATCCGCGGCACTGCGGTGGGCGGCTCCTATAACCTGGGGCGCTTCTGCTCGGGCGCGGCGCCTATCGTCATCGGTTTTCTGGCCACGCAGTTTTCCATCGGTATGGGTTTCCTCGTGGTGGGCGCGGTGTTCTTCCTGAGCGGCGTGACCGCGCTGTTTATCCCGGACCGCTTGTACGACACGGACCGGCCATCCACGCCGTGAGTCGAAGCGGGCGCGCAGCGCGCTTTCTACGTCTCCTGATGAAACAGCGGCAACACCTCATCGGCGAGTTCGTTGACGATCTCAGCGACGGGACGCTCCGACGACAGATTGAACGTCACATGGTGCGTCCCCTCCGCGCGTAGCGCTTTGAGTATGTCGATCAACGCGAGCCGGCCGGTCCGGTAGCCGAGCGTCACGGCCTGAGCCGGCTCATGCGGATCGCTGCTGAGTTCGAGCCGCATCGCGACGCCGAACGCGCGAAACGCTTTGGGCGCCGCGCGTTCGACGGCGGCGCGCCACATGCTGTGGCGGGCGTGCTGCGCGTCCGGCTCGCGATGGTAGGTCATCCATCCCAGCGAATGGCGCGCGATCCAGTCGACGCTCTGACCGCCCGAACCCACGGCAAGCAGCGGCACCGCGCGCGAATGCTCGGGCAAAAGTTGAAAGGTAGGCGCACCTTCGGGCGTGCGATCGGGAATCACGCGCGACGGTGCGTCGAGGGCGGCGGCAACCGTCTCCCAGTGACTGCGATACAGTTCGCGCCGCTCGTCGGCCTCGCGCCCGAATGCGGCATATTCCGGTGGACGGTCGCCTGAACCCAGACCCAGAATAAAGCGTCCGTGACTGAGCGTATCGACGGACAGCGCCGCCTTGGCAATATGCAGCGGATGACGCAGCGTGAGCACGATGGCGCCGCTCACAAGCGCGATACGCCGCGTGTTCGCAGCGAGCGCACCAAGGAATACCCACGGATCGAGATGGCCGACAGGGTCCGGGTAGTCCGCGCTGTTCAGCGGGACGTCGCGTATCCAGAGCGCGCGAAAGCCGCGTTCGTCGGCGAGGCGCGCGAGCGCCAGTTGCTCATCGAAATCGGCCACGATCGTGCCGGCGCGCAGCATCGGCAGCGTGAGTCCGAGACTGAGCGCACCGTCGGAAAACACGCGGTTCGCGGTGGTTTGCGGTTCGGATTTCAGCGTGTCTGCCGCGATCAGGTGCGACTCGTTCATGCGTGGCCTTTGCTGTGCGTCGTCGATACGCCCGATGCTAACACTGCGTCAGAACAACTGCTTCTGCCCTGACATCAAGGTCGTGAAATCGTCGCGCAGGAGCGGCAGGATAGCGTCGGCGACGGGCTGCAATTGACGCGTCAGATAATGTTCGTAATCGATTGCCGAGCGCAGCGTTTCCAGCGGCTCGGGTCCGGCAACCGTCATCACATAGCTGATCCACCCGCCGTTCTGGTATTGCAGCGGGCGCCCTTGCCGCCGGTTGAACTCGTCCGCCACACGCGCCGCGCGCACATGCGGTGGCACGTTGCGCTCGTATTCTTCGAGCGGCCGGCGCAGCCGTTTGCGATACACGAGCTGATCGTCGAGCTTGCCGTCGAGCGTGTCGCGCACATAGTCGCGCACGTAGTCCTGATACGGTTGCCGCGTGAAGATGCGCCGATACAGTTCCTGCTGAAACTGCTGCGCGAGCGGCGTCCAGTCGGTGCGTACCGTTTCGAGTCCCTTATAGACGATGTCTTCGCTGCCGTCCGGCAACACTGTGAGGCCGGCGTAGCGTTTCTTGCTGCCTTCTTCGGCGCCGCGAATCGTCGGCATGAAGAAGCGCCGATAGTGCCGTTCGAATTGCAGTTCGAGCGCGCTGTCGAGCCCGAATCTCTCTTGCAGATTCTGCCGCCACCACGCGTTGATATGTTCGACCAGCGCGCGGCCGATGCGGCTCGCGTCCGCTTCGCTGTGCGCGTGTTTCAGCCACACGAAGGTCGAATCCGTATCGCCGTAGATGACTTCGTAGCCTTCGGCTTGAATCAGTTCGCGCGTGGCATGCATGATTTCGTGGCCGCGCATGGTGATCGACGAGGCGAGACACGGATCGAAGAAGCGGCAACCGGTCGATCCCAATACGCCGTAAAAGGCGTTCATGATGATCTTCAATGCCTGCGAAAGCGGCTTGTTGTTCTCGCGTTTGGCCGTTTCGCGGCCTTGCCACACTTGCCCGACGATCGACGGCAAACAATGGTGCGTGCGTGAAAAGCGCGCGCCGAGAAAGCCCGGAACCGATTGATCGTCGGCGGGATTCAGCATGCCTTCGACAAGACCGACAGGGTCGATCAGAAACGTGCGAATAATCGACGGATACAGACTCTTGTAATCGAGCACCAGCACGGAGTCGTAGAGACCGGGGCGCGAATCCATCACGAAGCCGCCGGGGCTCGCGGCGCCGGCCACGTCGCCGAGATTGGGCGCGACATAGCCTTGCCGATGCATGCGCGGCATATACAGATGCGTGAACGCCGCCACTGATCCGCCGCTGCGATCCGCCGGCAAACCGGTCACGCTCGCGCGTTCCAGCAGGAACGGCAGCAACTCTGTTTTAGCGAAGATGCGCGTGACCAGCTCGCAATCTTTGAGGTTGTAGCGCGCGAGCGCGGGCTTGTCCTCGTCGAAGCGGCGCTTGATTTCGTCCATGCGCTGATACGGATTGTCGATCGCCTTGCCTTCGCCCAGCACGGTGCGCGAGACATGTTCGAGACTGAACGAAGGGAAACTCCAGGTCGCCGAGCGCAGCGCCTCGATGCCGTCGATAATCAACCGTCCCGCGGCGCCGGCGAAGAAGTGGTTCTGCTTGAGCCCGTGCTCGCGCCATTCCATCACCGCACCGCCACGGCCGAGTCGCAGCGGTACGCGATATTGTTCGGCATGCTGCTGCAGCACGCGCAGATCGAACTGCACCAGATTCCAGCCGATGATCGCATCGGGATCGTGCCGTTCGAGCCACGCGTTGAGTTTCTCCAGCAACTGTGCGCGGGTTTCGCAGTATTCGAGCGCGAAGTCGAGCGTGCCCGCGTCGCCGTTCGGCGGCCCCAGCATATACACCTGACGCTGGCCGCATCCTTCCAGCGCGATCGAATACAACTCGGCGTGAGCGCTGGTTTCGATATCGAGCGACACCAGCTTCAAGGGCGGACGATAGCCGGCGGCCGGCTTGAGTTCGCTGTTCACGAGCGGGCTGCTCTTTTCGGCGCTCTGCGCGTCGCCGCTGAACCACACGGGCGCCGTGATGAAGCGCTCCATCATGTAGCGCTCGGGCGGAAAGATATCGGCTTCGTAGACGTCGACGCCGCCTTGCTTCAGACGTTTCTCGAAGCCCGTCAATTGCCGGTACTGCGGGCAGTAAAGCCCCATGACCGGCCGATGCTGAAAGTCGCACAGATCGAGCACTCGCAGATCGAGCGGCGCTTCGCGGCGCAGGATCGTTTCCGCGCGCTCGCGATGTTCGGCGGGAATGAACGCCACCGAAGGCTGAGGGCGTAAGCGCACGTGCCGGGGCCCGCCGTCCGTGGCCAGCCAGAAATCGACTTCGGTGCCGGCGGGCGTGTCCCGCCAATGCCGGGTCAAGATAAAACCCTGTTCAAGCTCAGTCAAACTGCCACCTCAAAAACCGGCGTGATCGCCTTGCGCGATTTTACCGCCATGCGCTTCGGGCCGTGACGTCATCCCCGAGCGTGGCGGCGTCGGCGCGTCGAGGTGTGCGCGTGCGACCTTGCGGCACGCTGGATGCAACCGCGCCGCGCAGTCTGTATGATCGTGGTGCAGCGATTCCATACGGCGCGGGCCATGCGCCGGTCAAGTCTACTAAGAAGGGAGTAAGCGATATGACGTTGGGCAAACTTGTTGTTGTCGTCGCGGTAGCTGCAACCAGCCTTGGTGCACAGGCGCAAGTCGCCGGCACGCAACCGCTGAGCGTCACAGTCGAGCAGTCGAATGCGCTGCTGAGCGGCTGGAGTGTGAAGAAGAGCATTCTCGGCAAGTCGGTCTACAACGACCAGAACGCGAAAATCGGCACGGTCCGCGATCTGGTGATCGCGCCGGACGGCTCGCTGTCCGCAGCCATCGTCTCCGCGGGCGGTTTCCTGGGCGTGGCATCGCACGACGTGGCGGTGCCTATCGCAGCGCTGGATATTCGCGAGGGGAATTTCTATCTGGCGGGCGCCACCAAAGATGCCTTGAAGGCAACGCCCGAGTTCCAGTACAACAAGGTTCAGGCGCCGCCGAAGCCTAAAAAGCTGACGGGCCAGTAAATGCAGCAGGCCGGCGCGTCGTCGCCGGCTGAGCCGCAAGAAGCGGCTCTGCATTGACGCAGCATGCAAAAGCGGCGCTCGCAGCGCGAATCGGTTGGTGTGAGAAACCGTTTTGCGCGTGCGGCGCCGCTTTCGTATTTTTCAGTTGACCATGCCGCCGGTCGAGTTCGATTCGAAGTCTCGAATCAGGCCGTAATTCAAGCTTCCAATGCGAGCGTGGCAAATGTGCCTAGCCAATGCTCGCCCATATAGTCGCCGGCCACGTGCGGCAGTGCGGTTTGCAGATGCCGTTCGGCTGCGTCGAACAGAACGGTTCGGCGAATATCGCCTGAGGGCAATGCGCGGGCGAGCGAACGTTGGCACCACGCGCGGCTGAGATTCAGACCATCCAGGTGCGCGATCTTGCCGTCGGTGCGATCCGTCACGGTGACGGGCTCGAACAGCGTAGCGGGCTTTTTCAAGCCGAGATCCGGCAGAAAGCGGCCGAACCAGTCGACGAATTGCGCGGGCGGCAGTATGCGCCGCATGAGCTCGGCTTCCATGAGCGAAGGCGAGAGGAATTCGTCGCCGGCAGGCTCCCATGCCTGACACGCGACGTCATTCAGAAACCAGCGTTCCGCCGTATTCACGACCAGTGCTTCCAGCGATTCACACGACGTTTGCCGCGCGAAATCCAGCGTCAGCGCCAACGCGAAGGCCATGTTGAAGTGCGTGCCCACCCGCAGCGGGTAGGTGGCTTTCGGCAGAAAGTCCTCGAAGCGCTCGACAAACAGTTTGGTAAGCGGCGCAAAGGTTTTCGACCAGCGCACGGCTTCCGAGAGTTTCAGCGAACTGAGTTGTGCGCTCAACGCGAGCAGCCAGGCCCAGCCATACGGACGCTCGAAACCACGGTTGTGCGGCAGTTCGAGATACGCCACTTCACCGGCCACGTTAGCCGCGGTGAAATGCTCGTCGACCACCGCGACGATGCGCGCCGCTTCAGGCAGATCGGGAAAACGATCGAGTAGATGCAAAATCAACCAGTAGCCGTGCACGCACGAATGCCAGTCGTAGCTGCCGTAAAAAATCGGATGCAGCGCACGCGGGCCTTGCACGTCTTGCGGCCCGGCGAGCGAATGCGTCAGCTTGTTCGGGTATTCGCGCGTGAGATGGGCCAGCGCCAAGTTGGCGAATTTTGACGCGAATTCGCGAGTGAGTTGAGTGGTCATCGGCGCCTCCTCGAAAGCGGCATACGAATAAGTATGACAGTATGCTGTCGAGGGTCACCAATAGTAAAGTAGCCGGCAAGGGCGACCGGATTGCGCCGCGCCTCGTTCCGGTGTCATAGCAGCGCTGCCGACGTGATATGGAGGACGAGTGTCGTCGCGGTTGTCGGCGCAACGTAAGCGCTGCGCCGCGTGCCGGCCGTGCCTAGAACAACTCCAGAATCCGGTGATACATCATCCCCAGTTCCAGCGCCGGGCCGCGCAACGCAGGGCCGCCCGGAAAGCGCGCATGCCGCAATTGCGCAAACAGATCGAAAGCTTTCGTCTCACCGGCCATTGCCTGGGCCACCACGCGCCCGGCAATACCGGTCAACGCGACGCCGTGCCCGGAAAAGCCCTGCACGTAAAAGTAATTTGGATCGATCGATCCAAAATCGGGCGCGCGATTGCGCGTCACGTCGACAAAACCGCCCCACGCATAATCGATTTTCACGTCGCCGAGTTGCGGGAACACACCGATCATGCGCTGGCGAATCTCTTCGCCGAGCTGCGCCGGTGAAGCACCGGTCGAGCTCGCCCGCCCGCCGAACAGCACGCGATGGTCCGCCGACAACCGGAAATAGTCGAGAAAGAAGTTGTTGTCGCAAATCGCCTCGCGCCCTTTGATCAAAGCATCGGCTCGTTCCTTGCCTAGCGGTTCAGTAGCAACGATATACGACGCGATCGGCGCGATACGCGCGGCCACCGGCGCGGGCAGCACGTCGCCGATCGTGGCATTGCCGCACGCCGCGACGAACCGGCAGCGCACTTCGCCACGAGCGGTACGCACGACAGGCCGCGCGCCTCGCACGACCTCGATCACGGGCGAATGCGCGAACAGCTGCGCGCCTTCGCGGCGTGCCGCATCGGCGAGACCGAGACAGTACTTGAGCGGATGCAGATGGCCGGAAAACGGATCGTAGACGCCGGCCAGATAGCGCTTCGAAGCGACGCGCGAACGGACCGCGTCGGTATCTAGCCACGAGAGTTTCGAATAGCCCCAGCGTTGCGAAGCCGACTCCATCCACGAACGCAAATCGGGCACGCGTTTTGGTTTGGTGGCGACGGTCAGATAGCCGGACGTGAAATCGCAGTCGATGCCGTAATGTTCGATACGCTCGCGCACCAGCGCCACGCCTTCCACCGACATCGCCCATGCGGCCCGCGCGCCGTCGAGACCGAGTTGGCGTTCCATGACCTCGTCTTTCGCGAAACCCACCAGCGTCTGCCCACCGTTGCGGCCCGACGCGCCCCAACCCGGACGATGCGCATCGAGCACGACCACCGACAAGCCGCGCGCCCGGCACTCCAGCGCTACCGACAAACCGGAGAAGCCCGCGCCGATCACGCACACGTCGGCTTCGAGCGTGCCGTCGAGCGCGGGGTCGTCGGCGAGCGGACGCGTCGCGCTCGCTTCATAGTAGGAGTTGGCGATCAGCGCATCGGCGCGGCGGTCGAGCGTATTCAGCGTGTGAGGTGTGTTGAAGCCGGGAGTCGGAGCATTCATCAAAGCAGGTCCTTCATTCGATACCAGACCATCGCGAGTACGAGGGCAGGGGTGCGCAGTGTAGCGCCGCCGGGAAAGTCGCGGTGACGAATCTTGCCGAACAGATCGAAGCGCGACGCCTGGCCGTCGATCGCTTCGGCGATCAGTTTGCCCGCGAGACCAGTGGTATTTACACCATGCCCGGAGAAGCCTTGTGCGAAATACACGGTCGGCGAGAGCCGGCCGAAATGCGGCGCCCGGTTCATGGTGATGTCGACGAAACCGCCCCATGCATAGTCGATTTTGACATCGTCGAGTTGCGGGAAGGTCTTCAGCATATCGCGGCGCATCGCTTCGCCGAGGTTGCGCGGCGCGAGCTTCGAGTAACTTACTTTGCCGCCCCACAGCAGGCGGTGATCGGGCGCCGGACGGAAGTAATCCAGTACGAAGCGGCTGTCGCACACGGCGGCTTTCGCGGGCATCAACGCTTCGGCGCGATCGGGGTCGAGCGGTTCGGTGGCAATCACGTAGGTGCCGACCGGCATGATCTTGTTGGCCACGTCCGGGGCGAGCTGACCCAGATAAGTATTGCAGGCGAGTACGACGAAGCGTGCCTGCACTCGTCCGCGTGCCGTTTCAGCCACATGCCGGCCGTTTTCTTCACGCAAGGCCGTGACGCAACTGTCCTCGAAAATTTGCACGCCGGCTTCGCGCGCCGCGCGCGCCAGCCCCAACGTGTAATTCAACGGATGCAGATGGCCGCTGTCCGCGTCGAACAAGCCGCCCAGATAGCGCTGCGATTGAACATAGTTGCCGACGCCGTCGGCATCGACGTAACTGAAGCGGTCGTAGCCGAAGCGCCGCTGCGCTTCGTCACGCCATTTTTGCAGCGCGTCGGTATCGCGCGGCTTATTCGCCGCGGTCAGGTAGCCCATGGTCAGATCGCAATCGATCTGATGCTTCGCAACGCGTTCCTTGACGATATCGAGGGTTTCGATCCCCATGTCCCAAACACGCTTCACGTCGTCGGCGGGCAGATACTTCGCGAACGTATCGATATCGCACGCGAAGCCGCCGATCAACTGGCCGCCGTTGCGGCCACTCGCCGCCCAGCCGACTTTCGATGCTTCGAGCACCGCGACCGAATGGCCGCGTTCGGCAAGATTGAGCGCCGTGGAAATGCCGGTCAGTCCCGCGCCGATCACGCAAACGTCGACGCTGATCGTTTCGTCGAGCGCGGGATGGCGGGTGCTGTCGTTGGCAGTGGCGGCGTAGTACGAGGCGACGTGAGGCTGGTTCGAGAATCGGAGCATAGGCAGAGCATGCGCAAAGAGCCTGTGCGCGTGGCCTTTTCGACCACAAGGCCACGCGCCGGCAGAACAGATTAGAACGAGTAGATGAACTGGGTTGCGAGCAGGTCGTTGGACTTGCCATACGAACCGTCGTTCTTCAGGAACACCTGCTTGTTGGCCCAGTCGTGGCGGTATTCCACCTTGACCGTGATCTGCTGGGTCGGATAGAACAGCAGATCGAGCGAAACATCCTGGCGGGTCGCGCCCTTGCATTCGAAACCAAGGCCGCCGTTCGCCTGCGAATTGGCGAGACAGTCCGCGCCGATACCGAAGCCGTTCGCCGTGTCCATGCCGTTGCCGTTCAGCGCGATGCCACCGCCGCCGCCGCCGTTCTTGCTGTCGACCAGCAGGTCATAACGCACTGTCGCGCCCATGCGGCCCACCACCGGCAGATTGAACTTGCGGTGCGCGAGCAGCGACAGGCCGTACCATTGAGCCTGGCCGCCGTTGTACGCGGCGTTTTGCTGCTGGCCGTAGTCGAGCTCGGCGTTGTACTGCACGTCGGCGAGCGTGTAGGTCAGGTCCGCTTCGGTGAAGAAGAATGTGCCGCCCGAGCTCGGCGCCTGGCCGCCCACGCCGTAGCTGACCGTGCCGTTTGCGTCGACCGAGCTAGGCAGGGTCTGACGGCCGATGTTGATCGACGCGCCGAGATCCAGTGCGCTCGACCACGTGTAGTCGGTGCGGGCCGTGAACGTCGGAATCTTGTTGCTGGTCGTGATCGGATCGCCCAGCGCGTTCGTGCCCGTCTGCGTGACTGCGCCGAACGTGCGGTACTGCTCGTTGCCGAGGAAGAACTTCCACGCCCAGTTGCCGGCCGTGTAGTTCGCGCCGATCCCGATGTAGCTGCCCGGATCCGAGAAGTCGTACAGCAGGTTGTGCGTCAGCGTGAGCATCTGATTCGACTGCTGCACTTCATAGCCGCCGAAGCTCGGAATCAAACCGGCCACGAGTGTCGTGGTCGCCGTCAACGGCACATTCACCACGGCCGTGTTCAGGATGTTGTTGCCGATATCGCCGTGCGAGTTTTGCAGCAGCGTAATGCCGTTGCCGCGGTTCGGCATCAACGTGATTTCCGCCGACGGCGCCATCGGGCCGACACCGAAGGTCTTCGTGATGTCGAGGTACAGATCGCCGAACGTGCTGTTGAAGTAGTTGTAGCTGCTTTCGTGGTTCGCGAACAGGAACGACGAACTGCTCTGTGCACGGTTATACAGGTACGTCGGGTCGATATAACCCGTCACCGACAAACCGGCGATCGGCCCGGTCTGCGCGGCGTCTTCGAGCGAATCGACCTTCAACTGCTGATTGGCGATCTGCTGCTTCATCGCCGTCACGTCGTCGTTGGTCAGCGTCGCCTGAGCCTTGCCGTAAGCAGGCGACGAGACATCCACCGGCGCGGCCACTATCGCCGGGGCGGGGGCCGCTGTCGCGGCCGTCGCCGCGGTGGCTGCCTTCGGCTTGGTGGCGACTTCAGCCCGCAACTGCTTGACCTCTTTTTGCAGTGCATTGAGCTGGGCCTGGAGCGCCTTGATCTGGTCGCTGGTGGCATCCGCCATGGCCACGCCAGGCAGACTCCCCGCCACCAACAGACAGATGAGCTTCTTTCTCATTCAAATTCTCCTTATTGGTCGTATTGCGAATGGACTTCTTATGCGCGCGCCGTATCGAGCGACTTTCGTACGGCGGCTTGTTGTGGTGCGGCGGGCAAGGGGTCGGCGGCTTCAGCGAGGGCGAAAGCCATCTGCATGTCGCGATTGCGCTTGCGTTCGCGCAATTGCATCCAGCGGTTCACGGCAATCACGCCGATCGTCACCGTGGTGATGAAGATCGTGGCGAGCGCGTTCATTTCCGGATTCAGGCCGAGACGTACCCGCGAGAACACCACGAGCGGCAGCGTGGTCGAACCGGGACCGGACAGGAATGCGGAGAGCACGAGGTCGTCGAAAGACAGCGTGAACGACAGCAGCCAGCCCGACATCAGCGCCTGCGAGATCAGCGGCAGGGTGATCAGGAAAAACACCTTGAACGGCGTGGCGCCGAGGTCGAGCGCGGCTTCTTCGAGCGACTTGTTGAGCTCTTTGACACGCGATTGCACGATGATCGCCACGTACGACACGCACAGCATCACGTGGCCGATCCAGATCGTGAAGAGACCGCGGCCCTTCGGCCAGCCGAGCATCTGTTCAAGCGCGACGAACAACAGCAGCAGCGAGATGCCCTGAATCACTTCGGGGATCACGAGCGGCGCGTTGATCATGCCGGCGAACAGCGTGAAGCCGCGAAAGCGCCCAAAGCGCGCGAGCACGAAGCCGGCCCACGTGCCGATCACGACCGAGGCGCACGCGGTCAGCAGACCGATCTTCAGCGAGAGCCACGCCGCGTTCAGCAACTCGCCGTCTTGCAACAGCGCGCCATACCATTTGAGCGAGAATCCGGACCACACCGTGACGAGCTTCGACTCGTTGAACGAATACACAATCAGGCTGATGATCGGAATGTAGAGAAACAGAAATCCGAACGTCAGCACGCTGTTGGAAAGCGTCTTATTAGGCTTGATCATTTCGCGCCCTCCAGTTCCTTGACCTGGTAGTACTGGAACACGGCCATTGGCACGAGCAGCAGTAGCACCATTGCGACGGTGACGGCGGATGCCATCGGCCAGTCCATATCGTTGAAGAATTCATCCCACATCACGCGGCCGATCATCAGCGTGTCGGCGCCGCCGAGCAGTTCCGGAATCACGTATTCGCCGACCGCCGGAATGAACACGAGCAGACTGCCGGCGATGATGCCGTTCTTAGACAGCGGCAACGTAATGCGCGTGAAAGCGGTCCACGGTTTGCAGCCGAGGTCGTAGGCCGCTTCGAGCAGCGTCAGATCCATCTTCACGAGGTGCGCATACAACGGCATCACCATGAAGGGCAGGTACGAATAGACCATGCCGATATAGACGCCAATATCCGTGTGGTAGAGGCGCAACGGCGAATGAATCATGCCGATCGCCATCAGCGTGTGATTGAGCAGACCGTCGTCTTTCAGAATGCCAATCCATGCGTAGACGCGGATCAGGAATGACGTCCAGAACGGCAGCATCACGCCCATCATCAACAGGTTGCGTTTCGTCGGTTCCGAGCGGGCGATGTAGTACGCAATCGGATAGCCGATCAGCAGGCAGAAGAAGGTCGAGACCGCGGCCATCTTCAGCGAGCTGATATATGTGGCGACGTACAGATCGTCCTGCAGCAGAAACGCATAGTGGCTGAGCTGCATGGCGAAATGCACCATGCCGTCCTTGACTGTGACGAGATCCGTGTACGGCGGAATGCCCAGACGCAGATCGGCGAAACTGATCTTCAGCACCAGCACGAACGGCAACGCGAAGAACACCGTGAGCCAGAGAAACGGCACGCCGATCACGGTCGAGCGGCCCGACGGCACGAACATCGACAGGCGTTTTTTCAGCGAGCCGAACAGGCGGCTGCCGGACGGCGCGCCGAGCGCCGCGGGGGAGGAGATAGTGGGATTGCTCATTGCGTCAGCACCACGCCGCTAGCCGGCGACCAGTAGACGAACACGTCGTCGTTATAGGAAGGCGCACCTTCGGCCATCAGATGCGAGCTGGAGAGATTCGACACGACGGTCTTGCCGCTCGGCAGACGCACGTGATAGAGCGAATAGCTGCCCATGTAGGCCACATCGGAGACCACGCCGCGCGCCCAGTTGTGCGGCGTGCCCGGTTTATCGAGGGAGACCTTGATGCGCTCAGGACGCACCGAGATGCCTACCGGCATACCAAGCGGTCCGGTAATACCGTGGCTCACGTAAATGCGTGATTCGAGTTCTTCGCTTTCCACAAAGATATGGTCCGGTTCATCCGCGACCACCGTGCCTTCGAACAGATTGGTCGAGCCGATGAACTCGGCGGAGAAGCGGCTATTCGGAAACTCGTACACCTGGCTCGGCGAACCGATCTGCACGATGCGGCCTTCGCTCATCACGGCGAGGCGTCCGGCCATCGTCATTGCTTCTTCCTGATCGTGTGTAACCATCACGCAGGTCACGTCGACTTTCTCGATGATGTTCACCAGTTCGAGCTGGGTCTTCTGGCGGATCTTTTTATCGAGCGCCGACATCGGCTCGTCGAGCAGCAGCAGCTTGGGGCGCTTCACGAGCGAGCGGGCGAGCGCGACACGCTGCTGCTGGCCGCCCGATAGTTGATGCGGCTTGCGCTGCGCGTATTTGCTCATCTGCACGAGATGGAGCGCATCGGCGACGCGTTCCTTGATCTCGTTCTTCGGCGTGCCTTCCTGCTTCAGGCCGAAAGCGATGTTCGCCTCCACGCTCATGTGCGGAAACAACGCATACGACTGGAACATCATGTTGACCGGCCGCTTGTACGGCGGCATCGCGGCGAGGTCTTCGCCGTCGACGAAAATACGCCCGGAGGTCACCGTCTCGAGCCCCGCGAGCATGCGCAGGAGCGTGGACTTGCCGCAGCCTGAGCTGCCGAGCAGCGCGAACAACTCGTTCTTGGCGATGCTCAGGTTGACGTTGTCGACAGCGGTGCTGTCGCCGAATTTCTTCACGACATTTTCAATGCGAACGAATTCGTCCGATTTCGATTTTGTCGTCACTGCGGGGCGGGCCATCTGGGTGGCGCCGGCTGCGCTTTTTGAGGTCGTCGAGTTCATGATGTAACCATTCCTTGCGGATCGCGGGCGCAAGTGTCTCCATACGAGGCGCGGGAAGCGTCTCGCAACGTGCGCTGCGATCGGAAAACATGGGACTGCGCGCGGGTGGGACTGTTAAAACAAACGCGCAGGCTGACTACCGTTACGGCTATTCATGCGCTCAGGGTTCGAGCGATCCCTGAGCGCGGGATCGATTAATTAATGTGGCCAGGTTAATGACCGGTTTTAAGCTGCGCCCAAAGACGGTTTTCAAGGCGCAGAATGTCGGTCGGCATCGGCTTCATGAGCGTCATTTTGCTCAACACTTCATCGCCCGGATAAACGGTCTTGTCCTGTGCGACCGCCGGCGTCACGAACTGGCGCGCGGCCTTGTTCGCGGTCGGGTAGAACACTTCGTTGGTGATCGCGGCGTTGACCTTCGGGTCCGAGATGTAGTTGATCCATTTCAACGCGGCTTCCGGATGCGGCGCGTCTTTCGGGATCACCATCACGTCGAACCACAAGAGGCCGCCTTCCTTGACGTTCGAGAACTTGATCTGATACGAGCGCTTGGCTTCTTCGGTGCGGCGGCTGGCAATGCCGACGTCGCCCGACCAGCCCAGGACCACGCACACGTCGTTATTGGCGAGGTCGTTGATATAGCCGGACGAATTGAATTGGGTGATATACGGGCGGATCTTTTTCAGCACTTCGAATGCGGCCTGATAGTCGGCGGGGTTCGTGCTGTTCGGGTCCTTGTGCATGTATTGCAGCGTGGCGGCGAAGACGTCGACGGCTTGATCGAGGATGGACACGCCGCAGCTTTTCAGCTTGGAGAGATTGGCCGGATCGAAAATCAGTGCCCAGCTATCCACCGGTGCATTGGCGCCGAGCGCTTTCTGTACGGCCTGCACGTTGTAGCCGATGCCATCCGTGCCGTATGCCCAAGGCACACCGTACTGGTTGCCCGGGTCGGCGTCGGCAATCATCTTCATCAATACGGGGTCGAGATTCGCGAGGTTCGGCAGCTTCGATTTGTCGAGCTTCTGGTATACGCCGGCCTGAATCTGCTTGGCCATGTAGTTCGAAGTCGGCACCACGATGTCGTAACCCGAACTGCCGGCGAGCAGTTTGGCCTGCAAGGTGTCGTCGCTATCGTAGTTGTCGTATTTGACCTTGATGCCGTCCTGCTTCTCGAAGTTCGGAATCGTGTCCTTCGCGATGTAGTCCGACCAGTTATACACATTCAGTTCCGTGTCGGCCGCAAGGGCCGGCGTAACCGACAGCGCCGCAAAACCGGTGAAGGCGAGAAGCGCGGCCCCCGCGACCGCATGACGAAGATGACTAACGCTCATGGTTTTTTCCCTTGATGTGAAGAACCGGCATGAGCGTAAGTTGTGGGTGTGCTCATGCCGGAGCGGACTGCCGTTACGAAATGCCGAGTTGTTGTGCTGTCGCATCGATGGCTTTTTTCGCCTTCGAAACGATTTCGTCGATTTCCAGCTTATTGATCACGAGCGGCGGCGACAGCAGCATGCGGTCACCGGTGGCGCGCATGATGAGGTTGCTGTTGAAGCAGAAGTCGCGGCAGATCGTGCCCACGTCGCCGCCATTGGCGAAACGCTTGCGTGCTTTCGGCTCTTGCGCGAGTTGCAGGCCGGCCACCAGACCCGCACCGGAGATTTCGCCGACGATCGGATGATTGGCGAAGGTCTCGCGCAATTGTTTCTGGAAATACGGACCGGTGTCGTTCTTCACGCGATCGACGATCTTCTCGTCGCGCAGTAACTTGAGGTTGGCGACGGCAACGGCGGCGGCAACCGGGTGGCCCGAATACGTGAGACCGTGATTGAAATCGCCGTTTTCGATGATCGCCTTCGCCACGCGGCTGTGCAGACCGACCGCGCCCATCGGCACGTAGCCGCTCGTCAGACCTTTGGCCAGCGTGATCAGATCTGGCTCGAAACCGAAGTGCTGATGCGCGAACCATTCGCCGGTGCGGCCGAAACCGCCGATCACTTCGTCCGCGACGAGCAAAATGTCGTACTTGCGGCAAATGCGCTGAATTTCCGGCCAATACGTCGAAGCCGGGAAGATCACGCCGCCCGCTCCCTGGAAAGGCTCACCGATGAACGCGGCAACGTTGTCCGCGCCGATTTCGAGAATCTTCGCTTCCAGTTGCTGCGCACGGGCCAGCGCGAATTCTTCCGGCGTCAGGTTGCCTTCCGCTTCGCCGAAGAAATACGGTTGGTCGATATGCACGATGTTCTCGACTTTCGAGGGCATCTGTTCATGCATGTAACCCATGCCGCCGAGCGTGCCGCCCGCGATCGTCGAACCGTGATAGCCGTTCTTGCGCGAGATCACGAACTTCTTCGCATGCTTGCCTTGCGTCGCCCAATATTGATGGACGATACGCAGCACCGTGTCATTGCCTTCCGAACCGCTGTTGCAATAGAAAAAGTGATTGAACGGTTCCGGCGCCAGCTCCGCGAGCAGAGCCGACAGTTCGATCACCGGCGGGTGCGTCGTCTTGAAGAAAGTATTGTAGTAGGGCAGTTCCTGCATCTGCCTGTACGCGGCATCGGCCAGTTCCTTGCGGCCATAACCGACGTTCACGCACCACAGGCCGGCCATGCCGTCGATTACCTTGTTGCCTTCCGAATCCCACAGATACACGCCTTGCGCCTTCACGATCACGCGGCTGCCGCTGCGGTTGAGCGAGCCCATATCCGAAAACGGATGGATGTGGTGAGCGGCGTCCAGTGCGCGATATTCGGCCGTGCTGCGTTGTTGCGCAGCTTGTGCTGCCTGCGCGCTTGCGGCCGGCTGAGCCGGTTGCACGTAAGCGACTTCTTCTGTTCTGTAGCTCATACTGCCTCCAATTTTTTGCGTTTGCCTTACACGTGCAGCAGCAAATGCCGGCGTTCCCACGAACTGATCACGCGGAAGAACGCTTCGTATTCGGTCTCTTTCAAGGCGAGGTAGGCTTTGACGAATTTCTCGCCGAGTACTTCGGCGATCGGCTCGCATGCGCCCATCAACGTCAAACCCTCTTCGAGATTGCGCGGCAACTGGTACGGCAATTCGTAACCGTCGCTGAGCAGCGGCTCGGTGGCTTCGAGCTTCTGCGTCATGCCTAGATAGCCGGCGGCGAGTGTCGCGGCAATCGCGAGATACGGATTGCAGTCCACGCCCGGAATACGGTTTTCGATGCGGCGTGCAGCCGGCCCCGAATGCGGAATCCGGAAGCCCACCGTGCGATTGTCGTAACCCCACGCCACATTGATCGGCGCGGCCATGAAACGCGACAGGCGACGATACGAGTTGATATACGGCGCGAAGATCGGCATTAATGCGGGCGTGTACTTCTGCAAACCGGCGATATAACCCGTAAACAAAGAAGTGGGTTTGCCGTCCGGGCCGGTGAACAGGTTGTGACCGGTTTCTTCGTCCACGAGGCTTTGATGCATGTGCATGGCCGAGCCCGGTTCGCCTTCCATCGGCTTGGCCATGAAGGTCGCGTACATCTTGTGGCGCAGCGCGGCTTCGCGCACCGTGCGCTTGAAGAGAAAGACGCTGTCGGCGAGCTTGAGCGGATCGCCGTGCATGAAGTTGATTTCCATCTGCGCGGCGCCGACTTCGTGAATCAGCGTGTCGACTTCGAGTTCCTGCACCTCGCAGTACTCGTAGATATCTTCGAAGAGCGGATCGAATTCGTTGACCGCTTCGATCGAGTAAGCCTGACGGCCGGTTTCCGGACGGCCCGTACGGCCGATGGGCGGTTGCAGCGGAAGGTCCGGATCCTTGTTCATATCGACCAGATAGAACTCGAGTTCGGGCGCGATAACCGGTTTCCAGCCTTTGGCCTTATAGAGTTCGAGCACGCGGCGCAGCACACGGCGCGGCGAGATCGCGACGGGCGTGCCGTCGAAGTGAACGCAATCGTGGATCACCTGAGCGGTCGGATCGACGGCCCACGGAATCATGCGGATGGTGCTGGCGTCGGGCACGCACACCATGTCCGGATCGGTCACGCCGGTGAGCGTGCCGTCTTCCGGATAGTCTCCTGTGACGGTCTGGATCATCACCGCCTGCGGCAAGCGCATGGACTCGCCGGATTCGAACTTGCTGCGCGGAATGATCTTGCCGCGCGCGATCCCGGCCATATCCGGAATGATCGCTTCGATTTCGGTGACACGGTTCTTCTTCAGAAAATCGTCGATGTCATGCATGTCTATTCTCTCTGTTTTGGTGCGCGACCGGCTCAGGCATGCGTGGCAGCGGCGGATGCCGCGCCATAGCCGGCCTTGGTGCGCATTCGATCGCGGCAGGCGTCGCCGAATGCCCGAAAGATCGCGGTGGACAGTGCGTCGCTGGCATGCTTCCACTCCGGGTGCCACTGCACACCCAGCGCGAAGGCGCGCGCATCGTTCACGCTCACCGCTTCGATCAGACCATCCGGCGCGGTGGCTTCGGCCGTGAGGCCCACGCCCAGCCGCTCGACGCCCTGGCCGTGCAATGAATTCACACGCGCTTCATTCGTGCCGCCCGCGAGGCGCTGCAACAAGCCGCCCTGCGTCAGCGTGATCGAATGCGACGGTGCGTATTGCACGTCGAGGTCGTCTTCCTTGTTCTCGCGATGGTCGTTCAGACCGTCCACCGCGTGAACGCTTTGATGCAACGTCCCACCGAAAACCACGTTCATTTCCTGGAAGCCCCGGCAGACCGCCAGCACCGGCACACCGGCGGCGATTGCCGCGCGCATCAGCGGCAGCGTCGTCGCATCGCGTGCGGCGTCGTGCAGCGTGCCCGGCGTGCTGGGCTGGCCGCCGTAGCGGTGCGGCTCCACGTTCGAGTAGCTGCCTGTAAACAGCAGGCCGTCGACTGTCGCCAGCACGTCTTCAACGGACTGACGCTCGCCGAGCGCGGGCAGCAGCATGGCCAGCGCCTGTGAACCGTCCACGATCGCGGCGATGTATTTCTCGCCGACCACGTGCGACGGGTGGACTCCCATCATCGTTCTGTCAGCGCTGATGCCGACCAGGGGTTTCTTTCGCATAACGAATAGACGTGTGTGTTCCCCGCGGGACGCGGCATGAACAACGTTAAACACAGCGCGGCACAATTCCGCAGCCGTGCGCAAGGCGCAAGGCCACCGGGTAGTGCGGGCGGTCGTCGCCAGGAAAACGCGCCGCGCGTGACAGTCAGATGGGCCGTTCGATTCGATCCGCTGCGGTGCGCAACTGATCCGGCAGGTGTGAAATGCACAGACGGCAGACGGCACCGCACATGCACAAACGCACGGCTCGAAAGAGCGCGCTCACGCAAACGGATGAATCGAACGGCGAAAAGGGGGAGGCGCTATGGCAGCAGCGAGGCGACTTCGTCCGTACGCACGGCAATGAAGGCGCGCGCGGAGATAGAGTTGTGACGTCGAACTGAACGGCGGGACAGGATCGTGAAGACGGACAGAAAGCGGCGGAACGCAAGGCTGCCGCTGCTGCCGTCGGCGATGGCGCCGTCAGCGCGAGGACAACTCGCCTGACTACGATTCCATCTCACCAAAGGGCCTCGGACTCTCACGATTACACTCGACTGGCGACGTTGAAAGTATTGAACGGCCTGCTCGAAACCCGCACGGGGCGTTTAAAGAAACAGGACGCTGGGATGATCGCCTTGCACCGATGCGAACCGAATTCGCTGCGCCGCGAAACACCGTTCGGTGTCTCATGACGTCGGTATGACGATCGCCTGGGAACCAGCATATACGAGCCAATAAAGCCGTCAAACCCTTTTTGAGAAAACATTTATCAGGGCTTTCCCGAGGGTGCGGCTAGAATCGCGGCCGATGGGAACGTTCATTGCGCCATTCATTTGCGCTATTCATATTTCGGAATCCTTTCAGGGTTTTCCCCAAAGGCGCAACGATCAAAGTGATTAGAATATTCAACACTCGCGAGCAGCGCGTTGCCCGAGTCTTGTGTTTCATTCATCTGGTCACTTGGCGCCCCGATTGTCTTCAATGTCAGAGAACCTAACGATGTCCATAGAAGTAGCGACCCGTCTGCAATACATCCGCAAGAAGAACGGCTTGTCCCAGCGTGAACTGGCGAAACGGGCGGGAGTGACGAACGGCACGATCTCGCTGATCGAACAGAATCGCGTGAGCCCCTCGGTCGGCTCGCTGAAGAAGCTGCTCGAATGCATACCCATGAGCCTCGCCGAATTCTTCACCTTCGAAGTGGAAGTAGAACGTTCGGTGGTGTCGCGCCGTGCCGACATGCCAAACCTCGGCAATGAGTCGATCGAGTTCTATCTCGCGGGTTCGAGCGTGAAAGATCGCAACATGGGCATTCTGCGCGAGGTCTATCAGCCGTTGTCGGACACGGGGCCGGAAATGCTGGAGCACGAAGGGCACGAGGGCGGGGTGGTGGTCAGCGGTCAGATCGAACTCACGGTGGACGGCACCACGTGGCTGCTCGACCCCGGTGACAGCTACTACTTCGAAAGCCGTCTTCCGCACCGTTTTCGCAATCCCAGCGCGGAGCATCTCTGCGAGATCGTGTCGGCCAATTCGCCGCCCACTTTCTGAAGACTCCGCGCCAACGCGCCTCGACTCACCTCACTGCCGCAGTTCGGTGCCGCATGAGGTCGGTGCAGGTTTGCGTCGAGCGCATAACATTGAGGCATCCTGATGGACAAGAAATCTCTCGCTTTCTGGCAAGACAAGGCCGCTACGCTATCGATCGAAGGCCGCGCGTTTATCGACGGCGAATACCGTGATGCTGAAGGCGGCCGCACGTTCGACTGCCTGAGCCCGATCGACGGCAAGCTGCTCGCCAAGGTCGCCGACAGCGGCGCGGCCGACGTCGATGCCGCCGTTGCGGCCGCGCGCCGCGCCTTCGACTCCGGCGTATGGTCGGGCCTCAATCCGCGTCGACGCAAGGCGGTGCTGCTGCACTGGGCCGCGTCGATTCGCGAGCACATGGACGAACTCGCGCTGCTCGAAACGCTCGACGCCGGCAAGCCGATCGCCGACACCACCAGCGTCGACGTGCCGGGCGCGGCGTATTGCGTCGAATGGTTCGCTGAAGCCATCGACAAAATCGGCGGCGAAGTCGCGCCGGCCGATCATCATCTGGTCGGCCTCGTTACGCGCGAGCCGATCGGCGTGGTGGCCGCCGTGGTGCCGTGGAATTTCCCGATCCTGATGGCGTCGTGGAAATTCGGCCCGGCGTTGGCGGCGGGCAATAGCGTGGTGCTCAAACCCTCGGAGAAGTCGCCGCTCACCGCGATCCGCCTCGCGCAACTCGCACTCGACGCCGGCATTCCCGCCGGTGTGTTCAACGTCGTGCCGGGCGCGGGCGAGCCGGGCAAGCTGCTGGCGCTGCATCACGACGTGGACTGCCTCGCCTTCACCGGCTCGACCAACGTCGGCAAGCTGATCATGCAGTACGCCGGGCAATCGAACCTGAAACGCGTGTGGCTCGAACTCGGCGGCAAGTCGCCGAACATCGTGATGCCGGATTGCCCGGATATGGACCGCGCGGCGAACGCGGCAGCGGGTGCGATCTTCTACAACATGGGTGAAATGTGTACCGCAGGTTCGCGCCTGCTCGTGCATCGCGACATCAAGGATACATTCCTCGACAAACTGATCGCCGCGGCGCGCAGCTATACGCCAGGCAATCCGCTCGACCCGAACACGTCGATGGGCGCGATTGTCGACAAGGTTCAACTCGAACGCGTGCTTGGCTATATCGAGGCAGGCCGCGCTGAGGCGAAGCTGCTGCTCGGCGGCGCGCGCGTGAGAGAGGACACCGGCGGCTTCTATATCGAGCCGACCATCTTCGAGATTCCGGCTTCCGGCGCGAAAGTCGCGCGGGAGGAAATCTTCGGGCCGGTGTTGTCGGTGATCACGTTCGACACGCTGGATGAGGCGATCAGGATCGCTAACGACAGCGAGTATGGTCTCGCCGCCGCGGTCTGGACCTCGAACCTGACCACCGCGCACGAGGTGTCGCGTCAACTTAGGGCCGGCACGGTATGGGTCAATTGCTACGATGAAGGCGGCGACATGAACTTCCCGTTCGGCGGCTACAAGCAATCGGGCAATGGCCGCGACAAGTCGCTGCATGCTTTGGAAAAATACACCGAGCTAAAGTCCACGCTCGTGCGGCTGCGCTAAAGGATTCGCGAATATTCTCGACGCCGCCTGGGTGCACGAGCATGGCACGCGAGCGGCGGTGGAGCGGATTACGTCGATTGTGGGTGCATGTCCCGCGTATTTGACGTTCGATATCGACTGTCTCGATCCGGCTTTCGCTCCGGGTACTGGGACGCCGGTGGCGGGCGGTTTGTCGTCGGCGCAGGGGCTCGCGATCGTACGCTCGCTCGGTGCGTTGAATCTGGTGGGCGCGGACGTCGTGGAAGTCGCACCGGCTTACGACCAAAGCGAGATCACTGCGATCGCTGCGGCGCATATCGCGTGTGACCTGCTCTGTCTGTGGCGGCAGCGCAAGGTTGCGGGACGCGAGGCTTAGGCGCGCTCGATCGAGGTGAACCGGCTCAGCCCATCGACGACGACTGTTCGGGCTGGCGCCGGCCTTCACGCAGACCCACCGTGTAGATCACCAGCGCGCCGCTCATCAGCGCGAGTTGCCACATCAGCATATCGCTGCCACGTGCATTCATTGCAAAACCCGCGATGAGCGGCCCCACGATCGAACTCGCGGTGAAGGTGAGCGACAACAGCCGCATGTTGCGCGCGAGCGCGGCCTTGTCGCTGCAAGCCGCCGCGTACATGCCGAGTGTAATGAACGAACTGTTCATGCCGCCGAGCAGCAGCGCGCTCGCCGCCGCGAGCCACGACGCGGGGGCGGCCAGCGCGAAGCCGCAGATGGCCAGTGTGCTGAGCGCGGCGCACACGATCACCGTGGCCGCGAGCCCCGCGCGATCGGCCAGCCAGCCAACCGGAAATTGCAATGCCATGCCGCCGACCCCGAACAGCGTCAGCAGCGTGGCGGTTTGCGTGGCGTTGAGGCCGTGCGCGTCGGCGAATAGCGGGAAGAGGCCGTAAAGCGCGCCGTCGCCGATGCCGCCTGCCGCGATGACCACCATGCCGAGGCTCACCAGCGGACCGAGGACCAGGCGTCGTTGAACGCTCTTTCTTCGCGCAAGCGGCGCTGCTTGCAAAGCTGGCGCGTTCTCGTCGGATGCGGTCAGCCAAAGCGGCAGCGCCGCTGCCAACGTGAAGGCCGCGCCGGCCGCGAACGTGATGCGTCCATCGACATCGCACCACACCGCGATTGCAGGCCCGATGACGCCGGCCGTGGCGATCAACGCTTCGTGTACGCCCACCACGCGTCCGCTCGACTCAGCGGGGACCAGACTGTAGAGCCATGTTTCATTGGCGATCCATCGCAAGCCGATGCCGAACCCCGTCAGCAGACCGGGTACGAGCCACAGCGGCCACGACAACGTACCCATGATGACGAAGGCCACCAGCGTGGCCAACAGACCTAGCGACACCGTGCGTTTCGCGCCGATGCGGGCCATCAGCCACGGCGCGATCAGCAAGCCGGCTAGCATGCCGGTCCATTGCGCGGCGGAAAAGAGGCCGGCGCGTGGCGCATCCAGGCCGCGATGGGCGAGCCACACCGGCAGCACCATAAAGCCGATGCCGAACTGGCCGACCTGCGAGAGCGCCGACACCGCGGTCAACGCCGCGATTGCCCGCCAGCGCACCGGTGCGGCGCATTTCATGGGCTGCTCCGCGCGGGCATGGGCAGCCCCTGCTCGCGGCATTCGACCGGACAGCCGGCTTTCAGGCACGGACCGTCGTCACACAGGCGGCACAGTTGCATGGCGTGCGCGGGGTCGCGAGTCTCGTTCCACAAGATCTTGATCAGCAGGCTCTCCAGCACCTCGCGCTCGCTGTCTTCGAGCCGACCGACTATGCGTTGCAGCATCCTGTCGCGCGCCATTTGCAGACGCCTGGCCTCACGTTTCCCGGCTGTGGTCAATGCAAGTGCGACAGCCCGTTTATCGGCGCCCGATTTTTTCTCGACGAGCCCCGCCTCGACCAATCCCGCCACGGCGCGCACGGCGGCCGGATGCGACAGATCGACCGCCTCGCGCAGCACTTCAATGGATGAATCGGGGTATTGGCCGACCGCATTGAGCATGGCGCGGGCGGTGGGGCCGGCGAGCGCGTCCACGGTGGGTTGCGCGTTCATTTCGTCCGTGACCAGCAGGGCGAGCACGCCGAGCAGATTTTCTGTGCGCTGCGTCATGGGGATGCCTCAATGTGTGCAACGTGCATATATGCATGTTGCACACATTGAAGGTGAAGCGCAAGCGGAATTTGGACGGCAATGCGGGCGATAGGTGAGGCGCGCGTGGAGCGTTATTTCGCCAGCCGCGCCCGTACCGTGTATTCGCCTTCTTCGCCCTCGTCCTCGATCATGTGGGCCTTCGCGGTGTGGAAATCGGCCGGCAACGGTTCGACCGGATAACCGCGTTTCTGCCACGCATCGAGGCCGCCCTTGAGCGCGCGGATATGGTGGATATTCTTGCGATGCAACTGTTCGACGATTCGCTTCGCCGTCGCTTCGTTCGGACACACGCAATAGACGACAATTGGCCGCTTCAGCAGCTCGGGGTCGATCGGCTCGGGCGAATCGAGATCCAGCGGCCGTGCGCCGGCAATCCGGTGCGATTCCTTTGCGCGCACGCTGCGTGGCCGCGCGTCGAAGATCAGCGGCGGCTCGTTCGACTTCATCATCTCGTCGAGCTGATCAGGTGAAATACGCGTATGCGCGAGCCAGCGGCGAAACTGCCAGCGGCGCACGCAGCGATACAGCAGCACGGCCGCGAAGATCGCGGCGAACGCGTCGAAAATCGTGCCGCCGTTGTGGCGCACGAGCAGCATCAGTTGCACGATCTGGCCATGCAGCGCGGCGCCGCCGATCACCCATACGCTTGCCCACAGCGTCGTGCCGACAAAATCCCACAGCAGAAACACGCCGAAATTGATGGCTGTCGTGCCAAGCAGCGGCGCGGAGATCAGGCCGAGGCCGGGCAGGAACTTCGCTACGGTGAGAATCGGCGCGCCGTACCGTTCGTACGCATTGCGCGCGATTCGCGTCGTGGTGTCGAGCGAGAGAGAGAAGCGTACGAGATAGTTCAGCAGACGTCGGCCATAGGCCCGTCCGGTGAAAAACCATAGCGAGTCGGCGATCAGCGTGGCGGCGACCGCGGCGCACACGACGCTCGCATACGAGGTTTGCCCCATGGCGGCCATGGTTCCACCGAGAATCAGCATCGGCGCGGCCGGAATCGGCACGCCGAGTTGCGTGATGAGCACGCTCATGAACACGGCCCATACGCCCAGCGAGGGTGGAATAGCAACCGGAAAATGCCACACAACCGCGCTCCTGAGAATGCACTGAAAAGATTTGCAACGTGCGCGCCAGGGCGGCGCATGGCGAACAGGCTGCGCATGTTCCGTTCCCGCACGACCGCGAGCCACGCCGCGTCGGCACGCGGCCGCCCCGTAAAAAAGACATGAAAGGCGGATTTAAGCACAGGTGGCAAAACGGCGCTGCGGAGAAGGCTGAACGCGGGCTTGATTGAAGCAGGATGGCGAGGAGGAGAATGCGCGCGGCAAAGATCAGCGGCGAGCCTGATGCAGTCGGCCGTTATTAAGTGGTCGGCCGGCCGCGCCGCCCCTCACTTACTGGATTTCGTGCCCAAAGCCGATTCACGCTTCAGTGGCGGGATCGTACGGCACGACACGTTCGTCCTCATTCGCATGATTGCGCGCCACGATGGCGCGCGCCGCGTGATTGGCGTCCAGGTTGAACGGCTGATGCGGCACGCCAGGCGGAATAAACAGGAAATCGCCCGGTTCGGTGATGACGGACTCGCGCAAGCCGGGCCCATAGCGCGTCTCGATCTTGCCCTCGAGCTGGTAGATCGCGGTTTCGTAGTCGGCGTGGAAATGCGGCTCGGCATGGCCGCCCGGCGGTACCACGACCATGTACATCGACAAACCCGTGCTGCCCGCCGTGCCGGTGGAGATGCCGACAAAGTAAGGCAACCGCTGGGTCGTCGCCATTTCCCGGTCGGGTCGAACCTTGACGACGGGCGCTCGCGCGTCGTGCGAAACGTCTGACATGGTCTGCTCCTGCAGAAATCCGGCCGGCGCCGGTCGTCGCGGTGCGGCTCATGCTCCCTTGAGTGCAAAGTCTAGACGATATGCGCGCCGATATCGGACCTTGTCGAGCGCATGCTGCGGCCGTGCGGCTTGCTAGAATCGTCGTCATACCCAAACAGATACGACGGAGACACAGCATGGCCAAGCCTCAACCGATCAGCCGCTACCCCGTGCCCAAGCCGGATGCATGGCCGGACGACATTCGCGCGCGGATTCTCGAAGTGCAGGAAAAAGCCGGCTTCGTGCCGAACGTGTTTCTGACGCTGGCGCACCGTCCCGACGAGTTCCGCGCGTTCTTCGCCTATCACGACGCGTTGATGCTGAAAGAGGGCGGCCTCAGCAAAGGCGAGCGCGAGATGATCGTGGTCGCCACCAGCGCGATCAACCAGTGCCTGTATTGCGTGATCGCGCACGGCGCGATTCTGCGCATCTACGAAAAGGCGCCGTTGGTGGCCGATCAGGTCGCAGTCAATCATCGCAAGGCGGATATCACGCCGCGTCAGAAGGCGATGCTCGACTTCGCGGTCAAGGTTTGCAGCGCGTCCGGCACGGTCGGCGACGCCGACTTTCAAACGCTGCGCGAGCACGGCTTTTCCGACGAAGACATCTGGGATATCGCGGCGATCACCGCGTTTTTCGGTTTGTCGAACCGCATGGCCAACGTCATTTCCATGCGTCCGAACGACGAGTTCTATCTGATGGGACGCGTGCCGAAAGCCACGGCGGACACGCCGAAAAAGTAGCCGCGCACAGGGCGTTTCCCGCTGTTTTTTGACTGCGTGCAGGTGGCTGCGTCCGCAGCGGCTACCTGCACGCAGGCTCACGCAGGCTCACGCAGGCTCACGCAGGCTCACGCAGGCTCACGCAGGCTCACGCAGGCTCACGCAGGCTCACGCACGCTCACGCAGCCGCCGGTTCGGCTCGAAACGCGGGCGTGCTCACGGTGGTGTCGTCGATCGGGAAATGCAGCAGCGCGGCCACGAGGCCGGCGACCACCGTCGCTTCCCACAACAGCGAATACGAGCCGGTCAGATCGAATACCAGACCGCCGAGCCACGCGCCGAGAAACGAGCCGATCTGATGGCTCAGAAAGCAGACCCCGAACAGGCTGCCGAGGTGGCGCGTGCCGAACACTTTCGCGACGAGTCCGCTCGTGAGCGGCACGGTGCCGAGCCAGGTCAGGCCCATCACGGCCGCGAAGATCACTACCGACGCCGGGCTTTTCGGCAGTAGAAAGAAAGCGCCGATCGTCACGCTGCGGATCACGTAAAGCCAGCCGAGCACATAGTGCTGCCGGAAGCGGCCGCCCAGCCAGCCGCACGCCCAACTGCCCGCCATGTTGAACAGGCCGATCAGCGCGAGCGCGGTGGCGCCGAGCCCGACCGGCATATGGCACAGCGACAGATATTCGGGCAGATGCGTGGCGATGAAGGCAAGCTGGAAACCGCAGGTGAAGAAACCGAGCGACAGCAGCCGGTAGCCGCGATGCCCGGCCGCTTGACCCAGCACCTTGCGAAGCGGCGCGGCCGGCGCTTCCTGAACGGGCGTGCCGACCCGCGCGCGGCGGTCGAGCACCATGCCGAGCGGGGCGATCAGCAACATCAGGAAAGCGAGTACGAAGAGCGACGTCGCGATGCCGGAACTGAGCCGGATGCCCTGTACGAGCGGGACCATCAGCACCTGGCCCGCGGAGCCGCCCGCGCTGACGAGGCCCATCGCCATGCTGCGTTTTTCCGGCGAAGCGATGCGGCCGACCGCCGGCAGCACCACGCCGAAGGTCGTGCAACTCACGCCAATGCCGACCAGCAGTCCCATGCCGACGATCAACATGGCGCCGCTGGGCGCCACGGCCGCGAGGCCGAGTCCCGCCGCGAACGTCGTCGCCCCGAACGCCACCACCGGCGCCGAGCCGTAGCGATCCGCGGCCGCGCCGGCGAACGGCTGGGCGAATCCCCACACGAGATTGTGCAGCGCGATCGCGAAGGCGATCAGTGTGACCGGCAAGCCGCGGTCGAACGAGAACGGTCCGATGAAGAGGCCAAAGGTCTGCCGGATCCCCATCGCGGCGCTCAGAATGAGTGCGCCGGCGAGGATCACGAGCGTCGTCTGATTGAAGGCGGGGGCGAAGCGTCTGCTGTTGGCGGTGGACATGGTTTCTGATCTCCTTTGACACATGGTCGCAGCGAGCGGCAGAAGCGGCAAAAGATAAGTTTTCGACGACAGGTGAGCGCGGCTCACCTGTGCGAACGGACATGCGGTTTAGTTGGCGGTGCTTTGCAGGGCTTGGTCGGCAGCGTTGGTGCGTGCGTCGACGTGCTCGGCCTCGCTCACCAGCCAGCGCTTGAAATCGACAAGCTCCGGCCGGCGATCCGCGTTTTCCGCGCTCACCAGCCAGTAGGCCGTGGTGGATTCGATCGTCGCCGGGTGAACCTGCACCAGCACGCCGCTGTCGATATCCCGATCCACCAGCGGCCGTCTGCCGAGCGCGACGCCAAGGCCCATCGCGGCGGCTTCGAACGCAAGCTGGATCGTGTCGACGCGCAGGCCCGCCGTGGTGTCGATGCCTTCGGTGCCGGTCGCATCGAGCCATGCCTGCCAGTCCTCGCTGGCGGCGTTCACATGAATGAGCGTCGCGCGACGCAGGTCCGCGTTGCCCTGCTCGTCGCGCAGATTCGCCAGATACGCGGCGCTGCATACGGGCACGAAGCGCTCGCCGAACAGCCGCGTCCACGCGGTGCCGGCAACCGGCGCACGGCTCATGCGGACCGCGAAGTCGAACCCGTCGACGGGAAACCCGACTTGCCGATGCGAGGTGTCGACGCTCACGTTTACGTTCGGCCAGCGCGCGCGAAAGCCGGCAAGGCGCGGCAGCAGCCAGCGCGACGCGAAGGTCGGCGCGCAACTCAGTGCGATCGGGCGATCCGCGCGATGGTTCGGCAGACGCTGCGTGCCGATGGCGATCAGCGAAAACGCTTCGGAGACGTACGACAGATAGTCCGCGCCGCTCGCCGTGAGCGAGATGCCGCGCGGCTCGCGCACGAACAATTCGACGCCGAGCGCCTGTTCCAGGCCGACAATGCCGTGGCTGATCGCGCTCGGCGTGACGTTCAGTTCCGCGGCGGCAAGTTTGAAACTCTGATGCCTGCCGGCCGCTTCGAAGAAACGAAGCGCCGGCAGCGGTGGCAGACGAAGCGGCATGTTACATCCCCATGGACGGCGCGCCCGGCGCGCGTGCTGTTGCGCTCAAGGATACCTTGCCAGGCGCTTTGGGTTGCCGGTGCGGCGGGCGCAGGCAGTGCGGCAAAAAATTTCGCCGATGCTGTCGATTTGCCGCCGCACGGTTCGTCGTGGCTATATGGAGGACGAGAACGCGCCCGCGGTCGCGGCGCGCGGCTTGCGCCCTTTATCCGTGTTCAGTGACAGGAGATGGCTGATGACTGACGTACACGCATCCGCACCAACGCTCAAGCCGGCCCGGCAACTGGCGGCCGGCACACCGAGCCGCTTTCCCGGTGAAAGCGCCGACTATCGCCGCGCGCGCAACGAATTGCTCGCCGAGGAGATCGAGTTGCGCCGCCATATCGAACGGGTCGCCGAACAGCGCCGCGCGCTGCCGCCCGGCGGCGTGGTGCCTGAAGATTACCTGTTCATGGGCGAAGCAGGCCCGGTGACGCTATCGGAAATGTTCGGCGACCATGACACGCTCGTCACCTACAACTGGATGTTCGGCCCGCAGCGCGCCCGGCCGTGTCCGATGTGCACCTCGCTGCTGAGCGCATACGACGGCGAGATGCCCGACATCCTGCAGCGTGTCGCGTTCGCGGTGATCGCGCGCTCGCCGATCGAGAAGCTGGTGGCGTTCAAGCAGGAGCGCGGCTGGCGGCATCTGCGGCTGTATTCGTCGGGCGGCAACACCTTCAATCGCGATTACGCGGCGGAAGATCCGGCGGGCGACGACAATCCCGCGTTCAACGTGTTCACGCGCTCGGGCGGCACGGTGCGGCATTTCTGGGCAGAGGAGATGGGGCCGGCGACTGCGGACCCCGGGCAGGATCCACGCGGCGCGCCCGACGTGATGCCCATCTGGACCGTGCTCGACATGACGCCGGGCGGACGCGGCACGGATTGGTATCCGAAGCTCGAATACGGGAACGCGGCGCGTTAGCGACCACGGTGAAGGCGGCCAGGCGTCGCCTCGCCCGTTCACCGCGGAAGAAAAAAATTCGGCGGCGCGGGCAGCGCGGGGCGAGAGAGAGCAGGGCGACAGGACGCGGGCAGTCGACTACGGCAGCACTTGCACAGCGTAGTCGTGCCCTTGCGCCGTCTGCAGATACGCGGCGATTGCGCTCGCCCGCATCGGGCGGCTGAACAGATAACCCTGCGCCGCGCGTGCGCCAAGCATCTTGACGACCTCGACTTGCGATGCCGTTTCGAGTCCCTCAACCACGCATTCGAGTCCAAGGTTGCGGCACAGGTCGAGTACCGACTTGACGATCTTCTTCGACGCGCTGTTGGTATCCACGTCCGTCATGAAGCTGCGGTCGATCTTGATCGTATCGAAGGGCAGGCGATGCACGTAGCTGAGGCTCGAATAACCGGTGCCGAAGTCGTCGAGCGATACGCGGCAGCCGGCTTTCTTGATCATGGTGAGCGAACTGCGGGCCTGTTCGAAATCGCGCGTCACGGCAGTCTCGGTGATTTCGAACGACACGCGATGCGGCGGCACTCCGCTAGCCAGCACGATATCGATCAACCGGCGCGCGCGCGCGGAAGTGCAGATATCGATCGCCGACAGATTGAACGACAGATAAAGCTCGCACGGCCAGCGCGCGGCTTCGTCAAGTGCTTTGTGCAGCAGGACTTCCGTGATGCGCAAAATCAGTTCGGTACGCTCGGCAATCCGAATGAATTCTTCCGGCCTGACCGCGCCGAGCCGCGCGTTATGCCAGCGCCCAAGCGCTTCCATGCCGAGGGTGCGTTGCGTGACCACGTCGTAAATCGGCTGAAATTCCAGAAACAGTTCCGACTCGAGGTCTGCATGACGGAGCTCCTGGGTCACGAGACTCGAACGGCGGATGCGCGTTTCATGTTCAGTCGAGAAGATGACCGGCGTGCCGCGCCGGCTTTCCTTGCCGACGTACAGCGCCGCGTCGGCGCGTTCGAATACCTGCGCCACCGTCGTGCCGGCCTCGGGAAACGCGGCCCAGCCGATCGTGCCCGACAACTCGGCGACATTGCCGGCGACCCGATACGGCTGACCGAGCGCCTCGCAGATGCGCTCGCCCAGCTCGACGAGCGTCTGGTCCGTCAGTTTGTGCTGCGCCAGCACGCCGAACTCGTCGCCGCCGAGGCGTGCGAAGAAAATGCCGGGCTCGGCAAGCGCGAGCAAACGCGAGCCGACTTCCTGAAGCACGAGGTCGCCGCTGGCGTGGCCGTAGATATCGTTGACCTGTTTGAAACCGTCGAGATCGATCAGTCCGACATTAAAGCCGCCACCGGTGACGATCGCCTGTTCGGACAGCGCGCGCAGCGAGGCGAAAAAACTGCGCCGGTTGGGCAGGTCCGTCAGACTGTCGATGCTCGCGAGCCGGAAGTTGTCGTCGCTCAGGCGCTGCGTCTTTTGCTGGCTCGCCTGCAATTCGCGCTGCGCGTGCACCACGTCGGCGAAGGTCCGGCAATATAGTTGAATGATGAAGGCGAGCGCGACGCCGACGAGGGTCATGTCGACAGCCATCGCGATGAAGACCGGATAGCCGGTGAACACCAGAAAGGTCGAAAAGCTTAGGATGACGATCGACAGCAGCAGCATCGCAGCCGCGCGCAGGTGCATCAGGCAGAACACGCAGCCGACCAGCGTGGTCGCCATGTAGAACGCGACCTGCGTCTGTTCGTACGCGGTGCCGTAGGGGAAAAGGAACAGCGACCAGGCGCTGAATGCGACGGCGAAGAGGCCGGCAAGCCAGGTCAGCTTGCGCAGTTCGGGCTCCGCTTTGTCGAGAGTCAGGACGCGGTGCCGAAGATGCCACCAGCGTATGCACCGGATAATGCACAGCGTGCACAGCGCCGCGGGAAAGTAGATCGACAGCCAGGCCGGCGCGCAGCTCAGGTGCGTGACGGCGACGGCCGCCGTATTGACGAGCAGGATGAAATACAGAAGGGGGACCTGGTGGCTGAATGCTTCGAGCTGCGAACGTATGAGCTCGGGGTCGCGTTTCGCGACCGACAGCGCGTCCCTCAATTTGGCTAGCAGAATCATCCCCCGTCCTCTTTAAACGTTTGCGCAGCACACGCAGCTTTGTATATCGGCAGGACGGGTGGGACCTTGAGGGCGTGTCAGACAGAAATCGATCGCTGTGCGAATAAACGGTAAGTGCGACCGGAAAGCATGCCTCCATGTGTCATTTGTGCCGCGTCGAGACGGGCGGAATGGCGGGTTCGCCGTGTTAAAGCGCTGGACAGGAGAGCACGCGTTGCGGTGCGAGTGTCGTGCCGGGTTGGCCGTTTTGCATCCGCGTGCCTTGCGGCGGCGTCGAAACGAGCCGCACGCTATCCACACCGGCATTCGCGAGCGCGTATTTTTCCTGGCTGTTCTCGGGCTGCCAATAGGCGCGGAACACGCCGCCGTCGCCGAAAACCAGCAGCTTGCCGTGCACCGTTTCGGCGCCGCTGACGAGGTCGACCGGCTCGCCGTCACGTATCTGAAAGCTCTGCGGGGCGGGTGAATTTGCCGTGCCGACGAGGGTGGCGCAGCTTTTGTCGTCGGCTGCGAGGGCGGCGCAGGACGTCGCGGCAAGCAGCGCACATGTTGCAATATGGCGAAATTTCATTTTTTTATTCCTCCCGGATTCTTTATTTAGTGCCGCCGCGCCGGACAAATGCCGAGGGTTGGCGAACCACCATAAGATAGTAAAAATGCCCGCCGGTGGCGGCTTGCGGCGCGCTAAAGCACTGAAATTGCAACGGATTGTGATAACGCGAAAACCCGTATCCAGCCCACGAATCGTCTAAGCGCGCGATTCTTATGGCACTTTGCCCGAAAAAATCGTCAAATTCCCTGTGGGCGGGTGATACAAGCCTTACACCCAAGGTTTGCGCGAACCCGCGCGTATGCGTTAGTGTGTCGGTCCCGGCGCAACAGATGTGGCGCCGGTTCCATGATTACCATACGGGAAGTGCTATGAACAAACAGGAACTGATTGATGCAGTCGCCGCAGCGACGGGCGAAAGCAAAGCGGCCACCGGCCAAACCATCGACGCGATCGTCGAAGCGGTGACCAAAGCCGTGGTGGGTGGCGATACGGTGCAACTGGTCGGTTTCGGTTCTTTCTCGACTGGCGCGCGCGCAGCACGCGTGGGCCGCAATCCGTCGACGGGTGCCGAGATCCAGATCGCGGCTGCCAAGACGGTGAAGTTCACCGCAGGCAAGGCGTTCAAGGAAGCTGTCAACGCGTCGTAATGCAACGCGCTTCGCGCCGGAACATTCATGCGCGCTGAAGTGGCGCGCGGTGAGCGATGTATCGGGCGTGAGGAATCACGCGCTGCCCAACCCCGGTCGGTTTGATCGATCGGCGGGTGGTGCGGCGCGTGTGTTTTTGTGCTCTCCCCCAAGGGCTTTCTCGGGGGCCGTGCTTGACGCGGCGTTGGCGGCCCAGCGCGCGCTCAGCCCGCGCGACGTTTGCGGGTGGCCTCGGCCAGGGTTTCGAGCGCCGGCTCGGTCTGCGCCCAACTCACGCAGGCATCCGTGATCGACACGCCGTGACGCAACGGCACACCCGGCTTCAGATCCTGACGGCCTTCCTCCAGATGACTCTCCAGCATGACGCCGATGATGCGGCGCTCGCGCTGCGACAGTTGCTGCGCTAGATCCTGCACCACCTCCAGCTGACGCAAATGCGACTTGCCCGAGTTCGCATGCGAACAGTCGACCATGACCTGCTCGCGCAAACCCGCTGATTTGAGTGCCATGCAGGTGGCTTCCACCGACGCGCTGTCGTAGTTCGGCCCATTCTTGCCGCCGCGCAGGATCACGTGCGCGTCGTCGTTGCCGCGCGTTTCGAAGATCGCGGCCATGCCCATTTTTGTCATGCCCATGAACGCGTGGCTCGCGCGCGCGGCGACGATCGCGTCCGCGGCGATCTGCACGCCGCCGTCCGTGCCGTTCTTGAAGCCGATCGGGCAACTCAGACCCGACGCCAGCTGACGATGGCTCTGACTCTCCGTCGTGCGCGCGCCGATGGCGCCCCACGCAATCAGATCGGCAATGTACTGCGGGCTCAACAGGTCGAGGAACTCGGTGGCCGTGGACAAGCCAAGACCGTTGATGTCGAGCAGCAGTTGCCGTGCAAGACGCAGACCTTCGTTGATGCGGAAGCTGCCGTCCAAACGCGGGTCGTTGATATAGCCTTTCCAGCCGACCGTGGTGCGCGGCTTCTCGAAGTAGACGCGCATCACGATCAGGAGGTCGTCTTTGTAGGCGTCCGCAGCGACTTTCAGTTTGTGCGCGTATTCGATTGCCTGATCGTGGTCGTGAATCGAACACGGTCCGACGATCATCACGAGCCGGTCGTCGCGGCCATGCAGAATGTCGGCGATTTCCGCGCGGGTTTTCTCGACCAGTGTTTGCACAGAGGGCGGCACCGGCAACTCATCCTGCAGCAGCGCAGGGGAAATCAGTGGACGTACTGCGCCGATCCGAACGTCGTCGATGCGCGTGGTGTCCTGGGTGGCGTCGGCCGAGCCGACTTCCTGATCGTGCAAAGGATTGTCGATGGCGCTCAAAATATTCTCCCGGACCTTAATGATGAAGCGGCCTTGCCGCCTGACTGCGTGTGTGTGGATGCGTCGATCGTGCTTGTCTTCGCTGCCGGGATTATGACACTCGCGCGATGCGGCCGGGAGCCGCGTGTCAGAGCCGTTTGATCAGCGCCATGGCGGCCGCCGGATTGCGTTCCTTGAAGCCGCTGATCACGTAGAGGTAGACGTCGCGTGCGACCGTTTTCGCCGGCGCATCCGCGGCGGTTTCCAGGTCGTCCGGGGTGATGCCTGCCGCCAATTGCCGCGCGCGTTCGGCCCATGTGTCGAGCGCTTTGGTCGAGTAGCCTTTGGCCTGTTTGTCCGTGGTGCCCATGATGCGGGCATACACGAAGGGCGCCGTGAGGTCGGCGATCTGCGGGTAGTCGCTGTCGCCGGCGAGCACGACGGCAACTTTGTATTTACGGGCCAGCGCGATGAAGTCCGGCGTCTTGAAGGTGTCGTTGCGGACTTCGATCGCATGCCTGAGCTTCTGGCCTTCTATGCTGGCCGGCAGCAACTTCAGAAAGGCTTCGAAATCTTCCTTGTCGAATATCTTGGTGGGAGCGAATTGCCAGTTGACCGCGCCGAGCTTCTGTTTGAGCAGCAGCACGTCACTGTCGAAGAAACGTTCGATGGTTTCGCCCGCTTCGGCGAGCACTTTTCTGTTGGTCGCGTAACGCGGCGCCTTCAGCGAAAAGACGAAATCGTCCGGGGTTTCCTGATACCACTTTTCGTAGCTCGCCGGTTTTTGCAAACCGTAAAAGGTGCCGTTGATTTCAATCGATGTGAGGTTCTGGCTCGCGTATTCGAGTTCGCGGCTCTGCGTGAGGTCGGACGGATAGAAGGTGCCGCGCCATGGCGCGTAGGTCCAGCCGCCTATGCCGATGCGGATGTTCGATGTTTTTGAGGTCTTCGAGGTCTTCGTTGTCTTTGCGGCGGGTTCTTTCGGCACTTGGCTTCTCCATCTGACTTCGCGCGGGGAAGCAGTAGATTAGCCGTTTTTTTGCCGTAGAACTGAAGTGCACAGCTACGAAATCGCGGCCGCTATTCGCTGCCATCAATAGGCGTATCCGCTGGCCCGCGTGTGGCGTCCTCGAACCGCCGGTTCGCCTCCGCCACTTCCACCCTGAACTGCTGCAACGCGCTCACCGCAAGATCCGGCGGCGTCAGCGCGGCCCACAATACGTCGATCAACTGATCCGCCGTCGCATCGATATCGATGTGCCGGTTGGCGAGCGTGGCATCCCACAGCACATGCTCCATCGGGCCAAACACCATCGAGCGCAACAGGCGCAACGGCATGTCGCCACGAATCTGCCCGCTTTCCTGGCCCTGCGCCAGCACGCGCATCAGCGGCGCGGTATAGCGGCGCTGCAACTCCGTGAGCGCCTCGCTCAGTTCATGATGCCGCGCCCGTCCTTCGGACAACACCAGCGCGCAGAGATCCGTGCCGTTCACCAGCATCAACCGCAAATGCGTGCGCACGATGAACGCAAACTGCTGGCGCACATTGCCGTCGCGCGGCAAGCCGGACTCGATGGCTTCGATGATCTCGTCGTACCAGTCGCCGATCACCCGCGCGCACAACTCGCGCTTGCCGCGGAAATAGCTGAACACGGTCGCCTCGGAAATGCCGAGGCGCTGCGCGATTTCGGCGGTGGTCGCGCGTTCGTAGCCTTTTTCGGAGAACACGTCGCGCCCCGCCTGAAGAATCTCCTTCACGCGTTGCTGCGACTTGCGCCCGGCCGGCTGGCGGCGCGAGGCGGGCAACTCGGCCTTCGTGGCAACCGTCATATGAGTCCAGTTCAGATTTGTGAGGCCAATCGCGCCCGCAAAGGTGCGAAACAAGCCGGATAAGTGCGATGCTAGCACGCCTTAGTGATGTTGTAGGCGGTCGCTTCAGTTTCTGAGTAACACTCAAAAATACCTATTGACGCTTACGTAAATCTAGCGTGAAATGCGCCTTGAACGTTTCGCGCCTCGTGCGTGACGACAGGAGCGGCCCACAAGGCCGCCGCCGTCCGCCGAGCCGCAACCGGACCAGCCGGCGCCCACCCAGGGCCGGCCGCCAACGAACTCTGGAGACACTGCAATGAGCAACCTGCCCGGTTTGCAATTCCCGCTCGGCGAAGAAATCGAAATGCTGCGCGACAGCATTGCGGGCTTCGCCGCCAAAGAAATCGCCCCGCGTGCCGCGGAGATTGATCGTACGGATCAGTTTCCCATGGACCTGTGGCGCAAGTTCGGCGATCTGGGCGTGCTCGGCATGACGGTCTCGGAAGAATACGGCGGCGCGAACATGGGCTACACGGCACATATGATCGCCATGGAAGAAATCTCGCGCGCGTCGGCCTCGGTCGGCCTTTCGTACGGCGCGCATTCGAATCTGTGCGTCAACCAGATTCATCGTAACGGCACGGAAGCGCAAAAACAGAAGTATCTGCCCAAGCTCGTGTCGGGCGAACACGTCGGCGCACTCGCCATGAGCGAGCCGAACGCGGGCTCGGACGTGGTCAGCATGAAGCTGCGCGCTGAGAAGAAGGGCGACCACTACGTGCTCAACGGCACCAAGATGTGGATCACCAACGGGCCGGATTGCGACACGCTGGTGGTCTACGCCAAGACCGATCCCGAAGCGAATTCGCGCGGCATTACCGCGTTTATCGTCGAGAAGGGCATGAAGGGTTTCTCCGTTGCGCAGAAGCTCGACAAACTCGGCATGCGCGGCTCGCATACCGGTGAACTCGTGTTCCAGGACGTGGAAGTGCCGGAAGAAAACATTCTCGGCCAGTTGAACGGCGGCGCGAAAGTGCTGATGAGCGGTCTTGACTACGAACGCGCCGTGCTCGCGGGCGGCCCGACCGGCATCATGGTCGCCGTCATGGACGCGGTCGTGCCGTATATCCACGACCGCAAGCAGTTCGGCCAGTCGATCGGCGAATTCCAGCTCATTCAAGGCAAGGTGGCCGATCTCTACACCACGTTGCAGGCGTGCCGCGCGTATCTCTACGCGGTGGGCCGTCAACTCGACACGCTCGGCAAGGAACACGTGCGCCAGGTGCGCAAAGACTGCGCGGGCGTGATTCTCTACACGGCGGAAAAAGCCACGTGGATGGCGGGCGAGGCGATCCAGATTCTCGGCGGCAATGGCTACATCAACGAGTATCCGGTCGGCCGTTTGTGGCGCGATGCGAAGCTCTATGAAATCGGCGCCGGCACGAGCGAAATCCGCCGCATGCTGATCGGCCGCGAGTTGTTCGCCGAAACGGCATGAGCGCGAAGGCCCGAAGCGAATAAGAAGCGGCGAACAGGAGAGCCACGTAATGCCGATCATCGAATCAAAGCTGAATCCGCGCTCGGACGACTTCCGCGCCAACGCGGCGGCGCTCGAAGCGCTGGTCGCCGACCTTCGCGCGAAAGTCGAGAAGCTCGCGCTGGGCGGCGGTCAGGCGGCGCGCGACAAACACACCGGACGCGGCAAACTGCTGCCGCGCGAGCGGATCGAGAAGCTGCTCGATCCGGGCACGCCGTTTCTGGAGTTCTCGCAACTCGCGGCCTACGGCATGTACAACGACGACGCGCCAGGTGCGGGCGTCATCACCGGCATTGGCCGGATCGCCGGGCAGGAGTGCGTGATCGTCTGCAACGATGCAACGGTCAAGGGTGGCACTTACTATCCCGTCACCGTGAAAAAGCACGTGCGGGCGCAGGAAATCGCGGCTGAAAATCACTTGCCGTGCGTGTATCTGGTCGACTCGGGCGGCGCGAATCTGCCGAATCAGGACGACGTGTTCCCGGACCGCGATCACTTCGGCCGCATCTTCTTTAACCAGGCGAACCTCTCGGCGGCAGGCATTCCGCAAATCGCCGTCGTGATGGGTTCGTGCACCGCGGGCGGCGCGTATGTGCCGGCCATGAGCGACGAGTCGATCATCGTCAAGAATCAGGGGACGATTTTTCTCGGCGGCCCGCCGTTGGTGAAAGCCGCGACCGGCGAAGTGGTGAGCGCGGAAGACCTTGGCGGCGGCGACGTGCATACGCGTCTGTCCGGCGTGGTCGATCATCTTGCGCAGAACGATGCGCATGCGTTGGGGATTGCGCGCAGCATCGTCGGCAATCTGAATCGCACGAAGCAGGTGCCGGTCGCGTTGCAGGAGCCGGAGCCGCCGCGTTACGACGTGAAGAGCATGTACGGCGTGATTCCCGTGGATACTCGCAAGCCGTTCGATATCCGCGAGGTGATCGCGCGTATCGTCGACGACTCGGCCTTCGACGAATTCAAGGCGCGCTACGGCACCACCCTCGTCACCGGTTTCGCGCATATCTGGGGCCATCCGGTCGGCATCATCGCGAACAACGGCATCCTGTTTTCGGAGTCGGCGCTCAAGGGTGCACACTTCATCGAGTTGTGCTGCCAGCGCAAGATTCCGCTCGTGTTCCTGCAGAACATCACCGGCTTCATGGTGGGCCGCAAGTACGAAAACGAAGGCATCGCGCGCAACGGCGCGAAGATGGTGACGGCGGTGGCCACAGCCAAGGTGCCGAAGTTCACGGTGATCATCGGCGGCTCGTTCGGCGCGGGCAATTACGGCATGTGCGGCCGCGCGTATTCGCCGCGCTTCCTGTGGATGTGGCCGAACGCGCGCATCTCGGTGATGGGCGGCGAGCAGGCGGCGTCGGTGCTGGCCACGGTCAAGCGCGACGGCATCGAAGGCAAGGGCGGTGCGTGGAGCGCCGAGGAAGAAGAGGCGTTCAAGCAGCCGATCCGCGAGCAGTACGAACATCAGGGCCACCCGTACTACGCGAGCGCGCGTCTGTGGGACGACGGCGTGATCGACCCGGCGCAAACGCGCGACGTGCTCGGTCTCGGCTTGTCGGCCACGATGAACGCGCCGATCGAAGACACGCGGTTCGGCGTGTTCAGAATGTGACGATGCGCCAGGCAACGCAACCACGCGCGGGAGCAACGACGATGCAATACGAAACACTGAATGTCGAATTCGCCGGACCGATCGCGACGGTCACGCTGAATCGTCCGGACGTGCGCAACGCGTTCAACGAAACGATGATCGCTGAAGTGACCTCGGCCTTCACGGCGCTTAACGACCGCGACGACATTCGCGCGGTGGTGCTCGCCGCGAACGGCAAGGCGTTCTGCGCGGGCGCGGATCTGAACTGGATGAAGAAGATGTCCGGCTACTCGGACGACGAGAACCGCGCGGACGCCATGCTGCTGGCGAACATGCTGTCGTCGATCTATCGGTGCGGCAAGCCGGTGATCGCGCGCGTGAACGGCGACGCGTACGCGGGCGGCATGGGTTTGATCTCGGCGTGCGACATCGTGGTGGCGGTCGACAGCGCGCGCTTCTGCCTCTCGGAGGCGCGCCTCGGACTGATTCCGGCCACCATCGCGCCGTACGTGATTCGGGCGCTGGGCGAGCAGGCGTCGCGCCGCTATTTCACGACCGCCGAGCAGTTCGATTGCGCGACGGCATTGCGTCTGGGGCTCGTCAGCGATGCGGTGAGCATGGAGCAACTCGACGCCACCGTGCGGCAGATTGCTGAAACGCTGTGCGCGAACGGTCCGCAAGCGGTGCGCGCATGCAAGCAACTGGTGCAGGACATTGCGGGTCGCGAGTTGAACGACGCAATGATCGAGGACACGGCGGCGCGCATCGCGCGTACGCGCGCCGGCGCGGAAGGCCGCGAAGGCGTCGCGTCGTTCCTCGAAAAACGCACGCCGGCCTGGCGCAACTGAAGCACGCATTCCAGGGCGCCCAGCGCGCCTTGATCAGAACAACAGCCCCGAAAAAAACGGCTCACTTCATCGAGACACTTCATGTTCAACAAGATCCTGATTGCCAACCGGGGCGAGATTGCGTGCCGCGTCGCCGCGACCTGCAAGCGGCTCGGCATCGCGAGCGTGGCCGTCTATTCCGATGCGGACGCCAACGCGAAACACGTGGCCGCGTGCGATGAGGCCGTGCACATCGGCGGCTCGACGGCGGCGGAAAGCTATCTGCGCGTCGAACGGATTATCGAAGCCGCTCGCGCCACCGGCGCGCAGGCGGTGCATCCGGGCTACGGCTTCCTGTCGGAAAACGAGGACTTCGCGCATGCGTGCGAAGCGGCCGGCATCGTCTTCATCGGACCGCCGGTCGAAGCCATTGCCGCGATGGGTTCCAAGGCTGCCGCGAAGGCGCTGATGCATGCAGCCGCCGTGCCGCTCGTGCCGGGTTATCACGGCGACGATCAGGACCCGCAACTGTTGCATCGTGAGGCGGATGCGATCGGTTATCCGGTGCTGCTCAAAGCCAGCGCCGGTGGCGGCGGCAAGGGCATGCGCGTGGTCGAGCGCAGCGAGGACTTCGCGGCGGCACTGGCGTCGTGCAAGCGTGAAGCGGCGAGCAGCTTCGGCAACGATCGCGTGCTGATCGAAAAGTATCTGACGCGTCCGCGTCATGTGGAAGTGCAGGTGTTCGCGGATCGTCACGGCGGCGCGGTCTATCTGTTCGATCGCGATTGCTCCGTGCAGCGGCGTCATCAGAAAGTGCTGGAAGAAGCGCCCGCGCCCGGATTGTCCGCTGAAATCAAGCGCGAAATGGGCGAGGCGGCGGTAGCGGCCGCGCGCGCGGTGAATTACGTCGGCGCGGGCACGGTCGAGTTCATCATGACCGGCACGGGCGACTTCTACTTCATGGAAATGAACACGCGCCTGCAGGTCGAACACCCGGTCACGGAGATGGTGACCGGCCAGGATCTGGTGGAATGGCAACTGCGCGTAGCCGCCGACGAACCGCTGCCGCTCACGCAGGCACAGTTGAAGATCGACGGTCACGCGATCGAAGCGCGTATCTATGCCGAACATCCGGCGCGCGGCTTCCTGCCGTCGACGGGCACGCTCAAGCATCTGCGCATGCCGGAGGGCGTGGAGTTCAGCATCGACGCGGCTGGTCTCGGCGAATCGGGGCGCAAGGCGCCGGTGCGGATCGACAGCGGCGTGCGTGAAGGCGACACCATCACGCCGTTCTACGACCCGATGATTGCCAAGCTGATCGTGCACGGCGCGACGCGTGAGGAAGCGTTGGCGCGTCTGAGCCGCGCGTTGCATGCGTGCGAGGTGGTCGGCCCGCATACCAACGTCGAGTTCCTGCAAAGCATCGTGACGAGCGAGCCGTTTGCAACGGGCGACCTCGACACCGGTTTGATCGAACGTCATCACGACGCCCTGTTCGCGCCGCGCAAGAAGCCGTTCAAGGAAGCGCTCGCGTTGGCTTGCGCGGCGTTGCTCAAGCGCGAAGGCGGCACGGCGCATGGCGCGTCGCCGTGGGATGCGCTGTCGCACTGGCGCCTGAACGGCGGCTATACGCAGACGCTCGGCTGGCGTGATCTGGAGAACGGCAACGCGGGTAACGACAACGAACGCACCTTCACCGTCACGTTCGCGCGCGACGGCGGCACGCAAACGCTCGAACACGACGGCGTGCGTGAGGACTTCAGCTGGTCGGACGGCAGCGGTCCGCACGAATTCCGCGCGACGATCGGCGACGCACGCGCAACGGGCCGCGTGTTCGTCGACGGCGATACGTTCCATGTGTTCTGTCTCGGCGAAGCGCTGTCGTTCGAGTGGCAGAACCTGCTTGCGCACGCCGCGGATGCAGAAGGCGGCGAAGGCCGCCTGACCGCGCCGATGCCGGGCAAGGTGATCGCGGTGCTGGTCGAGCCGGGCACCGTGGTGGAGAAGGGCACGCCGCTGATCGTGATGGAAGCGATGAAGATGGAGCACACCATTGGTGCGCCGGCGGCCGGTACGGTGTCGGACGTGCTGTACTCGGTCGGCGATCAGGTCGCCGACGGCGCGCAGCTTCTGGTGCTGGACGTGCAGCAGAAGTAAATCCGCGGGGGCTCAGGGCTCAGTCTCAAGCGAGGCGCGTATAGCCGACGGCGCGCGCCTCGTTTTCGAGTTGCTCGATGCGTTCGTAGTCCGAGGGCGGCAACACGGAAAAGCCCTGCAAACGCAGGCGTTTCGCGCGTTCTGGCTGGATCACAAGGGCTTCATTCAGCGCTTCGCGCAGTGCCTCGATCGTCGCCGGGGGCACCGTGTCGGAAGCGATTAAAGGCAGGCCCGGCGACGGCGCCGTCGTGCCGATCCGGCGAACCTGGCGGGCCAGTTCCGGCATTTCGTCGCACACGAAAGCGAAGGTCACGCAATCGATCGCGGCGACGTCCGCGCGATTTTCCGCCACCGCGCGCAACGAGCCAAGATGCGAGCCGGTTCGCAACACCGAGCTGAAGAACATGCCGGCGCGCGAGAAGGGCGCCACGGCGTGACGAAACACATTCATGCCGCTATTCGAATCGTCCTGGTTGTAGGCGGCGCGCGCGCCGTGGCAGGCCGCGAGCGTATCGAAGTGGGCGTCCGCGCGCGTGACCAGCACGCTCGAATAATGCGCGCCTTCGCAGCCGGGTGCGTCGAAGCGCGGCGTCGCGACCAGTTGAACCTGTTCCTGCAGACCATGCATGAACGGATAACCGCAGGTCTGCGAGATCAGCAGATTGGGGCGCCGCCAGAAGCCATGCAATTCCTCATCCGGTTCGACGATGCGGCACGCAGGCTTGACCATGCGCAGCACGTCGGCGAGCCACTCGCGCCACGCGAGGTCGAGCGCGGGCGTGACGTTATACATTGGCAGGGCGGCGATCCAGGTCATGACGCGAATTCTGGCATACCCGTTGTTTCAATGTCTGACCATTCGGAATTCGTCGAGGCCGAGACGCACCGGCTCTGTCGGTCTGAATGCCCATTTCTGCGCCGCGACCGAGAGAATCTCGAACTGCGCATCCTCGAATGCGACGAGCAGGTCTTCCTTGCGTTTGCTCGCCGCGCCGCAGAAAGTCACGAGTGCGTCGGCGCTGACCTCGAAAATCTGCGCGCGATCGTCACAACACACCCGGAACGCGACTGTCGCGCATTCCGTCACACAGGGCCTGAACCCTTCATCGACATAGACCGACATAGCCATCTCCCGCCAAAACACACGCCTGAGCCATCAGGATGACAAGTCGTAATCTGTCGGTATGTGGGAAAACCGGCATTTGCGGCGAAATGGCCACGACTTCATGGGCTGCGCCGTGCAGAAACTGAATACTTCTGCGTAAGCGTTTGTATTCGACAGCCTCGGGGCGATGAAGGCGAAGGTCCGGCAGCTTGTCGTACCGCGTCGATCACCGCGGATTTTTACGCGTCGGGCGTCGCCAATGCCGCCGCGACGCGCTCGCGCAAGGTCGGCAGAACGCTCGCATCGAACCACGGATTGCGTTTGAACCAGGCAATGTTGCGCGGCGACGGATGCGGCAGCGGCACGACCTGTGGGCCGAATTCGCGCCACCGGACGAGCGTGTCCGTCAAGGTCGGCCCGAATGCCTTGCCCAGCGCGAATCGCTGCGCGTATTGTCCGACCAGCAGCGTGAGCCGGACCGACGACATGTGCGCGAGCAACTCCTTGTGCCAGCGGGCGGCGCACTCGGGCCGTGGCGGCAGATCTCCGCTCGGTCCGCGGCCCGGGAAACAGAAGCCGATCGGCACGACGGCGAATTTCGACGTGTCGTAGAACGTGGCGTCGTCGACGTCGAGCCATGCGCGCAGCCGCGCACCGCTCGCGTCGCTCCATGGAACGCCGGACGCATGCACTCGCGCGCCAGGCGCCTGGCCGATGATCAGAATGCGCGCCGTTCCGGACGCGGCCAGCACCGGCCGGGGCGCGTGCGGCAGCACCGGCGCGCAGAGTGTGCAGGCGCGAATCTCGCGAAGAAGGATATCGAGCGACGTGGCTTGTGTGGTGACGGTCATGCAATCGTGCAATACGGCGGACGGGCGGTCGCTTCGCGTGCCGGTTCAGGCCGTGGTTTGAGCCGGATAGATCAGCGTGCCGTCGGGTTGAGGTTGCGCGCCGGGTGTCATCGTTGCAACGGTTGTGTGACGCGCGTCCATGATGTGCAGCACGGTTTCGCCGTGCAGCAGCAGGTAATCCGTGATGATACGCCTGTGACAGCGCCACCAGACCGCCTCCGCGCACATGATCGCGCAGCGGTGTCGGTGGCCGAGCGCGAGAAGCTGCGTGAGGCCGGCGCGGAAAGCGTCGCTCATCGCATAGTCCGCGTAATTGCGAAACGCCGGATGAGTCCAGTACTGATTCGGCGACGGTGCATCGTCTTTGCGCCGGCTGCGGCGCCCACCCAGTTCGGCAAGATGCGCGTAGTCGATGTGTTCCGGCACGAGCGCATCGGGCAGCGTGTCCCGATTGAACTGCGGATTGGTGCGTGAGCGCGGAATACTGCGCACATCGATCAGCGTCGCGACCTCCGCTTCTTTCAGCAGACTCGTGAATTCGGGCAACGGACGGTTGGAATGACCAATCGTGAAAAAGGGGCGGCTCATCGTGCCTTCCTGAAACGCGTGCGTCCATTCCATGTTGTGTACAGCGTGGGTTGCGAAAGGTCAACGTGCCGACGCTGACGATCGCCCTGTCGCTCCACGGAGCGATCCGCGACTTGGAACTATACTGGGGCACCTGGAGGTTTCGATGGCTGAACAAGACAGACTGCATCCACTACGTCCGCTCCTGAAAAACTGGATTTGGGAGCATGGTCGGGTCGGCACCCGCTATCTGGATTGCGCCGATGGCGCGATCAAATTCGACGAAGGCAAGAAATCGCATTTCGCCGCCGAGAAATATACCTACGTGCCCCTTGGCAAGGACGCTGAAGACAATGCATCCGAGGAAGGGCCCGCGATCCAGGAAGCAGCACTTGCGCGCTTTTTGCGGGCCGCGCAGCTGGGCAAGCCAGAGGAAGCCGGGTCCCTGGCGGAGGTTCAGCGCGCGGTGCAGGACTGCGTTGCACTCGGCCTGTTTAGCGCGTATCAACGCGAGGCTCGTGAGGCATTGGCCCGCTACGCGCAGGAACCCATGTTCGACGATGAAATCCGCGCGGCTGTGGTCGACGACATCCGCCGTATTTACGCCGGCATGCCGGAACAACTGGCGCTTTACGATTTCAGTGTGCTTTACGGCTTGCCCACACCGCTGCTGATCAGCGAGACGCCTTTTATCGACTGGCGCGTGAGCGCGAGTCCGGCGCTTCCGTTTGTATCGCTTCCGCTCGGACCTTATTGCCTGCTTGTCGGCGCGCCGTCGGGCAGGCAAAGCCGGGTCGCCCCGGTGGTCTGGAAGGCCGCTGCCGCGCTAGGCCCTTTGAAGGACCACAACCGCCGGATCGCGGAGCGGGCACGTCTGTGGCTGGTGGCGACGACGGATGACCAGCTCGTTGCCGCACAGAGCCGGATTGTTGCGGCGATGGGGGCGAGGCCGGAGGATGGGAAGCGCTGATATCGTTCGACTGGCCGCTCCGCGTCCAGTCGCCAAACCTACTCCGTCGGCTTCGACCCAAGCAAAAGTATATCGACCAGCCTCTTCGCGCTTTGCTGCCAGTCCGGCGCCGACGCGACATTCGAAACGCCGACGAGCGCGCGAAGCAGATCCAGTGGCTCGATATCCGCGCGGATGTCGCCACTCGCCACGGCGTTCGTGACGAGCAAGTGAATCGCGTCCATGATCTGCGCACCGGACGATTCGAATAGCTTCGTCGGCCCTCCGACGATCGAATTCAATGCCGGCGCGATGATCTTCTTCGTCGCGATGTAATCCACGAAGAGCAGCATCCACGATCGCAACGCATCGGGAGGGGGCAGCGAGTCGGACAGTCTGCGCTGCTCCTCGGCAAGCTTCGCCACCTCCGCACGGTAGACGCTCTCCAGCAGCGCATCGCGCGTGGGGAAGTGCCGGTACAGCGTGCCTGCGCCGACCCCAGCCTGGCGCGCGACATCCTCGAGGCTGATTTCGCCGCCGGCGCGCGTGAACGCAGTTTTCGCCTCTTCAAGGATGCGCTCGCGGTTACGCAGCGCGTCCGCTCTGGGTTTTCGTTCTTTGGGCGTCGAGTCGGTCATTGACAGTTGGGCTCTTGCAAGCGGAGGGTGTCTCCGTTTAATATCAAAAAAACGGAGGTAAGCTCCGTTTTTATCCCGGGCGGGGAATGACGTCAATCTTCATTGTGCTGGAGCGGCGGAAATGACTGAGAAATTTGGGGCGACTTCGACGACTGACGACGTGCTCGCAGGCGTCGATCTTCATGGCAAGCGAATTCTGGTGACCGGCGTGTCGGCGGGTTTGGGCGTAGAGACGGCGCGGGCACTGGCGGCGCGCGGGGCCAACGTGATCGGCGCGGCCAGAGATCTGGAAAAAGCCACGCGGGCGATTGCCGATGCGCGGCGGGAGGCCGACGCGGCGGGCGGCAGCATCGAGCTGATCGCGCTCGACCTGGCGAGCCTCGCGAGCGTCAGGGACTGTGCCGACAAGTTGCGGGAGCAAGGCAAACCGATCGACGTCATCATCGCGAACGCGGGCGTGATGGCGACGCCCTTTGGCAAGACCGCGGATGGCTTCGAGACGCAGTTCGGCACGAACCATCTGGGGCATTTCGTGCTGGTAAACCGGCTGGCGCCGCTGATCCCATCGGGTGGCCGAGTCGTGATGCTCGCGTCGTCGGGCCACCGTTTCGCTGACGTGAATCTCGACGACCCGGGCTTCGAGCGAACGCCTTACGACCCGTTCGTTGCCTATGGGCGCGCCAAGACGGCGAATATTCTCTTTGCGGTGGCATTCGATCAGCGGCATCGAGCGCGCGGCGTTCGCGCCGCCGCGGTTCATCCGGGCGGAATCCACACGGAACTCGCTCGTCACATGGACGAAGGCCAGATGACTGCGTTGCTCGAAGGTATCAACAAGCAGCTCGAGTCGGAGGGGAAGGCGCCATTTCAGTTCAAGACCGTGCCACAGGGGGCCGCGACTTCCGTGTGGGCTGCGGTGGTGGCGGCAGCTGACGCCGTCGGCGGCAGATACTGCGAGAACTGCCATGTCAGCCAAACCGTTGCCGACGATGTTGTCATTACACCCGTCAGCGAAGGCGTCCGACACTACGCGCTCGACGCCGCGAACGCTGACGCGCTCTGGCGCAAGAGTGAAGCAATGGTGGGCGAATCATTCTGACGCGACGCTGCGGATGCTACCGAGGTGGTCGTCCGCTGCGCTGTATCGATCCCGTTACAGACCTTCCCATCGCTAGCGGCCGTTACCCAACGCGAAACGGCGGCGCTCCAATCGCGGTGTAGTATCCCACCATGTCCACGCTATTGCGCGGCCTCGACGGCACTGATGCGGCGCATCTTGACGAGCCGGTCAAAAGGCCCGCAAAGCGGTCCGACGGCACCTATGCCGGCGTTGGCCGTAACAGTGGCATTGGTGGGATAAACATCATGTCAATCGAGTGGAAGCGCCGCTTCAAGCTGTTTGTCCAGCGTTTCTGGCAGCCCACCAGCGCATGCATGACCTGCATGCCTGGGAGCTGGGGCAACATCATGAGTCTTGCCCATTGGACGATCGCATTCCATACCGGTCTGCTCACCGGACTCCTTGCCGTGCTTTTGACCTTCACGCCCGTTGCGAAACTGTATGGGAATCGATATGGCAATGCGGTGATCGTCGGCTTGCTGACAGCGGTAGGCGACGCCTACGCGCACGCAAGTCACTACCGCATTCCCTATGTCGAGCACATCGTGACGGGTGTTGTTTCAGGTCTCTTGACGCTGGCTGCTTCATATCTGTTTGAAGACCGCGCGCGACGCCTTCGGGTGGCATGGACCAAGGTTTTCGGATGACGCTAACGACATCTCATGGATGTCTGTAGAGAGCGACATTTCGGCTCTGATAATCGACTTGAGTCATAGTCGCGGTACACCGTACGTTGTACTCAGAATGCTCGACGTGAAAGTGTCCAGCGCGTCGAGCGCTACGAAGTCGGCCTTTATCGTTCGCGCGATACATATCGCGGTCAATTCGCCTTCACTCTGCAATGCGCTTGAAACTGACGTAGTAATCGTCGGTGTAATAGCAGTCGCCTGTCTGCTTGCGCGGTCCACCGCATATGATCCGGCGCTGCCCGCGATCCGTCGTCCCAGGCGTGCGAACGGTGTATGTGTGGTAATAGCCGCGTGGATGCTGCGGCAGCAATCCCGCGCTGTTACGGAACACGACGCCGTCCTCCGAAAAGGGGAAAGGGCCGCCCGCTTTGATCAGCCGCAATGTTTCGGCTGCTTCGCCCGGCAACTGTGTTTTGGTGACGGTGCCGAGTGCGCCTGATGCGACGGTTGTACCGCTCGCGCCCTGCGCCGGCTGAGCCGGCGCCGCGCTCGCGGATGCGCCCGACGCCTCGGTGGCGGTTTGCGATCCCCCCTTGCCGCATCCGCCGAGGATCGCGCTCAAGGCGACGATGCAGGAGAAAGCCCACGCTCTTTTCACGAAACGGGTCTCCTCTCGTTGACCGCAATTCGACGACCGGAATAGACGTAAAGGTATCGCTAATGGCGGAGCAAATCAACGCGGATCATGATCCGCAATGAGGCCACCATCCGCGCCCGCAGCCGATCGCGCAATCCGGCGTGGCGATCCTTCTGCGCCTTGCGTGAAAACACGAACCCGTCTGGTCGGACATTTTGTGGTTTTCCCTTATTTAAAAAAATCCTTTTCCCGCTTCCCGCGGCCCTTTGCAAGTCGCTTATAGCGAATAAAGTCCGGGATTTTTTGTGTGCACTACCGCGCATACTTGGTGCAGCCTGTGCCGTACTGTTGCGTCAGGGAAAGGACCAATACCGTTAATCGCACATTTCCCTCGTTCGAATCCGCTTCCTGGCGGTCAAATAAAACCACGTGACGAGACGTGCCCATGAAACTCAAATATCAAGCGTCAGAGGGATTATCCGAACGTAACGACGAATTCGATCCTGGATCGATCATCGATACGTTGATTAATCACCGAAAAATGATTGTCGCTATAACAATGGCATTCATTCTGGTGGGCGCGCTGTACGCGTTTTGTGCGACGCCCATCTATCGAGCCAGTATTTCGATCAGGGTGGAGGACAATTCGCCAACCGCACTGCCGGATTCCAAGGACCTGGTGCGCAATGCGTCGTCGCTGTTCCAGGAGAAGTCCTCGGCGGAAAGCGAAATGCAGATCCTGAGGTCGAAAGCCATCGCCATGCAGACGGTGGATTACCTCAAGCTCTACATCGACGCCGAGCCGAAGCGCCTGCCGGTGCTCGGCGGCCTGATCGCGCGGCACACCGACACACGCATGACGCCTGGAATCTTCGGCTGGGGCGGCTTCGTCTGGGGTGACGAATCGATCAGCGTGACGACGTTCGAAGTGCCGAGGAAGCAGGAAGGCAACCCGTACACCGTCACCGCATTGACCGGCGGCCAGTACCAGTTGCGCGGGCCGGGCCTGGAGCAGCCGGTCACCGGACACGTGGGCGTCGACGAGCAATTCGAAACCAGCCACGGGCCGGTCAATCTGCTCGTGAGCAAGATCGACGGCGAGAGCGGGGCGGAGTTCAAGCTCACGCGACACTCGCGTCAGCAAGCCCTGGAACAACTGCAAAAGGGCCTGCAGATCGACGAGCAAGGCAACAAGTCGAATGTGCTGGGCGTCATGCTGGAAGGCCGCGACCCGGTTCTCGTGACCAACATCCTCAACGATATCGGCGCGGTGTATGTGCGTCAGAACGTGAATCAGAAGGGTGCCAACGCCGAGAAGTCGCTGAACTACCTCGAGCAGCAGCTGCCCGGTGCGAAGCGCCAGATGGAGCAGGCGGAAGAAGCCTACAACACCTATCGCAACAGTCACGGCCTGCTGGATGCCGACGAGGAAAGCCGGCTCATCCTGCGCCAGGCTACTGAAGCGGACTCGCGCCTCTATGACCTGAAGCGTCAGCGCCAGGACCTCACGGCTCACCTGACCGCCGAGCACCCGAGCGTGGTGGCGATCGATCAGCAGATCGCCAGCACCAACAAGTACGTCGAGAGTCTCGCGGCACGCGTCAAGTCCATGCCGTCGGCGGAGCAAGGCGCGCTGCGCCTGATGCGCGACATGCGCATGACTTCGGACATGTACGCGGCGTTGCGCAGCAACATCGACACCCTGCGGCTGGTCAAAGCCGGTCAATCCGCTTCGGTGCAGTTGCTGGATACCGCGGACGTCCCCGAGCGGCCGGTCAAACCGGCAAAAACCCTCGTGCTGCTGATCGCCGCGGTGCTGGGGCTGTTCGTCGCTATCGGGCTGGCCTTCCTGCGTGACTACCTGTTCAAGGGCGAAGCCGATCCGGAAGAGCTGGAATCGCGCACCGGCCTGACTGTGTACGCGACGATTCCGGTCAGTGCCCAGCAGGAGCAACTGACGCAGAAAATGGCGATCCGCGGCCCCGAGAAACTGGCTCTGGCTTTCCGCTACCCGATGGACCCGGCTGTCGAAGCTCTGCGCACGATGCGGGCAGCACTGCAATTCGCGCTGAACGGCGAGCGCAACAACGTGGTGATGCTCGCGGGGCCGCTGCCGGGTATCGGCAAGTCGTTCCTGTCGGCCAATCTCGGCACCTTGCTCGCCTCGGGCGGCAAGCGTGTGCTGCTGGTGGACGGCGACTTGCGTCGCGGCCATCTGAACCAGTACTTCGGCTTGCAACGCGGCGCGGGGCTGGCCGATCTGATCACGGGCGAACGTTCGCTCGAAGATACCGTGCACAAGGACGTTCTGCCGAATCTCGACGTCCTGCAGTGCGGCGAGTATCCGCACGACCCGGCCGAACTGCTGTTGAGCGCCAATTTCAGGGCAACCATTCGCGCCGCTTCGGAACAGTACGACATTGTGCTGCTCGACGCGCCCGCCATTCTCGCCGTGTCCGACACGGTGACCATGGCGCCGGTCGCCGATTCGATCTTCATGGTCGCGCGTTTCGCCGATACGCGTGCTGGAGAGATCTCGGAATCGGTCAAGCGTCTGGCGCAAACCGGTTCGAAAGTCGAAGGCATTCTGCTGAACGGATTCAAGGTGAGCCGCGGCAACTACGCCCAGTCGCGCCGGTACGGCGCCTACGCATACGACGCCTACTACTCCGATTCGGTCGCGAAATAACGCGCGTAGCCCCGGGCAAAGATTCAGTCCTGCTGAGTCGTGCCCGGGGTTCGGACAAAGACGCGAATCCATAATAAAGGGGAGCAAGAATCATGCATTCGATAAACGAGCTGAAACTCGCCGTGATCGGTCTGGGCTATGTCGGCTTGCCGCTTGCGGTGGAGTTCAGCAAGCATCGCCCGGTAGTGGGTTTCGACATCAACGGCGCCCGCATCTCGGCGCTGCGTGAAGGACGGGACGTCACACTCGAAGTCTGCAATGAAGAACTGGCCGCTGCCACGGGCATGACGTTCACGTCCGACGTGCAGGAGTTGAAAGCCTGCAACGTGTTCATCGCAACCGTTCCGACGCCGATCGACGACTACAAGCGGCCCGATCTCAGGCCCTTGATCGGCGCCAGCGAAACCATCGGCAGCGTGCTGAAAAAGAACGACGTGGTCATCTACGAATCGACCGTCTATCCGGGTGCGACGGAAGAAGAGTGCGTGCCGGTTCTCGAGCGGGTCTCGGGGCTGAAATTCAACGTGGATTTCTTTGTCGGCTACAGTCCGGAGCGCATCAATCCGGGCGACAAGGCGCACCGCGTGACGGATATCCGCAAAGTCACTTCGGGATCGACACCGGAAACCGCCGAACTCGTCGATCAGCTGTATCGCGAGATTATCGTCGCGGGAACGCACAAGGCGAGCAGCATTCGCGTCGCCGAGGCGGCCAAGGTCATCGAGAACACGCAGCGCGACGTCAACATCGCGCTGATCAACGAACTGTCGATCATCTTCAACAAGATGGGAATCGACACGGAGTCGGTCTTGCTGGCAGCCGGAACCAAATGGAACTTCCTGCCATTCAGGCCGGGTCTGGTGGGCGGGCATTGCATCGGCGTCGATCCGTATTACCTGACGCACAAGGCGCAGGCGATCGGCTATCACCCGGAGATCATCCTCGCCGGCCGGCGTCTGAACGACAGCATGGGCGGGTATGTCGCGTCGCAACTCGTGAAGGCGTTGACCAAGCGGCAGATCGGCGTCTCCGGGGCCCGCGTGCTGATCATGGGGCTGACCTTCAAGGAAAATTGTCCGGACCTGCGCAACACCAAGGTCGTCGACATTGTTGCCGAGTTGCGCGAGTACGGCGTTGAAGTCGATGTCTACGATCCATGGGTCTCGAAGGAAGACGCCCGTCGCGAACACAACCTGGACCCGATCGAGCATCCCGCCAAAGGTGTCTACGACGCGACGATCCTGGCCGTCGCGCACAGCCGGTTCCTGGAATTGGGCGTGGAAGCCATTCGCGTCTTCGGTAAGCCTGAGCATGTGCTGTACGACCTGAAATACCTGCTGCCTCCCGAGGCCAGCGATCTGCGTCTCTAACCCATGCCAGATGCCGCGCACATCGCACGCAACGCCATCACGACGTGATGGCTTCCTCATCTGATCCGGAGGCACTGATGCCAGATCGCTACGACACAATACGGCAACAACTCGCCGGGCGCCCGCAGCAGTGGCTGATTACCGGCGTGGCCGGTTTCATCGGCTCGAATCTGCTGGAGGCGCTGCTCAAGCTCGATCAGTCCGTGGTCGGACTCGACAACTTTTCCACCGGCTACCAGCGCAATCTCGACGAAGTACGCTCCGTCGTTTCGCCGGAGCAATGGAAGCGCTTCAGGTTCATTGAAGGCGATATCCGCCGGCTGGAAGACTGCGTGAGCGCCGTTCATGGCGTCGATCACGTGCTGCACGAGGCGGCGCTGGGTTCGGTTCCGCGTTCGGTGGCCGACCCGATCGCGACCCACGAGGTGAACATCAGCGGCTTCCTCAATATGCTGGTGGCCGCGCGCGATGCGCAGGTGTCGAGCTTCACGTATGCCGCGTCGAGCTCGACGTATGGCGACCATCCAGGCTTGCCGAAAGTCGAAGACCAGATCGGCCAGCCGCTTTCGCCGTACGCCGTCACCAAGTACGCTAATGAACTGTACGCGTCGGTGTTTGCTCGTGCGTACGGCTTCAAGACGATCGGCCTGCGCTACTTCAATGCATTCGGAAAGCGCCAGGATCCGGACGGGGCGTATGCCGCGGTCATTCCCAAATGGACGGCGGCGCTGATTGCCGGCGACGACGTCCTGATCAATGGCGACGGCGAAACCAGCCGGGACTTCTGCTTCGTCGACAACGTGGTGCAGGCGAACATCCTCGCGGCGATGTCGGACGAGCCGGCCAGGAACGAGGTGTACAACGTTGCCGTCGGCGATCGCACGACCTTGATCCAGCTCTACGACGGCTTGCGGGTCGTGCTTTCCGACAACGGCGTGCGCTGCGACAGGCGTCCGGTGTTCGGCCCGTTTCGCGCCGGCGATGTCAGGCATTCACAGGCCAATGTCGAGAAGGCCGAACGGCTTCTGGGCTATGAAAACAGAATCCCCTTCGTCGAAGGCTTGTCCAGAGCGATGCCCTGGTACATCGAATTCGTATCGAAACGGTAATGCCTTCAGTCGCCCAAGTTCACCGGCCCACTCGGCATGACAGGCTCATGCGCGGCGCGCCGATTCTTTTAAGGCGGTAACGTCAATGTCTCAGATCGCAGGTTGGCGAAACCGTCTTGCGCAGATTCACCCTGACCATAGCCGGATCGCACGCAGTGCGGTCTGGGTTTCCATGTTCGCGCTCATCGGCAAATCGGCGGGCGCGCTCAAGGAAATGGCGATCGCGTATCGCTATGGCATCAGCAATGTCGTCGATGCCTATCAGCTCACGCTCACGCTGATCACCTGGCTGCCGGCCACGTTCGTCGCGGTGCTGAGCGTCGTGCTCGTGCCGGCGCTGGTCGAGCTGCGTTCGAGGCCCAAACAGGAGCAGGCGAAGTTTCTCGGCGAACTCGACGTGATGGCGATAGCCGTCGGCGTGGCGTTCGCGGTCCTTCTCTACTTCTCCTGGCCGTATGCGCTGGACCTGATGGCGCGCAACCTGTCGGAAGAAACCCGCGTGATGTCGCGCAGGATGATGCTCGGCATGGCGCCGGTCGGCATCGTCATGCTGACGATCTGCGTCTATGCGGCCCGCCTGCAGGCGCGCGAAAAGCACGTCAACACGCTGCTGGAGTGCGTGCCGGCACTCGTGCTGCTGGGCTTCGTGCTCGTCTGGCACGATGCAAGCTCGCCGGCGCCGTTGATCTGGGGCAGCACGCTCGGCTTCATCCTCCAGGCAGTGCTATTGGGCGTGCTCTCCGGGCGCGCCGATCAGATCCGCGCGCGGCTCAGCTTCTCTCTCAGCTCACCGCAGTGGCCGCACATGTACCGCGCGGTCGGTGTGTTCATGATCGGCCAGCTCGTCATGAGTCTGGCCACGCCGCTGGATCAGTATTTCGTGGCCGGTCTCGGCGACGGCAACATCGCGACGCTCGGTTATGCGAGCCGCGTGCTCGGCCTGCTGGTCAGCATGGGTGCGGTGGCGATCAGCCGGGCGACCTTGCCGGTTTTATCCGAGCTGTTGAGTGCAGGAGATAACGTTCGTGCCCGAAGCATCGCGCTAAAGTGGTCGCTGTTCATGCTGGCGATCAGCGGCGTGGTGGTGGTGGCGGCGTGGCTTCTCGCGCCGTTCGTCGTGAAGCTGCTATTTCAGCGCGGCGCCTTTAGCGCAGCCGATACGCTGGCGGTGTCCAGCCTGTTTCGCTGGGGATTGATTCAGATTCCTTTCTATTTCTCGGTGCTGGTGCTGGTGCAGCTTTTCGCGAGCCAAGGTCGCTTCAAGGCAATGGCTTTGATCGCGGTCGTGAACTTTGCAGTAAAGGCAGTCGCGAATTTTTTCCTGATTCGTTGGCTCGGCATTACGGGGGTTGTCCTTGCAACCGGTGTCATGGGCGCCAGTTCGTTCGTTTGCTATCTGTCTCTCACGCTGTCACACGGATCATTAGAGAATAAAAAGGCAGGTCCGCTATGAAGATTCTGCTGTTCATCCATTCACTGCATTACGGCGGCGCGGAACGCGTGGCCATGAACCTGTCGACCGAATGGGCGGCACAAGGTCAGGAAGTCTGTGTCGTGACGCTGACCTCTACCGCGAGCGACTTTTATTCGCTGCGCGACTCGGTCAAGCGCATAACGCTCGATCTCGCGGGCGCCACTAACGGCCCGGCCAGCGCGGTCTTCGCGAATGCGCGGCGGATGCTGGCATTGCGGCGCGTGCTCAAAAAGGTGCGCCCGGACGTGGTGCTCGGCATCGAGACGAGGCCGTCGATTCTGGCGATCCTGGCCGGCCTCGGCTTGCCGTGCAAGGTGATCGCAACCGAGCATATTCATCCGCCGATGCTGTTCGAAGGCAGGTTCTGGGAATGCCTGCGCCGCTGGACTTACCCGTTCGCGGACAAGGTGGTCGCGTTGACGGAGAAAAGCAGGCTATGGCTGCAGGAGCACTGCCATTGCAAAAGGGTCACCGTCATTCCAAATTCGATCTCGCTGCCGATTCCCGTTGTGGAACCGCTCGTATCGCCGCAGGCAGTCGTGGGCGCACAGCGTCGCGTATTGCTCGCGGCGGGACGGATGGCCGAACAGAAGGGCTTCGATATCCTGATCGATTCCTTCGGCCGGATCGCGAGCGATTTCCCCGCGTGGGATCTCGTCATTCTCGGCGACGGCGATGACCGGCGCGCACTCACTGCACGAATAGCGGCGGCGGGCTTGGGCGATCGCGTGCTGCTGCCGGGTCAGGTCGGCAATATGCCCGACTGGTACGAGCGTGCGGACCTTTACGTGCTGAGCTCGCGCTTCGAAGGCTTCTCGATGACGATCGTCGAGGCGATGGCAAGCGGCTGCGCGGTGGTGAGCTTCGACTGCGACGCCGGCCCTGGCGACATCATCACGCACGGCCACGACGGCCTGCTGGTTCGTCAGGTCGGCGATCCACAGGCACTCGCCGATGCCTTGTCGATCCTGATGAAAGACGACGAGACCCGCGCGCTGATGGCGTCGCGCGCGCGTGCTGTCGTCGATCGCTTCTCGGTAGCGAGGGTGTTCTCCATGTGGCGCGACGTGTTCACGCAAACCGGCGCGAAACCTTCGGGCCTCGTCGAGCGTCCTTCCGTACGGGTGACGGAATGAGTACCGGGCGCTTTGCATTCCATCAATCACATGGGCCGAATCCGGACCGTTCATGAATATCGTCTTGTTCATTAGCGCGATGCAGGATGGCGGTGCCGAGAGCGTCGCCGCGACGCTTGTCAACGCATGGGTCGAGCGCGGCGACTCGGTCACGCTCGTCGCCACGTATTCCGGCCGCGGCGCCTGCAACTACCCCGTTTCACCGGCCGTGAAGTTCGTGTACCTGGCTGACCTGGTGAAGCGGCGCGGCCGCGGACCGCTCAACTTTATCCAGCGCATGGCGGCCTTGCGTGCCCTCATGCGCGAAAGCAGGGCGGACGTGATCGTGTCGTTCCTGACGAACGTGAATGTCGCGACGATTCTCGCGTCGCGCGGGCTCGGCATTCCCATCATCGTGAGCGAGCATACGAATCCTCTTGCCGATAACCGTTCGTTGTTATGGCGACTGCTGTGCCGGTTTGTCTATCCGAAGGCCGATCTGCTGACTCTGCTGACGGACGACGTGGTCGCGCCGTTCAGGAAAGTCGTGCCGGGCATGAAGGACATCGCGGTGATGCCCAATCCGCTGCCCGATGGACTGTTCCTCCAGCAACGGCAACCGGCCACGCCACGCAAACGCGTCATTTCGCTGGGACGGCTCAACAGCACGAAGCAGTTCGATTTGCTGATCCGCGCCTTTGCACTGCTCGCCCACGAGTGGCCTGATTGGGACTTGTGGATCTGGGGCGAAGGACCGGAGCGCGCGGCGCTGGAGGCTCAGATTGAGCAACTGTGCATGGGCGAGCGGATTTTCCTGCCGGGACGCACGCTGACCCCGTGGAGCGAGCTGGCCAAGGGACAGGTCTTTGCGATGTCGTCGAGCCACGAAGGTTTGCCCATGGCGCTGATGGAAGGCATGGCGCTTGGACTGCCCGTCGTGTCGTTCGACTGCCCTAGCGGACCGCGGCAATTGACGCGCAACGGCGAGGACGGCCTGCTCATTCCGCCAGGCGACGCGAACTCCATGGCTGCCGCGTTACGCCGGCTGATTTCGGACGACCCGTTGCGCGCCGAACTGGGCAGAAAGGCCGCCGTCTCGGTACGGGAACGCTATTCGTTGAAGGCGGTATTGCAAATCTGGGACCAGTTGTTCGAACGGGTTGGGGCGCGTGCCAAGGCTGCTGAGTCGACGCACTGAATAACCCAACGGCATGGTTGCGGTCGCGATCTGCCGTATTTACACACAGCTCAGAGATTCAGGAGCGGACATGAACGGACGTAAAGTAGTTCTCTTTGCCAATACCGACTGGTATCTGTACAACTTCCGGCTCTCGCTGGCGCAGAGACTGCGGCAAGACGGATATGAAGTGGTCCTGCTGTCGCCGCCGGGAGAATTCGGACCGAAGCTGCAGGCACTCGGTTTCAGTTGGCACGCCGTGCCGATGAATCGCCGCAGTCTCAATCCGTTGCGCGAAGTCGGTGTGCTCGCATGGATTGTCCGGTTTCTCCGCCGCGAAAAGCCCGACCTCGTCCACGGATTCACGATCAAGAGCGCCGTGTACGGCTCGCTCGCGAGCAAGCTTGCCGGCGTGCCCGCGCGGATCAACGCCGTGGCGGGCATGGGCTACGTCTTCACGAGCCGCGATTTGAAAGCCCGCGTGCTGCGGCCTATCGTGCGCCAACTAATGCGCTCCGCGCTTAACGGCCGGCGCAATGCGCTGATTCTGCAGAATCCCGACGACGTCGCGATTTTCAAACGGGCGAGAATTGTCGACGACCGCTCCATACAGCTGATCAAGGGCTCGGGCGTGAACTGTTCGCGTTTCTCAGCCCGGCCGCAGACCGATGAGGACACGCAGGCTCCGTTGCGGGTCGTGCTGGCTGCTCGCCTGTTGTGGGACAAAGGGATTGCCGAATACGTGGAGGCGGCCCGGGCGCTGAGAGATGAAAACCGCTCGGTGCGGTTTCTTCTCGCCGGCTCCCCCGACGATGGCAATCCCGCCTCCGTTCCCCGCGAACTCGTCGAAGGCTGGGCTAACGACGGGCTTCTCACGTGGTTGGGCCATGTCAGCGATATGCCGAAGCTGCTCTCCGAAGTGGACGTCGTGGTGCTGCCGAGTTATCGGGAGGGCTTGCCCAAGACGCTGATCGAAGCGGCCGCGTGCGCGTTGCCGCTGATCACCACCGATGTCCCCGGCTGCCGTGAAGTCGTCAGCGCGACGGGAGAAGACGGCTTGCTCATTCCGGTGCGCGATGCCGCGGCGCTGGCCGACGCAATTCGCCTGCTCGACGACGATCGCAAGCTTTGCCGGAAACTCGGCCTGGCGGCTCAAGCCAAGGCGCTGAGTGAATTCGACGAGTCGATTGTGATCAGCAAGACGTTGCGCGTGTATAGCGAATTGCTCGACCCGGCGCCTCGCGAAGTCGTCGTGGCGAGTCAGCGCGAGCGGCAGATTTGACGGTGTCAGCGAAACATCCTGAAGGAGATTGAGTGGCCATGGTCGTTCCGAAATTCATATTGCGCTTCGATGACATCACTCCGGAAATGGCGTGGTCGCGATTCGATCCCTTCGATGAGCTTTCCATGGACCAGGACCTGCCGCTGCTCGTCGGCGTCGTGCCGAACTGTCTTGATCAAACGCTCGTCGTCGAGCCGGCGCGAGACGCGTTCTGGGACACGGTCCGCGGTTGGGTCGATCGGGGCTGGAGCATCGCGCAGCACGGCTACACCCACCAGTACGTCACCGAGCACCCTGGGCTGTTGCGTCTCGGCAGTAAATCGGAGCTGGCCGGTCTCTCCTACGAGGAGCAATTCGCCAAGTTGCAGGCGGGAAAGACGATCCTTCAGCAACAGGGTGTTTGGCAGCCGGTATTCATGGCGCCTTCCCATTCGTTCGATGAAGCGACGCTCCGCGCGCTGGCCGATCTCGACTTCAAATATTTGACGGACGGCAGCGGCGTCTATCCGTACAAATTCGGCGCCCTGACTGCGGTGCCGCAGTTGTTCGCAACGCCGCTGCATTTTGGTTTCGGCGTGTATTCCATCTGCCTGCATGTCAATACGCTCAGCGAAGCCGAGATCGACAGGATTGTCGGATTCGTGAAGAAGAACCGCTCGCGGTTCATTTCCTTTGAAGAGGCTGCGAGCGTCAGAACACCTGTCCCGGGCGTCGCGATGGCGATGCGCTTTTTAACCTCTACCCCGTTGCGCGCCATGCGCCGTCTGAGGGGCTGAACTCTTGATGAGGTGCACAGTGCGCAACAGCCGGAGAGCGGTCAATGCTTTTCTTCTCAGCAGCATGGTGGGTGCGATCACGCGACCTCTCGCTGCGGTGGCCGACGTCGTGACCAACAAGCATGTCGCGCCCGACGAGGTCATCGACCGATCGTTCGGCGTCAAGGCGGACGGCACCACAAACGACCGCGCCGCGCTTCAGAAGGCGGTCGATAATTCCGTCGGCAAGACGCTCGTCATTACGGGCCCATGCAGGATCGACGCCGAAGGACTGCATATGCGCACCAACAGCCGCGTGCGTTTCGCGCCCGGCGCCTCGATCAAACTGCTTCCGCACGACACGCAAAACTACGAGGTCATCCGTGTCTGGGACGTGCGGCACGTGGTGCTGGAAAATCCTCGCCTCGACGGCAGCAAAGAGTTGAATACGGTGAAGGGTGGAGAGTGGGGCATGGGCATTTCCATTGCCGGAAGTACGGATGTGACGATACTGTCGCCCAGCACGATCAACTGCTGGGGAGACGGCATCTATATTGCCAACAGCTTCGGCAACGGGTTGCCCTATTCGAGCGACGTCCGGGTCATGAATCACTACGCGTCCGGTTGCCGTCGGCAAGGTGTGTCGATTATCAGCGGCAAGAATATTCTGTTCGACAGTCCGGTGTGGGAAAACATAGCCGGCACGCTTCCTTCCGCCGGACTGGATATCGAGCCGAACGCAAACACGGACATCGTGGAAAACATCCGGATTGTGAATCCGACCACGCGGCACTGCCAGTTCGGCATTCTGGTCTATCTGGAGGCACTGCCGGGCAGCCGGGAAAAGAACGTCAGCGTCGTGATCAGCGGACACAAGGACGAAGACAGCAGGGAAGCGGCCTTCAGCGTATCCGGATTGAAGATGAAAGGCAGCGTGGTCACCGGCTATATCACGAGCAATTCGCCGACGTGGATTCGTCCGAGGCGAGACGCCTTTGTCAGCGCCGACTACGACCGTGCCGGGCCGAAGATCGATATCACGAATCCCACCATCGTCCGCTAGCCGCTTGCGAGAGGTGCGACGCTCAACGCGTCACACCTTTGGCGCGTAGCAATGTCGTGTACATGTCCCGGTACTGTTGCCAGCACACCGTAATCGAAAAGGACTCGACGATCCGCTCGCGCGCCAGCCGTCCCAGTATCTTGCGTTGCTCCAGGCTCAATGTCGCCATCTGCTCGAGCGCGTCCGACAAACTGACGGGATCGCGCGGCGGAACAACCAGACCGGTGTCGCCGACCAGTTGACCGGTATCGCCCACGTCCGTGACCACGCATGGAACGCTGCATGCCATCGCTTCGCCCACAACCGTGGGCAAGCCTTCCGTTCGGGATGAGAGGCATAGCATGTCGAACGCCGGCATGATTCGATGCAGGTCATTCCGGGCGCCCAGCAAGTGACAGACGCCGCCCAGGCCAAGCTCGTTCATCGTGCGTGCGAGCGCCTTGTTGCTGGCGTCGACGTCCTTGCCGACCATGACGAAATGACATTCCGGCACACGCTGATGAAGCATCGCGGCCGCGCGCAGAAAGTTATCGTAATCCTTGGCGGGATTGGAGCGTCCCACGATTCCGATCAATATGGAAGCCGGCGGCAGGCCGAGCTCATTGAGCAGCGCAGTCCTTGCGGTGGCGTCCGGCACGAACTTGCGGACATCGAAGCCGTTATGAATCACCCGCATCTTCGTGCGCTCGTAGCCGTATTCGACGTGAGTTCTGAACGACGCGTTGGCGCAGCAAATGACCGAATCCGGCAAACGGTTCGAGGTCGCCGCGCCCATTCGCGCAAGCGTATTCAGAACGCGCCCGACTTTGGGCGTGGGCACTTCGGTCCGGTGAATGCCCCACACGAGCACGAAGCGATGGCGCTGCCTGCTGAGGCGGAACATCAGCCGCGCCAGCAACACCGCCACGCCGCCGAAAATATCCGCGTGATACATCCAGGTCTGGACGACATCGGGGCGCGCTTCGACGATCCACCTTGCCAGTCGAATCAGGAGTAGCGGATTCGGAACGCCAGACCGCATTCCCAGAAACTTGACTTCAGCACCCGCCGCGCGCAGACGGTCGGCCATCTTGTCGATGGCGGACAGGGAGATGACGACGTGCGTCTCTCCGGCGGTGCGGGACTCCGAAACTAGGTTCAGAAGCAACGTTTCGGCACCACCTACCCCCAATCCCGAAATAATATGGACAATTTTCATTTTGTTTGCACGGTACGGCATTCGGTGACGTAGAACCGCTGCTATTTCAATCCGGTCCGCCTGTGTCGTGTGTCTTTCACGGATCGATATCCGTCATCACGAAAGGATAATGGAAGGCTAAGTGATCGAGCCGTCGCCATACCGTTCGCCATCCAACACAGCCCAGGACAATTGTCGCTCGCCATTCCCGGATGCGATTTATTGTGCATACGAGTCTATGGACTCGTCCTCAGGAATCGATGCGAATCTTATGTGCCGTTCCGCTCGTAAGGTCCAACCGAAAGCTGATAGCGTGCAGGGGCATAAGGCAAAGTCAGTTTCAAGAGCATTCAATGGCCAGATAGCAATACCGGTCACTGAGCGCGCTCCGCTGAACGGCGCTTGCCGAAAGCATGAGTGAGCGGCATAAAAAATCAACGCACCTCCTCCGGTTTGCGCGGCATTGGCAAGCTGACGGGCAAGAGAGGGATGAAAGTGGCAGAACAACTCAACTCGAAGTTCCAGATCCATCCAATCGGCTACCGGTGGCTGCGGCCTTCCATGCTTGGATTCCTGGCGTTGTCGGCGTTCATTCTCCTGAAGATCGCCCTCGGCGATCGGAGCACGCTGCTCGATCAGGATAATTACGTTGCGTACTTCAGGGATGCCGATCCGCTCTGGATCGTTCATCTGTGGTCCAGCAGCCAGTCGGTGGTGTTTTTCATCGTGAAGACGATCACGGATGAACTCGGCTGGCGGCTGTGGGTGTTAGGCCTCGATTCACTGGGCCTCTCACCGGACACCGCGGTGCGCGTGACGGTCGTCGTGCTGAATGTGCTGATGGCGCTTGCTCTTAGCCGGACGCGCCGGCCGCTTCTCGGCCTGCTTTTGTGGGCGCTGATCCCCACCGGCCTCGCGACGGTCGGTCTATTCCAGATCCGTCAGGGTTTCGCCCTGTCGATCGCCATGTACTTCGCGATGTGCCGGCAGCAACCCGTTCGAGGCGCGCTGCTCGCCAGTATCGTTCACACCACTTTTGCGTATCCGGCCTTGTTCCTGATTCTCGCGCACTTTCTCATGAAGCGAAGCAAGGCGCTGGCGATCGTGGGCGTGGTCGGCGCGGCGCTCGCGATGTCGCTGGCGTCGGCGTGGCTTTTCGCCAGGTTCGGCGGCCGCCGGCTCGAGGAATACACGCAGCAGGAAGAATTCACAGTGAACTTCCTGATCTCACTCGCTCTGTATCTGATCGTACCAATGCTCGTGATCGTGCTGCGTCGAAAGCATATTGAGCATATCGCGCGCGAAATGGTCGTCCATGAGATCGCGATCATGCATATCGGGCTGATCATGTTCCTGATCATTTCCTTCTTCGTCTATCCATTCGGAACCCAGCGCATTGTCTACTATGGACCGCTGCTGTTGGCCTTCATGCTGCCGGAGATCCGTATCAAGAATTCGCTGGTCCTGTGGATGGTCGCATTTATCCTGGCTATTTTGACTTACGACATTCACAAGAATTATCTGCTGGGCACTTATAAGTACTTTCTCTGAGCGCTTGTCCGCTAGCCGCAAGGCAATGCTTGCCGGTACGAAGCGCGCTTCCTTTCCGAAGCGCGTGCAAGCGCGGGCAATCATCATTTCATAGACATATTCCGCTGCGTCGATAAGTTGATTCGACGTATGCCGTGGCACGTCGTATTTACGCTTATTTGTCGGCTCATAAAATGATCGTGTCCGGGTTGTGTTGGGAATGCCACAGAGGAAAGACTCAAAGTGAGAGACGGTGTGCATCACTAACCTTGTCCTAAACGTGCATTAAAAGCGACAAGAAAATAAAAATTCCTCCGTTTATGTTGGAGACAGAGATGTTAAATCTGGCGTTTGGCTTTGTTGTCTCATTCCTGGTTATCTTTTTTATCGTGCGAAGTTCGGGCTTGCACGGGTCGCTTACGATGGACCACGACTTGCGGGGCATTCAGAAGAACCACGCCTATGCGGTGCCGCGAATCGGCGGAGTCGGCATTGCCTGCGCCGCCACGGTCGTGGCGCTTATCCAGCCGCTGTGGGCGACCGCCCCGGGGACCGGTCAACTGCTGCTCCTGTTGTGCGCTGTGCCCGCCTTCGCAGGCGGCGTGGTGGAAGACATGACCAAGCGCGTGAGCCCGCGCGTGCGGCTGCTGTGCGCGCTCGCTTCGGCGCTCGCGGCCTGCCTGCTGATGCACGCCACGCTCACGCGGGTGGACTTGCCGCTTATCGATCAGTGGCTGCGCATTCTGCCGATCGGGATCGGCTTCACCATGCTCGGCGTCGCCGGGCTGACGAATGCGGTCAATATCATCGACGGCTTCAACGGACTCGCCTCGGTCGTCACCATGCTGATCTTCGCCTCGATCGGTTATGTGGCCCATAGCGTCAACGACTGGCTTGTCATGAGCATGGCGTTGACCATGATCGGCGCGATCGGCGGCTTCGTGCTCTGGAACTTTCCGGTGCCTTCCGTTTTCCTCGGTGATGGCGGGGCTTATTTCATCGGTTTCGTCATGGCGGAGCTGCTGGTCCTGCTGATCGTGCGCAACCCGGGCGTGTCGGCGTGGTACGCGATGGCCGTCGCCATCTATCCGACGTTCGAGACGCTCTTTTCCATTTATCGCCGCAGGATCGTGCGCGGCAGGCCGGCGGGCGCTCCGGACGGACTTCATCTGCATACGCTCGTGTATCGGCGTGTGGTGCGAAAGGGTATCGACGGCGGCAATCTGCGCCGGCGTGCGATGCGCAATTCCTGCACCTCGGTTTATCTGTGGGTGCTGAGCCTCGTCAGCATCGTGCCGGCCACGTTCTTCTGGGACACGCCTATCGCGCTCGCCGGGGCGACTATCGCCTTCGTCACGATCTACGTTCACGTCTATGTGTCGATCGTGCGCATCAGGACGCCGCGCTGGCTGGTGATCACGGGACACGCGCCGGTCGTCGCGCCGCGTGGGGCCGAGGAGCCGCGCCACTGACCCGGCGCTGCGATTTCCATTCATTTACACGGGCAGTGTGTGAGGACGTACGTTGCGGGAGCGGAACCCGATGCACCATATGAACATACAAAGGCACGGGGACAAGCCTTGAAAACCGCGGCCGGGGTCCGGGAAAAGACGGACCTTGCAGGTAACGCCCATAGGACCACGAGAAGACAAAATGAACCACGGATACGAAACATCGCTAGTCAAGCGAGTGGTCAACCAGGTGGTGACCGGTATCATCAACGGGGATTACGACGGCGACATGCTGCCTCCGCAGGTCATCCTGTCGAAGAAGCTCGGCGTGAGCCGCTCGATCATGCGCGAAGCGATCAGCATCCTGATTTCACGCCAGATTCTCGACGTCCGGCCGAAAACGGGTACACGCGTCAAGCCGACGAAAGACTGGCTCATCATCGATCATGAAGTCGCCGAGTGGCGGCTTCGCGCCACGCCCGATCCGGAGTATCTGCACGGGCTGATCGAATTCCGCAAACTCGTCGATCCGCGTGCGGCTGCGTTCGCGGCGACCCGGGCGAGCCGGCATCAGCGCATTGCTATCGCCGCCATGTATCAGAATCTCCAGCAGGCGAGCGGGGATCCCGTCGCGCGCAAGGCCGCCGAAGACGCGCTGCAACTGGCGATCATCGACGCCAGCGGCGACAGCTTGCTCAGCCAGATGGGCAGCATCGTCCGGATGGGGCTGAAGTCCGTGCAGCCGGTCTCCCGCATGCAAGCACTGGCGTACGAGGCGCGGGTCGCCGATTACGGCAAAGTCGTGCGCGCGATCGAACTCGGCGACGCGGACGGCGCGAAGGCGGCGATGATGCAACTCATCAGCCATAGCGCGGACCAGCTGCTCGCGGAAACGGTTTGAGCTGGATGCAGGCCGATACCGGGGTCTGGAGGCGGACGATTTAATTCGGATGCCTATTTAGAATAAGGATGCGCGAAGCAACGGGCCGCTGTAGCGCAAGAGAAGACGCTTTATGAAGTCCACGCGATATTCCAACACGGTTGAGTCGCGCAACGGACTAAACCATCGGAGGGGAATATGTGTGGAATCGTGGCTGGGATCGCAGAACGCAACGTCGTTCCGGTATTGCTCGAAGGCTTGCGGCGGCTGGAATACCGCGGCTACGACTCCTGCGGCGTGGCGGTGCTGCGAGACGGCGCGCCACACCGCGTGCGCAGTCTGACGCGCGTTCGTTCTCTGGATCGCGAGGTCCGCGAGATGGGGCTCGAAGGCTGGACGGGCATCGCTCACACCCGCTGGGCGACGCACGGCGCGCCGGCGACCCAGAACGCGCATCCCATCTTCTCGCAGAACGAGATCGCGATCGTTCACAACGGCATCATCGAAAACTTCGAGGCGCTGAAACTCACACTGAGCGGCGCGGGCTATGAATTCGCGAGCCAGACGGACACGGAAGTGATCGCCCATCTGATCCACAGTCACTACCAGGGCGATCTGGCGGAAGCGGTGCGTCGCGCCGTGAGCGAACTGCGCGGCGCGTATGCGATCGCCGTCTTCTGCAAGGCCGAGCCGGAGCGCGTGGTGGGGGCGCGCTATGGCTCGCCGCTCGTGATCGGGATAAACGGCAAGGAATCGTTTCTTGCGTCGGATCCGCTGGCGCTTTCCGACGTAACCGACCGGTTTATCTTCCTGCAGGACGGCGACATCGCCGATCTGTCCCACAACGGCACCCGGATCATGAACCGCGACGGCCAGCCGGTCGAGCGCGAGGCGCGCACGTTGCTCCATCCGCCCACCGAGGCGGCGCTCGGGCCGTATCGTCATTTCATGCAGAAGGAAATTTTCGAACAGCCGCTGGCTGTGTCCAAAACATTCCCCCGCAACAGCGCGTTCGACGCCACGCTTTTCGGGGCCACGGACCCGCAGGCGTTCGCGCAGATCGACCGCATCCTGCTGCTCGGCTGCGGCACGAGCCACTATTCCGCGTTGACCGCCAAGGCGTGGTTCGAGTCGATCGCGAAGATCCCGACGCAGGTCGAGATTTCCAGCGAATACCGCTACCGCGAAACGATCCCGGGCAAGAACACGCTGGTGGTGCCGATTTCGCAATCGGGCGAGACCGCCGACACGCTCGGCGCCCTGATGCATGCGCAATCGCTCGGTCAGGACCACACGCTTGCAATCTGCAACGTGGCGACGAGCGCGATCGTGCGGCAGTCGCGCTGGTCGTTCATCACGCAAGCCGGTCCCGAAATCGGTGTCGCATCGACCAAGGCGTTTACCACGCAACTCGTGGCGCTGTTCGTTCTCGCGGTGACGCTCGGCCGCTCACGCGGGTATGTCGATGCGCAGCAGGAAGCGAACTACCGCTCGCAGCTCTCGGGCCTCTCCACGGCGCTGCAGGGCGTGCTGGCGCGCGAACCGCAAATCATCGCGTGGGCGCACGAGATCGCGCGCACGGACAGCGCGATCTTCCTCGGCCGTGGTGCGCACTTTCCGATCGCACTGGAAGGCGCGTTGAAGCTCAAGGAGATTTCGTACATTCACGCCGAAGGCTATCCCGCCGGCGAACTGAAGCACGGACCGCTAGCGCTCGTGACCGATGCGATGCCGGTCGTCGTGACCGCGCCGAACGACGGCTTGCTTGAAAAGCTGAAGTCGAACATCCAGGAAGTCCGCGCCCGCAGGGGCCAGGTGTACGTGTTCGCCGATGCCGATGCGAATCTGTCGAACGAGGAAGGTCTGCGCGTCATTCAGATGCCCGAGTACTACGGGCCGCTGTCGCCGATCCTGCACGTGCTGCCTTTGCAACTGCTCGCGTATCACACGGCGTGCACGCGAGGAACCGACGTCGACAAGCCGCGCAACCTCGCGAAATCGGTGACGGTGGAATGAGGCGCGGGGCACGTTGCATATCGATCCATCAAGACAATCAGCGATGAACACGATCAAGGTTGGGGTTCTCGTCGACGACATGGTGTTGCCGGCCTGGGTGAATCACATGCTAGGGCTGATTGCCGCCGAGCAGGGAATGGAGATCGCCCTTGTCGTCAAATATGCGTACCAACGGCGCCCGGGGAGGAAAACTGCTTCGCAGGCCGGTCCGTGGCCCTTGTCGCTGTGGATGGCGCTCGACAAACGGCTCGTCAAGGTTGGGCACGACGCGTTCAGGACCGAGTCGCTGGCCTCGGCGCTGGCGGAAGTGCCCACCTTGAATGTCGAGGTGGAGAGCAAGGAGTGCGGGGATCATTTCGATCCTCGCGACCTGGCGAAAATCGCCGCACATGGCATCACCGTTTTCCTGCGGCTGGGCCCGTTGCGGCCGTGCGGCGAAATCTTCGATACAGCTTCTTGCGGGATATGGTCATACCGGCATGGCGATGAAATAGTCGAACGTGACGGACCCGTCGGCGTGTGGGACATTCTTCTGGACCGGACAACGACGGCGTCCGTCTTGCAGTTTCAGACCCGGGCAGGCGAACGCCCGCACACGTTGCAAAAATCATGGTCGATGACCTATCCGGTGTCGATTCACCGGAATCGCAGCCACTGCTACTGGAAGACGCTTTCGTTTGCGCCGCGAAAGTTGCGCGAGCTTAGGGACATCGGCGAAGACAACTTCAGGCGGAAATACACGCAGGCTGATGCACCACCCGCGTTTTATTCCGGCGAGAAAATCGCCGAGCCGACCAGCGGCGCTTACGGCAAGTTCATTGGCCAGTTGATGGCGAGAACCGTCGCCAGGAAGGCAAGCGGGCTGCGCAAGTTCGAACAGTGGATGTTGCTGTATCACTTCGGCGAGAATGCTCAGATCCCTGAGCGTCTTTTCGAGTTCAAGCAACTGCTGCCGCCCAAGGACCGCTTCTGGGCAGACCCGTTTGTGGTGGAAAGAAATGGCGAGTATGCGGTCTTTATCGAAGAACTCGAATACTCGAAGAACAGGGGGCATCTCTCGGTTATCCGTTTCGATGCAAACGACCAGCCGATCCTGCCTCCCGTGAAGATTCTGGAGCGGCCTTATCACCTGTCCTATCCGTTCATGCTGGAGGAGGGCGGCGATCTCTACATGATCCCGGAGACTAACGAGAGCAAGGCCATCGAGCTTTATCGGTGCACGAGGTTCCCGGATCAGTGGGAGCACGTCATGAACCTGATGGACGACGTCATGGCCGTGGACACGACGATCTGGCGTCACGACGGTAAATACTGGCTCTTCGCCTGCATGCGGGAAAACGAGCATGCACCGCTATCCGACGAGTTGTTTCTGTTCTGGTCGGATACGCTGTTGAGCAAGGACTGGCATCCTCATCCCTGCAACCCGATCGTGTCGGATATCAGAACTGCTCGCCCCGCAGGGAGCATTTTCGAACATCACGGGCAGTGGTACCGGCCCGCGCAGGACTGCAGTGGCAAATACGGGCGCGCGTTGTCGTTTCAACGTATCGACGCTATCGACGAAACCACCTATAAGGAAACGTCGGCAAGCCGGATCGAAGCCAACTGGGACGCAAGCATAGATCGCGTGCACACGTTCAACCGGGCGGGGCGATTGACGCTCATCGACGGGATGAAGAAGCGCGCTAAATAGTCAGTGACTCACCGCGGGATCCGGCGCGTGGCGCCGGATCTTCCGTTGATCGTATGGCGCGCAGCCCCGCATTATGCCGGGGCTGTTTCAATTCGCGTCTATCCAGATCACGGTGTTCTTTTTCTTCCGGACGGCCCATGAAACTCGGGTGAGTCTGCGTGGCCGTTAGCGGCGTCTCCATAGCGCCGTTCGGACGCGGCTCTCGCCTTCCGCCCATTTGCGGGCGGACTTTCGTATTCTGCGCGCTCTCGTAGAGCACCGTGGCGAACCAGCAGCCAAAGCAGGACTACGACGGTAACCCATACGCAAACGATAAGAATAATTGTGGTTGATGTGAACATGGCGAGCCTGCTTATTGGAATTGATTTATGGGCGTGAACGGCGGTAAAGCGTTCAATCCAGGCGACTCAACCTGGTGCCTCAAATTTACTGATTGCCACCTTGTCCCCCCGCGTTTTGATGTATTTGCTGCCGATGTTGAGGCGAAAGACGGGCCCTTTCTGCGGCGCGGCGCACACAGAAATCAATCTACCCTGGGATGCGCGGACGATAAACAACCCGGCTTATGGGCGTCGATCCGGAGTTTTGAATGCCGCTGTGGGTATACTCTGATGAATGGAATTCACGCGGCGGCCCGGCGGATGCCGGCATCCGATAGACGGCGCAGGAACGCCAGGCCGGACCCGCGTGTCTTGCTAACAAATTAATGGAGCGTTATAGGAGAGTGCAGGGTCGAGCCGGCTGATCGGTTGTGGCGGAGCGTGTAGCGTTGCAATTCGCGGCCACGCCCGTCGGAATGATAAAGTGCGCGTCGATCGGCTTTCCCTCACTCACGGAGGACATATGGCACTTTTGAGCATCATCGGGACGGCTGTTTTCGTCGCGATTGTCGTGCTCTCGCTATTGGCGGTGATGGATGTCCTGTTCTTTACGTCCGGTAGAAAGAAAATGATGAAGAGCGGCGCCGGCGCGCGAAAACTGGGCGGACATCGAAGATGTTTGCGTAAATGAGTCGTTTCGCCTGCGCAGCAGTCGATCGTCCGACGCGCCATCAGGGCGCCTGCACGGGCGCCCCGGCCGTGAGCGCATCCAGATCCATCGCGTCGGCAATGGCTTGCAAGCCTGCCTCGTTCGGATGGAGGTTATCGCCGCTGTTATAAGCCGGCAGCAAAACAGCGGGATTGGCGGGGTCGCTGACGGCCTTCGCCTGGTCGAGTACCGCATCGCAACCGCTTGTCGGACTCAGGATGAAGGCGTTAATGTCCTGCCGCGCGGCTTCGACGGATCCCGTTGCGGCAAACGGCGTGAGCGTGGAGCATATCGCCTTGATGTTGGCACGATGCGCGCGCTCGATGAGTTGTCGCAATGCACCGATCAACCGGCGAGCCGTGGGCGGTGTGTCGGTGTTCAGGTCGTTGATTGCGTCGTCCGAGATGACGACCCATTCCACGCCCGGTTGCTGGAGCACGTCGCGATCAAAGCGCTTGAGACCAGCCTGTCCGGCGTTATTGGTGAAGAAGGTATTGCCGCTGATGCCTTGGTTGAGCACGCCCACGGCCATGCCGGCCTGCTGCAGCCGGATCGCGAGGCGATTGGGCCAGCGCCGGTTGGCATTGACACTCGACTCGATACCGTCCGTTATGGACGCGCCGAATGTGACCACCGCCCCGGTCGCGGCGGGGTTCAACACGTCGAGACTCGTCAGAAAATAGTAGGACTGGCCGCCGGGTGAGAACGTGTTTCCGCCGGTAAAGACCGGGTCGGCGGCGACGTCTCCGGCGGCGACATAGATGTCTTGCAGGCCGTCGACGTGGCCGGTCGAACGCGGCGCCGTCTGCACGGGTAGATAGAGGCTGATGGCGACATCGGCGAGCGGCGGAACCTCGAACGCGACCGGGTCGCTCGAGACCGAAGCGCCCACGGGAATCGTCACGTTCGGCTGACCGCCGAACGTGACCGCGCGGTCGCTGCCGACCACCGTTTCCTGACCTCCAGCGCCCCGCGCGATTCGCGCTTCGCCAATCACCAGCGGCTCTGAACCGAACAGGTTCGACAATTGGATTCGCGCCGATCCTCCACCGATGCTGGTGTGCACTATCTGCCGCAACGTCTGGTTATTGAAGCCGGCATCGTCGGTGATGGAGGGCGAAGCGGACCACGTGCCTATCCAGGGCGCGGACGTCTCGACGCCTTGCACGCCCTTGCTGACTATATCGGGCAGCACAATACAAAGTACCAGGGCCGCTTTAAGAAGCGCCGGAATCCATCGGTTCACGTCCTTTTCCTTGTGGAAGACAGAGCTTCCGCGAGTGCAACGACTGTGGCAGACGCATTGCACAGCGCGAGCCCGATCCTCTTTTTGCGGTTTGATCGCTGTCTGCCGATTTAATCGTTCTTTTGTGTATGCGTTCGGTGCGGTAGATAACACAGCGCCGGGCGGCAAGCGAATTCAATTGCCTGCGCGCAACGAGCGGGCGGTCAAAAGTTCATGCCGCGAGACGTTGCTCGGCGAGGCGTGTAATTTTGTGTGAGGTCGCACATAGCGTCGTTGTCTCGCGCAGTAATCTGTTTGCGAGGGCAGAGTGCTCAAGGCCAGATAAGAGGCACTGTCGGAATGCGACTGCCTGCCGGCGCCCGCCGGCAACAGGCAGATAACTACATATAACGCTTTATTCCACTACTGGTGGCGGGATGAATCACGAGAATTTCGTCGGGGCCAGCATGCGCATGTATGCGCGCGAACCCGTATTTCAGAACTTGCCGGAACGCGTTGCCGAATCACGAATATCACGCTTTACCGCGGCGCTGGAAACTTTCACAGGCGAGCGTTTCGCGGACTATCCGGAACTGCACGCTTATTCGACGCGCGAATTCCGCCGGTTCTGGCAGTGCTTTCTGCAATGGACCGACGGAATGGCATGGGGCGGCGCGGCCGAGCCGGTCTGCGTGGGCGACGAATGCGAGACCGCGCGTTTCTTTCCGAACGTCGAGCTGAATTACGCCCAAAGCGTTCTCGGGCGAAAGATCGCGCCGGACGACTCGCCGGCACTCACCGCGCGTTATGCCGATGGCCGCCGCGAAACGATGACCCGCGGCGAGTTGCGCGAGCGTGTCGCGCGCCTTGCCTGTTCGCTCAACGAGCTCGGGTTGCGCCCGGGCGACCGTGTGGTCGCGATGATGCGCAACGACGCGCACGCAATCGTCACCGCGCTCGCGGTGACGGCGCTGGGCGCGACGCTCTCCACCGCGGCGCCTGAAACCGGCGTGCAGGCGATCCTCGACCGCTTCGAGCCGCTCGAACCGCGCATGCTGTTCGCGCACACGACGCAGCGCTCATTCGATACGGCCGGCTCGCTCGCTTCGCACGTCGCGGCAGTGGCCGCGGCATTGCCGACGCTCACGAACGTTGTCTGCCTGGACGAAACCCCGCTGCCGAGCACGGTGAGCCAGCCTCAGCATTCGCTGCGCGATCTCATCGTTCAAGGCGACGCCGCACGGTTCGAATGGCGGCGCTTTCCGTTCAATCATCCGCTTTTCATCATGTTCTCCTCGGGCACGACAGGAAAGCCCAAGTGCATCGTGCACGGCGCCGGCGGCACCTTGCTCGAACATCTGAAAGAGCATCAGTTGCACAGCGACCTGGGTCCGGGCGACAAGCTCTACTTCCACACGAGTTGCTCGTGGATGATGTGGAACTGGCAGTTGTCGGTGTTGGCGTCGGGCGTCGAGATCGTCACGTACGACGGACCGGTTGCGGAAGTGGACACGCTTTGGCGGCTGGTCGCCGATGAGCGCGTGACCGTGTTCGGCACGAGTCCCGCCTATCTGAAGATGTGCGAGGACGCGGGCCTGAAACCCGGCGAGCAGTTCGGGCTGGACGCGCTGCGCGCGATGATGTCGACCGGTGCCGTTCTCTACGACTCGCAGTTCGAATGGGTGCGCGCCTATGTCAAGCCGCTGCAGCTCCAGTCGATTTCCGGCGGCACGGATATCATCGGTTGCTTCGTGCTCGGCAATCCGAATCTGCCGGTCTACGCGGGCGAAGCGCAGTGCAAGAGTCTCGGCCTCGATGTTCAGGCGTGGAACGAAGGCAAGCCCACCTCCATGACCGGCGAGCTGGTTTGCGTCAATCCGTTTCCGTCACGCCCGCTCGGCTTCTTCGGCGACGCGGACGGCTCGCGCTTTCACGCCGCCTATTTCAAGGCGAATCCGGGCGTGTGGACGCACGGCGACATCATTGAGTTTTCGGCGCAGGGGTCGGCACGCCTGCATGGACGCAGCGACGGCGTGCTGAATGTGCGCGGCATCAACGTGAGCCCCGGCGAGATCTACCGCATTGTCAGCAGTATTGGCGAGATCAATCAGTCGATGGTCGTCGCGCAGACTACCCATGACGCGAACGGATCGGGCCAGCGCGTCGTGCTGCTGCTTGTCTTGCGCCGGGGCGCGAAGATGAGCGCCGCACTCGCTTCGCGCGTGCGGCGTGAACTGATGCTGCAGGGTTCGGCGGCGCTCGTGCCCGACGTGATCGCCGAAGTCGAAGCGCTGCCCGTCACGCACAATGGCAAGCCATCGGAGGCGGCCGCGCGCGATGCCGTAAATGGTTTGCCGGTGCGCAACCTGTCGTCGCTGGCGAACCCCGGATGCGTCGAGAAGATCAGCGCGCATCCCGCGCTCACCCGCACACGTCGCGAGTTGCCGGAGCCCGGTGAATCGGCCGAGCAGGTCGAAGTCTATCTATGCGCGCTCTGGGAGCAGCTTTTCAGTTTCGCGCCGGTCAGTCTGGACGACAACTTCTTCGAACTCGGCGGCCATTCGCTGCTCGCCGCGCAGATGCTCGCCGAAATACGGCTGGCAACGGGCCGAACGCTCCCGCTCGCGACGCTTATCATCGCGCCGACCATTGCGCGGCTCGCCGCCGTTATCACAGGCGAGCGCGCGCAGGATACGCATCCCAACATCGTGCCGATGCGTGCGGGCCGCGGAAGGCCTGTGTTCATGCTTCATAGCATCACGGGTTCAGTGATGGAGTGCCTGACGCTCGCCGGCGCGCTGGAAAACGAGCGGCCCGTGTACGGTCTGCAGGCGCGCGGACTCGATGGCGACGAGGAGCCGCAGCGAAGCGTCGAGGAGATGGCGACGGTGTATATCCAGCAGATGCGCGCGGTGCAGCCGAGCGGCCCGTATGCGCTGGTCGGTTATTCGTTTGGCGGCCTGGTCGCGTTCGAGATAGCGCAGCAACTTGTCGCGGCGGGCGAGAAGATCGAGTTGCTGTGTCTGCTGGATACCTACGTGGACGAACGCTATTTGCCGTGGCACGAGTGGTTGTCCTTCCAGTGCGAAGTCATGGCGGAGCGCGCGCGAGCGTTTCGCACCCTTTCCACACGAAGTCGCGTCGCCTATATGAAGGAGCGGGTGTTCGGAGCCGCCGACCGGATTCGCATGCGGCTCGGCAAGATGGCCGCGAGGCCGGCCGCCGATACGCAGGGGCTGCCACCGGCACTGCGGCAGGTACGCGAGTCGATGCGCGTTGCGATGGCGACGTACCGCCCGCGCCGCTATCTCGGCAGCCCGATCGTCTACGTGCGCGCTTCCGCCAGAGAAGGCGGGCAGGGCGATCCGCTGCCGGCCTGGCAGCGCGTGGCAAGCAGTGGGCTGCTGGTGAAGACCATCGACGGCGCCCATACCGATCTCGTTGTCGAACCGCACCTGGCCACCGTGGCCGATACGCTCGCGCGCAGGCTGGCCGGCGCGTAGCGAGTCGAAGGGCCGCCGGCGGCGTCGCTCACGGCAACAGGTTGCGCAAACTCGGCAGCCGGTTGCCAAGCGACGCGTTGAGCGCGGCGATATCGTCCAGACGCATGGCGGCGTTGAACGCGCCGACGAAACGCAGCACCACGGCGACGGTGACTTATTCAGGCTTGCCGGTAAGCGGCGCTGCGTTTGCGGAACAGGTCGAGAAGCCGAAGTTCACGTGATCGATCCCGAATGAGCAAACGCGGACAGCTCGTATGCGCCGTATGTGGATATCAATCAGGCTCTCTTCGATTTCACTCGCGAGAGCCCGACGCCTGATCACTTGTTGACGGAAGCCAGGAACGGTATCGACCTTTGCGACTTGTCGAGCGAGGCGGTATAGCGTTCGGCGCGCGGCCGTGCCGCGATCTGGACTAGCCTGCCGGAACAGCGCGCGACCTCCGCCGCCACGTCTTCGTTCAACCAGTTCCACCAGGACGTATTCCGTTCACCGAGAAGAATCAGGTCAGCCGCCGTCTCTTCGGCAACAGAAGCGATCGCGCGCCCGATCGTCATTCTGGTTAGTGGCAACGTCATCATGCGGACTTCGACTGAACGCGCCTGACCGTCCAGCACGTCCCTGGCACGTGTGATCACCTGGCGGCCATGCTCCTCCATTGACTCGACGATCAGGTCGACGTAACAGTCGGCGGCGTCAATCAAACAGGGCGTCAGGTCGACTACGTGGAGCGCGACGATTTGGGCGTCGTACTTTCGTGCGGCTTCAATGGCGGACGCGAGGATAGTATCCGCGGGACTTGCACTGATTGCGACGAGTATCTTCTTGAACATTCTGGGCACCTCTTGACTGGTCAGATAAGCTATCTTGACCATGCAGAATGAGCGCTGAATGAGCAGAGGTAGATTCGAAAAAGACAGCGACCCGCTTCGGTCCGGAGGCCGCGCATCGGTTCGCGCAGACGCTGGGGCGATTGCCCATGATCGACATGGGTCGGTTTTGCGTCGCGGAGGCGGGCACGCTTGGGAGACCGGGGCAATTCAGAATGTGAGGGGACTTCCCCGTTCCGTTGCGACGCTGAAGGCGTCGACATCGAAATCGGGCACCTTGCCGTGCGCCGGATGCGCAACCGCAGCGAATGCGTAAAGTCTCAACCACTCGCTGTAGCCTTGTACGAGAAAGCCTCCTGAGCGTTCTATATATTGCTGGCGGGACATCTCATAGACCTCCCGAAGCGCAAACCACGGCACATGCGGCAAATCGTGATGCACCAGATGATAGTTATTGTTCAGAAACAGCAGACGCCAGAACCACGCCGCTTCGTTAATAACGCTGCGATGCTCATGCGCTTGCGCCTCGCGATGTTCCTGAAACGAACGGATCGAACTCAACGACAGCGCTCCATAGCCCGCGCCAACAAAAAAGACCCACGCCGGGATTCCGCACGCATGTTGCAGCCACGCTGCGAGCGCACCAACGGCGGCGAAGTGCGCGAGCCACAGTGGAATATCGCGCCAATCGCGGCTTTTGATCTTGCGCAGCGCGTCCACGCCGGTCGCCGCGATGGAGAACGCCGGCCCGACCAGCAGACGGCCGACAAACGTATTGCGGAAAGTCAGCAACGCGCGAATGGACCAACCGGTGTGTCGCCAAACGAGCGCGCTGACGAAATAGCTTTCAGGGTCGCGCTCGGAATGCGTCAGATGCGGATCGTCGTGATGCCGAAGATGTGAATCGCGATAGATGCCATACGGAAACCACACGGCAAGCGGCGCGAAACCGAGCAGGGCATTGACGAACGGCGAACGCGTAGGGTGCCCATGCAGCAGTTCGTGTTGCAACGACATGTACCACGTGCCGAGCACGGTGAGCAGAAGCGTCGTGAGCGGCAGTCCGAGCACGCGCGCATGGGTCGCCACGCCGAACCATCCCCCATAGATCGTGACGATCAGTGCCCAGGTCGGCCATTGCGTGCGCCATGTCCAACTTGTCGCCAGACGGGCGACGGTGTTGCGTTGCGTGTCGTCGAGATAAATCGCCATGAACAGGATCGGTCGGAATGCAGGTTCAGACCGATCCTACGGACCCTCGCGCGTTGCCAGAACCAATTTGTTCAGCAATGCATCTGTGAAAACGTGAAAAGGCGGCCGGCCCTAAGCGCCGGCGCGCCTTCCGGGCTTGCCGGTCATACGCTCAGCGCGCGTCCGCCACGCGGCAGGCGTGATCCTGGAGGCCTTCGGCCGAGCCGCTGCCGTTGTCCACGTCGATCCCGCTGTTGAGGATCAGCCAGCCGTCCTTGTCAGCGGACGGTCCCGCACCGGTCACGAGAATGGTTTGCCCGGCCATCGCCGCATCGCCCTGGTTGTCTCTCGCGACGATGCGAAACGGGTTGTCGGCTCCTTCAAGCGAGGTCACGCGCATGATGCGGTAGCGATCGCCGTCGAGCGTTTCCCAGCGCCATTGACCCGGTGAATCTTTGGCGTGACGGGCGAGCGCTTCGCTGATATCGGCGCGCATACAATCGATATGAATATGCAACTGGTTCTGCGTGCGGCGATATTGCGAATTGATTTCGAGGCTGAGCTCATTGTCGGGCAGCGAGCGCATGACCGATTTCTCGACGTAGGTCCGCGCGTCCCACGCGTCGGCCCAGTAATCCTGCGCATGCGGTGCAAGCACAAGCGGGCTTTCGATACCGGTAATGCGGTCGGTCGGAATCAACAGGTGCTGCGAGCGTCCGACGATATCCTTCAGGATAGCGTAGCGTTTGTTCAGATCGACAAACGTGCATTGACCGGGCGTGCCGGTTGCCTGCTGGGACGGCACGCAGCGCAGATCGACGATTTTCCACAGCGCATTCGAGTCGACCGCGGCGAGGCGCGCGCATGCGCTGGCGGCCAACGCGAGGGTCAACGCCGCGGCGATTCGCGCGCCGTGGCGCAAGAGGGCCCGCCGCGGGAGAGCGGGCATTTGAGTTTTCATCGGCGGAGTAGTTGAGTTTTTTGGAGGCGTTGTGAAGGTGATTCGGTATCAGAGCACAGGCGCCGGCAATGCGCCAAGCAACCGTTCGAACGCAATACCAATCGCAAGAAGACGCCGGTCCTCGCCGAGCGGGCCGTCCAGTTCGAGTCCGACCGGCAGGCCGCTCGCGGTCATGCCCGCAGGCAGCGAAAGTCCCGGTATGCCCGAGGTGCTGGCCGGATCGGTGTTGCGCAGGAAAGCGTCCATGGTGTCGATGGCCGCCGAGCCGTCGATCGATACGACCGACGAACCGTTCACTTCGTCGATCGGCACGGCGGCGAGACGCGTGGTCGGGAACAGCAGCGCGTCGAGGCGCTCGTCGGCGAAGGTCGCGGCCATGTACTGCTGCAAGCGCGGCCGCCAATGATTCAGCGCGTCCTCGTAGCGCTCGCCGAGCACATCGCCGAGCACGGCGTCGTAGATCGCGCGCACGTCCGGGCTGGCAATACGGGCCGCCAGTTCGACGACGGTTTTGACGGGCGCGTCGTTGGCGACGAGCCAGGCGAGCACGTCGTCACGCGGCTCATGGATCGCAATCGGGCCGCCCACCATGGCGTTCAGATCGTCCAGTTCGCTCATGGCCACCGGCACGAACACCACGCCCGCCGCTTCGAGCTGCTGCAACGCGGCCCGTGCGACGTCCTCCACCTGCCGTTCGAGTCCTTGCCAGAGCGGCGCGGGCAAGCCAATGCGCAAGCCGTTCAACGCGACATCCGGCAACGCGCCGGCGCCGGTGATCACGCCGTCGAGCAGCGCAATATCGGCGACGCTGCGCGCCATCGGTCCGACGGTGTCGCGCGTATGACTGATCGGCACCACGGCGTGCGGATCGTGATAGCGCCGTTCGGCGCCGCCGTTGCCGACCGATGGACGAAACCCCGCCGTGCCCGTCAACGCGGCGGGAATGCGCGTCGAGCCGCCGGTGTCGGTGCCGAGACCCGCAGGTACGATGCGCGCGGCGATCGCCGCCGCCGTGCCGCCCGACGAACCGCCCGGAATCAGCGAGGGATCGTAGGGATTGCGCACCGGGCCCGCATGCGTGGCGAGGTTCGTGCTCGTGATGCCGAACGCCAGTTCATGCATATTCGCCTTGCCGAGCAGGATCGCGCCGGCGTCGACGAGGCGCTGCACCGAGGGCGCGTTGGTCTTCGGTATGAAGCCCTCGAGCGCCGGCGTGCCCGCCGAGGTCTGCATGCCCGCCGTGTTGATGTTGTCCTTCACGACCACGGGCAAACCCGCGAGCGGCAAGCGGGCCTTCTCGGCCGCGGGCAAGGCGTCGATGCGCCGCGCGGCGGCGAGCGCGCCGTCGAGGTCGAGCGTGGTGAGCGCATTGAGGCTCGAAAGCGCCGCCGCGCGCGCGAGCAAGGTGGCCACGTAATCGGCGGCCTTCAGGCGGCCGGACTGGATCGCGGCAACCGCTTCGGTGGCGGTCAACGCGAGTTGTTCATCGACGGTCCATGTCATGGCCGGCGTCTCCTTGTCCTGATGAGGTGTCCCGGCGCGCGGGCTTCATGAAGCGCAGGGCGAAGCGGGCCAGCGTGGGCACCAGCCTGGGCCGCAGCAGTCTCGCATCGTAACCGCTCATGCGCCGGTCGTTTTCCGCGAGGCAGAGCGCGAACAGGTCGGGCGCATTCATGGCCTCGCCGATCACACCGCTGCTCGCGGGCAGAAAATTCGAATCGTGCGCCATGCCTTTCGCGTCGATGCCTCGCGCGATCGCGAGGCGCTGCCAGATGAGCACCACCCAGATCGCGGCCACGCGCAGCGAATGCCACGGTCTGCGCCACAGCGGCATGGTGCTCCGATACCACGCGACCCAGTTGATGAAAAATAGAATGTGGCGCGCTTCCTCCTGAATGACCGGTTCGAAAGTCTCGACCAGCGCCGCGGGGAAAAAGCCGGACTCCTGCGCTGAGCGGAATAGCCCGAACGCAAAGAAACTGTCGATGCACTCGCTATAGCCCGTGCGCATCCATTCCCATTCGGCGTCGCGCGGCGGCGGATAGTCGGGCTCGGGCGCGATCTCGATGCCGTAGGCGGCGATCAGCCTGGACAGCACGTGCTTGTGACGCGCTTCTTCGTCGCCGTCCATGGTGATGGCTTCGCGCAGCAGGGGATCGCGCAATTGCGCGGCGTAGGTATGGACGGCGATCGACGCGCGGCCTTCGGTCTGCACCGCGATGTCCCAGATAGGCAGCGAACAGAGCCGCTCGAGCGCATCGGGCGGCAAGGGCGGCCAATCGAGCACGGCCGGTTTATAAGGGTTGTGGGTTTCAAGCAGCATGCGGCAAAACATCTGCTTGTGCGCCTCGGAACCGATCTTCACGCGGGCGGGGTCGCGGAATGTCCAGTGGCGCAGGGTACGGTCTTCGGCAACATCTGTCAGTGTGTCGGACATGGCAGGCGTACAGAGGGCGAACTCGATGTGTCGCCCATTCTGGCACAACCGTTCAAAATCCGATGCCTGGCGGCGCAGGCTGGCTGGCGCCGCCCCCAACGTACATGAAACCGGAGACGCGATCGGTGACGTTACTGATGGTTATCGATCCACATGCGTCCCCAGCGAAATGCGTAAGCCAGTGCGTGCTCTTCGTCGAAGAAATAATCGAGCGCGTCGAATGAATAATGCTGCTCGTGATTGGCGGAAGTTTTCTCGATGGTCAGATTGGCGGCGAACAGGCCGTTCGGTAATTGTTGTGCGGCCGGTGCAACTTCATAACCCTTGTAGCGAATATGTGCGTTCATGATTTTTTGCAGTCGTTATGCCCCGCTTGCGTCGAAAAGGCCGGCACTTCGGACGCAACCCCTAGGGTCACGCGGCCGGTAAATCAGCGGGCAGGATCAAGCCTAGGCCGCGCTGCGCAGCGGGTGAACCAATCTTTTGTCGTAAGCAAATCTGAAGGGAAGTGTGCAGAAGCCCCGATCGGATCATATTCGCTGTGTTCGAACACACTATCCGGCGTAGCGGGATACGGGTCTGTTATGTGCCGCACGTTCGCGCGAACGACCGCGCCGTGGGCCGCCCAGGCGGGTCCACGGCGTTGCGAGTCCGTTAGTGGAGGGGGAGTTAAACCGCGTGCAGCAGGCGCGCGGGTTGTGTTTCCTTGAGGGCGTTGCCGGCCGGCGGCGCGGCGGCCGCCGTGCCGTGCGCATTGAACGCCAGCGCGAATTGCGCGGCCTGCTGGCCGACGGTGGCGAGCTGATCGACCACCTTCGCGTCGGAGCAGGTGTCGACGGTATCGAAGCGCGTTTCCAGCGTATTGATGCCGGCGCCGAACGGCGTGGGCCAGCCGCGCAACGCGTGGACGATCGAGCGCAACGACGTCAGCACCGAGCCCGCGGCCTGCCAGCCATAAGCCGTGACGATACAGCCCACCGCGCGGCCATCCAGATACGGGCGCTCGTCGGCGCGCAGCTCCTCCAGCGTGTCGAGCGCGTTCTTGACCAGACCGGACACGCCGCCGTGATAGCCGGGCGTGGCGATGACGAGCGCGTCCGCATGGCGCACGGCCTCGATCAGTTCGAGTTGTTCGTCCGTGCGGTGAGCCTGTTCCGGCGCGTAGTGGGGCAGGCTATGCAGGAAGGTGCCGCCGAACAGGCGGGTGTTCGCGCCGGCTTCCTGCGCGCCGCGCAACGCGAAGCCGAGCGCGCGCTCGGTCGACGAAGCGGCGCGTGTCGTGCCGCCAATGCCGATAACGAGCGGCCGGCGATGATGATCGAAACTGGTCAACGAAATGCTCCTTCGGTAGCGGCTCACGGTGCGCCGGCACGGGGCTGCGCGCGGCGGACCGGGGCGAACCGGACTTTGAAGCGTTATCTTAATCAGCGCCGGGTCCCGCACGAAGTGACTTTATGTTCTAACGATATAACCGCGCGGCGTTTGCCGCAGCGGCGGCGCGCCCGCCTTCGGCGTGGCGGAGCCTATGCCGCATGCGCCGCAATGCACTTGAAGCCGCGCCGGATAAGCATATGCCGAAGCATTGTTTGGGGGCGCGATGACTCCCGGCTATGATCGAATCGTCTCCTCCATGACACCTCCTTGACATGGGACTCGGCCCCGCCACGCAAATGGCGGGGCCTTTTTTTATCCGCGCTCCGGGAGTTTTGCGGCCTGGCCACTTCACGATAAAGCCGTTTTCTGCATGTTACGATCGTCCGCAAAGCCAAAAACACGGCGAGGTCGAGCAAGCAATGGCAACTCTTTATGACACCCTCGGCGTGCCCACGCACGCCACCGACGAAGAAATCAAGCGGGCTTACCGCAAGGCCGCGATGAAGTGGCATCCCGACCGCAACAGCGGCGCCGAAGACGTTGCGCGCGCCACTTTCCAGGAAATCAAGGACGCGTACGCGATCCTCTCCGACGCCGCGCAGCGCAAGGTGTACGACGCGGTCTACGCCGAGCAGATGCGCGGCTGGGAGGCGCAGCACGCGCGCCAGCGGAAGGCGCAAGCCGAGCGCGAAGCGGCGTCGCGCGCCGCCGATGAAGCCGCGTACGCGGAGATGGTCTCGCTCGCCATGCGTTTCGCCGACGAAGGCCACAACCGCGATGTGCTGTTCGGCGTGCTGCTCGGGCGTCGATGCGAGGCGCGGCGTGCCGCGCAGATCGCGGACAGCGTGTCGGCGTTGCAGGCCGCGCGGCGCGAACCGGCGAAGGCCGAAGCCGAGCCGGTCGCGGCGGATGCGTCCGGGAGTGCCGATAGTTCGGTCGCGACCGAGGCCACTGCGGCGAAAGATGACGCCGCCGCACAGGCTTCGCCAGGTCACCGCGCGCATCAGGACAAGCGCGAGGAACCCGTCGGCGATACGCATCCAGCCGGTGCCCTGAGCGGGCTCTGGTTCCAGTTTCTCAACGGCTTGCGGCTCTGACGTATCACGCCGGTTGTCCGGCGATCCGTGCGAGTTCGGCGAACTCGTCGATATAGGCATCGTTCAGCCCGCAGTCCGCGGATACTTCGGCGCACAACCGCAGCCGTGTGACGAATGGCGCCCTGGCCGGAAGACCATAGAGGTAGACCGAATTGATATAGAGAGCAGGCTTTAGCGTTCGAATCAGCACTTCTAAAATCAAAGACAACGTCCGCAGCCTGGGTCGCCGGCGTCGCCCGAACGCCGCCTCGAGAGCGACGCCTGCTCATTGCCACGCGGTCCTGCTTCGTTTGACTTCCACTCAGTCAATTCCGGGAGGCACGACAGCCATGTTCACTTTCATCGTAGTCGTTGCGGTGGCGGCGTTTATTCCCTACGTCGCGGCACCCAGCATCGCCAATGGCGTCAAGGCGATCAGCACACCGCCCGCGGCCATGAGGTTCGATACTTCGCCCGCCGCGGCATCTGACGGAAGCGACGCGGCCAACCGCATCGTGTCCGGCCGACACGAGAGCGACGCTTCGGTGTGACTGCCCGATCCCGGTTTGCTCCTGCCGAAGGCTGAATGAAAGCTTGACGCTTGCGCTGGTACACTTCGGCGCACGCGCGATGCGCGGTGCCCGTAAGTCGGCAAGTCCTGGTACAAATTCTCGTGGCGCAACAAATTTGAACATCGTAGTGTCACGAGGGCGCAAGACTGAGCCGGCAGAATTGCACGCAGAATCAAACAAAAAGACACGGGTACGGGGTAAGCGTGATCAGAAAATATAGGGTGCTGTTTCTCTGTCGCGAGAATTCAGCACGCAGCATCATTGCCGAAGCTTTGTTGCGGGAACTGGCGGGACACCGGTTCGACGCGTTCAGCGCGGGTCCGGAACCGGCCGCGCGGGTACATCCGTGCGCGGTCGCGCAATTGCGGCCGGGCATCTCGGACCTCGGTATTCTCAGTCCGAAAAGCTGGCTGGAATTCACCGGTGAATGGGCGCCGCGCATGGACCTCGTCGTCGCGCTGGACGAATCCGTAGACGCACACCACGCGCCCGCGTTTCCCGGCGAGCCTGCCACCTGCACCTGGACCTTGGCCGATCCGCTCGCCGACGGCATCGCCGAATCCGAGCGTGCACGGCTGTTCGAGAAGGTGTTCTGGCAAATCGTGCGGCAGATGAGCGCGTTTATCGAACTGCCGCAATACGCGGCGCCGGCCGGCGCTGTTGCGACGGCGACCATTCCCGCGTTGAGCGCATCGACGCAGCGCGTCACGACATGCGACGCGTGAACCGGGGCGCAGGCGCTGCCTCAGTCTGACTCAGCACGCGGCAAAAAGCCGGCAAAAGTCATTGCGCGGTTTTCGTGGGACTTACGCGACAACGCATCACATGTGTGCATGGCACAGGTACATGCGCGCTTGCGAACGCGCCGAACCGGCGGTTTCCCACGGAGGAATTGCGGGGCGATTTCTTTACGCTAGCGGCTGAATGATACGGTGGTCTATCGATTGTTCGAACGCGCGAGCGGGCTTCCGGCGAACGGGTCGTTCTGCCAGTCCACGCGTTTTTTCGGCTGCGGGGCAGGCGCCGGCGCGGCCGACAATTCAAAGTGGTCGATGGATTGACCCGCGCTGATTGCCTGTTTGAGCCATTGAGGCATTTCGCCCTGGCCGTCCCAGCTATCTCCAGTTGCGCTACGGTAGCGTCCGGGCTTTTGCGCGGCCGGCTCGGATGCCAGCACTGCAGCCAGGTCTTCTGGTTTGATGCCAAACTCTTCCATGCGATGGCGGAGATACGCAATCATGCTATCTCGCTTCCTTTCGTCCATAAGATATTCGTCCTTCTAAAACGTCCGGCGTTCTGTCAATTACAGATTGCAAGGCAAATCCGCGAATGCATCGATCCATATAAATGGGGACGGCCCGCGGTGTGGTTAACGATTGAAGGAAATCCTAAAGGCAGCGTTTAGAAAACGCCGCTCAAAAATAGCGCGGTGCAGCATCTGGCTGACCTGGCCGCCAATCAAATTCAAGGGTATCGATCAGTGAATATTCAAGCGCTTCGCCGTGCGGCAAGGAAGGCAGCGTATGACTCACGCCAGGCCTCATGCTCACAAGGGAAAAAACGGTATTGACGATGCACTGATTGCGGCAGGCCGGTTTCATCTCCACGCTCCGTCTCTCGCCGGTACTTCACGCGGGGCCGATTATTGTCGTTATGTCAGCATCATAACGCACTGCGCGACCAAAGCACGTACCGGTTTGGGTGATTTTGTGCAAATCTCTTCTTTCCAACTACTTCGGCTGCGGCAAACGGGCCGGGTGTTCCGCGATTGAATTCCTGAGTGGCCGAGCTATAAAGAAATGAGCGGAGCCAAAATCCGTGCTTCCAGCCTGCGGCGACCGATTCCGGCTAGCCGCGAGAACGCGTCCGACATCGGTTGCAGGTCTGGCAACTCATTACTCGTTTAGTTCGATGACTCGCCGCAGCAGTAGGCATCGGCATCGACTCGTCCGTCAGCCCATTGGGCAGCCTGACTTTTTTCGCGGATCAATTCTTTGGAGGACGAGAACTGCTGCGCCGGATTCAAGGAGTCTGGACATGAAACTACGACTATGGATGGCGCTCGCCAGCGCCGTATTCCTGCTGGTGCCGAAAACAGCGGGCGCGCTGGGCATCGAAGGCCAGCAGGGCGCCGGCGTGTCGGGCCGCGCGCTGATGCAACAGAACGCGAACGAATCGGCGCAAGCGACAACCGACATGTCGTTCAGCGACTCGGGGCAGGGCATGCCCGGCGCCCAGCCGGTACAGAACGTCTCGTACGGCGGCGTAGCCGGGGGGCAATCGCAGGCGGGAGGCCCGCAAAATCAGCCCTGCATGTCTTCCGCGCCGCAATGCAGAATCTATTTTGGTCAATGACCGGTCGGTCTTTGGGAATGCGGTGCGTATTGACGAGCACCGTATTCCCGTCAGCTGCGGTTATGCGAGCGCCATCGTGTTTAGCGGATGACCGGCGCGCTCGCTGAAGCGGCCCATCATCGTGTTGAAACTTTGTCCTTGCACCGCGGCGTCCTCGGAGAATCCGCGCAATTCGTCCAGCAGTGCGCGCCACGACGCATGCCAGCGCGTTTCCTTGATGCACGCCCCCAACGAGTCCGCGATACGCAGCACGCCGTTGTCCGGATAGAAGGTCACGGAGAGCGGCATGCCGTCGATCACGCAAGTGGCGGTGCAAGGGCGGGTGGTAAGCATGGGCGTTGTCCTCTTTATGTGAGATGAGCGAGTGTTAAAAACGCTGACGTGCGCTTCAGCAAACGCTGTGCCCAAATGACGCTCGCGCTTCGCAGCGCCTGCCGCGTGATTGTCGCGCAGGGAGTCGAGCGCGAAATCCGCGCGAATAACCCCACACCCAACCGCGATTTTTTGGAGCGGTCAGCGAGCGAGTTAATACGATGTTATGGTGTGGTCTATTCGGGTTTTCACTCGCTGATTCTCCAGACTGCAATCGCGTTACTTCCGGCAAGCAGGCCCATATGGCCTGCTTTTTTAATCGTGCCGGGCGCTTTGCGAATGGATTAGCGCGGTGCGGCCGCTCCAATCTCACCCGTTGTTAATACACTCGCGAACAATACTATGTTGATCGAAGACAATCTGCCGGCGAGCACGGCCTCGCTGGACGATGGCGCATCGTCGTCCCTGCGTTCATGGCTGGCTGTCATGGCTGTCGCCATCGGCGCTTTCGCTTTCGTGACGACGGAGTTCCTGCCCGTCGGACTGCTGCCGCGCGTCGCCGCGGATCTGGGCGTGTTGCCCGGCACCGCCGGCCTGATGGTCACCGTCCCCGGCGTCATCGCGGCCATTTCAGCGCCGGGTCTGATGCTGGTGGCGGGGCGCATGGATCGCCGGCGAGTGTTTCTTTTACTGACGGCTCTGCTGCTGGCGTCGAATCTGATCTCCGCTTTTGCGCCGAATTTTCTCTGCATGCTGCTCGGGCGCGCGTTGCTCGGCGCCGCGCTGGGCGGATTCTGGACGCTGGCCACGGCAGCCTCTGGGCGTCTCGTGAAGCCGAAGGATTCGGCGCGCGCCATGGCCACGATTCTCACCGGCGTGACATGCGCAACGGTGATCGGCGTGCCGCTCGGCACGTTCATCGCGAGCTTCGCATCATGGCGCGTGTCGTTCATGGCGACCGGCGTGTTAGTGGCGGTGGCGCTGGTCGCGCAGTTTTTCTTCGTGCCGTCCCTGCCATCGAACGCCGCGCTGCGTCTGCGCGATCTGGTGGCGCTGCTGCGCCGGCCGCATCCACGCCGCAGCATGCTGATGGTGGCGCTCGCTTTCGGCGCGCATTTTTCCTCGTACACGTACATCACGCCTTTCCTGCTGCATAACGCGAATCTGGACATGTCGACCATCACGTGGCTGCTGCTTGGCTTCGGCATTATCGGCTTCTTCTCGAACTTCGCGGTTTCGTCGACGGTGACGCGCAATCTGAAAGTGTCGGTCGGCGCGATGGTTTCGCTGTTGATGTTCGCCCTGGTGCTGCTGCCGCTACTCCAGCATTCGACGATCGGCGTCGTCGCACTGGTGCTTGCGTGGGGCGTTTCCTTCGGCGCGTTGCCGCTGTGTTTCAGCATCTGGATTCAACGCGCCACACCGGATTCGCCCGAAGCGGGCTCCGCGTTGTTCGTGAGCATCATTCAGGTGGCGATTGCGCTGGGGTCGCTGGTGGGCGGCGTGGTGGTCGACCATGTGGGGATTTCCGCCGACTTTCTGCTCGGTAGCGGCCTCGCGTTGCTGGGGCTTGCCGCGCTGGCGAGCTTCGGCCGCGGCGAACAGAAGGTCGCCGATAAAGCGGTGGCTTGCCCGGCGTGTACGGAATAACTGTCGGGTATCGGTTTAGTTGTTCAGACCGTGCTCACGGCAGTTCAACCACAACGCAGAAGCGTGATGAATCGACAACGCAACCAAGTAATCAAACGTCACTTGCGGTGGGCGCTGTTCGCAATGGCCACACTCGGTTCCGCTTCCGCATTCGCGGCCAGCTTCGACTGCGGCCGGGCGCGATTGCCGGATGAAAAGGCCATCTGCGCGTCACGGCAACTGAGTGAGATGGACGTCGAAATGGCCGTGCGTTACCAGATGCTGACGGGCCTGGTTGCGATGGGCGCGCGGGGCGACATGCAGGACGAGCAGCAGGCGTGGCTGAAGGCCAGAAAAGCATGCGGCGCTAGTCAGTCGTGTTTGCTCAACGCGTACCGCCGGCGCATCGGAACGCTCAAGGACGAGTACGCCAACCTCGCGAGTCGCGGACCGTTCTGAGTGCGCTGCGTGTGTTCCAGAAACGGATGCGGGATAAAGAGCCGCGAAGGCAAGCCGAATTCGATCGGTCAGTGGGCAGCGGAAGCGCCAGACGCGCCTCTTCCGCGCGCGACCGAACGTATCGCTCACGTCACCGTCTCAACGCGTTACCATGAAAATCTTCCGCTGCTTATCCCCCGATTCAGGTCCCGATGCGCTCAACTTTCACCAAATGGCTTTTTATCGTCTACCTCCTCGGTAGCGGCACGCTGTATTCGATCATCATCCTGCTGCTGTTTCCCTTCGTCGGACGCGCCGGCCGGTACTGGCTGGCCAGGCAATGGTGTCGTGCACTGGTCTTCGTCATGCGTTGGCTACCCGGCGTTTCATGTTCGATAGAGGGGCTCGACAACCTGCCCGACGGTCCGGCGATCATCCTCTCCCGTCATGAATCGACGTGGGAAACGCTCGCGTTTCTCGCGATCTTTCCGCGCCGCGTCAGTTTCGTGTTCAAGGAAGAGCTTCTGCGCATTCCCTTCTTCGGCTGGGTGTTGCGTGGCCTCGACATGGTCAGCCTGAACCGGGGCTCCGCTCGACAGGCTCACCAGGCTGTCACGAAGGAAAGCGCGGAGCGGCTGGCCAAGGGCGATGTCGTCGTCATTTTCCCAGAAGGCACCCGGGTCGCGCACGATGCGCCGTTGCGGATGACGTCCGGCGGCGTTCGGCTGGCGTGCGCGACCGGCGTGCCGGCCGTTCCCGTGGTCCTGAACGCGGGCAAGGTCTGGCCGACAAAAGGCTGGCCGGAGGGCCGCGGGCATATCCGCGTGGTGGTCGGGCCGCCGCTGTCTCCGCAGGACATGACACAGCAGGAATTGAGTCACGCGGTCCACGAGTGGATGAAAAACGAACTGCTGCGGCTTTGACGATGGTCGAGCCCGCATGCGGCGCGGCGGATCGTTTGCCGTGCCCTAGCCTGGCGTACCGCTCGATTGAACTGGAACCCATTTGAGCATATGGTGATTGCTCCCTAGTCCAATCGGAGTCCGGTATGCGATGTCTTGCAATGACTGCGGCCGCATTGATGGCCGCTGGTTTCACCCTGTCCGCGAGTGCCCAGGTGGTCGTCACCATCGGTCATTCGGCGCCGCTCACCGGTCCGCAGGCGCCGAACGGCAAGGACAACGAGAACGGCGCACGGCTCGCCATCGACGAACTGAACAAGTCGGGCGTCACCGTCGCGGGTCAGAAGGTCACCTTTAAACTGGACTCGCAAGACGACCAGGCGGACCCGAAAATCGGCGTGCAAGTCGCGCAGAAACTGGTCGACAGCGGCGTGCTCGCCGTGGTCGGACCGTATAACTCGGGCGTGGCGATCCCGGCATCGCGCGTCTACAACACGGGCAATGTGCCGATGCTGCCGGTCGCGTCGAACCCGGCGCTGACGAAGCAGGGCTTCAAGAACATTTTCCGGATCGGCGCGAGCGATGAGCAACTGGGCGGCACGATGGGGCAGTTCGCCGCCAAGACGCTGAAGGCCAAAACGGCCGCTGTCATCGACGACCGTACGGCGTACGGTCAGGGCGTCGCCGAGCAGTTCGTGAAGGTTGCCAAAGCGAACGGCATCCAGATTATCCAGCAGGAGTTCACCAACTCGTCGGCAACGGATTTCCTCGGCATTCTGACGACCATCAAGGCCAAAAATCCCGACGTGATTTTCTTCGGCGGCTACGCGGCGCAGGGCGCGCCGATGGCTAAACAGATGCGCCAGCGCGGACTCCGGGCGAAGCTGCTCGGCGGCGACGGCATCTGCTCGGCCGACATGGGCAAGGTGGCGGGCGACGCGGCCTCGATCGTCTATTGCGCACAGGGCGGCATTGCGCTGGAGAAAACCGCGGCCGGCCGCGAGTTCCTGCAGAAGTACAAGGCGGCCTACAACATCGATACGCAGGTCTACGCCGTGAGCTACTACGATGGCGTCAAGTTGCTGGCCGATGCGATGGTGAAGGCGGGCACGACCACGGACAAGGCCAAGCTGACCGCGCAGCTCGCGAAGGAAAACTATAAGGGCGTAGCAGGCACCTATTCGTTCGACGAGTTCGGCGACCTGAAGGGCGCGCCGACCACCGTGTACGTCATCAAGAACGGCTTGCCGACGCCTTACGGTCAGTAACGGCAGACGGCTTGGTCCATCCACTTCACGACGCAGACATGAAAATTTCACGCACTATCCAGACCGTTGAAGTTCACACGGGAGGCGAGGCATTTCGCATTGTCACCAGCGGTCTGCCGCGTTTGCCTGGCAACACGATCGTCAAGCGGCGCGCATGGCTGAAGGAAAACGCCGACGATATCCGCCGGGCCTTGATGTTCGAACCGCGTGGGCATGCCGATATGTACGGCGGGTATCTGACGGAACCGGTCAGCCCCAATGCCGACTTCGGCATCATCTTCCTTCACAACGAAGGGTATAGCGACCATTGCGGTCACGGTGTCATCGCGCTTTCGACGGCGGCGGTCGAACTGGGTTGGGTTCAGCGTGAAGTACCCGAAACGCGCATCGGCATCGACGCGCCGTGCGGGTTCATCGAAGCATTCGTGAAGTGGGATGGCGAGCACGCCGGCAACGTTCGCTTCGTCAATGTGCCGTCGTTTATCTGGAAGCGGGACGTAACCGTCGAGACGCCGTCGTTCGGCTCGGTGACGGGCGATATCGCGTTCGGCGGCGCGTTCTACTTTTACACCGACGGCGAGCCGCATGGTCTCGCGGTGCGGGAGTCGTCGGTGGAAGAACTCATCCGCTTCGGCGCTGAAGTCAAGCAGGCGGCCAATATGGCGTTTCCTGTCGAGCATCCCTACATTCCCGAGATCAACCACATCTACGGCACCATCATCGCGAATGCGCCGCGGCATGAAGGGTCGACGCAAGCCAACTGCTGCGTCTTCGCTGATCGTGAGGTGGACCGTTCGCCGACCGGCTCCGGAACGGGAGGCCGCGTCGCGCAGCTTTATTTGCGTGGGAAACTGGGCAAGGACGACACCTTGGTGAACGAGTCCATTATCGGCACCGTGTTCAAAGGGCGCGTCTTGAGCGAAACGACGGTGGGTGATTTCAAGGCCGTCATTCCGGAAGTCGAAGGCAATGCGTTTGTCTGCGGCTTTGCGACCTGGATAATCGACGAGCGGGATCCGCTCACCTACGGGTTTCTCGTTCGGTAGGCCGGACGAGCCACGGCGCCTAGAACCGCTCGACCCACGGGCGGAGTTCGACTTCCCCCGTCCACGCGCTGCGGTGCTGACGATGAATGTGAAGATATTCCCTGGCAATCGCGTCGGGGTCCAGCCATTTGTCGTCGGCGTCGCCGTCTTCCGAACTTCTTGCAGCGCTGGCAATGCCGCCGTCGATCACGAAATGCGCGACGTGAATATTCTTCGGCGCAAGCTCGCGCGCCATGCATTGGGCCATGCCTCGTAGCGCGAATTTGCCCATGGCGAACGGTGTCGAGCCGGGCAGTCCTTTCACGCTGGCCGTTGCGCCGGTTAGCAGGACGGTGCCGTGGCCGCGCGCCAACATGCGCACCGCCGCGGCCTGGGCGACGAGAAAGCCGCCGAGGGCGGTGATCTTGAAGGCGTCTTCGAGCTTCTGTGGCTCGATGGTTTCGAGTGGCGCGCGATAGCGGCCGCTCGCGTTATAGACCACGAGATCGGGAGCGCCGAATGCTTTCTCCACGCGCTCGAAGAGGGCAGTGACCTGGTCCGGCTGACTGGCGTCGCAAGCCACGGGCAGGGCGCCCGTCTCGTCGACCAGCTCCGTCAGCTTGCCGGTGTCGCGGGCGGCGAGCGCGACCTGCATGCCCTCCGCCGCGAACAGGCGCGCGAGCGAGGCGCTCAAGCCCTTGCCCGCGCCGACAATCAATGCAGTCTCAGTTCGACTCATGGTTCCTCCGGAATCAACAGGGAAGCGTCACGGCGTGGGTGTGCCGCGCCATGCCTTGCTGATTGTAGGCGCTCGCCGTGAATTGCACTGACGTTGAGGATGGCCGAGCCGATGGCTCAATGAGCCGTTTCGATGACGCTCCAGATCCGTTCGTGGGAGTCGCCCGTGAATTGTCTGGCGATCACGGCCCGGCATTTGTCGCAGCGATAGTGCTCCAGCACGAGCGTGCCATTGCACTCCGCGACACCGATTAGCGTGAGGTTTTCCTGCCGTTGCACATCGACTGGCAGGCCGTCGATATCGGAGCATCCATCGCAGACTTCCATGGCGCCTCCTGACGTTCACATCCATCGTTCAGATGAGGAGCCCGCATGGGGCGGGCGATGACTGATGCACCCGCAGCAGAGAAGCCGGGTTAAACCAGTATCGAACGCGATCGAGCGGTTGTGCAAGCGCAAAAAAAATAAAGTAAAAGGGGTTGAATGGGGCGTCTTTGAAGCGTTTGAGCGCAAATGCGCTGCACCAGCGTGGCATTGCAGACAACACATTCGCGGTCTCTTTCGATCCACATTTGTTATCACCCTCTCCAATACTCGAATTGTTAGCGCATCGCACCGCTCGTATATTGGCTGAACCGTCAGCGCAAGCGCACCAGCGGCACTGACACACCACAACCAGCCGGCACACAACAACACAATGGCGAGCCGCTCAGGCCAGCCACAGGAGCACAGCGATGAATCGAATCGATCTGGAGGGGCGCGTAGTCGCCATTACCGGCGGCGCGCGTGGCATCGGCTACGCGGTGGCGCAACGGGCGCTGAACTCGGGCGCGTCGGTCGCGCTATGGGACGTGGACGCCGAACGCCTCGCACGCAGCCAGCGTGAGCTGAGCGAACTGGGCAAAGTCACGGCGGTCTCCGTCGATCTCACTCAGGAAGCCGCCGTCGCGCAGGCCGTGGCGCAAACCGTCGCCGATCATGGCGCGATCGACGTGCTGATCAATTGCGCCGGCATCACCGGCGGCAACGGCACCACGTGGGAGCTGGAACCCGACGTCTGGCGCCGCGTGATCGACGTCAACCTGATCGGCCCGTACCTCACCTGCCGTGCGGTCGTGCCGCAAATGCTCAAGCAGGGCTATGGCCGGATCGTCAATATCGCGTCGGTGGCCGGCAAGGAAGGCAACCCGAACGCCTCGCATTACAGCGCCTCCAAGGCAGGCCTTATCGGCCTGACCAAATCCCTCGGCAAAGAACTCGCGACGAAAAACATTCTCGTCAATGCCGTCACGCCGGCCGCGGCCAAAACCGAAATCTTCGACTCGATGTCGCAGCAGCACATCGACTACATGCTCTCGAAGATTCCGATGAACCGCTTTCTGATGCCCGAAGAAGCGGCGTCGCTGATCCTGTGGCTCTCGTCAGAGGACTGTGCGTTCAGCACCGGTTCGGTATTCGATCTGTCCGGCGGGCGCGCAACGTACTGAGGCGCCGAGGCGTGACGCACGCCTGAACTCGGCAACGGTACACACGATAAGAAAACGCAGCGCCGCGGATCGCGCGCGCTCTGCGAAGGAGACGACATGAAGACGCATGCACCCGTTTCACTCGAAGCGATCAACAGCAAGGTCATGCGACGGCTGCTGCCCTTTCTGCTGCTGATGTACGTGCTGGCGTTTCTCGATCGTGCCAATATCGGTTTCGCGCAAAAGGCCTTGCAGCACGATACGGGTCTGTCGAATGCGGCGTTTGCGTTCGGTGCGGGCGTGTTTTTCGTCGGCTATGCATTGTTCGAAGTCCCGAGCAATCTGCTGTTGCATCGGGTGGGCGCGCGTGCGTGGATGTGCCGGATCATGGTGACATGGGGGCTCGTATCGGCAGCCATGTGCCTCGCGCATACGCCCACGGCGTTCTATACGCTGCGGTTTCTGCTCGGCGTCGCCGAGGCCGGTTTCTTTCCCGGCGTGATCTATTACCTCACGCACTGGTTTCCGCAATCGGCCCGGGGGCGCGCGGTGGGCGTGTTTTATTTCGGTGCGCCGCTGGCGTTTATTTTCGGCAGCCCATTGTCGGGTTCGCTGCTCGAATTGCACGGCGCACTTGGCCTGACCGGCTGGCAATGGCTCTTTCTGGTGGAAGGCGTGCTGGCTTCGGTGGTGGGCGTGTGGGCCTTCTGGTATCTCGACAATCGCCCCGAAGACGCGCGCTGGCTCGATCCGCAAGAGCGCGCAAGCTTGCGCGCGGCGCTCGACGACGATGCGCTGCTCGCGTCCGCGCACGGTCCACACCCCATTCTCGCCGCGCTGGTGGATCGTCGCGTGTTGCTGCTGTCGGCGATCTATCTGCTGATCCAGATGAGCGTGTACGGCGTGATTTTCTATCTGCCGCAACAGGTGGCGGCGTTCCTCGGCACCACGGTCGGTTTGCGGGTGGGACTCGTCGCCGCGTTGCCGTGGCTATGCGCGCTGGCCGTGACCTGGTATGTGCCGCGGCGCGCGGATTGCACGGGTGAGCATCGGCGTTGGGCGGTGCTGTTGCTGATCGTCGCCGGGCTCGGCATCGGCGTGTCGGGACTGGTGCATAGCCCGCTGTTCGGCCTGCTCGCGCTGTGTTGCGCGGCGAGCGGTTTCATCGCGGCGCAGCCGCTCTTCTGGACCTTTCCCACGCGTTACCTCACAGGCGCGGCCGCAGCGGGCGGCATCGCCTTGATCAATTCGCTCGGTGGACTCGGTGGCTTCATCGCGCCGAGCTTGCGCACCGCGGCGGAACGCGCGTTTTCGTCGACGTCGGCGGGACTGGTCGTGCTGGGCGTGTCCAGTCTGCTCGCCGCGCTGCTGATCGGCACGCTGTTGCGCCGCGATCCGGCGCAGCCGCACACCACTTTCGAAACCTTACTGCATCGCGCCCGCTAGGCGCGCGCTCGACGCACTCATAACGGAGCCCCATTCATGGCCATGCCTACCATTCGGCACGTGCGTGCCTTCATTGTCCGCGGCGGCGGCGCGGATTATCACGACCAACCCGGCGGACACTGGATCGACGATCACATTTCCACGCCGATGGCGCGTTATCCGGAGTATCGCCAGAGCCGCCAGTCGTTCGGTATCAACGTGCTGGGCACGCTCGTGGTGGAGATCGAAGCGAGCGACGGCACCGTCGGTTTCGCGGTGACCACGGGCGGCGAGATCGGCGCGTTCATCGTCGAGAAACATCTCGCGCGTTTTCTTGAAGGCCAACTCGTGACCGACATCGAGAAGATGTGGGATCAGATGTACTTCTCCACGTTGTACTACGGCCGTAAAGGCGTGGTGCTGAATACGATCTCGGGCGTCGATCTCGCGTTGTGGGATCTGCTCGCGAAGGTGCGCAAGGAGCCGGTGTATCAGCTATTGGGAGGGCCGGTGCGCGACGAGCTCGTGTTCTATGCCACCGGCGCGCGGCCCGATCTCGCGAAGGAGATGGGTTTCATTGGCGGCAAGCTGCCCTTGCAGCATGGTCCGGCCGAAGGTGAAGCGGGCCTCAAGCAGAACCTGGAGAAACTCGCGGACATGCGCAGCCGCGTCGGCGACGACTTCTGGCTGATGTACGACTGCTGGATGAGCCTCGACGTGCCGTATGCCACACGGCTCGCGCAGGCTGCGCACGAATACGGCCTGAAATGGATCGAAGAATGCCTGCCGCCCGACGACTACTGGGGTTACGCCGAACTGCGCCGCAACGTGCCACGCGGCATGATGGTGTCGACCGGCGAACACGAAGCGACACGCTGGGGCTTTCGCATGCTGCTGGAAATGCAATGCTGCGATCTGATTCAGCCGGATGTCGGCTGGTGCGGCGGCATTACCGAATTGATCAAGATCTCCGCGCTCGCCGACGCGCACAATGTGATGGTGGTGCCGCACGGTTCGTCGGTGTATAGCTATCACTTCGTGGTCACGCGGCATAACTCCCCGTTCGCCGAATTTCTGATGATGGCGCCCAAGGCCGACGAGGTCGTGCCGATGTTCACTCCGCTGCTGCTCGACGAACCGGTGCCGGTGAATGGGCGCATGAAGGTGCCGGACACACCGGGATTCGGCGTGCGGCTGAATCCGGAATGCGCGTTGGTGCGGCCTTATCCGCGGTGATTGCGCGTAACCCGTCGCAAGGTGCGAAGCATAAAAGGAGAATGACGTGCTGCTCAAGGACAAGGCCGTGATCGTCACCGGCGGCTCGCGTGGCATCGGCCGCGCAATTGCGGTTGCATGCGCACGCGAAGGCGCGGACGTGGCGATCAACTACTGGGGCGATAACGACGCATCGTATGGACGCCGTTCCGCCGTCGCGGAAGTGGTCGGTGAAATCGAGGCGCTGGGGCGGCGCGTGATTGCGATCGAGGGCAACGTCGCCGCGCGCGAAACCGGTCAGCAGTTGGTGCGCCACACGGTCGAAGCCTTCGGCAAGATCGACGTACTGGCCAGCAACGCCGGCATCTGTCCGTTCCACGCGTTTCTCGACATGCCGCCGGAAGTGCTGGAGTCCACGGTGGCAGTCAATCTGAACGGCGCGTTCTACGTCACGCAAGCCGCCGCGCAGCAGATGAAGCTGCAGGGCACCGGCGGCGCGATCGTGGCGACGAGTTCGATCAGCGCGCTGGTGGGTGGCGGCATGCAAACGCATTACACGCCGACCAAGGCCGGCGTGCATTCGCTGATGCAATCCTGCGCGGTGGCTTTGGGACCGTTCGGCATTCGCTGCAACTCGGTGATGCCGGGCACCATCGCAACCGACCTGAATGCGCAAGACCTCGCCGACGAAGCCAAAAAAGCCTACTTCGAAAAGCGCATTCCACTCGGCAGACTGGGCCGCCCGGAAGATGTCGCCGATTGCGTGACGTTCCTCGCTTCCGACCGCGCACGCTATGTGACGGGCGCGGCGTTGCTGGTGGACGGCGGTCTCTTCGTCAACCTGCAGTAACGCGCCGATGCCGATCTCAGTTCACGGGAGCCGAAGACACGATCACGGAGTCGGCAGCGGCCGCCGTGGTGTCATCGGGCTTGAGCTTGCGCGAGAAACCGCGCAACAGGTCGATGAAGCGCAACGCCGGTTCAGCGAGCGGTTCTTCCTTGCGTGTGAGAATGCCGAAACCGGAGAGCGATTTGCCGATTTCGAGCGGCAATGCGACGAGCAATTTGCCGCGCAAATGATCGCGCACCACCGACTCGGGCAGCATCGCCACCGCATCGTAATTCTCAAGCAATTGCAGCGTGGCGAAAATCGACGCGCATTCGGTCAGGTTCACCGGCGTGGCGAGTCCCGCACGCGCAAGTTCCTCTTCGAACAGCACGCGCGCCGGACTGGTGACGGGCTGCGCCACCCACGGCCAGTCGATCAGTTCACGCAAGCCGAGGCGCGCGCGCTGCGCGAGCGGATGCACCGCGCGCACGACCAGCAACAAGGTCTCGCGCGCGAGCGGTTCGAAACTGAAATCGTTGTGTTGCAGGGGACTTGTCAGCCGCCCAAGCGCCAGATCGACTTCGCGGCGATGCAGCAATTGCACGACCTGGTCGCTGGTTTCGCCGAGAATGCGCACGTTCAGCAGCGGACTTTCCGTTTTCAGCGCGGCGACCGCCATGGCCAGCAGATCGGGCGCGGCGCCCATGATCGCGCCGACCGTCAGTTGCCCATGACCGCCGCGGCGCTTCACGTCGAGGTCTTCGGCGAAACGGGTCAGCTCGGCCAGCGCCCGCCGCGCGTAAGCAAGCGTGACGACGCCGAGCGGCGTGGGCGTCATGCCGCGCGCATTGCGTTCGAACAGCAGAAAGCCGAACGCTTCCTCAATATCGCCGAGCATGCGGCTTGCGCTCGGCTGGGCCACGTTGACGGCCTCGGCGGCCTGATGGAGATTGCGCGCGTCGTCAAGCGCGACGAGCAGCGCGAGGTGCTTGTACTTGAGCCGATTGACGAGTGCGACGGTTGCTGAGGGTTGGCTCATGGGGCGGTGCGATTCGGTTTGTGGATCGCCCAATCCCAACTTCGGATTGAGATGCTATCGACGCAGGAATTATAGTCGTATCAGACGCTTCCACGTTTCGCTGGAAAAGCGCCCGGATACGACGGGAGACAGGCCGCAATGGAGACAATCGCTTTCCGGATGGTGCTCAACCCCGGCATGCGCGAGGAATACGAACGACGTCATGCGCAAATCTGGCCTGAACTGGTTGACGCATTGCACGACGCCGGCGTGCGCGACTATCGGATTTTCTTCGATCCGGACTCGAATCACCTGTTCGCCATTCTGACGCGAAACAGTCATCACACCATGGACGAACTGCCGCAGCTCGACGTGATGCGCAAATGGTGGGATTACATGGCCGACATCATGCACACGGCCCCGGATCGCACACCGCTGCAGCAGCCGCTCGAACCGGTCTTCCATTTGAACTCGCTGAGCTGATCCGAGCCGACCGGATCTCAAACCTCGAAAACGATTTTGACCGGACGGAGGATGTCGCATGCAGGTGGTCGATTCGCATATTCATTTGTGGGATCTGAAAACGCATCGCTATCCGTGGCTGGAAAACCCGGGCGTGTCGTTCGTGGGCGACGCGCGCGATCTGAAGCACGACTACCTGCTCGACGACCTATTAGGCGATGCGGGCGACATCGACGTGCTGAAGCTCGTGCACGTCGAAGCGAATCACGATCCCGCCGATCCGGTTGAAGAGACACGCTGGTTGCAGTCCATTGCCGATCGCAAGGCATCGCGCGGCATGCCGAACGCGATCGTCGCTGCGGTGGATCTGTCCGCGCCGAATGCGCCGGCCGTGCTCGAAGCGCATGCGTCGTTCGCCAACACGCGTGGCATCCGCCAGATTCTGAACGTGCACGAGAACAAGCTGTTCGATTACGTCGGCCGCCATTTCATGCGCGAGCCGCAATGGCGCGAGCACTTCGCGCTGCTGCGTCGCTACGGCCTGTCGTTCGATCTGCAACTGTATCCGTCGCAGATGGAAGAGGCGGCAGCGCTGGCGCGCGCGCATGGCGACACGCAGTTCGTCATCAATCACGCGGGCATGTTCGTCGACCGCAGCAGCGTGGCCGGTTATCGCGCCTGGCGCGAAGGCATGCGCTTGCTCGCGGACTGCCCGAATGTCGCCGTGAAGATCAGCGGACTCGCCATGTTCGATCACCAGTGGACGATTGAAAGCCTGCGGCCGTATGTACTCGAAACGATCGACACGTTCGGTGTCGGGCGCGCGATGTTCGCCTCGAACTTTCCAGTCGACCGGCTGTTCGGCTCTTACGCGGATCTGTGGCGTGCGTATGCATCGATCGTGGAGGGCGCGAGTGGCGCCGAAAAAGAAGCATTGTTTTGCCGCAACGCGGAACGTTGCTACCGCATTTAAAGAAGGAGACACGCAGTGCAGCAACCCACATCCGCTGTGCCGAGGCTCGAATTGCGGCATGCGAGTAAATCATTCGGGCGGGTTCGCGCGCTATCCGACGGCGATCTCGCGCTCTGGCCGGGCGAGGTGCATGCCTTGCTCGGCGAGAACGGCGCGGGCAAGTCGACGGTCGTGAAGATTCTGGCGGGCGTGCATCAGCCGGACACCGGCGAACTGCTGGTGGACGGCGAAGCGCGCCGCTTCGCGACGCCAGCCGAGGCACGCGACGCCGGGCTCGCGGTCATCTATCAGGAACCGACGCTGTTCTTCGACCTGTCGATTGCGGAGAACATTTTCATGGGACGGCAGCCGGTCGATCGCATTGGCCGGATTCGTTACGACGCGATGCGCGGCGAAGTGGACGGCTTGCTGGCTTCGCTCGGTGTCGATCTGCGCGCCGATCAACTGGTGCGCGGTTTGTCGATTGCCGATCAGCAGGTGATCGAAATCGCCAAGGCGTTGTCGCTGAACGCCAACGTGCTGATCATGGACGAACCGACCGCCGCGCTGTCGCTGCCGGAAGTAGAGCGGCTCTTCACCATCGTGCGCAAGCTGCGCGAGCGTGACGTGGCGATCCTTTTCATTACTCACCGTCTCGACGAAGTATTCGCGCTGACACAACGCGTCACGATCATGCGCGACGGCGCCAAAGTTTTCGACGGTTTGACTGCCGATCTCGACACGGAAGCGATCGTGGCCAAAATGGTTGGGCGCGATCTGGAGACGTTCTATCCCAAGGCCGACCGGCCACCCGGCGAGATAAGGCTGTCGGTGCGCGGCCTCACGCGCATCGGTGTGTTCAAAGACATTTCCTTCGACGTCCGCGCAGGCGAAATCGTCGCGCTAGCCGGACTGGTCGGCGCGGGGCGCAGCGAAGTCGCGCGGGCGATCTTCGGCATTGATCCGCTCGACTCGGGCGAAATCCGGATCGCCGGCGAGCGTCTCACCGCGGGACGGCCAGCGGCCGCCGTGCGCGCCGGACTCGCACTCGTGCCGGAGGATCGCCGCCAGCAAGGGCTCGCGCTGGAATTGAGCATCGCGCGCAATGCGTCGATGACGGTGCTCGGCCGGCTCGTCAAACACGGGCTCATCTCCACGCGCAGCGAGACGCAGCTCGCCGATCAATGGGGCACGCGCCTGCGTCTGAAGGCGGGCGATCCCAACGCGCCGGTCGGCACGTTGTCGGGCGGCAATCAGCAGAAGGTCGTGCTCGGCAAATGGCTGGCCACCGGACCCAAAGTGCTGATCATCGACGAACCCACGCGCGGCATCGACGTCGGCGCCAAGGCCGAGGTGTACAGCGCGCTCGCTGAACTGGTGCGCGACGGCATGGCGGTGCTGATGATCTCGAGCGAATTGCCGGAAGTGCTCGGCATGGCCGACCGCGTGCTGGTGATGCACGAGGGGCGTATCAGCGCGGATATAGCGCGCGCCGACGCCGACGAGGAACGGATCATGGGCGCGGCACTCGGTCAACCCATTCCACCGCTGGGGCACGCCGCATGATGCGCCATTCTTCCACTCATCCCGCGCCGGTACAGGCGCCGGTGCCGAAGCGCGCCGCGAGTTCGCCGGGCGGTTTTGCGGCGAGCATCGCGAAGAGCCGCGAGACGACGCTCTTCGTCGTGCTGGTTTTGCTGATCGTCGGCACGGGGCTCGCGAAGCCGCAGTTCCTGAATCTGCAGAATCTGCGCGACGTGCTGCTGAATGTGTCGATTATCAGCTTGCTGACGGCCGGCATGACTGTCGTGATCCTGATGCGCCACATCGATCTCTCCGTCGGCTCGACAGTGGGCGTCAGCGCGTATGCGGTCGGCAGTCTGTATGTCGCGTTTCCGCACATGCCGGTGATTGTCGCGTTGGCGGCGGGGCTCGCAATCGGTCTCGTGGCGGGCACCATCAACGCGCTGCTCGTCGCGGTGGGGCGCGTGCCATCGCTCGTCGCAACGCTGTCCACGCTGTACATTTTTCGCGGCGCGGACTACGCGTGGGTGCACGGCGGACAGATCAACGCAACCAGTTTGCCCGACGCGTTTTCCCGTCTTGCCACCGGCACCTTGCTCGGCATCCCGACGCTTGCGCTGATCGCGGTCGTCGTGCTGATCGGCCTCGCCATCTATCTGAAGCAGTTTCGCGGCGGCCGCGAACATTACGCGATCGGCTCGAATCCGGAGGCGGCGCGTCTCGCCGGCGTGAACGTCGAACGGCGCGTGATGGCGGGCTTCCTGCTGTCCGGTGCGATTGCCGGTTTCGCCGGCGCGTTGTGGCTGGCGCGCTTCGGCACCGTGGATGCGAGCACCGCGAAGGGCATCGAGTTGCAGGTGGTGGCCGCCGCCGTGGTGGGCAGCGTGGCGATCACCGGCGGCGTCGGCACGATACTCGGCGCCACGCTCGGCGCGCTCGTGCTCGGCGTGATCAGCATCGCGCTGGTGGTGCTGCACGTGTCGCCGTTCTGGGAGCAGGCCATCGAAGGCGCGCTGATCGTCGCCGCGATTACCGCCGATACCTTGCTGGCCCGCTCCGTCGCCAAACGCATGATGAGGAAACGCGATCATGGCTAAACCCGACTCCGCGCTGCTCACGCGCAAACGCGAAACGCCGCTGCAATGGGACGTGCTGCTGGTGATCGTGCTGATTCTCTCGCTCGTGCTGGGACGCATGCTCTCGCCGGTGTTCCTGACCGGCGCGAATCTGAGCAACGTGCTGGCTGATCTGACCGAGATCGCGTTGATGGCGCTGCCGATGACGCTGATCATCGTCGCCGCCGAAATCGATCTGTCGGTGGCATCGGTGCTGGGCGCATCGAGCGCGTTGATGGGCGTGCTGTGGCATATGGGCTTGCCGATGCCGCTCGTGATCGTGCTGGTGCTGGTTGCCGGCGCGTTGGCCGGCTTGCTGAACGGCCTCGTGATCGTCAAGCTCAATCTGCCTTCGCTCGCGGTCACGATCGGCACGCTGGCGCTGTTTCGCGGCCTCGCCTACGTGTTGCTCGGCGATCAGGCGGTGGCGGATTTTCCGGCGGCTTATACGGCGTTCGGCATGGACACGCTGGGCGGGAGTTTCATTCCGTTGCCGTTTGTCATCGTGATCGTCGGCGCGAGTGTGTTCACGGTGCTGCTGCAGTCCACCGCGTTCGGCCGCAGTCTTTACGCGATCGGCGCGAACCCAACCGCGGCGGCGTTCTCCGGCATCGAAGTGGCCAGGATCCGCTTGCGTCTGTTCGTGCTGTCCGGCGCGATGAGCGCGCTGGCCGGCATCGTCTATACGCTGCGCTTTACCAGCGCGCGCGGCGACAACGGCGAAGGGTTCGAGTTGTCGGTGATCGCGGCGGTGCTGTTCGGCGGCGTGAGTATTTTCGGCGGACGCGGTTCGATGATCGGCGTGCTGTTGTCGCTGCTGATCATTGGCGTGCTGAAAAATGCGCTCACGCTCGACGACGTATCCAGCGAAACGCTCACCATCGTCACCGGCGTGCTGCTGCTGGCTTCGGTACTGATACCGAATCTGGTGGCCCGCTGGCGAGCGGCGCGCGACCGGCGTTTCATCGCCAGGTCCGCTTCTTCCCTGTAACGCCCTTAGCAATGCCTGTGTCTGAAAAGAGAAAGTCCAACAACCGATAACCCGGACAACACCACGTCCAACAAGGCAGGAGACACTTCATGTTCAAACCTCTACGTCACACCGGCAGCGCGGCGCTGTGCGTCGCGTTGCTCGCGATCAGTTGCGCCGCGTCCGCCGCGGACCTGAAAAGCGGGCTGAAAATCGCATTCGTGCCCAAGCAGATCAACAACCCCTACGAGGTGATCGCCGACGATGGCGGCATGGCCGCGATCAAGGAGTTCAAGGGCGTGGGCAAGGCGGTGGGGCCGTCGGACGCGGGCGCTTCGTCGCAGGTGCAATACATCAACACGCTGATTACGCAGCGGCAGGACGCGATCGTGATCGCCGCCAACGACGCCAACGCGGTCGTGCCGTATCTGAAGAAGGCGATGTCGCAAGGCATCAAGGTGGTGACCTTCGACTCGGATACGGCGCCCGAGGGCCGTCAACTGTTCGTCAATCAGGCGAACGCGGAAGGCATCGGCCGTGGCCAGGTTCAACTGGTCGCGAAACTGATGGGCGGCGAAGGCGAGTTCGCGGTGTTGTCGGCCACGCCCAACGCAACCAATCAGAACACCTGGATCAAGTGGATGCAGGAGGAGCTGAAAAAGCCCGAGTATTCGAAGATCAAACTGGTAAAAATCGCCTACGGTAACGACGACGATCAGAAGTCGTTCACGGAAACGCAGGGCCTGTTGCAGGCGTATCCGAATCTGAAGGCGATCGTCGCGCCGACCACGGTGGGGATTGCGGCTGCCGCGCGTTATATTTCGACTTCGTCGAGTAAAGGCAAGGTGGCGGTGACCGGTCTCGGCACGCCGAACCAGATGCGCGCGTTCGTGAAAAACGGCACCGTGAAGGCGTTCCAGTTGTGGGATCCGGGTCAACTCGGCTACCTGGCTGCGTATGCCGCGGCAGCGCTGGCGTCGGGCACGATCAGCGGCAAGGAAGGCGAGTCGTTCGAGGCCGGCAAGCTCGGCAAACGCACCATCGGGCCGCAAGGCGAAATCATTCTCGGACCGCCGACCACGTTCGATTCGAGCAATATCGATAACTTCAATTTCTGAGCGGCCACACCTCAGCCGCGTGACGTTGCGCAGCTGAGGTGCTCTGCAAATAGCAGAATTCAGAGACTGTGAGCGCTTCGTCGCCGCGCGCCCGGCAAGCTAAAGCATCAGAAACGCTGCTGAATACCCGCGGTGACACCTGCCTGCGTATCCGCCGTGCCGGTCAGATCGCGCGACACACTCACTGGGTTGCCGTGCTTCGCCATCGCATAGCCGCCCGCCAGATACAGCGACGTGCGTTTCGACAGGGCGTACTGTGCGCGCAGCGAAAACAGCGTCGGATCGGCATCGCTCGCGTCCTTGATGTTCTGGTGATAGATCGCGGCGGTCAGCGTGAGCATCGGCGTTGCCTCGTACTGGCCGCCGATCCAGTACATGTCGCTCCGTAGCGCCGGCGCGGCGGTATGGAACGCACGCCGGTAGCTTCGATAGCCGGCCATCGCCTTGACCTGGCCGAAGTCATAGCTGACACCTGCGTGCATGCCTTGAATGTAGTCAGTGGTGTCCGCCGGCGTGACGCTGCCGCTTGCGCCGTTCTGCCGGTCGAAAGTGACGACTGCGGCGAACGGCCCGTTTTCGTAGCCGAGGCCGAAATCATATTTGGCACTCGTCTTCATGCTGCCGGGCACATTGCCGAACCCATACATTGCACCGAACTTGAAGCCGGAAAAGGTGCCGTCGTAACGCACCGCGTTGGACGAACGCACGAATATGAGGTCTCGCCGGCCACCCGTCGCGGTCGACGAGATAACCCACGAATAGTTTGGCGCGTAGCCCATCGGGTCGAACGGCAGGACGTAGTCGAACGTGGTGGTGAAATTGCGGCCGAGCGTGACTTGCCCGAAACGGTTTTTCAGACCGATGAACGCGCGGCGGGCGAAGATCGCACCGGGGCCATCATCGAACTGACCGTTCATGGTGTTGATGCCGCTCTCCAGCTGAAACAGCGCTTTCAATCCGCCGCCGAGTTCCTCGACGCCGCGCAAACCCCAGCGCGAAGTGTTCCTCGCGCCCGGCACGAGACGCACGGCGTCGCCGCCGGGGCTGGCATGGTTCACGTATTCGATGCCCGCGTCGACGATACCGTAAATGGTCACGCTCGACTGCGCCTGTGCGCCCCCGGCGGCAAAACCGGCGAATCCGGCGCAGGTCACGCTGAAAGTCGCTTTCTTCATGTTCAAGTTCATCACCCGTCTCCTTCGGTTGGTTTTTTTGCTTCGGTCCGGTTGCGGCGCGCGCTCAACTCGCCTGTGCGAACGCCCAGCAGTCGTTGGCGGGGAATTCGATCCAGTGCCGGCCGGCCGCGCGCGGCACGTGGCCAAAGGCGCGCAGCCGCAAGCCGCCGCAATGGAACAGGTATTCCCAGCGGTCGCCGAGATACATCGACGTGACGAGTTCGGCTTCGAGCCGGTTCGCACCGGGACCGTCGGCGACCTGCACGCGTTCGAGGCGAATCACGGCATGCGCATGCTGTCCGGCGGTCAGCGCTTCGCGCGCTTGCGCCTGCAGTTCCCAGCCGTCGCCGGCAAGCGTCACGCGGTCGCCGTCAACCGCGGCCACGCATGCCTCGATGCGGTTGTTGCTGCCCATGAATTCGGCGGTGTAGAGCGAGCGGGGCGCGCCGTACAGTTCGGCGGGCGAGCCTTCCTGTTCGATGCGGCCGTTGCGCAGCAGAAGGATGCGATCGGACATCGCCATCGCTTCGGTCTGGTCGTGCGTCACGCACAACGCAGAAAGACCCAATGACACGATCAGTTCACGCAACCACGCGCGCGCTTCTTCGCGCAGCTTGGCGTCGAGATTGGAGAGCGGTTCGTCGAGCAGAATCACCGGCGGGTTGTAGACGAGCGCCCGCGCAACCGCCACGCGCTGTTGCTGACCGCCTGAGAGCTGATACGGATAACGCGCGGCAAGGTGGCCAAGGCCGAGCTGGTCGAGTGCCGCTTGCACGCGCCTTTTCTGTTCGGCGCCGACGACGCGCCGCAGTTTCAATCCATAGCCGACGTTCTCGGCCACCGTGCGATGCGGCCACAGCGCATACGACTGGAACACGAGTCCGAGCGAGCGCTGCTCGACCGGCAGATCGACACGCGTGGCGTCGTCGAAAAACGCCTTGCCGTCCAGTTCGATGCGACCCGCCGACGGTTGTTCGAGTCCGGCCACCGCGCGCAGCAGCGTGGTCTTGCCGCTGCCCGATGCACCCAGCAGGCAGACCACCTCGCCGGGGTTCAGTTCGAACGACACGCCGTTGAGAATCGGGTTGTCGCCGTAGCTGAGAAAGAGATTGTCGACCTTGAGCTTATCCATGCAATTTCACTCCGAAACGCAGCGCGACGCCGAGCCCGGCGCCGACCATCGCGATGTTGATGACAGAAAGCGCCGCGACCTGATCGACCGCACCGGTCGCCCACAGCGACACCAGCAGCGCGCCGATCACTTCGGTGCCGGGAGAAAGCAGATAGACCGCGGTCGAATACTCGCGCTCGAAGATCATGAAGATCAGCAGCCACGCCGCGAGCAAACCGAAGCGCACGAGCGGCAGCGTCACATCGAGACTCACGCGTGCACGCGTGCCGCCGGCGCTGCGTCCCGCTTCTTCGAGCTCGGGGCCGACCTGCAACAGGGCGCTCTGAATCAGACGCATGCCGTACGCGAGCCACACGACCGTGTACGCGATCCAGATGCTCCACATGGAGTTCTTCAGTTCCTTCAGGCCGGGCACGAAGAGAAAGATCCACAGGAAGGCGAGACCGGCGAGCAGCCCCGGCACCGCGCGCGGCAACAGCACGAGGTAATCGAGCAGACGCGTGGCCCAGTCGTTGCGGCGATGGCCGGCAAATGCCACCAGCGAATAGAAGCCCACCGCCAGCGCACCGCCTATCACGCCGATGCCGAGCGTGTTCAGAATCGCGCGCACCAGGGTGTCCTGCTCGAACAGTTCGGCGAAGTTGGCGAGCGTGAGAACGTCGCCGAGATGCACGCCTTGTCCCCAATTGGTGACGAACGCGCGCAACGTGATGCCGGAGATCGGCACGAACACCGTCAGCAGCAGCCACAGCGCGACGATCGCGAGTGCGATCCAGCGCCATGCGCCGAGCGGCAGTACAGTCTGACGTCCCGCTTTGCCCTTGACCGTGACGAATCGATTCGCACTCTTCAGCAGCCGGCGTTGCAGCAGCACGAGCGGGAATGTGATCGCGACGATGCACATCGCGACCGCGGCCATCAGGTGATACGAGGGAATGCCGAGTTTGTTGGTGAGCTTGTAGAGATACGTGGCCAGCACGAGGTGCCCTTCGGGATCGCCGAGCACGAGCGGCAGGCCGAACACTTCGAAGCCGAGGAAGAACACCAGCACGCCGGCGAACAGCAGCGCGGGCAGCGTCATCGGCAGGCTGACGTCGAGCGCGACGCGAAACGGCCGCGCGCCGGCGACACGCGCCGCTTCCTCGACGTCCGAGCCGAGATTACGCAGCGCCGCCGACGAATACAGATACACGTGCGGCACATGCGTGAGGCCGACGATCACCGTGATGGCGAATACCGAGTACACGGTCCACGGCGCTTCCGCGGTGCCGAACAGCTCCATCCACCAGACCGAATAAAAGCCGACCGGGCCGGCCGCGACCACATAGCCGAACGCGAGCACCATCGGCGAGACGAACACCGGCGTGAGCAGCAGCGGTTCGAGCCAGCGACGGCCGGGCAGGTCGGTGCGCACCATCAGGAACGCGAGAATGCCGCCGAGCGGAATCGAGATGAACAGCATTCCGGCTGCGATGACAAATGAGTTTTTCAGTGCCGACCAGAAGTCCGGGTCGCTGAAAATGAATTCGAAACCGCTGAGGCCGAAGGCGCGCTTCGCGTCGAAGAACGGTGCGTTCAGCACGCTCTGCAGCAGGATGAAGCCGAGCGGCAGCGCCACCGCCACGGTTAGAACCGCGATGACGAGCCAGCGCAGCAGCCCCAAGAACGGCTGAAGTGCGCCGGGCGGTATCGCGCCGTTGGAGCGGCCGTTTGCCGCGTGCGGTAGCGCGGCGCGGTGTCCGGTTGCGCTGGTGAAAGGCATGAGGGTCCCCCTGCGGCACGCTGGCCGCACATCGACAGGTCTGGAAAGAAGGGCCGCCGCGCGTGTCAGCGCGGCCGCTTGGGCGTCAAACGCGAACGGCTAGCGCCTGATGGACTGTTGCCACTGCTTGAGGAATTCGAGGCGCTTCGACTGATCGAGATAGACCAGCAGTTCCGCGCCGATAGGGACTGGTTTAAGCGAGTTGCCGAGTTGCTTCGTGAGGGCCGCCATCGACGTTTCGCCTTCCACGTCGGCGCGAATCGAGAACAGACCCGCCTGATTCGCCAACAGCGTCTGGCCGCGTCGCGAGAGCAGATAGTCGACCCACAGCTTCGCGGCGTTCGGGCTTTGCGCTTTCTTCGAAATGGTCACGAGCCGGCTCGCCACCAGCGTGTAGTCTTTCGGGTAGACATAACCGATAGATGGATCTTTCTTCGCCTTGATGACCGCGTACGAGCCGAGAATGTTGTAGCCGATCAGGTTCTCACCGGAGGAGATGCGCTCCATCATCGCGCCCGTGCTCGATTGCAGCTTCGGGCCGGTGGCGCCCATGGCCTTGACCAGATCCCACGTGACCTGCGGGTTGACGCGTACGTCCTGGGTCAGATAGTTGAAGCCGACGCCGGACTTTTCGATGTCGTAAGTGGTGACGCGGCCTTTGAACCTGTCGGATTTGTCTTGCAGCAGTTTGATCAGATCAGCGCGCGTTTGCGGCACCTCGCCGGCCGGCATGAGGCGTTTGTTGTAGACGATCGCGAGCGGCTCGTACGTGGTGCCGTACGCCTGCTTCTGGTACTGCGCCCACTGCGGCAACTGCTTCGCTTCGGGGGATTCGTAAGCGGTCATCAGGCCGTCGTTGACGAGCTTGATCTGCAGGTCCATGGCCGAGCTCCACAGCACATCGGCGCTCACGCCGCTGGCCGCGTTTTCGCTGATGTAGCGGTTGTACAGCTCGGTGGTGTTCATGTCGTTGTATTCGACTTTGACGCCATAGAGGCTTTCAAAATCCTTGATGAGTGGACGCACCAGCGCGGTGTCCGTGACCGAATAGACGATCAGCTTGCCTTCCTTTTTCGCACCGTCGACCGTGGCCTGGTAGTCAGTGGGATAACCGGGTGGAATGGCCGCCCACGCTGAATTCGTTGCGAATGCGACAGCGACAGCCAGGGCCTTGAAGTTGATTTGCACGTCGTCCTCCAGATATCTCGATGTTGGTTTTGTGTAGGCGAATGAATACAGTCCGATCCTGTCCCGCCTGGTCACCGACGCGCTGACCAGCGACATTGACAGTCGACTACCCGTGCTGATACTGAGCGCGCACGGCTCGGCGGGAGAGCGCGCGCATGGTCTCGATCTGAGCGCCGACGACTGTTTTCGCCACACCATTCTCTCTCACGGAAATGGATGCGCGCGCACGTGTGCTACTACGTCGCAGCCGTGGCGATATCGATGTCGAGAAGGATAGGGTGCCTAACGATCGTAGGCGAAGGGGCATTGAAGGCAGCTGAATCGCGCTGTGCAGCAGGCGGGGCGCATCGCGGCCGTTGCTCTTGCAGTCGCGGCTCGATGCGGACAACGGCTATTGACTCAAGCGTGTGGCGCTGCTGCTGCATAAGGTCGCACGCGGCGTGACGCTCCACCGCTTGCGGGTGATGCGCTCGCCTGGTATCAATCCCGGTTTCGAGCTGGACGTGCGGGGCGACGTGACAGGCCGGATCGATCTGCTGGCGGAACGGAGCGGCTAGCTGAGCGATTACGCCATACGGCGTCATTCAGCCGCTTGACTACTCGATCACTCAACCGGTCAACCACTCAGCGGCGAATCGGAAAGCGCTGTGCATAAGCAGTGGGTGACGTATCTTCGCGCCACGTTTCGCCGTCGATCAAGACCTGAGAGGCGCCTTTTTCCGGCACGGCCACGTTCACAGTGACGGCCGCCTCGCGATACAACTGCGTCTGGTTGATCCGCGCGGCAACGTCCGCATATTCCGCACGCGCGTCGATCATGCCCCATCGTTCGAATTGCGTGAGAAACCACGCACCTTCGAACGCATGCGGGTAGTTGACCGCGCCATTGTCGAAGAAGCGTATGGGCAAACCGCCCGGCGATGAAGCGGCAATCTGGTCGCCCAAACGTGCCGCGATCAACGCTTCATCAATGCCGACATATTCGGGCCGCGCAAGCCAGCGTGCGATTTCCTCGCGGTGTCCCGCGCCGTCGAGCCAGCGGCATGCTTCGAGCATGGTCTGCACGAGAGCGCGCGCGGCATTCGGATTCGCGCTGACAAAATCGCGGCGGCACGCCAGCACTTTGTCGGGATGATCCGGCCACACGTCGCTCGTATAAGCGATCGTTCTGCCGACGCCTTGCGCTTCTGCCTGCGCGTTCCAGGGCTCGCCGACACAGAGGCCGTCGAGTTTGTCGTCGGCGAGCGCCGCGACCATTTGCGGCGGCGGAATCGCCACGCTCTCGATCCCCCGCAACGGATCCACGCCTTGCGACGCGAGCCAGTAGTACAGCCACATCGCGTGCGTGCCGGTTGGGAAGGTTTGCGCGAAGACGGGTTTGCGGCCGAGCGTGGCGAGCGCCCTGGGTAGCGTGCCGTGTTCGGCGAGCGCATCGGCGAGACGGTTCGACAGTGTGATGGCCTGGCCATTGCGGTTGAGCACCATCAGCACCGCCATCTCGGTTTGCGGTCCACCGAGGCCCAGCTGCACGCCGTAGACGAGTCCGTAGAGCGCATGGGCCGCATCCAGATCGCCCGACAACAGTTTGTCGCGCACGGCGGCCCATGAAGGCTGGCGCGACAACTCCAGCGTCAGGCCGTGCGCATGGCCGAATTCGAGCAGCTTGGCGGCGACGAGCGGTGCGGCGTCCGAAAGCGCCACGAAACCGAGCCGCAAATGAGTCTTCTCGAGCTGTCCCGATGCGGACGTGGTGGCGAGTGAAGTAGGAGAGTTCATGGACGGCGCTTCATTTGAGCGAGTCAGCCGCCGCGACAATGGCGCGCGCGATCTCGGCGAGTTTGACGCCCTGGTTCATCGCGCGTTTGCGCAGGCTGGCGTAGGCGGCGTGTTCGGTGATTTTCTGCTGATCCATCAGGATGCGTTTGGCCCGATCGATCAGCTTGCGCTCGGCGAGTTCGTTCTCGACTTGCGCGAGACGTTCGCGCAACTGCGATTCCTGCGCAAAACGCGCGAGCGCGACTTCGAGGATCGGCGCGAGACGCTCGGTCGCGAGACCTTCGACGAGATAGGCCGTGACGCCCGCGCCGACGGCGTCGCGAATCAATTGCTGGTTGGCGTCGTGGCTGAACATCAGCACCGGACGCGGCGCGGTGGCGTTCATCACGGCAAGTTGTTCGAGCGTGTCGCGCGACGGCGATTCGGTATCGATGATGATGACGTCCGGCCGCTCGCTCTGCACCACGCGATGCAGCGCTTGCGGCGTCGCGGTGCCCGCCAGCATCTCGTAGCCGAGGCGGGCAAGGGCGTCGCGAAGGTCGCCGATGGGCTTATCGGTGTCGGTTACGAGGAGAACGCGCAGCATGGAGTGGGGTTTTATCGACGGCTAGCGTTGTATAAAGCAACGGCTATGCCACCGATACGCGCGAAGGTGAAACGAAAGCAGGCACGGACTTAGCGGCGGCTTAGACCGCTGCGGCTGCACCTGCGTGGGGCGCGTCCGGCCGACGCACCGAAGCGGCGCATGGCGGCGCCGCTCATTTCACTGGCGCCACGCGCTGTAACTGCGGGGCGAGAACAGAAAACCGACGGCGATCATTGCGACGACGCAGCCGGCCAGCATGATCCACGCGCCGCCGAAGCTCCCGCTCCAACCTCGCACGAGGCCGGCCACGACCGGCGCGATAGCCGCCACGATGAAGCCGACGCCCTGCGTGAACGCGATCAGCTTGCCGGCCACACGATGGTCGGCCGAATGATCCATGGCGGTCACGAGCGTCAGCGAAAAAGTCCCGCCGAGTCCCGCGCCTGCCACGCCGACCCACAGCAAGGGTGCGGCGTCGGGCCAGACGATCAAGCCAAGCAGACCGGCCAGTTGCGCGGTTAGGCCGAGCATGAGCCACGGCCGGCGATCGCGGAACGACGCCGCGGCGAGCGGCAGCAACAGGGCCGCGGCGGCCTGGAACACCGTCATGCCTGCCAGCAGCGACCCGCTTGCCGCGACGCTCACGCCGCGTTGCTGGTAAAACGCCGGCAGCCACGCGACCAGACTCGTATAGCCGCCGTTGACGATGCCGAAGTAGAGGCCGAGCGTCCACGCGCGCCGCGTGCGCCATAGCGAAAGCGGGACGGCATGCGCGGACGCAGCGTGGGCGGCGGCGCCGTTCGACGGGGACTGCCGGTTCAATGCCCACCAGCACAGCAGCGCGACGCAAGCCGGAAGTGCCCACACCGCGAGCCCCGCATGCCATGACTGCGCCGCGCGACTCACCCACGGACTCAAACTCGCGCCCAGGCCGCCGCCGCCCATGATCGACGCGGAGAACACGCCCATCGCGAGCGGCACGCGCGCATGAAAGCGCTGCTTCATCACGGCGGGCAGGAGCGCCTGAATCGCCGCGACGCCCACGCCGGCGAGCAACGCCGTGGCGAGCAGCGCCGCGCCGGTCGACGCGCTCCACCGCGCCGCGCAAGCCAGCGCGATGGCCAGCAAGCCGAGCGCGACACCGCGTGTTTCGCCGACCGTGCGGGTCAACGCGCCCGCACCGAATGCACCGATGCCCATCGCGACGACCGGCAGGCTGGTCAGCAACGACGCGCCGTAGAAGCTGAGGCCGGTTGCGGCGCGGATCGTCGTCATCAAAGGACTGATGGAGGTGAGCAGCGGACGCAGATTGATGCCGATCACGACGATCGCCCCCAGCCAGACGACGTCCTGCCACCTTAGTGCCGCGGTGGCGTGGTGAGCGGGAGCGTGGGTCGGATTGGCGCTGGAGGGCGGAGTCACTTTGGTCCTGGTGGGGAGGGATGGGCGGCGTGAAAAACCGTGCAAGGCGCTTTTGTGGTCAACCATAATATCAAAAAATGGTTAACCATTTTCGTGATGGCCGGTATAACGCGAGACGCTTTTGCGGACGCTCGCCGCTCTCCCTTCCATCCGGATAGCACTGCAGATACCGCGTGATCAGCTGGGTGGCCTCGCCCACGAGCGCTGCAAACGCTTCGTCCGGCAGACGTTCGGCATGGTGTACGACACGCTGAGTGCGTCAGCGCCTCGATGGACGTTACGCACACGAAGGCCGCAAGCACGAGGCCGACCAAAGCATTCGTGTTGCCTTGGCTGGCGACTTTCCATGGTCAGGATATGCTGTCGGTTGTCAGCAAAATCACGATGCACGATGAAAACCAGTTCGAAAGGCGGCCTTGTCTATTCCACCGAAAACGGCCGCATGTGTCCCGAATGCAGCCGGGCGCTCGCGCAATGTGTCTGCAAGACGATCGCCAGGACACGAGCGGCAGGTGACGGCGTGGCGCGAGTGTCTCGCGAGACCAAGGGCCGAGGCGGGAAAAGCGTGACGCTCGTGAAGGGCCTCGTGCTCGATCCTGTTGCCTTGGCCTCGCTAGGCAAGCAGTTACGCACGGCCTGCGGTTCTGGCGGTACGGTCAAGGATGGCGTGATCGAAGTGCAGGGCGATCATTGCGAACGGGTGATCGAGGCGCTAAAGAAGGCCGACCATCAGGCGAAGCGGGCTGGGGGTTAAGCTCAACGCTCGAACGTCTCCCTGCAAAGTGGCTTTCTCAATGGGAGCGCAACTGACGGCCGGAGCCGCTGCCGCTAGAATGCCTGCCGACATCGCTCCGTTCCCGACTATTGAATTCATGGCTCCCCGTCCCCGCCCTGCGTCGCCTGCCGACACCGAAACGCCCATTCAAGCCGCAAGCGACGACGATGCGATCAGCGTCGAAGAGCGCATTTATGCGTCCATCACCGCGGCGTTGTTGCAAGGACGCCTGCGGCCGGGCGCGCAACTCGTCGAACGCGATCTCGCCGCCGCGTTCGGCTGCACGCGCGGCGCGCTGCGCAAGGTGCTGGCACGGCTCGGCTTCGAGGGCAAGCTCGTGCTGGAGGCGAATCGCGGGGCGTTCGTGCCGTCGCCGTCGGAAGAAGACATTCGCCAGGTGTATCGCGCGCGGCAGATCGTCGAGGCGGGCATCGTCGCGGCTTTGTGCGGGACGTTGAGCGCGCCGCACAAGCGGCGCCTGCGCGCGCACGTGCGCAGCGAGGAGAAGGCAATGAGAGCGGGCGCTGTCGAAGAATCCGTGCGTCTTGCCGGCCAGTTTCATGTGCTGCTGACGGAGCTGGCCGGCGGCACGGAATTGCTCGGGCTGGTCGGGCAACTGGTCGCCAAGACCGAGCTGTACAAAGCGCTCTTCGACCCGTCAAAGGGCTCGACCTGCTCCGCGGATGAACACACGCAAATCATCGACGCACTCGACGCGGGCGACCTCGGCGTTGCCCTGTCGGCGATGCGCGAACATCTGGCGGAACTGGAAGAGCGGGTGATCGAGCAGGTGCGCAAAAGCGCCGCCGGAGAAAATCTCGGGGCGGTGTTCGGACTTTAAGCGTGCGTATGGAGGAGGCGAGGACGGCTGCGAAACGCCTGCTGGCAGTGGAAAGCGCCAGTGCTTGAGAAATCCGGGCAAAACCCGGCTGCGACAAAGCGATGCCGCAGCGCGCCGCTCAGGCTCGAGTGATTGGATCAGCGAGTCAAGCCGGAGAAGGCGCGCGAATGGCTTCGCGTACAACTCAATCGCAATGGATCACGCCAGGACCGTGCGGGGCGCGGTCAGCGTGCCGCCAGCCTTAACGGCGACGGAATTGCGTGTTGCGAGCACCGCCGCCACCGGTGGCGCGCTCGTCTTTGTGACGGAAATTGATCCGGCCTTTGGTCAGATCGTAGACCGACAGTTCCAGCGTCACGCGGTCGCCCGCGAGAATACGGATGTGGTTCTTGCGCATGCGTCCGGACGCGTAAGCGCCTACCACGACGCCGTTGTCGAGCGTCACGCGGTAACGGCTGTCCGGAAGTACTTCGTCGACGATACCGTCAAGTTCAAGCAGTTCTTCTTTCGCCATGCATAACTCCTGGTCGATGGGATAAGGGGTGTTGGTCGCCCACGCCGGGCAGCACAACATCAGATGGGGGCAAAAGCGGGCTTTTCGAGCCCGCCGTACTGCGGTATCGGCCTATGTGCCGATAGTACCGCTCAAAGATCGGCGACGGACTGGCCGTCTACACGGCCGTCGATCAATTGTTCGGCGTGGGCCATGCACGCAATGCGCGCCTTGCCCGTGCCGTCGAACGGAAACAGGTACTGCAGACGGAACACACGCCCGTCGGCCGCCGCATTGGCGCCCACGCGGCAGATGCGCACCGACGCGTCGTAGCCGGCGTCCGGATTGCGGCTCGCCTGACCGTCCGCCGGGCGGCGCGGATAGACGAGCGGGTGAATTTCATAACCCTTGTACGTCTTGACAACTGAATTCATGAAGCACGTGTCCTGTAATACGTGGCCGACGTGTCACGCGTGTTACGCGCGGCACGACAGGCCGGGCAGCGCTGCACCTTGGGGCGCGCCGCCATGGAAAAAGGTTGGCACAGGCCCGATGGCAAGGGCTTGAGCGCGACCGCGCAAAAATCGCGGGTTCGATGGAGAAGAAACACGCTGATGTCGCGCAGACACCGGGCGCGTAAAGCTGAACACTCAGCTGCACGACTCGCGACGGCGAATGCTTGCGACGCATTGCCGGAGTGACGGGATCGCCGGCGGGCGGCGGTCGAACAGTCGGGGGTGGTGCGCAGACGCCGGTTCGAGACTATCCGGAGTTGCCTGATGTTGCCTGCTAATGCGAATGCGGGGCACAGCTATTCCAATATGATGCACTAAATGGGGCTAATTGGATAGCAAAAAGTTCCAGGCAGGGGCAAACCGCCCGGCGGGCGGGGCTTCGAGGGCGCCCCAGTGGTCGCGGCCGGCATGCCGGGGCATGAGCGGCACGCCGGGTGAAGGTTGCGCCGTCATGGCGCGGGCACGGGACGATCAACAGACTCGTGCGTCAGCGGGAAGTTTCGGCGACACGCTTCTGCAGCTCGCGCGACGCCGCCAGCGGAATGCGGGCGTCGTCCCAGCCGGCCAGCCATTCGACTTCCTTCGATGTGAAAATCTGTCCATGATTGCGCAGCGTGTACTGCAGCGAATCGATGATGTGATTGCGGATGATTTCCGGCGTGCCTTCGTCATCCAGCACGGCGCGAAACGCTTCAAGCGTGGCCATCAGTTGCTCCGTGAAATAGATGGGTCTTTTATCGCACGAAAAAAAATCGCTCGCCAAGCGGACAAAATTCGCCGCGTGAAGAAGCGCATCGGCGTTCGTTTTTTTGCGGGCGTGCCGGCGCCATGGTCGCCGGGCCCGGGCCGGGTGGCTACAATGGCGAGTTGCCGCATCCTTCGAACATTGCGACTGCCCATGCGCAACCCAAACGTGTCTCCCGTGAAAGACCTGCTGCTCGAGCGCTACGCTCCCATCGCCGACGGCATCGCGGCGCTTTTCTACCCGTGTGCCGAAGTGGTGATTCACGACCTGCGCGACCAGACTATCGCCTATCTCGTGAACAACCTGTCGAAGCTCGAAGTCGGCGGGCCGTCGGTGCTGGACGAAGTCCATTACGCGGCGCGCGGCCAGACCATCGGCCCGTACGAAAAGCTCAACTGGGACGGCCGGCGCATGCGTTGCGTGAGCAACATCCTGTTCGACGACGACGGCAAGCCGGCCGGCATGCTGTGCATCAACTTCAATATCGCGGTGTTCGAAGATGTGCGCTCCACGCTCGATCTGTTCATCAAAGGCGGCAATCTGACGGACGCGCCCACCGAGGAACTGTTCCGCGACGACTGGCAGGACCGCATCAACACGTATCTGCACACGTGGCTGCGCGAGCGGCAGATCGGCATCAATGCGCTCACGCGCGAGCACAAGCGGGAAATCGTCGAGGCGCTGCACGCACAAGGCGCGTTTCGCGGCCGCAGTTCCGCGAACTACGTGGCCGCCGTGCTGACGATGGGGCGCGCCACGGTCTACAAGATTCTCAAGCAGATGAAAGAGAGCGGCTGACGGCTCGGCCGTTGCCGTGCTTAACGGTCGAGATGGATCGATTCAGGGAGAACGGAATGGTGCGATACCGGCATTACAAAGGCGGGATTTACGAACTGGTTTGCGAGGCCACGCTCGAGTCGGACCCGACGGTCACGATGATCGTCTACAAAGCGAGCAATGGTACGATCTGGACGCGTCCGGCTTCGGTATTTTTCGAAATGATCGAAGTGGACGGCGCCAAGGCGCCGCGCTTCGCGCCGATCGACTAGTCAGTATCAACAACGGGAAATCCGCATGCGCCTACTGCTTGCCATCATTCTGCCGTGGTTCCAGTTCTTTACGATCGGCCGCCCGTTTGCGGGCATCATCTGCCTGATCCTGCAAATCACGTTGATCGGCTGGATTCCGGCCGCGATCTGGTCGGTGTATGCGCTGAGCCAGTACAACACCGACAGGAAAATTGAGCGGGCGATGGGGAATGGGCGGTAAAGGGTGACCTATCACGAACACCCGGCCGCAACGTGAAGTCCGTATGGATACCGTAGCCAGCGTAGCCAGCAATCGCGCCAGGAAAAACGCCGACATCCAGTGTCTTCGTGCGATCGCGATTATCTTCGTGATGTTGCAGCACTATCGGAATCGTCTGCCGGCGCCCGCGCTATATCACAAGCTGTTCGACTTCATGACGCCGTGGGCAGGCGTGGATCTGTTCTTCGCGATCTCCGGATTCCTCGTATGCAAGACGTTGATCGAGCATCTGGCGCGTGAACCGAGGGCGTTCGCCTTTGCAAACTTCTGGCGCAGACGCTGCGCACGATTGCTTCCGGCACTGGTGTTCTGGGCCGCCGTTTCGATCGCCGTGGGCGCGCTGGTGGGGACATCGGCGGTTGTGGGCGCATGGGACGCGTCGAAGGGCGCGCTGGCGGGCATTTTCGGCGTTGCCAACCTCTATTGGACCTATTGCGCGCAGCACGGCATGACCCGCTGCGTTCAGGCGGATTACAACAGTCACTTCTGGTCGCTCGCGCTCGAGTGGCAGTTGTACATACTGCTCGCCTTGCTCGTCGCCTTTTTCCGGGTGAGAACGGCGATGGCATTATTTGCGGTGATTGCCCTGATCGCCTCGAGCTTTCCGGCGCCGAACTTCAGCTATGCATGGTCTTTACGTCCTCAGGCATTCTTTCTCGGCGCCCTCATCTTTGTTGTCGTGCGGGCGCATCCAGGATTGTTGATTGGCCGCACGGTTCAAAGTACCTGGTTCAGACGCTCAGCGCTGTTTGTCGGGCTGCTCATGACGTTTTGCGCGCCCAACTATCTGCAGGAGCCGTACGTGATACCGACGGTGAGCGTCGGCGCGGCGCTCGCTTTGTTCTCGACGCTGAGTGTGGGGCTGACCTATCCCACGCTCGTGTCACGCGTGCTGGAATGGATTGGCGAGCGTTCCTATTCCATTTACCTGTGCCATTTTTCCGTCATCTTTTGCTTGCGAAAGCTGACAGCCGCCATGCCGGGATTCGCAAACCTGTCGTCCGCGTGGACCTTCTTGCCCTGTGCGTTTGCTTTGGTGTTCATCTCTTTTGTGGCCGCGGACTTCAGCTATCGAAAGATCGAACTGCCGATGATCAAGCGCTTCTCGTGGAAAAGGAAGGCGCAAGCGCTGGACGGCCAGCCTAGTTTGTCCGACAACGCCGCGCGCTGATTCGAAGGGGCGTGGCGCGGATCGAGACGACGGGCACGCCGCCAGCGCGTGCAGCAGGAGGCGATGGCGGAGATGTCGTATTACGTTGGCGTCGCGTCCGGCGCATCGATAACCAGATCGGTCTCGGCGACCGCGACACAAGGCAGGATAAAACCTTCCGCCTTTTCCTCCCTGCTCAGTCCGGGCCATTCGATCGTGTAAGAGACCGTGCCGCTGACCAGACGGCAGATGCACGTCCGGCACGTCCCATTCCGGCACGAGCGCGGCAAACGCAGATTCGCAAAGCCGGCGGCTTCGAGAATCGTCAGCGAATCGGGTGCTTCGAAGCTGCAGCCGAGCGGCTCGACGCGAACAAGGGGCGGGCGGGTGGAGTCGGACATCGTGTGAGTCTGTGACGGAGTGCGCCACACTTTACACGTTCCCGCTTCAGTTGCCTTTCCTGCCGCGTCTTCAATGAGTCGAACCGTTGCGCCGCAAATACCGGTACACCGTATTGCGCGCGAGGCCCAGTTCGCGCGCCGCCGCCGACACGTTGCCGTCGAGCCGTTCGAGCGTTTGCGCAATCAGCGTGGCCTGCCATGCCTCCATCTTGCTGGTCGACGGCTGCCCTTGGGTTTGCGCGGCTGCGCGGACCTCATCGCGGAACTCGGAACCCGCGCGCGCAGCCGACGAATCCGCGCGTGGCTCAGCCACGGTGTCGATGCAATCCTGCAAGAAGTCCTCGGGCAAATCATCGAGTTCGATCTGATCCGCGCCTTCGGCCATGATGCTCGCGGTGCGCAACACGTTGGCCAATTGGCGCAGATTGCCCGGCCAGCGGCATTGCGCGAATCGTTCGAGTACTTCGGCGGACACGCGCCGTGGCAAGCGTTCGCCGTCGGGCTGCAACTCCAGCATGCGCGCGACGAGCGCGCGAAGATCGGTGCGTTCGCGCAGCGCCGGCAAGGTCAGCACGAGCCCATTGATCCGGTAATACAGGTCTTCGCGGAACGTGCCCGCTTCGATCATCTCGCGCAGGTTGCGGTGCGTTGCGCAGACAATGCGCAAATCCACCGGAATCGCCCGCGTCCCGCCGAGCGGCACGACGTTGCGCTCCTGCAGCACGCGCATCAGGCGCACTTGCTGGGCGAGCGGCATGTCGCCGATCTCGTCGAGGAACAGCGTGCCGCCGTCGGCCTGCACGATCTTGCCGACGCTGCCGCGTTTCTTCGCGCCGGTGAACGCGCCGTCTTCATAGCCGAACAACTCCGCCTCGATCAGCGTGTCCGGCAACGACGCGCAATTCAGCGCGACAAAGGGCGCGGCCCGGCGCGGTGAATCGTGATGGATGGCGCGCGCGAGCCATTCCTTGCCGGTGCCGGTCTTGCCGAGCACGAGAATCGGAATATCGCGTCCGCGCAGTTTGGCGACGCGCCGCAGAATCGCGGCGACTTGCGCGTCGCCGGTGTCGAGCGTTTCGAGCGTGGCCAGCGGCGCGGGATCGATGCAGCGGGGCGCATGACGCGCGTCGCTGGACAACGGCGCACGTGATGTGCCGGCGAGACTCTCCGACGGCGCGACATAGCGCGTCAGCGTATATTCGCCGCGCGCCACCACGCGCACGCCGCTTGGCAGCGTCAACAGAATGTTCTCACCAGGCGCACGCGCGATCTGCTGCAACAGCCTCGAGAGGGCCACGCCGAACAGCGCATCGAACGGTTGCCGTTGCAGATCGGCGAGCGGCTGCCCAAACTGAAACAGCGCACTGCGATTGGCCGACAGAAACGTGCCGTCCGGCGCGAACGCCGCGAGCCCTTCGAACAGCGTGCCGATGAATTCCGCGCGCGCGTGAAAGTGCACGCGGATCGCGTCGACGAATTGATTGGAGAACAGATGATTTTCGATCATCTGCGCCGACATCCTCACGAGCGCGAGCGTGTGCTTGTGAAAACCGCGCGTGTCGCCGCTCACGTCGAGCGCGCCGATGGTGCGCCCGAACGGATCGGCGATCGGCGCGCACGAACAGGTGAGAATCCGGTTGGCGTGCAGAAAATGTTCGCCCGCATGCACGACGGTTGGCTGTCCGTCGACGAGCGCGGTGCCGATCGCATTGGTGCCGCGATCCGCTTCCGCCCACGACACGCCCGGACACAGCGCGACGCGATTGGCTTTCTCGACGAAGTCGCTGTCGCCGAGACTGTGCAGGATCACGCCGTGATTGTCGGTGAGCAGCACCATGCTTTGCGTATCGACGATCTGCGCGTGCAGCGTCTCCATGACGGGAAGCGCATGCGTAAACAGCGATTGATTGCGCTCGACGAGCTCACGCAGCGCCGGCCGTGGCAGCGGATGAAAGTCCGGTGTCTCCGACGCGCGCAGGCCGATTTCGAGCGAGCGGGCGTGAGCTTGCGCGAGGACATCGGGCCGGCCGATAGCGGGCGGCGTGGCGGAACGTTGGGTCAAGGCATGTCTCCGGTGAAACGGATGCGGCGGGTACGTTGCCCTCGCTCTATGCCGCAGCGCAACATGCGCGCTCGCGGCCGAACACCGATATTACAGGACGAAACGCGCCGCGCGCGGCAGCGAAAAAACGGAAACGCTACGGGCGCCATGCCTCAAAAAAACGCGTACAGCACCAAAATCAGGCAAACGGAAAGGAAAACTTGCGCCGTGGCCGAACTCGTCTAAAGTGAATCAAATCACCTCCGCAGGCCGCGAACTATTCCGCGCCGCAATCAGGTGACGAGCCCGCGTCGTCAGCATTGGACAAGGAGGTTGGCGCTAGCGACGCGATCAGACGCAACCGGCGTGCGCACTACCAGGCTACACCACGCGCAGCACCTACCTTCCAGGTGAACACCCATGCAGATCCTATTCCCCAATGAAACTCCTGAATATTCAGGTCGCGAACTCACCTTGGCGTTCCCGGCGATGGTCGATGGGCAGAGGGTGGAATGCATGATCACGGCGGAGGCACTGGAAGACCACTACGGCGCCGCATCGCCGCGTCTGGAGGACATGGTCGGCGCTTTCGACACGCATCGCGCCCGGATCGAAGCGGCCACGCGGCGTCTGATCTCGGAAACGCGAGCGCAATGTCTCGTGCTGAGAAGCGGCTATGTGCGCTTCTACGAAGCCAACTGGCGTAATTGACTGAGGGCATTTCCGACCTCCGGTCGGCCGACGCTGCAAGCAGGACAGCCGCGCAAGAAGCAGAAGTCGAGGAAACTCACGCGCGGCATCGAACATTCAAACCGTCGGCGGCTAGCCATCCCGCTCGTGTGCGAATGCGAATGTGAGCGCGCTCGCGCTTAAATCATCCGCCGCAGCGTCCGATCCTTGAGCACCACGTGATGCGCGATTGCCGCCAGCGCGTGCAAGCCGATCACCCAATAAAACGCATTGCCGAGCCACTCGTGCGCCGTCTTGAGCAACGGACGCGCGACAGGATCCGCGCCGACCAGCGTGTAGTCGATGTTGAGCCACGCCAGCGTGACCGGATGTCCGCCGGTGTTGATCATCAGGATGCCGAGCAGCGGCTGCACGAAGATGAAAATGTACAGCGCGAGATGCGCGGCCCGCGCCAGAAAGGCGAGCAGACGGTTGCTGTCCACTTCAGCGGGCGCCCCGGCCCACAGTCGCCATACGAGACGCAAACAGGCCAGCCCGAGCACCAGCGTGCCGCACCAGAAATGCACGCTGCTCCAGAGCGCGCGGCTGTCGCTACCCTTGGGCCCGCGAATCTCGATCGCCAGATAAGCCAGCGCGATCAGCAGAAACATCGCCCAGTGGAAGAAAATAGCGGGCGCCGTATAGCGGTCCGAGGTGCGGCTGTAAGACATGTAGGGAACTCCCGTGTACAGGTCGATCGTTTTTATGAATCACCGGATGATAAACGGTGCCCGGCCGGAATGGGCACCGTCAATAAAACCGTCGTTGATCCAGACCCGGGTTTGGCCGACGAGCGTCCGCGCCGCGCCTACTCGCTGCCGAGATAGAAATACCGGAACAGGAAAATCGCCGCGATGATCCATACCACCAGCTTCACTTTGCGCGCCTGGCCGGTCAACAGTTTCAGGCCCGCATACGAAATGAAGCCGAACGCGACGCCATTGGCGATCGAATAAGTGAAGGGCATCAGCAGGGCGGTGAGCGCGGCCGGCACGACTTCGGTGGCGTCGTCCCACGGCAGGTCGAGCATTTCGCGCAGCATCAGGCACGACACGTACAGCAGCGCCGGCGCGGTCGCATAACCGGGCACCACGCCCGCCAGCGGCGCGAAAAACAGTGCCGCGAGAAACAGCACGGCCACGGTGATGGCCGTCACGCCCGTGCGCCCGCCGGCTTGCACACCCGACGCGCTTTCGATGTACGCCGTGGTCGACGATGTGCCCAGCATCGAGCCGGCCAGAATGGCGGTGCTGTCGGCAAGCAGCGCGCGGTTCAGCCGATGCATCTTGCCTTCCACCAGCAGCCCGGCGCGATTGGCCACGCCCATCAGCGTGCCGGTCGCATCGAACAGTTCGACGAGGAAGAACACGAGAATCACGTTGAGCACACCGCCCGACAGCGCGCCGCGAATGTCGAGCTGGAACAGCGTCGGCGAAATGGACGGCGGCGCGGAGACGATGCCGTGAAACTGATTGCCGCCGAAGAAGAAGCTCAGCACCGTCACGCCGACGATGCCGATCAGGATCGAGCCGCGTACTCGCAGATGGTCCAGCGTGACGATCGCGAAGAAGCCGATCACCGCGAGAATCACGTGCGGATTGTGCAGGTCGCCGAGCGTCACGAGCGTGGCGGGATTACCCACCACCACGCCGGCCGACTTCAGCGAAATGATCGCGAGAAAGAGGCCGATACCGCCGGTGATGGCAATGCGTATCGAATGCGGAATGCCGTTGACGATCACTTCACGCACGCGAAACAGCGTGACGATCAGGAACAGGCAGCCGGAAATGAATACCGCGCCGAGCGCGGCTTGCCAGGTGAATCCCATGCCTTTCACGACGGTGTACGCGAAGTACGCGTTCAGGCCCATGCCCGGCGCGAGCGCGATCGGATAGTTCGCGTAGAGACCCATGATCAGCGAAGCGAGCGCGGCCACGATGCAGGTCGCGACGAACACCGCGTCCTTCGGCATGCCGGCGTCGCCGAGAATCGCCGGGTTGACGAAGATGATGTAGGCCATCGTCAGGAAGGTGGTCAGGCCGGCGAGCACTTCGGTGCGCAGGTTGGTGCCGGCGGCTTCGAAGCCGAAGTAGCGTTGTATGGAGTCCATGAGGCGGGTCTCTCGTCGTTCAGAAAGCGTTTTGTTGTGATTGGGGCGGCGAAGGCGCCGTGTCGCCGGAGTGACGGGCGCTATGGCCACGGCCGGATTGTAGTCAGGATCGGCGGCGGCGTGCCGCATTGTGTGACCTGGCGGCCGTGTAAAAGCTCATTCGACGGGTGGTTCGTCGGCAGATTGTGGCGCCGATGCATCAGGCTGCGGCCGTTGGCGCGCCAGCCAGCGGTCCAGTTCGCCCGCGAAGCTTTTGCTGTCGCGCTGGCTGAAGGCCGAAGGGCCGCCCGTATCGACGCCGCTGCTGCGCAGCTGGTCGAGCATGGAGCGCATGCGCAGCCGTTCTTCGATCGTGCCGGGCGTGTACCAGTTGCCGCGCGGATCGAGCGCCTGCGCGTTTTTGGCCAGCACGGCGGCGGCGAGCGGAATGTCGGCGGTAATCACGAGATCGCCCGCGACGACGCGTTCGGCGATGAGGTCGTCGGCGGCGTCGAAGCCGGCCGGCACCTGGATCGCGCGGATCAGCGGCGAAGGCGGCACGCGCAGAAACGAATTGGCGACCAGCGTCAGTGACGTGTTGGTGCGGCGTGCGGCACGGTACAGCATGTCCTTGATCACGACGGGGCAGGCGTCGGCATCAACCCAGATTGACATGGTTCGGATTCCGGCAGCGGGTTGTCGAAGGGGCGAGATGATACCTTGCCAGCGCACGGGGTGGCGCGGCAAGCTAATTGACGATGTCGCGGAAAAGGGTGAAGCGGGGAAAGCCGGAAGGCATGCGGGCCGAACCACGCCCGCGACCGTTGCAGTCGCAGGCAGCGCCGCACGCCGCGCGGTGGCTCGCGTTACTGCGTCATCGTCCCGCCCGATTCCTGCGCCCGGCGTGCCGCGACGATGCGGCCCGCGCGCTGCGCATTCTCCGGATAGTTGATCCAGTCGAGCGGATCGTAGCCGGCGGCACGCCATTCGGTCAGATCGGCCTTCACCTGGGCGCGCGTTTTCGGCGCCGACGGATCGTAAGGCCGCGCCGACTGCGCAAACGCGGTGCTCATACTCACGGCGGCCAACAGCGCGCCGAATCCAGCTAGAGAAACAATTTTCATGACGAGCTCCTCTGGAGCGGTTAAAAACGACCCCGGCATTTTAGTTTTGGTATGCATTTCAAGTAAGGCGATTGAAGGCAATGCACCATTTCGCCCAGTGAATCAAACCGGGCTGAATGATTCTGTGGTTCACGGCGCCGACGGCTTGCTGAAACGGTCCAGGACAGCGCTCAGCAGGTCGATCGGCAGCGGGAAGACGATCGTCGAGTTCTTGTCGGCGGCGATCGTCGTGAGGGTTTGCAGGTAGCGCAACTGCATCGCCTGGGGCTGGCGCGACAGCGTCTGCGCCGCTTCCAGCAGGTGTTGGGATGCCTGCAATTCGCCTTCCGCATGAATCACCTTGGCGCGCCGCTCGCGTTCGGCTTCGGCCTGGCGGGCAATCGCACGGATCATCGTTTCGTTGATATCCACGTGCTTGATTTCCACGATCGACACCTTGATGCCCCACGCGTCGGTCTGGGCATCGAGCACTTTCTGGATATCGGCATTGAGCTGCTCGCGGTCCGCCAGCAATTCGTCGAGTTCGTGTTTGCCGAGCACCGCACGCAAGGTCGTCTGCGATAACTGGCTGGTCGCCTCGAAGTAACGCGCCACCTGGATCACCGCCTTCTCCGGATCCACCACGCGGAAATACACCACGGCGTTGACCTTCACCGAGACGTTGTCGCGCGTGATCACGTCTTGCGGCGGCACGTCGAACACGACGGTGCGCAGATCCATGCGCACGGCCTGCTGCACGATGGGAATGATCAGCACGAGGCCCGGCCCCTTGACCTTCCAGAAACGCCCGAGCATGAACACGACGCCGCGTTCGTACTCCCGAAAAATCCGTATCGATGAGGCAACCAGCGCGGCCGCCAGCAGAATCAGAATGCTGCTAAAGCCGAATGTGAAACCGATCATGAGCTTTCTCCTTGTTGTCGTGCTTCCGCGGGCACCACGGTCAGCGTCAGGCCGCGCCGCGCGGTGACGCGCACCGCATGGCCCGCCGCGACCGGGGCCGTGCTGGACACCCGCCAGCGTTCCCCATGCACTTGTGCCCAACCGCCGAGCGCGCCGTCCGCCGTGAGGTCCGCCGGCGACAGGCCGCCGTCGAGCACCACGCCGAGGCTGCCGATCATGGCTTCCGAACCCGTCACCACCGGACGGCGCCGCGCGCGCAGCGCGAGTTGCGACACGCCCAGCACGAACACCACGCTGAACACGGTGACGGCGGCGATCATCGGCAGCGGGATGCCGTAGCCGGGCACGTCGGTGTCGATCAGCATCAGCGCGCCGATCACGAACGCGACCACACCGCCGAAGCCGAGCGAACCGAAGGTCGGCAGAAACGCCTCGCCGATCAGGAAAGCGATGCCGAGAAAGATCAGACCGAGGCCGACGTAGTTGATGGGCATCATCTGCATGGCGAAGAGGCCGAGCAGCAGGCTGATCGCGCCGACCACGCCGGGCAGTACGAAGCCCGGATTGGCGAATTCGAAGAACAGGCCGTACATGCCGATCATCAGCAGGATCAGCGCGACGTTGGGATCGGTGATCACGGCAAGGAAGTGGCTGCGCCAGTCGACTTCGAGCGTCACGATCGGCGCGCTGGCCGTGTTGAGTTTGACGTTGCCGGCGCTGGTGACGAGCATGCGGCCGTCGAGCTGGCGCAGCAGGTCGGGCACGTCGCGCGCATTCAGATCGACGACATGCTGTGCGAGCGCGTCCGCCGCCGACAGGCTGACGGCTTCGCGAACCGCGCGCTCGGCCCAGTCGGCGTTGCGGCCACGCATCTGCGCGAGGCCGCGGATGTAGGCGGCGGCGTCGTGGACCTGCTTGCGCAGTTCGGTCGATTGGGTGTCGAGCGGCAGGGCGCTGGCGGAGCCGGTGGGCGCGGATGCCGCGGGTTTCGTCGGGTTGCCGACGCCGCTATCGCCGGCGTTACCACTGCCCGGAGCACCGCCAACACCCGGCAAGCCCGGCGTTCCGCCGCCTCCCGGCGGCTCCGCACCGCCGATGCCCATCTGGATCGGCGTCGCCGCGCCGAGATTGGTGCCCGGCGCCATCGCCGCGATATGGCTTGCGTAGACGATATACGTGCCGGCGCTCGCGGCGCGCGCGCCGCTGGGTGCGATGAAGGTGGCGACCGGCACCGGCGAGCCGAGAATCGCCTTGATGATCTGCCGCATCGACGTGTCGAGCCCGCCCGGCGTATCCAGTTGCAGCACGGCGAGCTGCGCGCGATCGTCAACCGCGCGCTGCAGGCTGCGCACGATGAAGTCGGCGCTCGCCGGACTGATCGCACCGTTCACCGGAATCACGACGACGCTGTTAGGGGCGACGGCGGCGCGCGGCGCCACATCCGATTCGCACGACGCGAACCCAAACGCCAAAAGCACGCCGAGCACGGTCATGCCGCGCATCAACCGGCCCACCATATCGCCACGGATAAGCGACATGCGCGAGCCGGACTGCCGGAACGGGAGACGTGGATACGCGCTCATCGCTGACGGCTGCCGCGCCGTGCCGACATGTATCGGCAGGCGCGGGCCGATACCCCAAAAGAAGGCTGGCCTGCTCCTTACAGCTTAGTCCGATTCCGCCTTGCGCGTGAAATCCGCGCGTGCCGGCCGGTAGTCGGTCGGCCGCATGCCGGTCCACTTGCGAAACGCGCGATGAAACGCGCTCGGTTCGGCAAACCCAACGGAGGTCGCGATGTCGGCGATGGTGCGATCGGTGTCCTGCAGTTCACCAATCGCTATGTCGCGCCGCAGATCGTCCTTGATCGTCTGATACGTATAGCCTTCCTGTTTCAAACGCCGGCGCATGGTGGCCTCGGCGACGTGCAGGCGTTCGGCCATCTGATCGGCGGCGGGCCAGCCGGCCATCGGCATGGCGCGCAGCATCTTGCGCACGCGCGCCGCGAGCGAGCCGGGATTGCGGTACTTGACGATGAAGCTGCCGGGCGCGTCGCGCAGGAAGGGCTTGACCGATTTGGTCGTCTGGATCACCGGCAGCTCGAGAAAGGCCGGCGCGAGATCGACGTACGATTCGGCCTGCTCGAAGCTCATGTGATCGCAGAACATCAGCCGGTACTCGTGCGCGGCGGAGGGTTCGGCGCAGCGAAAGCGCGCCTCGAGCAGCGGAATGCGCCGCCCGACCAGCCAGCACAACAGCCCGTACACGACGATGAAGTAGGTCGCATAAGCGAACATGGCCGGCGGCGGCGCGCCGACGTTTTCCACGAAGCGCAGGCGCACGCGCTGCGCGTCCGTTTCGATCTCCGCGCCGAGGTCATCCAGCACGAGGCGCATGAAGCCGACCGCGCGCGCCAGCGCCTGCCCGCCGTTGCGCGCGGTGAGCGCCGTCTGCGTCATGGCGATGAAGCTGCCGCTTTTCATGCGATGCGAGTCCTGGCCGAAGAACTCGTCGTCCAGCGCGCGGGCAATCGCGGCCCACAGCGCGCCGTATTGCGCCGACGACACGCGGCTTTTCGGCGACGCCAGCATTGGCGCGGCGATGCCCGCGGCTTCGGCAAGCGGCAGCGCGTCGAGGCCGCGAGAGCGCGCCAGCGCAAGCGCTTCCTCGACCATGCTGACGGAAATCGTGCCTTTATCGTTTTTCATGCATATCCGGTTTGACGGGGAAGCTGGCAAAAGCGCTCAACATTTTCCTTATGGCGATTCGCCAAGTGCCTGAAATTGTGGGCGTATGCGGATTCATATCGTACCAGTATGGCAAATGCGCTCAGTCAGATTGATCGGGCTGAGCATCGAACCTGCCCGTCGGCTTGCCTACACTGGGCCTCAATCGATCGCGCTCCGCTTGGCCTCACAGACACGAACGTGAGGCGGCGAACCCGCCGCGATCAAACGCACAGCACAGGACCGAGCGCCATGGACAGCTTCTACACCGACGAACAACGGATGATCCGCGACGCGGCTCGCGACTTCGCCACCGAACAGCTCGCACCGCACGCGGGCCAATGGGATCGCGACGCGCAACTGCCCGCCGAGGTCGTCAGGCAGATGGGCGAACTCGGCTTTCTCGGCATGATCGTGCCGGCCGAATGGGGCGGCTCCTACACGGACTACGTGGCCTATGCGCTTGCGCTCGAAGAGATCGCCGCGGGCTGCGCCGCCTGCGCCACGCTGATGAGCGTGCATAACTCGGTCGGCTGCGGGCCGATCCTCAACTTCGGCACCGACGCGCAAAAAGACCGCTATTTGCAGGACCTCGCGACCGGTCGCCGAATCGGCGCGTTCTGTCTGACCGAACCGCAGGCCGGTTCCGAGGCGAACAATCTGCGCAGCCGCGCCGTGCTGCGCGACGGCAAGTGGATTCTCAACGGCAGCAAGCAGTTCGTGACCAACGGCTCGCGCGCCGACCTCGCGATCGTCTTCGCTGTGACCGATCCCGACCGTGGCAAGCGCGGTCTGTCGGCCTTCATCGTGCCGACCGATACGCCGGGCTTCAACGTCGGCAAGCCGGAGCATAAGCTCGGCATTCGCGCTTCGGACACCTGTCCGATTTCGCTCGACGACTGCGCCGTGCCGCAAGCCAATCTGCTCGGCGAACCGGGCGAGGGCCTGCGCATCGCGCTGTCGAATCTCGAAGGCGGGCGCATCGGCATTGCGGCGCAGGCGATCGGCATCGCGCGCGCCGCGTTCGATGCCGCTCGTCTCTATGCGAACGAACGCATTCAGTTCGGCAAGGCGTTGAAGGAGCATCAGACCATCGCCAACATGCTCGCCGACATGGCCACGCGTTTGAATGCAGCGCGCCTGCTGGTGCATCACGCGGCGCGGCTGCGCACGGCGGGCAAGCCATGTTTGTCGGAGGCTTCGCAGGCCAAGCTGTTCGCGTCGGAACTGGCCGAGGAAATCTGCTCGAACGCGATCCAGATTCACGGCGGCTATGGTTATCTGGAGGACTACGCGGTGGAGCGCCATTATCGCGATGCGCGCATCACGCAGATTTACGAAGGGACCAGCGAGGTGCAACGCATGCTGATCGCCCGGCATGTGTAAATGCAAACGAAGCGGCATTTGAGCGCAAAATAGCCTGGCCGCCGGGTAGAAAGCAGTGCAGCAGCGGGACAAAAAAGCAAAAGCGGATAGACCGCGCCAACTGGAGACGACGATGACTGCAGCGAAGGCCTTTTTCGACGCGCGTGACCTGTTATTGCGCCATCGAACCGACTACGACCGTGCATACCGCGAATTCGCGTGGCCGGCACTAGGCGAGTTCAACTGGGCGCTCGACTACTTCGACGTGATCGCGCGCGATAACGACAACCCAGCGCTATGGATCGTCGACGATCCCGCCACCGACGGCCTGCGCCTGTCCTACGCGCAGATGTCGGAGCGCTCGGCGCGCATGGCGAATTTCCTGCGCGGCGTGGGCGTGGGCCGCGGCGACCGCCTGTTGCTGATGCTGCCGAACCGCGTCGAACTGTGGGACGTGATGCTCGCGGCCATGAAGCTCGGCGCGATCGTACTGCCGGCCACCACCCAGCTTTCCGCCGACGACGTGCGCGATCGCGTGCAGATTGGCGGCGCGAATTTCGCGGTGGTGGATAGCGCGGAACTGGGCAAATTCGATGCGCTCGAAGCGCCGCTCACGCGCCTGTCAGTGGGCACGCCGCGCGACGGCTGGATCGACCTAGCGGCAGGCTATGACGCATCGCCGCAATTCACACCTGAAGGCGTCACGCTGGCCACCGACCCGATGCTGCTGTATTTCACTTCGGGCACGACCTCCAAGCCCAAGCTGGTCGAACATACGCATCAAAGCTATCCGGTCGGCCATCTGTCGACGATGTACTGGATCGGCCTGCAACCGAACGACATCCATTGGAATATCAGCTCGCCGGGCTGGGCCAAGCACGCGTGGAGCTGCTTCTTCGCGCCGTGGAATGCGCAGGCCTGCGTGTTCGTTTTCAACTTTCCACGCTTCGTGCCGAAAGACACGCTGAACGCGCTGGTGCGTTTCAACATCACCACGCTGTGCGCGCCGCCGACCGTCTGGCGCATGCTGGTGCAGGAGCATCTGAGCGACTATCCGGTCAAACTGCGCGAGATTGTCGGCGCCGGCGAGCCGTTGAATCCCGAGGTCATCGAGCGCGTGAAGCACGCGTGGGACATTACGATTCGCGACGGCTACGGCCAGACCGAGACGACCTGCCAGATCGGCAATTCGCCGGGCCAGCCGGTGGTCGCGGGTTCGATGGGGCGTCCGCTACCGGGCTACACGATCGAGCTCATCGATGCGGACGACCAGCCCGTTACTGAAGGCGAAATCGCGCTGCCGCTTGCGCAACGGCCGCTCGGTCTGATGACCGGCTACGCGAACAACATCAACGCCACCGCGCAAGCGATGCGCAACGGCTTCTATCGCACGTCCGACGTCGCGCTGCGCCGTGACGACGGCTACTACGTCTACGTCGGCCGCGCCGACGACGTTTTCAAATCGTCCGATTACCGCCTCAGTCCGTTCGAACTCGAAAGCGTGCTGATCGAGCACGAGGCGATCGGCGAGGCCGCTGTGGTGCCGAGCGCCGACGCGCTGCGTCTGTCGGTGCCCAAAGCATTCGTCACCGTGCGTCAGGGCTATGAAGCCGGCCCCGAACTCGCGCGCGCCGTGTTCGCGTTCTCGCGCGAAAAGCTCGCGCCGTACAAGCGGATTCGCCGCCTGCAGTTCAGCGAACTGCCCAAGACCATCTCCGGCAAGATTCGCCGCGTCGAATTGCGACGCCGCGAAATGGAGCGCGAGGCCGACCCCGCGCGTTTGCCCGATGAGTATTGGGAGGAAGATTTCCCCGATCTGCGTTGATATTTATCCAGTCACTGTCCGGCCGCCTCGCGGCCATTGCAGAGGAGTTTCAGCATGAGCGCAAATGCAGCCGTTGCCACCGTCAAGTTGCTGATCAACGGCGAGTTCGTCGAATCGAAGACCGCCGAATGGCGCGACATCGTCAATCCCGCCACGCAAGAAGTGCTGGCGCGCGTACCGTTCGCCACCGCCGATGAAGTGAACGAAGCCATCCGTTGCGCCCACGTCGCGTTCAAGACCTGGAAGGACACGCCGATCGGCGCGCGCATGCGCATCATGCTGAAGTACCAGGCGCTGATTCGCGAGCATTCGCCGCGTATCGCGAAGACCTTGAGCGCGGAACAGGGTAAGACGATTCCCGATGCCGAAGGCGATATCTTCCGCGGCCTCGAAGTGGTCGAGCATGCATGCTCGATCGGCACCTTGCAGCAGGGCGAGTTCGCGGAGAACGTCGCCGGCGGCGTCGATACGTACACGCTGCGCCAGCCGATCGGCGTATGCGCCGGCATCACACCGTTCAACTTCCCGGCGATGATCCCGCTGTGGATGTTCCCGATGGCGATCGTGTGCGGCAATACGTTCGTGCTGAAGCCTTCCGAGCAAGACCCGCTTTCTACCATGCAACTGGTCGAACTCGCGCTCGAAGCGGGCGTGCCGAAGGGTGTGCTGAATGTCGTGCACGGCGGCAAACAGGTGGTCGACGCGCTCTGCACGCACGAACTCGTGAAGGCCATTTCATTCGTCGGCTCGACGGCGGTCGGTACGCATGTGTACCGCCTCGGCAGCGAGCACGGCAAGCGCGTGCAGTCGATGATGGGCGCGAAAAACCACGCCGTCGTGCTGCCCGATGCGAACCGCGAGCAGACGTTGAACGCGCTGGCTGGTGCGGGTTTCGGCGCAGCGGGGCAGCGCTGCATGGCGACCTCGGTGGTCGTGCTGGTGGGCGCCGCGCAGCAATGGTTGCCGGACCTGGTCGCCAAGGCCAGGACGCTGAAGGTCAATGCGGGCAACGAACCGAATACGGACATCGGCCCGGTGGTTTCGCGCGCGGCGAAGCAGCGCATTCTCGGACTGATCGAGACGGGCGTGAAAGAAGGCGCGACCCTCGCGCTCGACGGCCGCGACATTAAAGTGCCCGGCTACGAGCAAGGCAACTTCATCGGCCCGACGGTCTTTACCGACGTCACCACCGAGATGGAAATCTACCGCCAGGAAATTTTCGGCCCGGTGCTGGTGGTGCTGAACGCAGCGACGCTCGATGACGCAATCGCGCTGGTCAACCGCAATCCGTTCGGCAACGGCGTCGGGCTATTCACGCAGAGCGGCGCGGCGGCGCGCAAATTCCAGAGCGAGATCGATATCGGCCAGGTCGGCATCAACATTCCGATTCCCGTGCCGGTGCCGTCCTTCAGCTTCACCGGCTCGCGCGGCTCGAAGCTCGGCGACCTCGGCCCCTATGGCAAACAGGTCGTGCAGTTCTACACGCAGACCAAGACCGTGACCGCCCGCTGGTTCGACGACGACACTGTCAACGACGGCGTCAACACGACCATCAGCCTGCGCTGAGTTCAAGAGTCCACGGGAGACATCATGAAAATAGGCTTTATCGGACTCGGCAACATGGGTGCGCCGATGGCGCACAACCTGCTCAAGGCGGGCCACGCGGTCAACGTATTCGACCTCAACGCGCAAGCCGTGCAGGCGCTCGTCGATGCGGGCGCGAAAGCGGCCGGTTCGCCGAAAGCAGCGGTAACGGACGTGGAATGCGTGATCACCATGCTGCCCGCCGCCGCGCATGTGCGCAGCGTGTTGAGCGCGGACGACGGCATCTTCGCCGGTATCGCGAAGGGCGTGACGATCATCGATTCGAGCACGATCGATCCTGCGAGCGTCAAGGCGTTCGCCGAACTCGCGCAGCAGAACGGCAACACCTTTGTCGATGCGCCGGTTTCAGGCGGCACCGGCGGCGCGGCGGCGGGTACGCTGACCTTCATGGTCGGCGGCAGCGCGAGCGCGTATGAGCAGGTCAAGCCGGTGCTTTCGGCGATGGGCAAGAACATCGTGCATTGCGGCGACACCGGCACGGGCCAGGTCGCGAAGATCTGCAACAACCTCGTGCTCGGCATCACGATGGCGGGCGTCGCCGAAGCCATGTCGCTCGGCGAAGCGCTCGGTATCGACGCGAAAGTGCTGGGCGGCATCATCAATACGTCGACGGGACGGTGCTGGAGTTCGGACACCTACAATCCGATGCCCGGCGTGATCGAGACGGCGCCGTCCACGCGCGGTTACACGGGCGGCTTCGGCACCGATCTCATGCTCAAAGACCTCGGCCTCGCCACCGACGCCGCGAAAACCGCGCGTCAACCGGTCTATCTCGGCGCGCTGGCGCAACAGCTTTACCAGACGATGAGCACGAAAGGCGCGGGACGTCTCGACTTTTCCGCGGTCATCAAGTTGTATCGTCAGGACGGCCAGGGCGGCAAGGACGGAGGCGCGGCATGATCGAACTCGACTACGCGCATGACGGCGCCGTCGCGCAACTCACGCTCAAGCGGCCGCCGGCCAACGCGTTTACGCCCGAAGGCTTGCTGCAATTGCAGCAGACCATCGAGCGCCTGAACGGCGAGGCGCGCGTGCGCGCCATCGTGATCACCGGCGACGGCCCCAAGTTCTTCAGCGCGGGCGCCGACCTGAACACCTTCGCCGACGGCAACCGCGAAGTCGCGCGCACCGCGGCGGCGCGCTTCGGCGCAGCCTTCGAGACCTTGCAGAACGCGCGGCCCGTCGTGATCGCGGCGATCAACGGTTATGCAATGGGCGGCGGGCTCGAGTGCGCGCTGGCCTGTGATATCCGCATTGCGGAACAGCATGCGTTGCTGGCGTTGCCCGAGACCGCGGTCGGTTTGCTGCCCTGCGGTTGCGGCACGCAGACGCTGCCGTGGCTGGTCGGCGAAGGCTGGGCCAAGCGAATGATTCTGACCGGCGAGCGCGTCGATGCGGCGACGGCGTTGCGCATCGGTCTGGTCGAAGAAGTGGTGGAGAAGGGCGCGGCGCGCGAGGCGGCGCTGGCCATGGCGGCGCGTGTCGCCAACTTGAGCCCGCAAGCGGTCGGCTTCAGCAAGACGCTGATTCATCAGGGCCGCAACGGCGTGCCGCGCGCGGCCGCGCTGGCGCTGGAGCGCGAGCGTTTCGTCGATCTGTTCGATGGCGCCGATCAGCGCGAAGGTGTCAATGCATTCCTCGAAAAACGCGCGCCGCGCTGGCAGGTGACGCAGGCTGCGCAGGCCGACGCTTCGAAACCGGAGACGCGTCAATGAGCGCCTTGCAAAGCGTCGCGCACGATACGAGCTTCGAGGCGGAGCGCGAGATTCTGTTTCGCGTGGTGAACCGCGTGGCGATCATCACGCTCAACCGGCCGGCCGCGCTCAATGCGCTCTCGCACGCGATGGTGCGCGAACTCGCCGTCCTGGTCGAACATTGCCGCACCGATGAGGGCATCGTCGCGCTCGTGCTGAAAGGCGCCGGCGCCAAGGGCTTCTGCGCTGGCGGCGATGTCCGCGAAGTGCAGCGGCTCGCGAAGAACGGTGACAGCCGCTGGCTCGCATTCTTCGTCGACGAATACCGGCTCGACTATGCGCTGCACACGTTTCCAAAGCCGGTGGTCGCGTTGCTCGACGGCATTGCGATGGGCGGCGGCATGGGGCTCGGCCAGGGGGCGCGGTTGCGCATCGTGACCGAGCGCAGCAAGATCGCCATGCCGGAGACGCGTATCGGCTTTCTGCCGGACGTCGGCGCGACGCGTTTTCTGAGCGCGATGCCGGCGGAGCTCGAGTTGTATGTCGGGCTGACCGGCGCGACCTTGTCCGGCGCTGATGCGTTGCGCCTGCAACTGGCCGATCTGTGCGTGCCGGCCGAATGGCTCGCCAGTTTCGAGGAGCGCCTGCAACGCATGCCGCTCGACGGCGATCTGATGGCCGCCTTGCGCGGCGTCTTCGAGCCGCCGTGCAATATCATTCCGCACGCGCCGCTGGCGGCGTTTACACAACTGATCTTGCGGCATTTCGATCGGCGTTCGAGCATCGAGCGGATGGTCGCGACGGTGCGGCACGATTTGCTGCGTGAGCCGCCGCGCGAGGTGAAGCAGTGGTTGCAGTCCACCTACGACGCGTTGACCGGTCATTCGCCCACCATGCTCTACGTCACGCGTGAGGCGCTTTTGCGCGGCCGGCAGATGACGTTGGCGGAGTGCTTCCGTATGGAACTGGGCATTGTCAAACGCGTGATCGAGGAGGGCGACTTCTGCGAAGGCGTACGAGCCCAGTTGATCGACAAGGATCGCAAAGCCCGCTGGGCGCCCGCCACGCTCGCCGAGGTGCGGCCGGAGCGGGTCAGGCATTTTCTTGCTTCGCCGTGGAAGAGCGACGCGCATCCGCTGGCCGCTTTGGGCGCGGAGCAGGGCTGAAGTGGCATTGCGCTAAAACGGGACGAGCGCTGCGTCCGCTCCCCATACGCAACCCGGCCAACCGGGCGCCATGCCGCCCGCCGACGACAACGTCCTGCGTTCGCAGACGGAACGGCATGCATTGCCGTAGATCATTTCTATCCCATACCCGGCGGCGCGCCGCGCCGTAAAAACCTTGCAGCCTCGAAGCCTCGAGTCGGCCTGTTTGCTGTATTCGCGCGGCTTTCATAGCGAGCGAACGGCGGCCGGGAACGAACCATGCTGGTGAACGGGATCGCGTGAAGTGGTAACAGCATTGACGGTAAGCAGGATCGAGCGCCGGCTCCCGTCGGCAATGGCTTGTTGACCCCGTTCAAAAGGAGAATATCGATGAATTCGAATCAGTTCGAAGGTACGGTGAAGGATGCTGCGGGCAAGGTGCAGGACGCCGTCGGCGGCCTGACCGGAGACGCGGAACTGCAGGCCGAAGGCAAGGTCCGGCAGTTCGCCGGCAAGGCACAGGCGAAATACGGCGAGCGTGTCGACCAGGTTGCCGAAACGACGCGCAACAATCCGATTGGTGCGCTGCTGATCGCGGTCGGCGTCGGCTTCCTGCTCGGCAAGCTGATCTGATTATGTCGCGCGTCGGCGCCTTGCGTTTATTGAGCGCGCGGGCGTCGGCGCGTCATTTCTGCCCCGCGTTTTACGCTGCTTTCATTGCACGGGCGCCTTGGCTCACCAAGGCGCCCTGTGTCTGCGATGCCTGTCCGATGTTCCCGGCGCGTGCGATGCGCCGGATCACATCGTCTATTCGAGGAAAGTTCATGCTGGGATTCGATGTTCGCACGGCTAGACAGGTCTGGACCGCGCTGCTGATCGCGCTGCTGTTTTTCTGCATTTATATGGCGTCGTCCACCGTTTTGGTGGTGGTGTTCGCGGTCTTCTTCAGCTATCTGATCTACCCGATGGTGGATCTCGTCGAGCGCATCCGGCCGCGTCGTATGCCGCGGGTGGCGTCGATCGCGCTGGTGTTCGTGGTGGTGGTCGCGTTGATCGCGGTGGTCGGATCGATCTTCGGCGTGCAGTTGCAGGACGAAGCGACGCACCTGCTCGCGCAACTGCCTCAGTTGATGAAGTCCGATGTGCCCAGCCGCTTTCCGTTGCCGCATTTCCTGGAGCCGCTGCGCGAGCGGATCGTGGATTTCGTGCGCGGCCAGATCGAGACGGGTTCCGACAAGGCCGTGCCGATGGCGCGCAGCGTCGGCCTCGGCGTGATGCACGCGGCCAGCAATCTGATCTATCTCGTGCTGATCCCGATTCTGAGCTTCCTGCTGATCAAGGAAGGTCCGCAGATGCGCGAGGACTTTCTCGATCTGCTGAACGACCGGCATCGCACGTTGTGGGCCGAGATCGTGACGGATCTGAACGTGCTGTTGTCGAAGTACGTGCGCGCGTTGCTGTTTCTGTCGCTGGCCACGCTGATCTGCTATGGCGTGGCGTTCTCGCTGCTCGGCGTGCCTTATGCGTTTCTGCTGGCGGTGAGCGCGGGTTTGCTGGAGTTCGTGCCGTTTGCCGGGCCGCTCGCCGCCGTGGCCATCACGTTGATCGTGGCCGTGTTCAGCGGCTATCCGCATCTGCTCTGGCTGGTGATTTTCATCGCGCTGTACCGGCTGTTTCAGGACTACGTGCTCAATCCGTATCTGATGAGCGAAGGCGTGGAGGTTAGTCCGTTTCTGGTCATCGTCGGCTTGCTTGCCGGCGATCAGTTGGGCGGCGTGGCGGGGATTTTCCTGGCCGTGCCGGTGATTGCCATGCTGAAAATCATCATTGGGCGGGCGCGCGTGTTCTATGCAGCTTCACACGATGAAGGCGAAGCCGCGCGCCGCGCGCTGACCGGCAAAACCGACTGACGCATGGGTCCGCGCGGCACCTTGCACGACAGCGCCGCGCGAGACATGCGGTCAACTTTCGCCGATCGCTTCAGCGTGCATCACGCCCGGCGCGGGCGCATCGGCTTGCGCGCCACGCACGCGGGAAACCCACAACACGCCGGCCAGCGCTACCGCAACCGAGGCCCAGCCGACAGTGCCGTACCCCACGATCTGACCGCTCGGCGAGCTGCTGAGCATCAGTCCACCGATCCACGCGCCGCATCCCGTACCCAATGCCTGAAGCGCGCTGTTCGCGCTGAGAAAAGCGCCGCGCCGAGCCGGCTCGGGCACCGTGGTCAACAGCGCCTGCATCGGCACCATGCGGCCGGACATCAGCACCATGAAAACCGGGAAGAACATCACCAGCGCGTAGAACGGCAGATTCGGCAGATGCGTGACGAACAGCACCGGCACAAACGCGAGCATCGCCGCGATCCGGAACACGCGCCGCGTGCCGTACTTGTCAGCGAGCTTGCCCACGCGACGCGAAGTGAAGAACGTCGCCGCGCCGCCTGCCATGTAGAGCCATGACAATTGCTCGGGCGCCACGCCGTGGTTGGCGACCAGCACCGGTGAGATGAACGGAATCACCAGCATGTGCGCGACCATCATCATGAAGGTCAGCGCAAACGCATTCAGATGCCTCGGGTTGCTCAGGAGCCGCCACAAATCCGGCAGCACCTCCGCGAGCGGCGGCTGACGGCGGCTCAAGTGCTCCGCCAGCGACGGCACCAGTTGCTGCCCCGCCGTCCACACGAGCAGCGACAGCGCCACCAGCAGAAAGAACGGCGCGGCCCAGCCGAAGTGCGCGCCCAGCAGCACACCGGCCGGCACGCCCGCGATCGCCGCGAGCGAAAACGCCGTCATGATCGTGCCGGTGGCGGCGCCGCGGCGCTGAACCGGAATGACGTCGCCGACGATCGCCATGATCACCGAGCCCAACACGCCGCCCGTGATGCCGGCGAATGCGCGTGCGGCGAGCAGCAGCGGAAAACTGCTGGCCAGCGCGCACGCCAGATTCGACAGCGCGAACAGCGCATACATGGTCAGCAGCAAACGGCGCCGGTCGAAGCGGTCGATATAGGTCGCCGCGAACAGTCCCGACAGTCCCGAGCACCATGAATACGCCGACACGGCCGTCGCGAATGCGGCCGGCGTGATGGCGAATGCGTGCATGATCTGCGGGCCGAGCGGCATCATCACCATGAAGTCCATGATGATGGTGAACTGCGTCAGCGCGAGCAGCCACAGCAGGCGGCGTTCGTGCTTTGCGCTTATTGAGTACATCGATCGATTCCTTGTTGTTGTTGTTTTCTGAAAAGCAAAGTGCTCGCGCGATTCGCGCCGCCGCCGGATCGCACGCGCCTCGAGGCGCATGCGATCACGCGAACGACCGACGCTCAATCGTCGAGCGTTTCGTGCACCGCTTCGGCGCCCTGTTTCCAGTAGCTGGCCGCGCGAATGCGTGATTTGTCGACGCCGCGTTCCGTGCACAGGTGATAGCGCACCGCACGCATGGTCGCGGATTCGCCGGCTGCCCACACGTAGCCTTCGCCGTCCTCGGGCAGATAGGTGTCGCGCACCGCCTGCAGCAGGGCCTCGCCGCGCATGCCCGCTTCGCTGCGGTAGCGCCAGACGAGATGCAACTCGGCTTGCGTCGTGAATTCGATCCGCGCCGACGGATCGGCCACTTCGATCACCGCCGCGACGCGCGTGCCGGGCGGCAGCTCTTCGAGGCGCCGGGCGATGGCGGGCAACGCGGTATCGTCGCCGATCAGCAGATGCCAGTCGAAACCCTTCGGTATCACGAGCGAACCGCGCGGGCCGCCGATACCGAGATATTCGCCCACCTTGGCTTGCGCCGCCCACGTCGCCGCGGGGCCCGCCTCGTGCATCGCGAACTCGATATCCAGTTCGCGCGTCTCGCGATCGAAGCGGCGCGGCGTGAAATCGCGCGCGACCGGACGCGGCTGGCCGGCGGGAAACACCGGACCGTCGGGGCCCGCTTCCGGCAAAACCGGTTTGTCCGCGCCGGGTTCGGGGAAGAACACCTTGATGTGGTCATCGAACGACGCGGAGACGAAGTCGTGCAGATCGTCGCCCGTGAATGTGACGCGGATCAGATGCGGGGTCAGCGCGCGCACCTGCTTGACTTGGAGCAGACGGAATTTCAGCGGATGGCGCACGCGATGGATCGCGAGGTCGGCCCGGCTGTCGGTCAGGTTCGCGGCTTGATGGTTTTTAGTCAGCATAAGAGTGCTTCTCCTGTTCGTTCGATGAGCGAGCGTTCACGCGCGCAAGCGGAGTTGCAGGCGTGCATGAGCGCGGCGGGCAACGGGCAGTAGGGGTCAGGCGGCCGGCTCGGCGTTGTCGCCGTTTTCGCTGCGGTCCGGCTTGATTTCGCTTTCGATTTCTTTGGCCGCCCGCAGCAGAATTTCAGCGATGCGGCGCTGTTCCGCCGCCGGCGCGTTGTCACGGCGAAGCAACGCATGCTTTAGCGCGCGGCGCGCTTCGTTCAGCTCGGGCAGCCAGCCGCCTTCGCTGATGTCGGCCGGCTCTTCGCCGGCAAACGCGCGGCGCACCGAATCCATCTTGCGGGCAATGTGGTTCAGTTTGGCCAGCATCAATTCGACGCGGTCGCGGTTGGCGGCCAGATATTCGCGACCGGTTTCCGACAGTTCGTAGCGTTTGCGGTTGCCTTCGAGCTGCACGGTCACGTAGCCGAGTTCTTCCAGATACGTGAGCGCCGGGTAGACCATGCCGGGGCTCGGGCTGTAAAAACCGTTCGAGCGCGTTTCGAGCGCCTTGATCAGCTCGTAGCCGTGGCTCGGCTGCGAACCGATCATCGACAGAAGCAGCAGTTGCAGGTCGTCGGAACTGAATTTGCGGCCGCGCGGAAAGCCGTCGCCGTCGCCGCCGAAACCGCCCGGGCCGCCGCCGAAGCGCCCGCCGCGCCCGCCGCCGCGATGCTCGTGATGTCGGCCGATGGCGTGCCACAGGGCGTGCAGCGATAGGCGGTCGAAGCCGTCATCGCGTGCTTCGCCGCCGTGTTCACCGCGGTAGTCGTGGCGGTGCCCGAAGGCATGCCAGAAGGCATGGAGCGCGCCGCGTTCGTGGCCGGTGGGGGAACGGTCGTCGGCCATGGGCGGACGGGAAAAACGGTGGTGATGACGCATGGTGGTGCTCCCGTTTGTATCTTAAGATGTGTCGTAAGATATATATCTTAAGATAGTTTGTCAAACATCTTTTTTTGCGGCTTATCGGGAGACAACAAGGTTCGCGGGAAGCGGAAAGGGCTGTTCAGAGACACTGATTTCCTGTCTGCCCCAATATGCGCCGGACGATCGCGGTCATTACCTGTGTTATCTCAGCCGCAAGCATCTGCCGGCCAGAATCCGGGTGTTCATCGACTACATGGCGGAGCAAACGCGCGCGCTCGATCTGCAATGCCTGACCAATGTGATGGCGGTGCCGGCACGCTGATTGGTGCTTTGGAGGCAACACGGTGCATCGCGGCGCAAGCCTTCCCGACGGGCCGTCGCGCGCCTACGATCCACCTATACGCTGACGGCGCATCAAGGCCGGTCCGGCACACATTCACCGAGAAAAACCATCACGATTGTTTCAATCGACGGTGGCCTCAGCGCCAGCGGGCTTGTCGACGAGTGGTCTGCGCCGAACCAAAACGCACAACCTGAAGACAACCCGCCCGCGGCACAGACCATCCCGTGTTCGGAGACTGCGAGCTTGCGCGCGCAGTTCAGCCGGTTACGAGCCGCAGCGTAGGCCAACGGCTGTCAGCTGTCAGACACACACATGACGAGTCCTTTGTTTCCACCGCCGCTCACCCTGCTCGACAAGTACTTCGGTCAGGACTTTCAGACACTGTATTCGACGACCGTAACCGTCTCGGGCGGCGAGGCGCGTCACGGTCGAGCGTCGGGTATCGTCCGCTCGGACGACGGCGAACTCGACCTCGAACTGCGCTTGCCCCAACCGCTCGGCGGGCCGGGTGGCGGGACGAATCCCGAGCAGTTGTTCGCTGCCGCTTTTGCCGCATGTTTTCACGGCGCTCTGAACCTGCTCGCCGCAAAGGCGGAGATAGCGATTGCCGACGCGAAAGTGGAAGTTACTGTTGATTTCGGCCGCGATCCCGTCGATGGTCTGTTCAATCTGGTTGCGCGGGTTCGCATTCATTTGCCGGGCGTCGAAGCTTGTATTGCCGAGGAACTCGTGCGTAACACGGAACGCTTCTGTCCGTACGCGAAAATGGCGCGCGAGGGGATCGTGAGCGTCGTCGCGCTTGCTCGGCCGAATGGCGCAGCAAAGCCCTAATTTCGCGCGCATTTCGTGCGAACGTGCGGACCGTTGCGACAGCAGGTTGAAGCAATCATGGGGGCGCCTGTGCTGCAGCCATGAGACTCGAAAGCTAGACGTGATTCGCGATGCACGCGACTGCCCCCGAAAATCGCAGGAGAACACGGAGATGTGTGGACTCGACCCGTGGCCGGAGATTATCGGACGGCTAACCTCGCATTGGCATGAGGCCACTTCGACGGTTCGCCAGGCTTCGGGACGCCGCAAGAGACGCAGTCGCGCAGTGGCCGCGCGTGCGGTATATGGCGTTGCAACGATCAGGCGCATCGAATGGCAACCCGATACGACCGTGCTCCTTTCCTGGAGCGACGCCACGCGCGACAGTTCGTTGGTCACGGACATCACCCCAGGAACGCCTCTGGCGATTTCTGCGACTTTCTCGATTGGTGACACGTCCGACAGAGGCGTGCTGTCACGCTGAAGGCTTGAACCGTTTTCAGGCGCAACTATGCTGTAAGAGTCTAGGGCGTGTACGCAACAAAACCCCGAAAGTTCAGATGATTTCGTCCGTGTAATGCCGGTCCAAACGGACCGGGCGCAAGGCTCAATACGAAAAAATTCGGTGTTTATGATGCGTTTCCCTCGTGCATGGCCGCTATCAGGTTTGTTTGGAGCTTGGATTTACTTACTGAGCGCACATTGCGCCGCGCTTCAACTGGCATCCGCGCCACCATCTGCGTCTGCACCACTGACAGCGTCCGCGCCGATTCCTGAGAGTGCGGCACGCCGCATCGATCTGACCAACAAGCCTTGGCGCGGCGATTTCGACGCGATGCTCGAGCGTCGCATGATTCGAGTTCTCGCCCCCTTTAGCCGCACGCTGTACTTCAATGATCGCGGACACGAGCGTGGGATGACCGCGGACACCGTGCGCGACTTTGAGCAATTCGTCAATAAGACGTACGCCGATCGCCTCGGCAAACGCCCGGTTACGGTCATCATGATTCCGACAACACGCGACCGGCTGCTGCCCGGGCTCAAGGAAGGCATCGGCGATATCGCAGCCGGCAATCTGACGGTAACTGAGGACCGCCTGAAGCAGGCCGACTTTGTTACCGCACACGCGCTTAAGCCGACGCGCGAACTCGTTCTGACCGGTCCGAAGTCACCTGCGCTTTCCACGCTCGATGACCTGAAGGGCAAGACCGTCGAGGTTCGCCGCCATAGCAGCTATTACGAAAGCCTGATTGCACTGAACAACCGTTTCCGGCAGGCCGGCAAGCCACCGATGCGGATCGTGCTGCTACCGGATGCGCTCGAAGACGAAGATGCGATGGAGATGCTGAACGTCGGCCTGCTTCAGATCCTGGTCGTCGATGACTGGAAGGCGCGCATGTGGGCGCAGATGCTGCCGAACGTCAAGGTGCACGAGAACATGGCGGTGCGGGAGGGCGGCGTCATCGGCTGGGCCATTCGCAAGAATAGCCCCCAGCTGAAGGCGGTGATCGGCGGCTTCTATGAGAAGGTCATCAGGAAGCAAAGCGTGACGGAGATCCGCCTCAAACAATACGCGCAGGGTGCGAAGCAAATTCACAACAACACGGAAAGTGCCGAACTCAAACGTTTCAGACAGACGGTGGCATATTTTGAAAAGTATGGCCAGCAGTACGATTTCGATCCATTGATGCTCGCTGCCCAAGGGTTTCAGGAATCGCAGCTCAATCAGGATGCGAAGAGTCGGGTGGGCGCGGTCGGCATCATGCAACTCATGCCGGCCACTGGGAAAGAACTCAACGTCGGGGACATCAAGGTTACGCAGTGGAACATTCAGGCCGGCGCGAAGTATCTTGATCAATTGATGACCCGCTACTTCCAGGATGCCCATTTTTCCGAGGTGGACCGGCCGTTATTCGCTTTTGCCAGCTATAACGCCGGGCCGGGGAACATCGCGAAGATGCGCAAGGAGGCCGCTGCCCGCGGACTCAACGCCGATGTCTGGTTCAACAACGTGGAGATCGTGGTGGCCGAGAAGATCGGCATCGAGACGACCACGTATGTGCGAAACATCTATAAGTACTACGCGTCCTACCGCCTTCTCAAGGAAGCGCAAGCGCAGCGAAGCCGCGTAGTTCGGCAGCAGGGCGGCTGACCGGGGGCAACGCAAATCGTGTGGCCGATGGTTCCGCCGACACGCGGCGAGGCTGCTTCGCGTCTGGTGGAATGCGGGGATCGCGCGACGTGATTTTCGCCACTCCTCAAAGAACGCATATAGCATGCCAAACAATCATTAAATAAATGATATTCATGCTCTCGTGAAATTGATCAAACACCGAGAATGCCCGCGCGCCCGGCCACGGCGGCAACACTCAAAAAATCGACTGCCCGGTATGAGTCGTCAACCATTCCAACGCCAGCACCCCCGCCGCCGAGTTGCCGTTGCTATCCAGCGCCGGCGACCACACGCACGCCGCCATCTCGCCCGGCAGCACGGCGACGATCCCTCCGCCCACGCCGCTTTTCGCCGGCAAGCCGACCCGGTAGACGAAATCGCCCGCCGCGTCGTAGGTGCCGCAGGTCAGCATCAGCGCGGAAAGGCGCTTGGCCGAACTCGTGTCGAGAATCCGCTCGCCGGTGGCCGGCGCCACACCGTGATTGGTCAGGAACAGCGCGGCCTTCGCCAACTCGACGCAACTCATCGAGATCGCGCATTGACGGCAATAAGCATCGACCACCACTTCCGGCGGCATCTCCATGTTGCCGAAGCTCGCCATGAAGTGTGCCATCGCGCGATTGCGGTGGGCGTGCTGCAACTCCGACTGAGCGACGCGCGAATCGTAGTCGATGCTCGTTTCGCCTGTCAGCCGTCGCATGAATTCGACTAGCGCCGTCTCGGCCTGCACAAAGCGGCGGCACAGCACATCGGTCACGACCAGCGCGCCCGCGTTGATGAACGGATTGCGCGGCTTGCCGCGCTCGCTTTCAAGCTGGACGAGCGAATTGAACGCGGTGCCCGACGGCTCCCGGCCGACGCGTTCCCACAGCGCGTCGCCGAGCAACTGGAACGCGAGCGTGCAGGCGAACAGCTTGGAAATGCTCTGAATGGAAAAGCGCGTGTCGGCGTCTCCGGTGCGAAAGACTTCGCCGGATACCGTGACGATCGCCATGCCGAAACTGTCGGCGGGCACCGTGGCGAGTTCGGGAATGTAATCGGCCACCTTGCCGGCGCCCAGATAAGGCTGCAGATCGCCGCGGATCTGTTCGAGGATGGATGCGTAGTTCATTGGGCTCGGACCGTTGGAGCCGCAATTCTACTGGCAAGCCGGAGCGAATTGCTCGTGCGGCACGTCGCCGTGCGCCGCAATCCGGCACGAGCGACGTCCGGCGAGCGCCTCGACCGCCTATGCTAATCTTGCTGCCTTTCTCGCAACAACCGGGCAAAACGGACTCCATGAGGGAGACTTTTGATCCAGACGGCGTCGAGCAGCCGGTCTTCGTGACCGGCGAGCGGTACGAGACGCTGGACGAACCCTTGGGCACCTATCGTCGCGCGCGACTGATCCACGCGAGCGCCGGGGTGCTGATCGTGCGCACCGAAACCGAGCGCTGGGTCGTACCGCCGGGTCACGCGGTCTGGATGCCCGCGGGTTTGCTGCACCGCTTGTCCGCCGTCAATCCCGTCGAATTTCATTCGCTCTTTGTCGTGGCGGACGCCGCGCCGCTTCCGCCGCACAGCGGCGCCGTCGTGCCCGACCCGCTGGTCACGGCGTTGCTGATCGCCGCGGCCCGTCTGCCGCACGACCAACCGCTCGATGAACCAGCCGCGCGTCTCGTGCAGGTGTTGCTGGACCGGCTGCCCGGTCTGCGCACTGCGCCGTTAGGGTTGAACTGGCCGCGCGATCAACGCGCGCAGCGGATCGCCGACGCTTTGAGCGCCAATCCGGCCGACGCCTCGGTACTCGAAGACCTGGCCGCAGCCGCCGGCGTAACGGCCCGCACGGCGGCGCGCCTGTTCGTCAAGGAAACGGGACAAACCTTCGGACAGTGGCGCCAGCAACTTCGCCTGCTGGTCGCATTGGAACGCCTGGGCGCCGGCGCGAGCGTCACGCAGGTGGCGCTTGAGGTGGGCTACAGCGACGTGTCGTCGTTCATTGCGGTGTTTCGGGACGCGTTCGGCGACACACCCGCGCGTTATTTCCGCTAACGCAGCGCCGCCGCCCGCGGTAACAGGGTGCGCGGGTCGGCGTTAAAAACACCGTCGCGCTCAATGCGCGCCGGCCGCGTCCGGGCCACCGCCGCCCTTGGCCGGCCGCGTAATCCAGATCAGCGGAATGATCAGAATGAAGATGACCGCCGAGACGAAGAAGATGTCGTTCAGGCCCATCATGGCCGCCTGCGTGTTCACGCTGAAATCGAATAACGCATGGGCCGATTGCGAATTCAGATGCAGCAGGGATTGGGTCGAATCGATCTGCTGATTGAACGTCGGGTTGTTGATGGAGGCTTGCTCCGTAAGCCGCGCGTGATGCAGCACCGTGCGGTTGTTCCATTCGTTGCCGGCGATCGAAGTGCCCACCGCGCCGCAAAATACGCGGGCGAAATTAGACAGACCCGCCGCCGCGGGAATCTTGTTTGGCGGCTGGCCGGACAGGATGATCGCGGTCAGCGGCACGAAGAACAGCGCCATCGGAATGCCTTGCAGCAGAGTCGGCAGCACGAGATGCCACGTGTCGATCTCGATCACATACTTCGAGCGCATGTAAAACACGATCGCGAAGCCGACAAACGCCAGCGTGGCGATCACGCGCGCGTCCGAGCGCGGCAGCACGCGGCCCATCACCGGCGCGAGGATCACCGCGAATATGCCGAGCGGCGCGGTCACGAGACCGGCGTCGATGGAACGGTAATTCAGATACTCCTGCATCCATTGCGGGAGCAGCACGAGGTTGCCGAAGAACACGCCATACGCGACCGAAATCGCAATCGTGCCGCCGAGAAAATTGCGCTGCTGAAACAGCCGCAAATCGACGATCGGATGTTCCTCGGTCAATTCCCACACGAGGAAGAATGCGAAGCTGATGAGCGCGGTAACGCCGAGAATCACGATCACCGGCGACGAGAACCAGTCGAGATCCTTGCCCTTGTCCAGCATGATCTGCAGCGAGGCGACCCACGTGATCAGCAGGCCGAGCCCGACCACGTCGATGGGCGGCTTGCGGGTCGGCGATTCGCGGGTGCGGTAGATCATCCACGTGACGCCGGCCGCGAAAATGCCGACCGGAATGTTGATGTAGAAGATCCACGACCAGCTGTAACTATCCGTGATCCAGCCGCCGAGCGCCGGGCCTGCAATCGGGCCGACGGTCGCGGTCATCGCCCATAAGGCGAGCGCGGTCGAGGATTTTTCCTTCGGATACGAGCCGAGCAGAATGGCTTGCGACAGCGGAATCAGCGGGCCGGCCACCGCGCCCTGGAAGATCCGCGCGAGCAGCAGGATCGGCAGCGTCGGCGCAATGCCGCACAACCACGATGCCAGCACGAACATCAGGATCGCGCCGACGAACAGCTTCACCTGGCCGATGCGCTGCGTGAGCCAGCCGGTAAGGGGAATCGACACGGCATTGGCCGCGGCGAACACCGTGATGACCCACGTGCCTTCATCGACCGAAACGCCGAGGTTGCCGGAAATGGTTGGAATCGCAACGTTCGCGATCGACGTGTCCAGCACGTTCATGAAGGTGGCGAGCGCGACGGCAATCGTGGCCAGCACCAGCTGGCCGCCCTTCAGCGGCGGCGGTGGTGCGGGCGGCGCCGCGGCGGGCGCTGGAGTGGGCTGGCTCAAACGGTTCTCCGGATCGGTGTGCCGCGGACAACCGCGGCGACGTCGTATTGCATGCCCGCGCGAAGCGCCGGGCCGCAGGTCCGCTGAATGCTCGCAAAAGCATACCTGCATTCATGTTTGGACGTCATCGGCGCGTGCAAAGGCGAGGGCGAAAACAAATCCGGCAGCGTATGCTCGCGACTGAGGCTGCACGCAGCGCAAGGCGCTATCCATGACATGACGACGCCGCGCGTTCACGCGTGCGGGACGCACCATCCACGAATCAAGAGAGAAAGGGAGCGAATATGGCTTGGGAGCAATTCGAACATGGCTGGCGGCGCGCGCCGGTGAGCGCGCCTGCCAAAGGGCTGGTGGTGCTGATGCATGGCGTCGGCAGCAATGCGCGCGATCTGATGCCGCTGGCGGACATCTGGAGCGAGAGCCTGCCCGATGTGGCCTTCACGTCGCTCGACGGCACCGACGCCTTCGACGGCGGCTTCGGCGGACGCCAGTGGTTCAGTCTGCGCGACGTCAACGAAGGCAATCGCGAGTCGCGCGTCGCCGCGGCCTATCCGGCGTTGCGACGCATGCTCGAAACCGAACTCGCTTACTGGCAGGTGTCGTTCGGGCGCCTGGCGCTGGTCGGATTCTCGCAAGGATCGATCATGGCGATGCACCACGTGGCGACCAGCGCGGAAGGCGCGGCCGGCGTGGTCGCGTATTCCGGGCGGCTCGCCTCGGTGATCGTCGCGCAAAACGGCACGGCGCTCACGCTGATCCACGGCGAGGACGACGAAGTGATCCCGGTGCAGGAACTCGAATCCGCCGCCGACGCCTTCAGCGGCGCCGGCTATACCGTCGACGCCTATGCGCTGCCCGGCATTGGCCACACGATCAATGCCGACGGCGTCGCGCTCGGCCAGGAGGCGCTCGAACACGCATTGGGCGCTTTGTCGCACGGCTAAAGATTCTGAACTGCTTGCCGTTAACTGCTCATAAGTATGAAAATCACCCCCGCCGCGCGGACCGCGGAACGCCCGACAGGGCGGCCCAAGCGGCTCGGGTGACCGGGGGCGCATTTTCCAGACTGCCCGGTACGGGCGGATAACGACACATCAGAGCCTTCCTATGGCCAGACCGACGCCGCATTACCCGCTTTTCGATCGCCTGTTCCGTCAATCCGTGACGGTGGACCTCGGCACGGCCAACACCCTGATCTATACCGACGACGGCGGCATCGTGCTGAATCAGCCGTCCGTCGTATGCTTCCAGAAAGACACCGCCGACCGGCCCAAACGCGTCGCCGCGGTCGGCACTCAGGCGCGCCAGATGCTGGGCCGCGCGCCGACCAATCTCGAAGCGGTGCGGCCGATGCGTCACGGCGTGATCGCCAACTTCTCCGCCGCCGAACACATGATCAAGCAATTCGTCGAGATGGCACGCCCGCGGCCGCTGTTCAGCCGGCGCGCCGCGTTCACGCTGTGCGTACCGGCCGGCGCGACCCAGGTCGAGCGTCGCGCGATCAAGGAAGCGGCCGTGGCGGCCGGCGCGTGGAAGGTGAGTCTGATCGGCGAATCGCTGGCGTCGGCGGTCGGCGCGGGGTTGCCGGTGTCGGAGGCGACCGGTTCGATGGTGGTGGATATCGGCGGCGGCACGACGGAAGTCGGCGTAATCGCGCTCGGCGGCATGGCGTATTCCGGTTCGATCCGCGTGGGCGGCGACAGCTTCGACATGGCGATCGTGAGCTACGTGCGCAATCTGTACGGCGTGCTGCTCGGCGAGCAGACCGCTGAGCACGTCAAGAAAAACATCGGCTCGGCCATGCGCGATGTGCCGCGCGAGCACATGAACGCGACCGGCCGCAGCGTCGACGACGGCTTGCCGCGCACGGTTCAACTGAGCAACCACGATATCGCCGATGCGATCGAGGGACCGCTGCGTCAGATGATCGGCGCGGTCAAGCGCGGGCTCGAAGAAGCGCCGGCCGAACTGGTGACCGACATCGCCAACAGCGGTATCGTGCTGACGGGCGGCGGCGCGCTGCTCGGCAACCTGAGCCGCCGCCTGACGGACGAAATCGGCCTCGACGTGCGCGTCGCCGATGAACCGCTCACCTGCGCGGTGCGCGGCGCGGGCACGGCGGCCACCGCCGGTCTGCTGGACGAATTCGCTTACGAATGATTTTGCACGCGGCGCTTGCCGCGCTGTCCCTACCTACTGGTGAATCGATCTGTGTGCGCTTCGCCTTCTTCGGCATCTTTCATCGAACTGCGAAGCGGTTTGCGCATGCCTTACGTGGAAGCCGGCGAGGGCGAGTTGCTGTTGTTCGTGCACGGTTCGTTGTGCGACTACCGCTACTGGCAACCGCAACTCTCGGGCCTGTCGACGCACTACCGTTGTGTCGCGGTGAGTCTCACGCACTACTGGCCGGCGGCCGATACCGAGCCCGGCCTGCCGTTCAGCTGGAGCGAGCACGCGAACGAAGTGGCGGAATTCATCGAGCGCTTCGGCGTTGGGCCGGCCCACGTGGTGGGACATTCGCGCGGCGGTTGCGTCGCGTTTCATTTCGCGCGGCGCCATTCTGAACACCTGCGGACGTTGACGCTCGCCGACCCGGGTGGTCCGTTGCAGATTGCCGGACGGCCGCCCGCGAGTCTGCCGGAAACGGTCAATGCGTTGCGCGCGAAAGCGGTGCAACTGATCGAAAGCGGGGATGTGGAGGCCGGCCTGCAACTGTTCGTCGACTCGGTCAGCCGGCCCGGATTCTGGGCGATGAGCACGCCGGGTTTCCGCCGGATGGCGACCGACAATGCGCACACGCTGGCGCGTCAATTCCGTGATCCGTTGCCCGCCTATGTTCCCGAGCAGGCCGCCGAGGTGCGTTGCCCGGTGCTGCTGATCGATGGCGAGAAAAGTCCCGATATGTTTCGCCGCACGGCGGCCGCGCTGCAAAACTGGCTGCCGGATGCGCGCCGCGCAACAGTGCGCGGTGCGTCGCACGGAATGAACCTCGCGCACCCATCGGCGTTCAATCGCTACGTCGACGAATTCATTCGGTCAGTGAGCGGGCAACGTACGCAATGATCGCAACGAGCGTGTAATAAACGTGCAATCAATGCATGGCGACGCCGCGCCGGGTGGCTCGCGCTCGCGGCGGTGATCCGCGGGCTGGCTCGATCCCGGCAACACTTCAAACGCTCGACCTCATGCCTTGCGATGCGCGTCTTTGTCGAGCGCGCGTTCCGCCGCTTCGCCAACCAGTCCGTGATAGTACAGATGCACGCCGATCGCGAGCGAGTCGTTGCGAATTTCGTGGAACGCTTTCCACGCTTTCACGGGGTCTTTGAACAGCAGATAGTGCGCTTCCTGCGCGATCAGATCCGCGACCTCGTGCAGGCCGTGTCCGTGCAGCACATCCACGAGCGCATCGAGACTGCGGTGCGTGCGCGCGTCGGTACGCGGATAGAGCATATGCAACACCGCCACGTCCTGTGTTTTCAGCGCTGCTGAGAGGGCGACGACGATGTCCTGGTGATTCAGCGCGGTGACGACGTTCGCGTCGGTGTGGACGTGATCCGGAAACAGCGTTTCGAGCGAGGCGTTCATAAGGTCCTTCCTGTTCTTCTGGCTGATTAAAAAGGCCCGCCGCAGGACGGCGGGCCAAACACAGCGATGTGTTCGCAGGGGAAGCAAAACACGAATGCAGTATCGCAGATGCCCTCTTGCCTTCGCAGCCTGACTGCCGCAAAACATTGTTGCAGTAAGTGCTCAGCTTTCATTTTGCTGGCAGTGGGTGTGGGTACAGGTGCGGCGCGACCGGTTCCCCGCGGTATCCAGCCTTTGCAGGAGGACATGCCGGCAACGAATGTTGCGCCAGCCGAGATGCATTGTTGCGGTCGATCGTCGCAATCGGAGGGCCGCCGGACCTTAAAATGCCGAGCGGAGCCTGAGCATGCCAACTCGCTTCTGACGATCGAGCATGCCGGCACGTGTGCGATGTGAAAGTAAAAGGAACGTGTAGATGAACTCGAAGACACACGCAACGCTGAGCTTTTCCGACAGCGACCAGACTATTGATTTGCCGATTTATCAGGGCACGCTCGGACCGGACGTGATCGACATCCGCAAGCTATACGGCCAGACCGGCAAGTTCACGTACGACCCGGGCTTCATGTCGACGGCGGCATGCAACTCCGAAATCACCTATATCGACGGCGACAAAGGCGAGCTGCTGTACCGCGGTTATCCGATCGACAATCTGGCGCAGAACGCCGACTTCCTCGAAACGTGCTACCTGCTGCTGAAGGGCGAATTGCCGAACGCGCAGCAGAAGCAAGAGTTCGCCAGGACCGTCACGCAGCACACGATGGTGCACGACCAGATGCACTTCTTCTTCCGCGGTTTCCGTCGCGACGCGCACCCCATGGCGATTCTGGTCGCCGCGGTCGGCGCATTGTCGGCGTTCTATCACGACTCGCTCGACATCAGCAATCCGCTGCACCGCGATATCTCCGCGATCCGCATGATCGCGAAGCTGCCGACGCTGGTCGCGATGGCGTACAAGTACACCGTGGGTCAACCGTTCGTTTATCCGAAGAACGACCTGTCGTATAGCGCCAATTTCATGCGCATGATGTTCTCGAACCCGGCGGAAGAATACAAGGTCAACGACGTGCTGGTGCGCGCGCTGGACCGCATCCTGATCCTGCACGCGGACCACGAGCAGAATGCATCGACCTCGACCGTGCGTCTCGCCGGTTCGTCGGGCGCGAACCCGTTCGCGTGTATCGCGGCCGGTATCGCATGTTTGTGGGGCCCGGCGCATGGCGGCGCGAATGAAGCGGCGCTGAACATGCTGGAAGAAATCGGCTCGGTCGACAACATCCCCGAATTCATCGCGAAGGTGAAGGACAAGGATTCCGGCGTGAAGCTGATGGGCTTCGGCCACCGCGTCTACAAGAATTACGATCCGCGCGCGAAGCTGATGCGCGAGACCTGCCACGAAGTGCTGGAAGAGCTGGGTTTGCACGACGATCCGCTGTTCAAGCTCGCCATGGCGCTCGAAAAGATCGCGCTGGAAGATGAATACTTCGTGTCGCGCAAGCTGTATCCGAACGTCGACTTCTATTCGGGTATCGTGCAGCGCGCGCTGGGCATTCCGACAGCCATGTTCACGTGCATCTTCGCGATGGCGCGCACGGTCGGCTGGATTGCGCAGTGGAACGAAATGATCGCCGATCCGGAACAGAAAATCGGCCGTCCGCGTCAGCTGTTCGTCGGCGAAACGCAACGCGAAGCCACGCCGCTGGCCAGGCGCTAAAGCGTCGAGGCGCTCACCCGCCTCACGCCCGCGCGGCGCTCTCACGAGGAGCGCCGCGCCCTTCCTCTGCACGTCCTGTGCCACTGAAAAAAAAGCGCAACTCTCCTGTGATAAGTTCGTCTGACGCGGACAGACCCTCTACAATCGGAAGCGACTCAGACAGCAACCGGATGTAGACCGAACGCAACAGCGTGAACGCAGCAGCGAACCCATAGGAGTGACCCTGATGCAGCAGCCAGAAGCCCTCGGCGGCCTTTCGGGCGGAATCGATCACCGCGAACCCGAGCCGGACGGCGTATTCATCCCGACAGAAAACCTCAACGTCGCGAGCGCCACTCAGCATGTGCTGAAGTCGGGCGACACGTTCATCGTCAACGATCCGCTTGGCGATATCACCGGCCACGACGACGGCCTGTTCGTCAACGACACACGTGTTCTCTCGCAACTGCGCCTCACTTTCGGCGGACGCGCCCCTTCGCTGTTGTCGGGCAGCGTGAGCAGCGACAACACGTCGTTTACGGCGCATCTGACCAACCGGCCGTTGCCGCCGCTCGGCGGCGATAGCACGCCTGAAGGCGTGATCCACGTCGAGCGCGTGCGGGTGCTGTCGGGCACCGTGCTCAACGAAGCCATCGAACTGACCAACTACGGCACGAGCGACGCCGTGGTGCCGCTGTCCATCTCGTTCGCGAGCGACTTCCGCGACATGTTCGAAGTGCGCGGCCTGAAGCGCGACAAGCAGGGCCGTGTCGAACCGGCGCGCGTCGAGCACGGCGAGGTGCTGCTCGGCTACGTCGGCCTCGACGACGTGGCGCGCAATGTGCGGATCGCTTTCTCGCCGGAACCGGACAAGCTTTTCGCCGACCGCGCCGACTACACCGTCAAGCTGCCGGCCCAGGCGTGCGTGTCGATCTATCTGTCGGTGGCGGTCCAGGTCGTCGCGCAGACGGACAAGCCGATTGCCGGCGTTTCGCAGCCCACACACGCGATGAGCGAAGCGCATCTGTCGCAGATCGACGCCGAGCGTCCGCGCGTCGGCCGCGCGGCTGTACGCGCCGCGCTCGTCGACGCCCACCTTGTGATGCGCGAGCGTCGCCGCGTTACCGCGCGCGTGCGTTCGAGCAATCCGCTTTTCAATGCGTGGATCGACCGCTCGCTCGCCGATCTCGGCCTGCTGACCACCGACCTCGTGACCGGCCCGTATCCGTACGCCGGCATTCCGTGGTTCTCCACGCCGTTCGGCCGCGACGCCGTGATCACGTCGCTTCAAACGTTGTGGCTGCAGCCGCAGTTGGCCGCGGGCGTGTTGCGCTTTCTCGCCGAACATCAGGCGCGTGAGAACTCGCCGTTTCGCGATGCCGCGCCCGGCAAGATCATGCATGAGATGCGCAAGGGCGAAATGGCGGCCACCGGCGAAGTGCCGTTCGCGTTGTATTACGGCGGGGTCGACACCACGCCGTTGTTCATCGTGCTGGCCGGCGCTTATGCAGCCCGCACGGGCGACCTCGCGTTGATCGACGAATTGTGGCCGGCGTTGGAGCGTGCGGCGCAGTGGGTCATGGGCGTGTGCGACAAGAACCGCTACGGCCTGCTGGACTATCAGCGCGAGTCCGACGGCGGTCTCGCGAATCAAGGCTGGAAAGACAGCCACGACTCCGTCTTTCACGCCGACGGCCACTTCCCCGACGGCCCGATTGCGCTCGTCGAAGTGCAGGCCTATGCGAGTTCCGCCTTCGACACCATGGCGCACTTCGCGAAGCTGCGCGGCCTGCATGACGCGGCGGCGCAATACAGCGAGCGTGCGAAGAAAATCCGTCAGTGCGTCGAAGAAAAGTACTGGATGGAAGAGGCCGGCTTCTACGGCATCGCGCTCGACGGCCACGGCGATCTGTGCCGCGTGATGGCCTCGAATGCGGGACACCTGCTGGCCTTCGGTTTGCCTTCGCGCGAGCGCGGCGAAGCGGTGGTGCGCGCGCTCGACTCCACGCTGTTCCACACCGGCTGGGGCGTGCGCACGCTGGCCGCGAGCCAGTCGCGTTTCAACCCCATGGCGTATCACAACGGCTCGGTCTGGCCGCACGACAACGCGCTCTGCGCGCGCGGCCTGTCGCGCTACGGCGGCAAAGCGGCGGCCGTACGGCTGTTGCAGGCGCTGTTCCAGGCGGCGGTCAACTTCGACATGCGCTTGCCTGAACTCTTCTGCGGCTTCCCACGGCGGCGCGGCGAGCCGCCCACCGCGTATCCGGTCGCCTGTCTGCCGCAGGCATGGGCAGCGGGCTCGCCGTTCATGATGCTCGAAGCGTGTCTGGGCATCACGATCGACGCCGAGCGGCGCGAAGTGGTGATCGAGCAGCCCATGCTGCCCGAAGGCATCGACTGGCTCGAAGTGGGCGACCTGCGGGTGGGCGACGCCTCCGTGTCGATCACGTTCCGCCGCATCGGCGATAAGGTCGTGGCCTCGGCGGAGCAGGGCGACGTGCGGGTGGTCGCGCTTCTTTAAACAGGCACTGAAAGCACGCGAAGCGTGCCGGAACCGCTGTTGGATGCGAGGTGCCGGGTGGTAACATTTGTTGTCATCCCTATCGACCGTTCGCCCGGTACCTCCGCATGCCAGACAGTTTCGACCAGCTCGCCGCCCTGATCCGGGCGCGCTTTTCCGAACTGAGTCCGCAGTTCCAGATGGGAGCGGGTTTCCTGCTCGATCATCCCGACGAGGTCGCGGTTTCCTCCATGCGCAAAGTGGCGGAAAGAGCACAGGTGCAACCGGCTTCGCTGGTGCGCCTGTCGCAGCAACTCGGTTTCCCCGGCTGGAACGAATTGCGCAACCTGTTCGTCGCGCGCGTGCGTACGCGGCCCGAACCGCTCACGAGCCGCGCACATTCGCTCGTCAAATCGAAAGACGCGCTGGCGAACGATCTGCTGGTCGCGCAGCAGCACAACCTCGAGGTCACCGCCGCGCATAACGGCCGTGTGATCGTTGAAGCCGCGCGTCTGCTGCGGCGTGCGCCGCATGTGCATGTGGCCGGCTTCCGCTCCTGTTACTCGGTCGCGTTCGGTCTCGTGTACGGTTACCGGCTCTTTCGGTCCTCGGTGTCTCTGCTCAACGGCGAGGCCGGCACGCTGGAAATGCAACTGCGCTCCGTCGAACGTGACAGCGCAACCATCGTGATCAGTTTCGCGCCGTATTCGGTGGAAGCCGCGCGCGTAGCCGAAGCCGCGCTGGAAAAGGGCAGCAAGCTGATTGCCATTACCGACAGCGCCGTCTCGCCGATCGCCTTGAACGCCGACAAGGTGCTGATCTTTTCGCACGAGAGTCCCTCGTTCTTTCCATCGCTGGTGGCGGCTACGGCGCTGGCCGAGTCGCTGGTCGCGCATCTGCTCGCGCTGGAAGGCGCGGATGCGGTCGAACAGCTCGCCATCGCGGAACAGTCGCTGCACGCGAAGGGCGCGTACGTGCCTTGAACATTCCTGTCTGATCGGGCCGAGGTCTCGCGTGAATGCGGGACCGCTCCATCTGGATAAATATGGCCTGGTTTGACAACAAATGTTGTTTTAAAGTATAAATACGTACCGATTGTTGAATGGGTGCGATGGTGACCTCGAAGCAGGGTTTGAATCTTGTGCAGGTGAGCGGTAAGCCGTATGACATAGGCTACCGGCTAGGTGAACTGGCGCGGCCGGTTTTCGCCGACTACATGAATCAGAGCAGCGCATGGCAGGCGGTTCGGCGCTGGCGCGGCACTGCGTTCGTGCAGGCACTGCGCGATGCAACGCAAGCGCATTTCCCGGCGTTGCTTGCCGAGCTCGATGGGATGGCGGCGGGCCTTGGCTGGTCGGCGGAAGATGTGTTTCTCTGGAACTGCCGCGGCGAACTGATCCACAACGCGCCCGACGGTTGCACCACGCTGGCGGCGGTCGTTGGCGACACGCGCTTCATCGCGCATAACGAAGACGGCGATCCGTTTCTGCGAGAGCGTTGTGCGCTTGTCGAGGTGCAGCCGGCCGGCCAACCTGGCTTCGTGAGTTTCTACTACCCCGGATCGCTGCCGGGCCATACCTTCGCCGCGAGCCGCGCCGGTGTCGTGCAGGCGATCAACAATTTGCGCATTCGCACGCCGGTCGCCGGCGTGCCGCGCATGATCCTCGCGCGGGCCGTACTCGATGCCGCTTCGCTCGATGAAGCGTTGCACATTCTGCGCAACGCGCCGGCCGCGAGCGGCTTTCATCACACGCTCGGCTGTGCGGGCGACGCGCGCCTCTTCAGCGTGGAAGCCACTGCGCGGCGGTGTTCCGTGCAACCGGTGGCGAATCTCAGCGGCCACGCGAACCACATGATTCATCCAGGCTGCGAGGCCGAAGCGCAAATCGTCACGGATTCGTCGCGTGACCGTCAATTGCGCGTGGATGCCTTGTTGCCCACCGTCGCGCGCCCGTTGCAACCCGCCGCCTTGCTCGACGTCTTGCACGATCGCGCGCCTTCGGGCCTGCCGATCTACCGCGACGACCCGCGCGATCCGGACGACGAAAACACACTCGCCACCGCGCTCTTCGACATCGGCGATGCTGGTGTGTCGATGAAAGTTTACTGGCAGGGGCAGTGCGCATTCGACACCTTCATCGCCCGCGCGGCGTCTGCACGAGCCGGCGCATAAGCGCTTGCCGTCATCACAGGAAACCGAACACCATGTCCACCGTTTTTCATCGTTCGCCTAAACAGTCGCTGCCGGTTGCCGTCGCGGGCGACGGCATCGAGATCATCGATTCCACCGGCAAGCGCTATATCGACGCGTCCGGCGGCGCCGCTGTCTCCTGTCTCGGTCATAGCAACCAGCGCGTGATCGACGCGATCAAACGACAGTCGCAGCAGTTGCCGTATGCGCACACGTCGTTCTTCACCACCGCGCCTGCCGAAGAACTCGCCGATCGGCTGGTGGCGAGCGCGCCGCAGGGGCTCGAACACGTGTATTTCGTCTCGGGCGGTTCGGAGGCGATCGAGGCGGCGCTGAAACTCGCGCGCCAGTACTTCGTGGAGAAGGGCGAGCCGCAGCGCCGCCATTTCATCGCGCGTCGGCAGAGTTATCACGGCAACACGCTCGGCGCGCTGGCGATAGGCGGCAATGCGTGGCGACGCGAGCCGTTCCTGCCGATTCTGATCGAAGCGCATCACGTGAGTCCGTGTTACGCGTATCGCGAGCAGCGCGCGGACGAAACTGAAGAGGCCTTCGCGCAGCGTCTCGCCGACGAACTGGAGCAGAAGATTCTCGAACTCGGCGCGGATACAGTCGCCGCCTTCGTCGCGGAAACGGTGGTCGGCGCGACCGCCGGCGCGGTGCCGCCGGTGCGCGAGTATTTCCGCAAGATTCGCGCGGTGTGCGATCGCTACGGCGTGCTGCTGATTCTCGACGAGATCATGTCGGGCATGGGCCGCACCGGCTACCTGTACGCCTGCGACGAAGACGGCGTGGCGCCGGACATCCTGACCATCGCCAAAGGGCTCGGCGCGGGCTATCAGCCCATCGGCGCGACGCTCGTGAGCGACCGCATTTATCAGATGATCGTCGGCGGCTCGGGGTTCTTTCAGCATGGCCATACCTATATCGGTCACGCCACCGCCTGCGCCGCGGCGCTCGAAGTGCAGCGCGTGATCGCGGATGACAATCTGCTGGCGAATGTGCTCGCCCGCGGCGAACAACTGCGCGGACGGCTGCGCGAGCATTACGCACAGCATCCGCATATCGGCGACGTGCGCGGCCGGGGGTTGTTCGTTGGTGTCGAGCTGGTCAAGGACCGTGCCGGCAAAACGCCGTTCGACGCCCGTCTCGAGCTGCACGCTGCAATCCGGCGTGAGGCGTTCGCGCGTGGGTTGATGGTGTATCCGATGGGCGGCACCGTCGACGGCCGGATCGGCGATCATGTGCTGCTGGCGCCGCCGTTCATCTGCACCGAGCGCGACATCGACGAGATCGTCAGCCGGTTCACGGATGCGGTCGGCGGCGCGCTCGCCGCGGCTTGAGCATTCCGACACCGCTAATCGAGAGAGCGATCATGACCGAGCGTTTGCCTCATTTCGACCCGTCCGCCGCCACGCCCGAACAGAAAGCGGTGCTCGACGAAATTCTGTCCGGCCCGCGCGGCAATCTGAACGGGCCGTTTCTCGGCTGGATTCATAGTCCGGAGCTGGCGCAGCAGGCGCAACGTCTGGGCGCGTTCTGTCGCTATCGGACGGGTTTGCCGCTGCGCCTGTCGGAGCTGGCGATTCTCGTGACCGCCGCGCGCTGGCAGGCGCAGGCGGAGTGGTACATCCACTACCCGATCGCGCTGCAGGCGGGCGTGTCCGAAGCGGACGCCGAGGCGATTCGCGAAGGGAAGCGCCCGGATTTCGCGGACGCCGACGACGCGTTGATCCACGACTTCGCGAGCGAGCTGTACGACACCAAGCGCGTTTCGGACGCAATCTATGCGAAGGCGGTCGAACGCTTCGGACATCAGGTGGTCATCAACCTGGTGGGCCTGCTCGGCTATTACGCGTTGGTGGCCATGACGCTGAACGTATTCGGCATGCGCGCGCTCGGGCAGGAGAGCTTGCCGTTCGCCGAATAGGCCGGCGGCATGGCAGCGCCGTTGTGCAGTTGCGCGCGCGCTGCGAGGGGCAACTTCGGAGCGGGCGGCTCCTGATCGGCTTCTGTTTGACCAATCGCCGGCAGCGTCACGACGCTGGCACACGGAAGCGCCTATGATGGAGTTCGGTCCACGCCCGCGCCGGCGACGCCGCGCGACATTCTCGACCGATGCCGAAACCGCAGACCACCCGGGCGGGATCGTTGCGGCAGGCGTCAGATTCGGTCGTGCAGCGCGCGAAGCAGGCACAAACAGGAGAGAGCGATGAAGCGCAAGGCATCAGCAGTCTGGCAAGGCGGCCTGCAAGACGGTAAGGGCTCGATTTCCACCGACAGCGGCGTCCTCAAGGAGACCCAATACTCGTTTTCGACACGCTTCGCGGACGGCATCGGCACGAATCCGGAAGAGCTGATTGCGGCTGCGCATGCGGGGTGTTTCTCCATGGCGCTATCGGCGGAATTGGGCAAGGCCGGCATTACGCCCGAACGCATCGGCACGACGGCCACCGTCACGCTCGACAAGGACGGCGGCGGTTTCTCGATCACCGCGGTGCATCTCGACGTAGCCGTGAAAATCCCCGGCGGCGACAAAGCCGCCTTCGAAAAAGCGACCGCCGACGCCAAGGCCGGCTGCCCGGTGTCGAAAGTATTGAACGCCACGATCACGATGGACGCGAAACTCGAAACCTGAGTTCTCGACTTTCTTTGGTGATCGACAGGCGATAAAGCCGGCGCGCGGGTCAAACCCGGCGCCGGCTTTTGTTTGTTGGCCTTGAAACGGGCCGCCTATGCCGTCGCACCTCGGCCTTCTCGCAGCGCTACGCAGCAAAGTTCCGACGCGAAGACGAGCGGCCTTCATCCGGCTCGATCAGATAAGGCGCATCAAGGCGTTTCACCCTCGGCCTGCTGAACGGCGCGCATTGCATCGGGCGTCCCTTTGACGCGTTTCTTCACGAGCTTGTCGAGATCGAAAGTTGAAGTCTTGCCGACGCTCGGCAGGCACTCGCGCACCCAGGTGTTGGCCGTCGCATGGCCCGCCTCGCGCAAAGCGCGGAAAAATTCGATGGAGGGCGTGTTCTTCGATGCAGCGCCGATCTCGTCCATGAAGCGGTCGGCGCGAATCACGTGAAAGCGCTTGGTCGAGTACGGCTTTCCGTGGTGCTGAAGGCCGGGATTTTCGGCGACGAGTTCGTTGATCAGCTGGATCTGACGAACTTCCGCGACCCACGATGCGCCGAAGCTGATTTCGTTGATCCGGTTGTTGATCTCGCTCGGGCGTTCAGGCGGCCCACGCTTCGTGCGGAGCGGATCGATGAGAACGCTCAGGATGTCGTCGGCCCATTTGACGAGCGGCGCGAGCGCCGGGTTGGCCAGATAGCCCCCGTCCCAATAGAACTCGCCGTCGATTTTCACCGCCTCGAAGAGTGTGGGGAAGCAGGCTGAGGCCATCAGCGCTTTCGCCGAAATTTCGCCGGGACCGAAGATGCGCAGCGCGGTCAGGTTGACGTTGGTCGCCGCCACGAAGAGCTGGGGCACGGCGTCTTTCGGGTGATTGACGACCCCGAAATCCGGAATCACCGTTTCCATGATGGAGCCGAGCGAATTGGTCAGCCACGGCATGGCGTACGGCGAACTGAGCGGCTCGAGCATGCTTTGCGCGAGCACCACCGGATTGAGATCCACATTCCAGCGCTCGGGAGACTTCAGAAGATTCGTGGGGAAGTTGTAGAACGGCTGCCATTTCGACGCGGCGCCGACTAGCGTCCAGAGTTGTTCGAGCGCCCGTTTGGCGTCGGTGGGACTTCTGCTCAGGCCGTAGGTGCAGGCCGCGGCGTTGAGCGCTCCGCCACTCGCGCCGCTGATCGCGAGAATCGACAGCGTTCCGCGCCCGACTTCGTCGAGCAGGCGGTCGAGCACGCCCCACGTGAACGCCGCGTGCGCGCCGCCGCCCTGGAGGGCGAGACCGATCGTGGGAATGTCTTTTGCCGTCGCCATCCTGACCTCCGTGCTGCAGTCGCGCAGCAGTCGTTGACCTCATAGGGGAAAACGAAAGTGCCGGCGCGGTTTTAACCGTTGTACTGCACCGCACGAATTTCCGCCATGGCGCGTGGTGGATGCGCCTTTTGTCCGTGATCAATTAACCTGAAAAACGAGGGTTGTTGCATTCGTATGGCTTTTTAGCCGATAAGGAGCAGACGTTTCAGGAAACGAAATCGAATCGTAATGCCTCGCAGAACGTTACGGAAAGCACATCGGCAGTCGCGGGCAGACGTGGAAGAAATCGAAGTGTTCGACGAAACGGACCGAACGGACTCCTATTTCTTCACCAGTTGTCTTGCATTTTTTTTGCGTGTTGCTAGCTGAAAACCGACGTAAAAAAATTAAGAAAAAATTACGGATATCCTGAAATTTATGTCAGGAAACCCTGACCAATTTCCGGAGCCGCGAGTAGGGTTAATGGAATTTAATTGTTGATTCCGCAGTACCTGAATATCGCCATAGGCTTTTTGTAGACAAATGAAAAGACCTATGAGAGAGTTCGCGCGGGCACTCATCTTTCCTTTTATTACTCGATTCAAATAGAGGGAGCCACCGCATCCAATGCGAATAGCGCGGGAGCTTTCGTCTCACATAGTGCTCAATGCGTTGCGAGAAAGAAAAAACGGTCCGTGTAGCGGGCGCAAGGGCAGGTTGCCATGCCACGGCCGAGGAAGCGTTTTGCAGCAGGCTACTGAGGGGGCGGTAACGATGAGTAACCCAGTCGGAACAGAGTCGGGCACTGGCTCGGCAAAGAAAGCACTAAGGCCTGGCCGGCAATTGGCGTTCCACCATGTGATCGCCTTTCCTCTGCGTCTACCGTTCGGACCTTCCTAACCAGACATTCGTCAAACGTCTCAGCGGCCAGCACCTCAAAAACCGGCTATCTGACCGAACTTCACTCTTTACTTAGTCATGCGAATCGCATCGCAGGCGTGGTATTCGCTCGCGCTCAAGATTCGTGGTTCGCCGGGAGTGAGGGCGGTTCGCAACCGGTCCAACGCTGAAGCACCTCGTACCGCAACGAGACGGTTTGTAAATCATGAATAGGCATCCTGAATAAATCGGGTGCATGCACACGCTCGCGTTTTGTGAACTTCGAACTTCAATTCCTCGTGAGGCAACGGCATGAACAAAGCATATCGGACCATCTGGAACAACGCGTTAGGCGCCTTCGTAGCCGCGTCGGAGCTGGACGCATCGCGCGGTAAGGGAAAGTCGGGAGCGGCTGCTTCCATATGCGACGCACGCAGCGGCGAGCAGGCTTCTGCGGCGTCGCAAGGTTCGGGAGCGCGTGTCGTCACCGTGCTGTTGCTAATGGGTTTCGGGGGATGGGCCGCGCAGGCGCAAGCGCAGGCGAGCTGCTCGGCGGCACCGTACAACTTTTATAGCGGTAGCACCACGTGCGTGGGCTTTCAGTCCACTGCCTCAGGAGGCGGAGCCACAGCGGTCGGTTATGGCGCCAACAGTACGGGACTGAATGCCTTGTCTTTTGGCTTTCAGGCCATTGCGAGTGCGACCAACGCAATCTATATGGGCGCGCGTACGGCTGCGGGCACCGGCGCGACGGCGCAGTCGGCGATTGGCATCGGAACGGATGTCGTCGCTAGTGGAACGTCTGCCATTGGCATTGGCCTGGACAGCGTTTCTAGCGGGAATGTGTCCACCGCTGTCGGCCCGTTGGCGAAAGCAACCGGCGACAACAGCGTTGCCATGGGCTCGAGTGCCAACGCTGCCGCCTCGGGCGTGGTCGCATTGGGCAGCGGAGCCACAGGCTCCCAGACCAACGGTATAGCCGTTGGTTCGGGAGCCAGCGCCACCGGTGCAAACGCCCTTTATCTGGGCGCGCGCACTGCGGCGGGCACCGGTTCGACCGGTACGGCCTCCATCGCCATCGGCACTGACGTCACCTCGAATGCGGATTATGCCGCGGCGATTGGCTTCCAGGCCGTGGCAAGCGGACCCGCCGCCGTCGGCGTGGGCTATACCGCTGCGGCTTCCGGCACGCATGCTGTCGCTGTCGGCTTCCAGTCCATCGCGAGCGGACTCAACGCCGTCTATCTCGGACCGCGTTCTGTCGCCGGCACCGGCGCAACGGCGGCCGGAGCGATTGGCGTCGGCACGGACGTGACTGCATCCGGTCCCTCTTCACTCGCCGCCGGCACAGTGTCCAAAGCGACGGCACAGAATGCCGTGGCTTTGGGAGCGGGCGCCGCCGCCTCAGGGCTCAACGCGCTCGGCATGATGAACGGCTCACAAGCCACCGGTGCCAATTCGATAGCGTTGGGGTCATCCGATACCGTTGCGGAAGGCGGCGCGTCTACCGCGGCGACGGTGGCAGGCGCCGCGGCGTCGGGCATTCGCGCCATTGCGATCGGCTCCGGCGCGAGTTCGGCGGGTTCCTCGTCCATCGCGATAGGCGATTCGGCGCTGACGGGCGCCAACACAGATGCCCTCGCCGTGGGTACCTCCGCAACGGCAAACGCGGCTAATGCTTCCGCCATCGGCAATGCGGCAAGAGCGCTTGCCGCCTCCACGGTTGCGATCGGCGACGGCAGCAGCGTCGCCGCGGCCGCCGGCGCGGGTTCGTTCGCCGGCGGCCATAACTCCCAGGTGCTCGGTGGGACGGGCGCAGTCGCGCTGGGTCAGGCGCAGACCGCGAGCGGCAACGGCGCAGTCGCGATTGGCGATCCGAATAGCGCGAGCGGCAATGGCGCGGTCGCCGTGGGCGCGAACAATACCGCCACGGGCGACGGCGCGGTAGCGCAGGGCAACGGCAATACTGCCAACGGTCAAGGCGCGGTCGCGCTCGGCAACGCGAGTACCGCGAACGGCGCGAGCGCGCTGGCGTTCGGCGATTCGGCGGTGGCCAATCAGACCCATGCGATTGCACTCGGTGCCGGCGCATCAACCAGCAACGCGAACGACGTCGCGTTGGGCGCGGGCAGTACGACCGCAGCGCCCCATACGGGCACTACCGCGCTTTACGGCGGCACCGCGACCGGCATCGCGAACGCGGCCAATGGCGTGGTGTCGGTCGGCTCGGCTGGCAAGGAGCGGCAACTGCAGAACGTGGCAGCGGGTGTGATTTCGGCTACCAGCACCGACGCGATCAACGGCTCGCAACTGAGCACGGTTGTGACCGGCGTTAATAATCTCGGTGCCTCGACGGCCGGCACATTGGGCGGCGGCGCCAGCTATAGCGCGACAACCGGCGATATCACCGGCTTTAGCCAGCCAGTCAACTCCGTCAGCGCTACCGGAGCCGTAAGCGGACCCAACCCGCAGACGACGGTTGCCGGTGCGTTGACCGCGCTGAATGCGAATATCGACAACACCGCCAATATCGCGGTGAAGTATGACGCGGCGGGCGGGACGAAGATCACGCTCGGTGCGACCGGCGGGGCGGGAGCCGGATCTCCGGTGACCATCACCAACATGGCGCCGGCTGCACTGAACGCGACAAGCACGGACGCGGTGAATGGATCCCAGCTGTTCGCCACCAACCAGCAGGTGTCGACCAATACCACAGCGATTGCCAACATCAACAATGGCGGCGGGATCAAATATTTCCATACCAATTCGGTATTGGCTGACAGTGTTCCTACCGGCGCCGATGCGATCGCGGTGGGACCGGTCGCCAATGCGTACGGTAACGATTCAATCGCCCAAGGCCTGAATGCGGTGGCCGGCGTAAACGGCGCACCGACCACCGCTAACGACATAGCGTTGGGCAACGGTGCTCAAGCCACGGGTGGCGATTCGATCGCTCAGGGCACCGGTGCCATCGCAAACACGGCCGGCGCCATTGCGATCGGCCAGACGGCAACTGCCACCGGCGGCAAGGCGGTGTCGATCGGCGTGGGCAATACCGCGAGCGGTAACGGCGCGGTCGCTATCGGCGATCCGAACTCGGCGATCGGGACCGGCGCGATAACCATGGGCGCGAACAATACGTCCAACGGCCAGGGCGCGGTGGCGCTCGGCAATGCCAATATCGCGACCGGTCAGGGCGCGCTCGCACTGGGCAACGCATCGCAAGCGAACAATGCCGGTTCGGTCGCGTTCGGCGACGCCGCAACGGTGTCGGCCGCGGCGACGCAAGGCGTAGCGATCGGCTCGGGCGCCACGGTGACCAACGCCGGCGCGGTGGCTCTGGGGGCGGGAAGCACGACTGCCGGCGCGGTGGGGACGCCGGGCGCGACGATCAATGGGACCGCGTACACGTTTGCCGGCACCACGCCGGCGAGCACGGTCAGCGTCGGCAAAGCGGGCGCCGAACGCACCGTGACGAATGTTGCCGCAGGCCAGTTGAACGCTTCGAGTACCGACGCGGTGAACGGCTCGCAACTGTACGCGACCGATCAGGCGGTCGATGCACTTGCCACGACGGTGACCGCCAACAAGACGCACTACTACAGTGTCAACGACGGCGGCACGCAGGGCGCCAACTATGCCGACGACGGCGCCACCGGCGTCAACGCGCTGGCCGCGGGTGTCGGCGCTCTGGCTTCCGGCGCGAGCAGCACGGCACTGGGCAACGGTGCGCAGGCGCTGGCGAACAACGCAACCGCATTCGGACTGCAAGCGACGGCTTCGGTGGTCGGCGGCGTGGCGATCGGCTCCGGATCGGTTTCGGATCGTACGGTTCTGCCCGGTTCGGGATCGATCGCCAACGGTTCCCACGCGATTCCGTTCAATACCTCCGATGAGACTTTGCTCGGCGCAGTGTCCGTCGGCAGCAGCACCGCCTACCGGCAGTTGACCAACGTGGCCGACGGCACACAGGCGCAAGACGCGGTCACCGTCAGGCAACTGGCGGGCGCGTTGTCGTCGTTCTCGGTGACCGGCACGAACTATTTCCACGCTAATTCGACAGCGGCCGATTCGCTGGCCGTGGGCGCGGAGTCGATCGCGGTTGGACCGACGACCGTCGTCAATGGCGACAACGGCGTAGGTGTCGGCAACGGAGCGGTGGTCGATGCAACCGCGCCCGGCGGTGTCGCGATCGGCCAGCAATCGCATTCGGCCGCGGCCGACGCAATGGCGCTCGGCAGCGGCGCGGTCGCGAGCGGCGCGCAATCGATTGCGCAGGGCGCCAACGCGAGTGCCGCAAACCAGGGCGGCGTGGCAGTCGGCTCCGGCGCGCAAAGCAGCGCAACCGACGCCGTAGCGCTTGGTGCCGGAGCCAGCTCGACGTTCGCCAATAGCGTGGCGCTGGGCAGCGGTTCAACAACAGCCGCGGCGGTGGCCACGCCGGGTGTCACCATCAACGGCACGGCCTACACCTATGCAGGTGCGGCTCCCACCAGCACGGTCAGCGTGGGCAGCGCGGGTCACGAGCGCACGGTGACCAACGTGGCGGCCGGGCAGGTGAACGCGGCGAGCACCGACGCGGTGAACGGTTCGCAACTGTACGCAACCGATCAGGCAGTCAGCAGTCTGTCCGCGACGGTAACCGCCAACAAGACGCATTACTACAGCGTCAACGACAACGGTACACAGGGCGCCAACTACGCCGACGACGGCGCCACCGGTATCAATGCGCTGGCGGCCGGCGTAGCTGCCACGGCGGGCGGCGCCAACAGCACGGCGCTGGGGCAGGGCGCGGTGGCGAATAACGCCAATGCGGTCGCGCTCGGCAGCGGCTCGATCACGGCCGCGGCGGTGGCGACGACCGGCGCCACGATCAACGGCACGGCCTACACGTACGCCGGCACTGCTCCGACCAGCACGGTCAGCGTGGGTAGCGCGGGTCACGAGCGCACGGTGACCAACGTGGCGGCCGGGCAGCTGAACGCGGCGAGTACCGATGCCGTGAATGGTTCGCAGCTTTATGCGACGGATCAGGCGGTCGACAACCTCGCCGGGGTAGTGACGGCCAGCAAGACGCACTACTACAGCGTCAACGACGGCGGCACGCAAGGCGGCAACTACAACAACGACGGCGCCACCGGCGTCAATGCACTGGCGGCGGGCGTGGGGGCCACGGCCGGCGGCGTGAGCAGCTTTGCCGGCGGCAATGGCGCTGCCGCGCAGGCGAACAACGCGCTTGCATTAGGCGCGCTGTCGAGCGCTTCGGTGGCCGGCGGAGTCGCGATCGGCTCGGGATCCGTGTCCGATCGCGCGGTGCTGTCCGGGATCGGTTCGATTGCGAACGGCAGCCATGCGATCCCCTTCAACACGTCGGATCAAACCTTGCTCGGCGCCGTGTCTTTCGGCAGCGCGACCGGCAATACCTATCGCCAGCTGACTAACGTGGCGGACGGCACGCGGGCGCAGGACGCCGTCACGATCAGACAGCTTGCGGGCGCGCTGTCGTCGTTCGCCGTGTCCGGACAGATGTACTTTCATGCGAACTCGACGGCCGCGGATTCGCTGGCGGTCGGCGCGCAATCGATTGCCGTTGGACCGACGACCGTGGTCAACGGTGACAACGGCGTGGGCATCGGCAACGGCGCCGTCGTCGATGCCACGGCGCCGGGCGGCATTGCGATCGGCGAGAGCTCGAATGCGGCGCAGGCCGACGCGATCGCGCTCGGCAGCGGCTCGATCGCAAGCGGCGCCCAGTCGATCGCACAAGGGGCGAACGCAAAGGCCGCCAACGCAGGCGGCGTGGCGATCGGCTCGGGGGCGCAAAGCAGCGCCATCGACGCCATCGCAATGGGCGCCGGCGCGAGCGCGACGATGGCAAACAGCGTTGCGCTGGGTGCCGGATCGGTGACGACGGTTGGCGCGTTGAGCAATTACATCGCGTATGGATTGAGCAGTCCGCAGTCGTCCGCGGGTGAGCTCAACATCGGTAATCGGCAGATCACCGGTGTGGCGGCCGGCAAGGCCGGTACCGACGCCGTGAACGTCTCGCAACTGGATTCGGTGTCGACCCAGTTGACCACGCTGATCAACCAAAGGACCACCAACAATGGTGGCAGCTTCTCGTCCTCGCCGGGCACGCCGACGCCACCGGCGTCCACCGGTTCGAATTCGTCGGCGGGCGGCCAGGGCGCATCCGCGTCAGGTTCCAATAGCACGGCGGTCGGCAACAGTTCGCAAGCCAGCGCGACGGGCGCGACAGCGGTGGGTGTTGGCGCGGCCGCGAGCGGCAATAATTCGGTGGCACTGGGTTCCAATAGCTCGGACGGGGGGCGAAGCAACGTGGTATCCGTCGGCTCACTTAACGATACCCGGCAGGTGGCGAACGTGGCAGCGGGGACGCAAGGGACGGACGCAGTCAACGTGGACCAGCTCAATGCCGGACTGGCGCAAGCCAATGCCTATACCGACCAGCGCGTGGACCAACTGCAATCCGGCATCAATTCGGTCGCGCGCAATGCCTATTCCGGCATCGCCGCAGCAACCGCATTGACGATGATTCCGGAGGTCGACAAGGACAAGACCTTGTCATTCGGCATCGGCACGGCGGGCTTCCGTGGCTATCAGGCCGTGGCGTTGGGCGGAACCGCTCGTCTCACCGAGAACGTCAAGATGAAAGCAGGCGTCGGCATGAGCCCCGGCGGCACCACCTTCGGGATGGGCGCGGCCATGCAATGGTAGGGCGTGGATACCTTCGCTCAAGTGCGGACAACCCGACCGTGCGCCGAACCGGGCGTACAAAAAATCAGTACGGAGAACATAATGAATCAGCTTTCTGAATGGAGTTTATCTCTGAGCCTCGCGTTGCTCGCCGGATGTTCGAGTGTCTCGGGGCCTACGTTCAATGCTTATACGGTTACAGCCGCCGACGGTTCCACGCTTCATCAGGTGGAATGTCACGGGCTGTTCGAAGGACCGGCTACCTGCATGAAGGCCGCTGAGCGGATCTGTCACGGCGAACCGGTTCGCCCGGTGCAGAAAGTCGGGCGCCTGCTGCCGGACAATGACCAGACAGATGTCACGCGACGACTGACATTCGCGTGTGGCGACGCGCCGGATACCCCGGCTTCAACGGGCTCGCAGCCGGTCGCACCTGCGGCGCAAACGGTCGATGAGTTCGTGCTGCGAAGCGATGCCCTGTTTGCTTTCGGGCAGTCAAGCCGCGCTTCGATCTTACCGGGCGGAGCGGCCGCTCTTGACCAGGTCACTACGCGTATCAGGCAGAGTCGCGGCGTTCAGTCCATTTCGGTCGTAGGTCACACCGACCGTCTTGGGCCCGAAGCGGTCAACTACCCGTTGTCCCTCGCGCGCGCCCAGACAGTGAGGGCGTACATGATTGATCATGGACTGGACGGCGAGTTGATTCATGCAACGGGCGTGGGCTCCCGCGATTCGACGAGCACGAAGTCAACCGTGTGCCCGGCTCGATCAACCGCTCAACGACCCAAGTCCACAGCGGCACCGTGCTAACGAGCAGCTCCATGGCCGTATCGGACAGCTCGTACTCGACTCGAGGGGCGTCGCATGGGACAAGAGTGGGACGTTCAGCCAACACCGCGCGATTCCGGTCACCGACGTGGCATCGTGGACCAAGGCAAACCTTACTCCGGGCCGCAGCGAGTAATCGGGAGTCCGACCATCCAGGCAAACGGCATCCACGACAGCTTCCCCGAACACAAAGCCCGACCCCGGCGTCATAGAACGACTCACCGTCAGATCCGCGCGTAGATCGAACTGCCGATCGTCAGCGAAGTTGCCGTGGTCGACGCGAAACGGATCTCATAGAGGTCGCGTCCAAAATTGCCCGGCACCTTGATCGACATGCCGCCGAGCGTATCACTCACCGGTACGATCAGTTGATAGCGAAGATCTTCGTTGCCGTACAGCACGTAGCCCGGGAGTTCGGTGAGTGTCGCGAAGAACGCCGGCGGATTGCCAAGAACGACAATCGGCACGGCGCTCGGCGCATCGTTGGTCAACGTCCATTGTGTGCCTACGCGTTGCTGCCACGCGCTGTCGAGCGCCGCCAGCGGGGCGAGTTGCTGGCCGACCGGCAGCGTCAGATACGCGTAGCCCGCGCCCGGCACGACCCGCTTCATCAGATAGCGATAGTTGAACGCATTTCCTTCGCTGTCGTTGCCCGACACGACTGCGAAGCGATACGACGCCGAATCGCTATCGCTCCACCACCAGCCGTCGCTGCGGTACTGGTACCCGCCGATCTTCGCCCAGCCTCGCGTAGCAGCGTCCCACTGGTTGATCTGCAGACTACCATCCGCGTTGGTGAGCACTTGATACGGCAAATCCGAACTGCCGTAGATGCCCGCGCCGCTCGCAATGCCCGGCCCCGAAGCGACCGGCGGCGCCGTGGTGCCAAGCTTCGCCGGCAGCGAAGAAATCGTGCCGTCTTCCTTCAACGCCGACAGCACCAGCGTTTCGGCAATCGCCCGGGCGTTGTAGCCCGCATTGCCGGTCACCAGCAGCGCGAACTGCGAGTTGGGCACCACGAAAAATTCGGTCGAGTAGAACGCAGTGCCGCCGTCCTTTTCCCAGCCGAGCACGCCCGCGGCGTCGAGCGCCGGCTGCACCACGGAGTCCCAGCCGAGACCCCAGCGCCATTCCGGGGACGGGTTGATCGTCAGGTTTTTTGTCTGATCCATGCCCATCTGCGCGATGCCCGCTGCAGACACAATACGCTGTCCCTGGAACACGCCACCGCCGTAGATCATCTGCGCGAGATTCATCATGTCGGCGGGCGTCGAACTCAGTCCGCCGGTCGCGTACGCATTGACGAATTCCTGATGCTGCGTGCCGTTCACGTACGGCAGTGAGAACGATCCTCCGGACGGCACGCTCGTGAGATAGCTGGACTGGGTCATCTTCAGCGGCGCGAGAATAGCCGACTGGACGAAGTCCGCGAAGCTCTGGCCCGTCATGGCGAGCACGATCTGCTCGACCATCGTGAAGCCGTCGTTGCAATAGACGGCCAGCTCACCCGGCAGATGCTTCAGGTGCGAGTTGGCGAGTTCGGCTTGCGTGTCGGCGGCGTATCCGGCAACCGGCTCAAACGTGAAGAGATTGCGCCCATTCGTGCCGGGCAGACCGGATGCATGCGACAGCAGATGACGCGTGGTGATCTGCGCGTATTCCGGCGACAGCATCGTGAAGGTCGGTAGATATTTGACGATCGGCGTGTCGAGCGTGATTCGACCGCGATCGACGAGGATCGTCGCGGCCAGTGCCGGGAACAACTTACTGACCGAGCCGATGTTAAAGCGCGTCTGCGGCGTTGCCCTGATCTGCCCTGGCACCGACGCCAACCCGAAGGCCTGCTGCCAGACCACGGTGTTGCCCTTGACCATCGCGATCGAGATCGCGGCGACGGGATTCGACGGATCGCTGACGGCCTGCTGGATCATCTGTTGACCGAGCGCAATGGTCTGCTGATAGGGCGTCGACTGGATGTCGCCGTTGCCGCAGCCGGGCAGGACCGCCGCGAGCATCCCGGCGCCGGTGTAGCCGAGAAATTGCCGTCGGCCTACGCTGAAAAGAACCTCGTGATTGCGATCGCACTTGGTCACGGCATTCCCTTTTCTCTGGTTATCAGGATCTGCAAAAAGCGCGTTTCTTCAGCTACGGTGCCGCCAACATGGCAATGACGATCTTCTCAATTTCGACGCAGCGGGATAGCTTCTTTTGACCGGACCACCGTGCCCCAAATCATAGGCGTGCGGGCGAACTTGAGTAGCGACGTGTCGAGATGCTACGAAGCTTTGGCTTAAGAGCGCGCCCATAAGGTACCAAATTCTGCTCAACGCAGCACGAGATATCGTCTGACGCAATCGCCGATATACGATCTCTTTAATTTACGTTTCGCTGGCCTCATTCTCCATCACGGGCACACCAGGTGCGCAAAGCGGTCGTTCGAACGTCGGACGCATTGGGTAAGGCAACGGCCGGAATTCGCCGCCTGTACGCATTCGTCCGCCGCGCCGGAAGCTTCCGCGTACGAGGCCATCTTTCGCCCGACGTCCGCCGACAGCGAGCGGCATTAACGCTAGACTTTAAGCATTTTCCGGGAATCTGACATGCTTACGACCAGGTGTCCGGCGCTTCGCCGAGCTGCAATGCTCCCGGGGAAAGTTTTAAGGCTGCTGACATGCAGCCTGATCGGTTTCGCCTGCATAAATGTCCCAGCTCAGCCCGTGTTGCAAATCGCGCGTATAGCGAATGTCCCGGACCAGGAGGTTGGTGCAGAGAT
>NZ_PVZB01000002.1 GCF_003002025.1 Paraburkholderia sp. BL25I1N1
GATACTTTCGCTTCATCCGGCAGATCCCGAAGGGCCCGCCGGCGCGTCGCGCATCAAGCGCCCACACTTATCGGCTGTTAATTTTTAAAGATCGATTACGCATTCACCACCGAACCCGCACCGCCAGTCGTCAACATCACAACCACCCGGTACCGCTTCGTTCTGCGTCGCTGCATCAGCAGCAGAGAAACGAGATTATGGAGAGCGAGCGACAGGTCGTCAACCCCTTCGCGCAATATTTTTCGGAAAGTTAAGAGGCACGGAAACAGACCGCTCCAACAACGCCGCCCAATTAGTTAGCCATCCGATTTAATTGACTGCTCATGAGGCAATCGTACTTGCGACGGCCAGCCAGTCGATCAGCGGCCGCGCCTCCCCGCTGTCAAAACAGCCAACCGAGCCTCCTCACTATATAGACACAAGGCGCACACCCGACAGCAGCGTCGAAACAACTGGAAAGCCGGCACCACCGCAAAAAACTAAAGTTTCGCAGTCGCCAGCCGTCAATCAGGATACCCCGTCACTTAAATAGCCGCCGACCATGGACAATCCAGTCGAGGAACACGTCGAGGAAGCCTCATCCGCAGCGCAGACGACAGCGCTGAATCCGGAGCAGGTGCCAGTAGGCGCGCCCCTGGACTGGCCGATCGTCGACGCCGACGGCACGCTGCTGTTCGCCAGCGGCACCATCCTGGCGACCACGGACGAGCGCAAATTCCTGTTCGGGCACTTCCGTCCGCAGCGCGGCGACTTACTGGACGCGACCGCACAACCGCCACTGCCGGCAGAGCCGCAAGCGGATCCCAACGGCGAACTGACGCTCAAGGACATGCATCTGGAAATCGGCGCTTTGGTCGGTGTGCGCTCGCAGCTCGGCAGCGGCGCGCCCATGCACCCGTGCCGCATCATCGGTTTCGCGCCGAATCATTCGCTCTTCGTCACTCCGCCGATGCACGCAGGCCGCATCTTCCCGCTCAGCATCGGCGAAAACATCGAGATCGTCGCGATCGCCAGCCATGCGGTGTTCCGTTTCGTCTGCACGATTGAAGCGATCTGCCGCACGCCGTTCGACTACGTCGTGCTGTCGAAGCCCGGCGTGATCCGCCGCCTGCGCGAACGCAAATCGATCCGCGTCCGCGCGCACCTGGCGGTACGTTTCGGCATCGGTCAAAGCGGGGAATCGTATGAGGGCCTTGGACTCGCGAAAGGCATCAGCGCGCTCGGCATGTCGCTGGACGCCTCGTGGACTCTCGGCGCCGTCGGCGACCGGTTGTGCGTGGCGTTCCGCCTGAAGTCGAAGGATCTCGACATGGAGATCGAAACCACGGCGCTGATCCGCAACGTGCAGAAAGGCCGCGGCCCCGGCGAGCCTTCAACGCATGGGCTCGAACTCGATCAACTCGATGCAGCCCAGCAGATGGCAATGAAAGTCTTCGTATTCGACCGTCAGGACGATGTGGTGTATTGGTCGAACGGCCTGAAATAAGCGCTCGCCCGCGAGCAACACGGCCCGCGCCGCTCAGCTCATCAGCATCAGTTCTTCCGGTGTCAAACGCCGCGCGCCCCAGGCATCGGCGAGCATTTCGCAGCGGCCCAGCCGGATCGCTTCGCGCTCGAAATCGACGAACACCACCTCGTCCGCATCCGGCGGCCGCGCCGGCATGTCACGCGTGCGGCCGTCGGTCAGAATCCACAACCAGCGTTGCTGCCCGGGCTTGCGGCGCGCGCTGCGATCCAGCAGCCGGGATGCACGCTGAACGCCTGCCGTCAGCGGCGTGCCGCCTCCGCCGCCCACTGGACTCAGCCACCGCTCGTTCCACCAGCGCGGCACAGCGGGGCCGAAACGCACATCCGCACCGGCGCCGCCGAAACAGACCAACGCCGCCTCGGCTCGCGCCGCGCTTGCATGGTCGAACAAGGCGATCAGCAATCCCTTGGCGAGCGCGAGGCGCTGCCCGGCCAGCATGGAACCCGAGCAATCGAGTACGAAGCAGTGCAGCACGCCGCCGCGCGGCGCCTCGCGCACGAAATGCAGATGCCCGGCGCGCAGCGCATCCTGGCGCTTCGCGCCGAGCGTGGCCGGCCAGTCGATGCGCTTGCCCGGTTGCCCGCGCAAGCGCCCGCGCGGACCGCCGCCCGCGCCTTGCAGCCATCGAAAACCGCTGCGCAAGTCAGCGGCGGCGCCCTTCCGATGGCTCAGCGTTTTTTTACGTTAAGCGGAATGACGCCCTTGACGTGCGTGGTCGCGGCCGGCTCGGGCGCGAGGTAGCCCCAGTCACTATCGCCGGTCGCGGCGGCCGGCTGCGCATTGCCTTGCGCGGATGAAGAGCGGCTCCCGGCAGGCGCCTCCCATTCGCCGTCACTCTCACGCGCCTCACCCGCCGCCGGCGACTCGCGAACATGCCGCCGATGAGCCAACACCGCCTCGGCCACCCGATCGACATGCTCCGCCGTCACCGCGGCCGCTTGTTCGAGCGCCGCCAACGCACGCGCCGCGCGCAGCATCACGAGATCGGCGCGCAAACCGTCCACGGCGGCGTCGATACACAGCGCGCTCACATGCGCATGCACGGCGTCGTCGAATGCGAGCTGCGGCAGCGCTTCGCGCGCCATTCGAATCCGCTCGACATAAGCCGCCTGCTGCTGCGCATAGCCCGCACGAAAACCCTGCGGATCGAGGTCGAACGCCAGCCGCGCTTTCACGATCGCCTGACGCACGAGCGGCTCGAAACAGTTCTGCAACTCGACCATCAAGCCGAAACGGTCGATCAATTGCGGCCGCAGTTCGCCTTCTTCGGGATTCATCGTGCCGATCAGCACGAAGCTAGCGTCGTGGCTATGCGATACGCCATCGCGTTCGACGGTATTCACGCCGCTCGCGGCCGCGTCGAGCAATGCGTCGACAAGCGCGTCGGGCAGCAGATTGACTTCATCCACATACAGCACGCCGCGATGCGCTTTCGCAAGAAGGCCGGGCGAGAAGCGCACCGAACCGTCGCGCAACACGGTTTCGATATCGAGCGTGCCGATCAGACGATCTTCGCTGGCGCCAAGCGGCAGATTCACCAGTTGCCCTTCCGGCAGCAACTCAGCCAGCGCGCGCGCCGCGGTCGACTTCGCCGTGCCACGCGGCCCGGTCACCAGCACGCCGCCCAACCCCGGATCGATGGCGGCTAACAGCAGCGCCTGCTGCAACGGCGTCTGGCCGATCAGCGCGGCAAAGGGAAAAACGGGCCGCGCGGCCGCCGCGCTCATCGCTGGATTCATGTTTGCATTCCTTCGATCTGCTGCTCGCTCGCAAGCAGATGCTGTTCGACTTGCGCGCGATAGTCGCCGGGCGCCTGCCACAAACCGCGCTGCATGGCTTCGAGCAGGCGCTCGCAGACCGACTGCAACGCGTGCGGGTTATGCCGTTGCAAAAATTCGCGGGTATCTGTGTCGTTCAGATAAGCATCGGTCACGAGCGCATATTGATGATCCGCGATCACGCGCGCGGTCGCATCGTAGCCATACAGATAGTCGACGGTCGCGGCGATTTCGGCCGCACCCTTGTACCCATGACGCTTCACGCCATCCAGCCATTTCGGGTTGACCACGCGCGAGCGGATCACGCGCGCAATCTCCTCATGCAGCGTGCGCACGCGCGGCGCCGCCGGATTGCTGTGGTCGGCGTGATACACGCTCGGCTGATCGCCGGCCAGATGCCGCACCGCGGCGACCATGCCGCCCTGGAACTGGTAGTAATCGTTCGAATCGAGCAGGTCGTGCTCGCGGTTGTCCTGGTTCTGCAGCACCACGTCCATTGCGGCGAGACGTGCGCCGAACGCGTGACGCGCTTCTTCGCCCGCGCTCTTTTGCGTGTACGCATAACCGCCCCACGCCTGATACGCGTTCGCGAGATCAGCGTCGGTTTGCCATTGCCGCGAGTCGATCATGTCCTGCAGGCCCGCGCCGTAGGCGCCGGGCCGCGCGCTGAACACGCGCCAGCCGGCGCGCTTGCGCGCTTCGGCGGCGTCCATGCCGTGCGCGATCAGCGCATCGCGTTCGCGCAGCACGCGCGCGCGAATCGGATTCAGGTCCTCGGGTTCGTCGAGTTCGGCGACGGCTTGCACGGCGGCGTCGAATAAATGCATGACGTTGGCGAAGGCATCGCGGAAGAAACCGGACACCCGCAACGTGACGTCGATTCGCGGCCGGTCGAATGCCTCGATCGGCATGATTTCAAAATCGGTCACGCGATGGCTGCCCGGCGCCCACTTCGGCCGCACGCCGAGCAACGCGAGCGCCTGGGCGATATCGTCGCCACCCGTGCGCATGGTCGCGGTGCCCCAAACGGAAAGACCGATGGCGCGCGGATAGTCGCCCTTCTCCTGCAAATGCCGTTCGATCAGTTGCTGGGCGGATTTCAAGCCGAGCGACCAGGCAGCCTGCGTGGGAACCGCGCGCGTGTCGACGGAATAGAAGTTGCGGCCGGTGGGCAGCACGTCGGGCCGGCCACGCGACGGCGAACCGCTCGGCCCGGGCGGCACGAAACGGCCTTCGAGGCCGCGCTTTAGCTGAAGCATTTCCTGCGGACCGCAGGCGTCGAGCCGCGGCAGCACGTCGTTACGCAGACGCTCGATCACTTGCCCCGCTTGCGGCAATCCGGCGGCCATCGTGGTTACCGATGCTTGCGTTCGATCTCCGCACACGTCTCGCAGCAACTCAGCCGCCAGCAACTCCAGCCGCTCACGCGTATCGCCGCAGTGCCGCCACGGCGCATCGCTCACACGCTGAAGTACATCGGGACGCGGACCGTCCCACACCGCCGCCCAATCCACCGACAACGGATCGAACAGATGATCCATCTGCAGATCACGCGCCAGTGCGTCGATCAAGCCGGCCTTGCCGCCTTGCCCGTCGCCGACAGGAAAACGCCCCAATGCCAGCAACGTATCGCGTCGCTGCACGCCATCGGGCGATTGCCCGAACGTATGCAAACCATCGCGAATCTGCGCTTCCTTCAACTCGCACAGCCACGCATCGACGCGCGTGAGCAGCGCGTCTTCGTCGTCCTGTCCGTTCGGTGCGGCGAGACTCAGTTCCTCATGCAGCTTATGGTCGACGATGGTCGCCAGAATCGTGCGCCGCAACAGCTTCGAGCGGCGCGGATCGACCATCAGCGCTTCATAATATTCGTCGACCTGGCGCTCCAGGTCCTGCAAAGGCCCGTAGCTTTCGGCGCGCGTGAGCGGCGGCATCAAATGATCGATGATGACAGCCTGTGCGCGGCGTTTCGCCTGGCTGCCCTCGCCCGGATCGTTGACGATGAACGGATACAGATGCGGCATCGGCCCGAGAATCAGATCGGGCCAGCAGGTGTCGCTCAACGCGACGCTTTTGCCGGGCAGCCATTCGAGATTGCCGTGCTTGCCGACATGCACGATTGCATCGATACCAAAGTGGTGACGCAACCAGAAATAGAACGCCAGATACGCATGCGGCGGCACGAGTTCGGCGTCGTGATAGCTCGCGTAGTCGCCCTGCTCGCGCGAACGCGACGGTTGAATGCCGACGAACACCTGTCCGCAACGCCAGCCCGCGATCATGAAGCGGCCGCGTCGCAGCGTCGGGTCCTGGTCTGGCGTGCCCCAACGCGCGTTCAACGCCTGGCGGGTTTCGGCGGGCAAGGCGTTGAAGTGCGCGAGATAGTCGTCGAGTGCGAGGCTTTGCAGCGCGGGACGCAGATCGCGCACGACCGGATCGTTGGTCACGCCTTCGGTGAGTTTTTTCAGCAGCGCGTCGCCGCCCGAGGGTAAATCGGCGAGACGATAACCTTCGTCGCCCAGCATCGACAGAATGGCGACTACCGAGGCCGGCGTATCGAGTCCCACGCCATTGCCGATACGCCCTTCGCTCATCGGATAGTTGGCGAGGATCAGCGCGAGTTTCTTGTCCGCGTTATCGAGTGAACGCAAACGGCACCAGCGGCGGCTCAGTTCGGCGAGAAAACCCACGCGCTCAAGGTCCGGCTGATAACGCACCACGTCGACCTGAGTATGCGCACAGCGGTACGCGAGTCCCTTGAAACTGATCGCGCGCGTGATGATGCGGCCGTCCACTTCCGGCAGCGCGATATGCATGGCGATATCGCGCGAATTGAGACCCTGATTGTCCTTGACCCAATCGTCGCGATTGCCGCCGCTCAGGATCACCTGGAGCACCGGCGCGTCGCCGGCGAGCGCGAGCGGCTCGGGGTCGTCGATCGCGGACGCGGCGAACGCGGTCATATTCAGCACCAGCGCCACCTCGTGCTGCGCGCACAGCGATTGCACGACGTCGCGGCTCATCGCATCTTTCAGCGAGGTAATCGCGATCGGCAGCGGATTCAGACCTTGCGATTCGAGTGCGTCGATCAGCGCGTCGAACACCGCCGTGTTGGCGGCCTGCAGATGCGCCTTGTAGAACAGGATCGCCGCGACCGGCGCCCCCTGTTTCCAGCGCGCCTGCCAGTCGGCCATGGTCGGCGTATCGCGCTCGGCATGGTAGAGCGTGGCGGCGGGCAACGCTCGCGGCGGCGCAGGCTCGCGTCCCCAGCCGAACGCGCGGTGGGCGATACAGCGCAGGAACGCCTCGGCATTTTGCGGGCCGCCTTCACGCAGATAGCGCCACAGTTGATGGCACAGATCCGCGCTTGCCGTGCTGCGCGCGAGCAGGTTCGGATCCTCCTGCAGATCGCCGGAGAACATCGCGAGCGTCTGCTGCTTGCGCTCGGCGAGCGCCACCACCTGCTCGATGCCGTAGGGCCAATACGCTTCGCCGCCCAGATGATCGACCACCACCACGCGCGCATGCTGCAAGACGTCTTCGAGATAAAAATCCACCGACGCCGGTTGCCGCAAATACGTGACGTTCGCGAGCCGCACGCTCGGGAAGCCTTCGCCCAGCCGCGGAAAAACGCTCGCCAGCAGCGACAGCGTGGTATCGGCGGAGCTGAGCACCACGATATCCGCGGGCTGCTGATCGATCCGGATCACGCCTTGCGTGTCGTCGACAAAACCGCCCGGCGTGGTGCGCAGCAGATGCATATGCGCTTACGCCTGTTGCGATTCGATGCTCGACGGCACGCCCAGCGCCGCGTCGAACGCACGTTGCAACGCCGGCTGATCGAGGTCTTCACCGATCAGCACGAAGCGGCTCGGGCCGCTTTCGCCGGCCTGCCAGCGTCGATCGAAATAGCTGTCGAAGCGCCGCCCAACGCCTTGAATCACCAGACGCATCGCCGCGCCCGGCAGCGCCGCGAAGCCTTTGACGCGATAGATGGTGTTGGTTTCGACCAGCTGTTGCAACGCGGCGATCACCGCCTCGCGCGACCACGCATTCGCCTGCACGACCACGGAGTCGAACTCGTCGTGATGGTGGTCGGCGTCGTCGGCGGAGCCGTGGTGATCGTGGCGCAAGTGGATCGTGTCTTCCGACGCCGCTTCGAGGCCCAGCAACGTATGCAGATCGAGCTGGCCCATGTGCGCGCGAACGATCTTCACTTGCGGCGGAATTTCCTCGCGGATCGAAACTTCTACCGCGCTTTGCTGCGCGTCGTCGAGCAAGTCCGTTTTGTTCAGAATCACCAGATCGGCCGCGGACAACTGGTCTTCGAACAGTTCGTGCAGCGGCGACTCGTGATCGAGATTCGGATCGGCCTTCCGCTGCGCATCCACGGCGACCGGATTATCCGCAAACTGACCGCTTGCCGCAGCCGGGCCGTCAACCACGGTGACCACGGCATCCACCGTGAAGCTGTTCTTGATTTGCGGCCAGTTGAACGCCTGCACCAAGGGCTTCGGCAACGCGAGACCCGACGTCTCGATCAGCACGTGATCGATCTGATCGCGGCGCTCCACGAGCTTTTCCATCACCGGGAAAAACTCTTCCTGCACGGTGCAGCACAAGCAGCCGTTCGCCAGTTCATACAGTTGGCCTTCGGTCTCGACGCCGTTTTCATCGCAACCGATGCCGCAACCCTTGAGGATTTCCCCGTCGATACCGAGTTCGCCGAATTCGTTGACGATCACCGCGATGCGCTTGCCGCCCGCATGCTGAAGAATATGCCGCAGCAGCGTGGTCTTGCCGCTGCCGAGAAAGCCCGTGACGATGGTGACGGGGATCTTGCGCATTTGAGTTTGCATCGTGAGGTCCATCCGTAGGAGTTGCACGTGCACGCCGGCGTGTTTTCAGCGCATGCCGAGGCAAACGGAGCACACGCCCGGCCAGCCACGACCATAACAAAACACGGGGACGAAAGCCGGCGTTGCCGCGACAACAGAAAACAGAAAGCGGGAATGAGTCATGAACGCAGCGCCGCATCCCCGCGGCGTTCGTCCTTCGTTATCTGGCCGGTATCCGGGCTGGCGAAAGCGCCGCTTCCCCTTCCCGGACGAGTGATTTCTCGCCCAGTGGTGATATGCCGACGCGGCCTTGCGCGTGGACATCGAAGCCGGCTCCGCGGCGCTAACCGACTGCGTTTAACACTGCAGTTAGCACCACATTTCGCTTACCGTTGCGGGGGCAGCACAGGTTGGCCCGATCCATGGCAGGTGGGCACCCTGTTTCCCGTTTAACTGCATGCGCACGAGCGCGCACACGAGCACCAAAGTGCGTGCGAGTGTAGGCCCGCGGCCCGGTGCCGTCAAGGAAACCCCAGGCCGCAAGTGCTTATCGGGCGGGGCGCCATGTGCTATCGTATGCGCGCGTTTGGTGCCCGCACATGCATTCGCGTGTGCAGTTAAACGGGAAACAGGCAGCGCGCCATGCGCTTAACCTATGCTGTCCCCGCAACGGTAAGCGACCTGCGGCGCGATGTTGAATCGACTCGCGCCGCGCATGCGTTTTTTAAGCCACTGTCCGGCAATTTCCAGCGAATGCGGACGGGAAGGCAAAGCGCGTGAGGCCGCCAGCCCGGATACCGGCCAGACGCGGAGGCGGCGAACCTCAGGGCAACATGCGCCGCCGGACGCCGGAATCCGCGAGGGACGGATGCGAAGGCGCTAAAAGCACGACGCAGCGTGTCCGCGTAGGCGAGTTTCGTGTGAAACTCGCTACGAACCGCGCATTGCGCCATGCCTGAATCCGTAGCACCGCATGACCCCAACGTCCGCCGTCTGGCGACCCTTCGCGCTTTACCCTTTCCCGCTTGTCACGACATGGCGCCCGCCGTGCACGCCGCGATGACCCGCGCCTGGCTGATCGGCGCCGGCCCCGGCGACGTCGAACTCATGACCATCAAGGCCACCCGTGCATTGGCGCAAGCCGACGTGGTGCTGGTCGACGATCTGGTGAACCCCGAGGTGCTGCAATTCGCGCGCGCTGACGCGCTGGTCGTCTACGTGGGTAAACGCGGCGGTCATCCGTCCACACCGCAGGAAGGCATCGTCGCGCAGATGCTCGAACATGTGCGGGCCGGGCGCAGCGTCGCGCGTTTGAAAGGCGGCGACCCGTTCGTGTTCGGCCGGGGCGGCGAAGAACAGCAGGCGCTGCACGCGGCGGGTATCGAGGTGGAAGTCATCAACGGCATCACGGCGGGAATCGCGGCGCCCGCGGCGATCGGGATTCCAGTCACGCATCGCGATCACGCGCAGGGCGTCGTGTTCGTCACCGGGCACGGCGCGGGCAGCGGCGAGCCCGACTGGGCCGCGCTCGTGGCCACGCGCATGACGCTCGTGATCTACATGGGCATGCGGCGGCTCAACGATATCGTCGACGCGTTGCTCGCGGCCGGCATGAGCGCCGACACGCCGTGCGCGGCGATCGAATCGGCCACGCGTCCCGAGCAACGCCATGCGCTGGCGCGGCTTGGTGAATTTGCCGAGACCGTTGCGCGTACTGGACTTGGGTCGCCGGCGATCGTGGTGATCGGCGGGGTGGCGTCGCTCGCGTTGGCGCGTGAGGCGGCTCATGCGGAACGCGCTGCAACGCCGCTCGCGGACGGAACGGATTCGCGATGAAAACGCTCAGCGTCGGCATCGGTTGCCGTTTGCACAGCTCGGCCGAGGAGATCGAAGCCGCGGTGCGCGCCGCGCTCAACGCGCATTCGTTCGACGAAATCCGCACCGTAGCCACGCTCGATACCAAAGCCCGCGAAGCGGGCCTCCTCGAATTCTGCGCTCGCCATGCGCTGCCGCTGACGTTCTTCAGTCTTGAACAGATCGCGGCGATGCCTGTCGCGGTGCCTTCGGCGGCAGTGCGCGAGCATCTCGGCGTGGACGGCGTCTGCGAGCCGTGCGCGCTGCTTGGCGCGGCGGCCGACGTCGCAGCCGGGCTCGGTGAATCCGTCATAGGCAATGCGCCTCGCGCCACGCTCCTCGTGCGCAAAACCGTTTATGCCGGCGTCACCGTGGCGATCGCCTCAACCACCGCTCACGCCGCTCACGCCGAACACCCAGACAACGACACACAACAACAGGACCTGCCATGAAGACCGACCCCGAATCGCATCAACGCATGACCGAGCGCCGCCGCGAAGGCCACGAGAAAAAACAGGCCCACGCCACCGTCGAAAAAGGTCTGCTGATCGTCAACACCGGCACGGGCAAAGGCAAAACTACTGCCGCATTCGGCATGGCCGTGCGCGTGCTGGGCCACGGCATGCGTCTTGGCGTCGTGCAGTTCATCAAGGGCGCGCTGCACACCTCGGAGCGCGACTTTCTCGGCGCGATCGCCAACTGCGATTTCGTCACGATGGGCGACGGCTACACCTGGAACACGCAGAACCGCGACGCCGATATCGCGACCGCGCGCAAAGGCTGGGACGAAGCGCGCCGCATGATCGAAAGCGGCGAGTACCAGATGGTGATCCTCGACGAGCTGAACACGGTGCTCAAGTACGAATACCTGCCGCTCGACGAAGTCCTGTCAGTGCTCAACGCGCGCGCGCCGATGCTGCATGTGGTGGTCACGGGCCGTCACGCGCCGGACGCGCTGATCGAAGCCGCAGACCTCGTCACCGAAATGCGCATCGTCAAGCATCCGTATCGTGAGCAAGGCGTGAAAGCGCAGCGCGGCGTGGAGTTCTAAGCGATGGCCGCGTGCCCCGCCCTGTTCATCAGCGCGCCTGCTTCGGGTCAAGGCAAGACCACGATCACGGCGGGTCTCGCGCGCTACCATCGGCGGCTGGGGCGACGCGTGCGCGTCTTCAAGACCGGACCGGACTTTCTCGACCCGATGATTCTGGCGCGCGCGAGCGGCGCGCCGGTCCTCTCGCTCGATCTGTGGATGGTCGGCGAAGCCGCCTGCCGCACGTTGCTCGCGCAGGCCACCGCCGAAGCCGACCTGATCCTGATCGAAGGCGTGATGGGTCTGTTCGACGGCACGCCGAGCAGCGCCGATCTCGCCACCACGTTCGGCGTGCCGGTGCTCGCGGTGATTTCGGCGAAGGCGATGGCGCAGACCTTCGGCGCGGTCGCCTTCGGTCTCGCGCAATTCCGGCCACAGGTGCCGTTTTACGGCGTGCTCGCCAATCGCGTCGGCTCCGCGCGGCATGCGCAGATGCTCGAAGAAGCGTTGCCGCCGGATCTGCGCTGGTGCGGCCACATTGCCGCCAGCGATGAAATTGCACTGCCCGATCGTCACCTCGGCTTGCATCAGGCGGACGAAATCGACGACCTCGACGCGCGGCTGGATCACGCCGCTGACACTTTAGGCCGCACCGCGCTTGCCGAATTGCCGCCGCCTGTCGAGTTCGGCACGCCGACACCCGAGATTCTGCCGCGCCTGCTTGACGGCAAGACGATCGCCATTGCGCGCGATGCCGCGTTCTCGTTCATCTATCCGGCGAACGTCGCGCTGCTGGAAACGCTCGGCGCGCAAGTCGCTTTCTTCTCGCCGCTGTCCGACGAAGCGCTGCCGGAACACACCGACGCTCTGTATCTTCCAGGTGGCTACCCTGAACTGCACGCCGCCAGGCTGGCCAGCAACACGCGCAGCGCGGTGAGCATCCACGCGCACGCGGCGGCCGGCAAACCGCTCGTCGCCGAATGCGGCGGCATGCTGTATCTGCTCGACCAACTCACCGACACGCACGGCGTAACCACACCGATGCTCGGCCTGCTACCCGGCCACGCGACCATGCAAACCCGCTTCACCGCGCTCGGCATGCAGCAGATCGACAGCCTGCATGGGCCCATGACCGGCCACACGTTTCACTACTCGAAGCTGAACACGCCGCTCACGCCGCTGCGCTCGGCCACCAGGCCGCAGGGCGACGCGCCCGGCGAGGCCCTTTATCGCGCCGGCTCGATCGTGGCGACTTACATGCACGCTTACTGGCCCTCCAACCCGGCCTTCACGGCCGCCCTGTTCCATGGCGAAGCCTTTTAACGATTCCGAGCGCGACGCCGTCTACCGCGCAATCTACGAACGCCGCGACATGCGCCATTTCGTGCGCGATCCGGTCGATCCGGCCGTGCTGCAGCGCCTGCTCGACGCCGCGCATCACGCGCCGAGCGTCGGCTTCATGCAGCCGTGGCGGATCGCGCGGATCACCGATCCCGCGCTGCGCACGGCTTTGCACGATGCGGTGGAAAGCGAACGGCTCGCCACCGCCGATGCGCTCGGCCAACGCCGCGAAGAGTTCATGAAGCTGAAAGTGGAAGGCATGCTGGACTGCGGGGAACTGCTGGTGATGGCGCTGATGGACGGCCGTGAGCGCCACATCTTTGGCCGGCGCACGCTTCCGGAGATGGACCTTGCGTCGGTGGCCTGCGCGATCCAGAACATGTGGCTGGCCGCGCGCGCCGAGGGTCTCGGCATGGGCTGGGTGTCGCTGTTCGACGTCGACGCGGTTCGCCAACTGCTGCGCATGCCCGAGGGCGCGCGTCCCGTGGCGATTCTATGCCTGGGTCACGTCGACCGGTTTTATAGCGAGCCGATGCTGGAAACTGAACGCTGGGCGAGCCGCGTGCCGCTCGCCGATTGCGTGTTCGAAAACCGCTGGCCGGAAGACAGCGATGCGCCGGAATGAGCTCGCCGCGTGTTATAACCCTTACGGCTGAAGCGGCTTCACCGACATCACGGCCGGCACGCCGCCGGCTTCGTCGGCGCGCAATTTCACGCGCCAATTGGGTGGCGCATCGAAGGGAAACTTGGCGAGCGCACTTTTGACGAGCGTCGGCATGGCATGCAGCGGATCGGCGTCGCGGTCGCTGCTCACCGCGCTGACTTTATAGACCTCCTGTCCGCTCGCGCGCTCGAAAAACCGCAGCGTCAGCGCATGCTGGTACGCGGGACCGCCGAACAGAGAGAACGGCGCAGCGGGGCCGCGCCGGCAGTCGCCTGACGTACAGCCGTTTTCATTGACGCCGATGGTCGCCGGCCGCGTGTCGTAGGCAACCGAGAGTAGATAACGCGCGGGCTCGCCCTTCGTTTCGACAAAGCCCTGCTTCGCCAACTCGTCCACCAACAGGCGCTCGAATTGCGGATGATCCGCGCTGACTTCTTGCGACGGCATGCGCGCAATCGTGTAAGTCCGCTCGCCTTGCAGCGCGGCGGCCGCGTTCCCGGCACCGGCGGTATGCACGTCGGCGCTCAGACCCGTGCAACCGGTGAGACTCGTCGCGGCCAGCGCGGCACAGATCAGGAGTGCTTTCACCATCTTCTCGCTTCGATAAGGTGTGTGTTCATATGTCATGGGCGCGGCGTGAACGAGGCACTCGATTGTGCGTCTTCGAGCACCGGCAGGCAGATCGTGAATGCCGTGCCCTGGCCGGGCTCGCTTGCCACCTCGACATCGCCGCCGTGGCGCGTGACGACCGTCTTCACGAAGGCCATGCCGAGCCCGGCGCCGCCCACTTCCGGCCGCTCGGTTTCGTGAAACCGCCGGAAGCGCTCGAACAACCCGGCCTGCTGCTCTTTCGGAATGCCGTAGCCCTGATCGCGAATCGTGCACGACACGCGCCTGACAGTCGCCGGCACGCCCTTCGGCGTCAGGCTCGCAATGCTGCACACAATCCGCGTATCCGGCGGGCTGTACTTGACCGCGTTGTTCAGAATATTGACGAGCGCGCGCGTCATCAGCGAACGGTCGGCGCAGATCCAATGGCCGTCGTCGGGAGCGCCCGTCTCCGTGTGCAGCGTGATGCGCCTGGCGTGGGCCTGCGGCCAGACTTCGTCGCTCGCGTCGATCAGCAACTCGGCGAGACTCACCGGTTCGAGCACATAAGTTTGCGATTCGGCGCGCGCCAGTTGCACGAAGTCGTCGGCCAGCGTCAGCGCGCGCTGCGCGTAGCGTTCGATGCGCTCGAGCACGCCGCGCGCGAGTACCGGCTCGCGGCGGGCACGTTCGATCTCCACCAGCGCGAGAATCGACGCCTGCGGCGAACGCATGTCGTGAGAGAGCAGCCGCAGCGCGTCTTCCCGCTGACGCTCGGCTGCATGCAAGGCCGACACGTCGACGAGGCCCGCAATCCAGCCGGTCGTCTCGCCCTGCTCGTTGGTGCAGTTCGCATAGCGCAGCAAATGATCGCGCTCGTGGGCGTCGCGCACCTCGACGCCGTGCGCCATCAGCGCGGCGAATTCGTGGCGCGTGGGATCGAGCGGCGCCGGCCAGTGCGTGCGGGCGAGCAGATTGTTTTCGGCATCGGAGGCCGCATCGGTGTCGATCGTCTTTACGAGGGTCAAGCCGCCCAGCACGTCCTGCATCGGCCGGCCTTCGGGCAGCGGCGCGCCGAGCCGCGCGAAATGCGCCTTGGCGGCATGGTTGGCGATCAGCACGACGCCGCGCACGTCGCTCACGAGGATCGGCTCGGGCATGCTGTCGAGGCTGTCCCATACGAAACGCTTCATGTCCTGCACGCGCTGCGCGGCCTGCGCCATCAGCGCCATGTGCTGCTCCAGCACGTCGCCGCCGAACTCGCGCCGGCGCTGCGGCGTTTCCGGCAGCAGATGGGGTTCGTCGGCGAGCCGCTGCAGTTCTCCGCGCAAATACGCCATGGTCATTTCGAGGCGCCGCCAGTTCCAGATCGGATACACGGCCACCAGACCGACGATTGCCGGCACCGGCGACATCCAGAGCCGCGCGCCGTACAGCAGGGCGGCGCTACCGGCCGCCGCGAGCAGACACAGTGCGCCGGTCAGCAACAACGAACGGCGGGGCGACAGTACGAGAAATCCGGCCAGCAGCGCGGCAAGCGGCGCGAGCGACACCGCGAACAGCATCCACGGATAGACCGGCTCGATCTCGCGGCCGGTGAGCAGCGTGTCGAGCACGTTGGCGTGGATATACACGCCGGGCAGCGGACCGAGTTCACCGGAGACGGGCGTCGCGAAGCGGTCGTACAAGCCGGACGCGGTCACGCCGATCAGCACGATGCGGCCGCGCAACTGCTCCGGCGTCACATTGCCGGCCAGCACGCGCGCGAAACTCAGCTTCGTGTAGTTCTGCGCGTTGTGACCGAACGGGATCAGGAAACGGCCTTCGCCGGCGCCGTCGGTTGCGAGGTCGGTTTCGGCTGCGAGCAAAACGGGGCCGCGCCGCGAGCCTGTCAGATGGAGCGAGCCGTGCTCCACCGCCCGGGCGACCGGCACCATCAGTTGCGGCCAGCGTGAATCGGCATCGCCCTCGTAGCGCGCGACGCTGCGCACGATGCCGTCGCTGTCGACTTCGAGATTGATATGGCCGAGCCCCGCCGCCGCATGCGCGAGCGGCGCCACCGGCTCGACCACGACGCGTCGGCCGCTGTCATCGGGCGCGGTGAGCAAGATCGGCAGATAGGTCGGACTCAGCGCGATCGCGCGGGCGAGGTCGGCGTCTTGCGGATTGGCTTCGGTGAACAGCACGTCGTAGATCACCGCGGCGGGTTTCGCGCCGGCGATCTGTTCAAGCAGCTTCGCGTGAACACTGCGCGGCCATGGCCAGCGGCCGAGTTGCGCGATGCTTGCGTTGTCGATTTCGACCACCACGATATCGCGCAGCAAAGGCGGCGCATGCAGGCTCAGAAAGCGGTCATAGACCAGATGATCGACGCTCGCGCTCATGCGGCCGAGCGAACTGAGCAGAATCACCACGATGCCGAGACAGCCGATACCCACCCATTCGATCAGGAAGCGGCGGCCGGCGCGCCGTCCGAGACGGGCGCGCGGATCGAGGCTCAGGCGCGTAGGAGTGGTCGGCAAAGGGTTGCTTGGTTCGAAACCAGGAAGCGGGCTGGTGCATGGCTCAGCCCAGTGAATCTACCAGCGTCAGCGCGCAAGCGTAAACGAGCGCACCGCACTGCTCTTTTCATAGAAGCGGCCGTTCTCGAACTGCTCGGCGACGATCGTCCAGTAATAGACGCCCGGCGGCAGATCGCTCACGCTCAGTTGTCCGCCCGACAGATCGGTGCGGTCCACGAGCGGATGGCGCAGATCGGCCGTGCTTGCCAGCACGAAACGGAAGCGTGTCTGGACCGTGGCGCGGCTGACGAACCAGCGGAATTCGTAGTCCCGGCTGCCGGCCCGCTGCGTCGCCGACGCAGCCAATCCGAGCTGGCGGCGTTCGAACGCATACACCTGCGGCAAGCCTTCGAGGCCGTGAGCGTCGATCGCGGCAATGCGTACGAAATAGGTGCCGTCGGCCAGGTCGCCGAAATCCGCGTGCGGCTCGCTCAAGCGCCGGTCGCGGATCAGGTCGAGCTGGTCCGCGTCGCGCGCGATCTGCACGCGGTAGGCCACCGCGCGGTCGGCCGGCACGAGGTCGAACGCGACTGTTTTGCCGTCCTGCACCTTGGCCGGCTGCGTGAGCGCCGGCGCGGGCAGCAATTCGACCGGGCCGCCGATCGCGCCGCCCGCCTGCGTCACACTCCCGAAGCGTGCCTTCACGAGTTGCGCGGAGGCCTGCAGCGGCATGCCGGGCGGCGGCGCAAAAGCGCGAGCGCCGAGCGCGGCCGGGTCGACGCCGACCGCGCCGTCCAGCACTTGCACTGCGGTGGTTTGCGCGCCGCCGTCGTAGGCGACCTTGAAGCGCGTGCCGCGCACGCCGGCCACAACGGACGGCGAGCGGATCTGGAAGCGGTCGTCCTTTTTGGTCGCGTGCGTGACCTGGCTTTCGACTTCGCCGTTGCGCAGTTCGAGCAGGCGATCGCCGGCGCCGGTCAGCGTGGTGCGCCTCAGCGTGCCGATATCCAGCAAGCCGTTCTGCCCCACCGTGACGTGCGAGCCGTCCGGCAATTCCAGCGTCACAAAACCGTTGTCTCCCGTGCGCACGCGGTCGCCTTCGCCGAGCGTCGTGCCTTCAGCGAGCGGCACGTAGGGGTTCTTGCCGAACGCGTGCTCGGCCGGCCCGCTGGTCGCGATCACGCGAGCGGATTCCTGTTCCTGTTTGAGCTTGTCGGCGGGCAGAAGCAGCGCGATACCGGCCGGCATGCGGCGCGGCGCGGGCACATGATTCAGACGGCTCAGCACGGCCCAATCGCTCGGGTCGCGCAGATAGCGGCCGGCGATCTCGTAGAGCGTGTCGCCTGCGTGGGTCAGATACGAGACATAGGCCGGCGCGGCGGCTTTCGCACGCGGCTTGGGCGCGCGCGGCGCGTGCGATGCTTGCGCGGACGCCGACACCGGCGCGAAACAGGTCATGGCGAGCAGGCCGGCCGCCGCGAGCCATGCGCCGCTGCGGCGGCCCGGCGAAACCAGGCTGCCGCGTGCCACCCCAGCGACGGCAACCGTCACGCCTCCCCCTCTTCAGGGCGTTCGCCGGGCGCTGCCGGCGGCGTGGCGGAATCGATTCGTTCCAGCCGGTAGCCATAGCCGTAAATCGGCGTCAGCCGATAGCCCTGCTCCGGGCGCAGGCCGAGCTTGCTGCGCAGCATCGACACGTGGGTGTCCATGGTGCGCGACGGAATGTCGGTCGCCTGCTTCCAGATCACGTCGAGAATATGCGCGCGCGACAGCGGCCGGCTCAGATGCTGGAACAGCAGCAGCGCGAGTTCGAACTCTTTCTGCGTGACGGCGACCGTCGTGCCGCGCACCACCACGTGCTTGGCGCCCAGATCGAATTCGAATTCGCCGAAGACTTCCTTCGCCGCGGGCGGCTTGAGGTGGTACGCGCGGCGCAGCAGCGAACCGACGCGCGCCAGCAAGACCGCGGCGGACACCGGTTTGACGACATAGTCGTCCGCGCCCGTGTTGAGAATCGACGTGATGTCGGTTTCGCGGCCGCGGCTTGTCATGAACAGAACCGGCAAGCGCTCGGAGAGGCTTTCGCGCACCCAGCGCAGCACCTCTTCGCCCGACAAGTCGGGCACGTTCCAGTCGAGCACCAGCAGATCGAACGTCTGGCGCCGCAGTTGCCGCACCAGTTCACGGCCCGCGCCGAATGCGTGACAAATATGGCCCGCCGCCGACAGTGTCTGGCAAACCAGGTCGGCCTGAGCCGAATCGTCATCCAGGACAGCAATTCTCATAACACCCCGCAACGCGACATTCTTCGTAACTGGTGGCCGGTTAGCCGGCAGATGACCGGGATGACGGCGTAAGCACCGACGATCCGGCTTCCAATTTCATCTTCGGCTGCCAATTTTTCGACTTATGGTCCCTTGCCTTGCGCCCTTTCAGGCCTGCCCGCCGCCATCTCGGTATTAGGACGCGCGATTCGCTTTATCGCGCCGGGTATCGAGGGGAAGGTCATCATAATCGAAAAACGACCGCTCTTTTCGGATGCGATTAAGCCGCTATCCGGTCCGGCTATGCGACGCCATTATTGGTATCGACCGCTTGGGTCGTGGTTCGGGTCGGCTGGTCTCGCTCGCGCGGTGATTGGCCCCGTTCGCCGTTGTCGTTTCACGCCGCGTCCTGAATTCCGCTCGTGGCGATTTGACAATTTGCGAGTCAGTATAGGAACAGTCTCAAAATAAATCGTTTAAGAATTGTTAAACGGCAGGACTCGCCGTCCGGACAAAAAAATGCGGCGCGCCTCAATCCGAAGGCCGACGCCGCCCAAAACATCACACGCTCGCCGGGGTCAAGCCGCACGAGTGAAGTTAAATTAGCCTGTCAGAAAATTGCGCTCAAGATGAAAGAACTGCCTTTGTAACTGGCCGTGAGGTAGTTATTACGTCGGACGTAATTCTTGCGGAGGAGAGAGCTTGCGCCCTATGCGCTGAAAATAGTATGAATTGAAGCGCTCGCGCCGGCGAATTTACATACCCAGCGGTTTTGTTACAGTTGCGCGATTGTCGGAGTCTTACGGTTGTCTTTAATCGATCGGGTCATATGTTCAACCGTAACCCTTTCGTCATCGCGATTCGGCTTCAGGCGCCGGCTTCCTGGCAGCGGCGTGTTGTCACGACGCGTTCCAGCGTGACCTGCGCATTGCCCGCCGCGCCCATACCGAGCGCCTGCGCGGCGGCATACGATAGATCGACGATCCGGCCACGCACGAACGGTCCGCGATCGTTGATACGAACGATCACCGAACGCGCACCGCCGAGCGCCGTCACCCGCACGCATGCGCCCAGCGGAAAGGTGCGATGCGCCGCCGTAAGCGCGTGCATGTCGTAGCGCTCGCCGCTCGCGGTGCGGCGTCCCTGAAACTGCTTGCCGTACCACGTTGCCATGCCGGTTTGCCGGAAGCTGTTGCCGCAGGCGCAGGCGTGTGTGGACGATGCGGCATCTCCGTTCGCCGCTTGATCGGGCGTCGACGCGTCGCTCGCAGTGTCGGATGCGTCGGTGTCGCCGCTGTCGCCCGTTTGAGCTGCGTGCCACGTTGCGTCGTAACCGAGGCGATCGACGGCAGCGCGGCCGCTCAGCGAATCGCGCCCCGCGCCCGGTTGCGCGCACCCGGCGAGCGCGAGCAGCACGCCGAGCAGCAGAACTGCCGGCGCGCGCCGGCCTGGCGCGAAGCACTGTAGATAGAAAGTCATAGGCATTACGTCGCGCGACGCGCTGGCCATGGCGGGCGCCGCGTCGCGTTCGAGTTCGAGGTCACTACGGATGAGCGGCGAGGCCGCGAGCGCGCCGCGTTACTGGCGCTTCGGGAGGTACTTGAGCGGATCGACGGGTTTGCCACCCGCGCGCACTTCGAAGCGCAGCGACGCCTGGCCTTTGTCGTCGGCGCCCATTTCGGCGATCACGTCGCCTGCCTTGACGGCCGTGCCTTCCTTGACGAGCAACGCGCGGTTGTTGCCGTACGCCGTCAACAGATCGGTGTCGTGCTTGATGATGATCAGCTTGCCGTACGCCGCGATGCGCCCGCCCGCGTAGACAACCCGGCCGCCGGACGCCGCCCGCACGGATTCGCCGACGCGCCCGCCTATCACGATCCCCTTCGTCTTGCCCGCCACGAACGGCGTGCTCACGAGACCGCTCACCGGCCACGCGAGTCGCGCCTTTGCGGACGCAGGCTCGCTCGAGCTATCCGCGAAGATGGCTCGCGCTTGTGCGAGCGAATTCGATGGAGCGCCGGTTATGCCCGGTGCGCTGGCCACAGGCGGTGGCGCGACGCGCAGCACCTGATCGACGCGCAGGCCATCCGCCGGCGACAAATGATTCCACTGCGCGAGCGCCGAAGGCTCGCGGCCGAACGCCTTGGCGACGCCGATCTGCGTGTCGCCGGGGTTGACGCGGTAGAAGCCCGCCGGGACTTGCGAAGTGGTCACCGGCGCAGGCAAAGGCGCAGGCGCGAGCGGCGCTGCATCGTCAACATAGGTCGACCGCGCCGGCGACACGGGCAGCGCGCAACTTGTCAACAACGCGGCGAGCAACAACGCGAACAGCATGGAAGAGCCCGATCTGGCAAAGCGGGACGTACAGGTTTTCATCGGGGAGATCCGGGTCAATCGATGCGGGCCGGCGACTCGCGCCGGCCCGCATCGTCACATCGTCGGGCGATGCTTACGGCTTAGCCGGCGCCGCGTCGTCATTCGACGGCGCGTTTTGCGCGCCGCCGGCCGCCGAAGCAGCCTGATGGTGATGCGCGTGCTTGTGATGCTTTTTCTTGTGGTGATGCTTCGCAGCCGGCGCGGAGGCCTCCTGCGTAGCCACACCGGCTTGCGACGAGACGCCGACCGGCGTGGATGCCTGGGCGAATGCGCCGATCGAGAACAAACCCGCGACGGTGACGGCGAAAATGTGCTTCTTCATGGACGTTATTTCCTTAACGAACTGCGTTGACTGACCGCTTCACGGTCGCGTGTTCAACGAGTGTCAGGACAAAGCGTTGACGGTGGCGCCGGGAACAGGGCATTCCTTGACGATTTGTCACGCTTGCGCTTATGGCAGCGTCAAATGTGGAGATATTTGAGCGCCCGCGAACGGGCGCGACGTCGCGCGGCGCGGCATGCGCGCCGGACGTTTCGAGATGGTTTTCCGGCTTGCCGGTTCCTACCGGCCGCCTTCGATTTCCGGCATCGGCGCGAACAGCGCGTCGAGGTCGTCGTCCGAGAACTTGGCGGCCCCGGCGGCGTCTTCGGAAAGAATGCTGTCGGCGAGCCCGGCCTTCTGCTCCTGCAACTCGACGATCTTTTCCTCGATGCTGCCCGCCGCGATCAGCTTGTAGACGAACACCGGCTTGTCCTGGCCCAGCCGATGCGCGCGATCGGTCGCCTGATTCTCGGCGGCCGGGTTCCACCACGGGTCGTAGTGGATCACCGTGTCGGCGGCGGTCAGGTTCAGGCCGACGCCGCCCGCCTTCAGGCTGATCAGAAACAGCGGCACCTCGCCCTTCTGAAAACGCTCGACCGGCGTGACGCGATCCGTCGTGTCGCCGGTGAGCATCACATAGGGAATCGCGGCTTCTTCGAGCGCTTGTGCAATCAGCGACAACATGCCGGTGAACTGTGAGAACAGCAGCACGCGGCGGCCTTCCTCGATCAGTTCGGGCAGCATCGACAGAAGCAGGTCGAGCTTGGCCGACCGCATGGCGCGCGCGCCCTTCTCGACCTTGCTCGTCCTGTCGGCTTTTTCAGGCACGTCGCCCGCGTCGCCGGCTGCCTTCAGCGTTCTGACAAGTCGGGGGTCGCAGCACACCTGGCGCAGCTTCAGCAAAGCGTCGAGCACGATGATGTGACTGCGCGCGAGACCCTGCGCGCTGACAGCGGCGCGCACTTTCTCCTGCATCGCCGTGCGCACGGTTTCGTAGAGATCGCGCTGCGCGCCTTCGAGATCCACCGAGCACAGGATCGTGGTCTTGGCCGGCAACTCCTTGGCGACCTCGTCCTTGCGACGGCGCAGCATGAACGGCCGGATACGGCGCGCGAGCAACGAGCGGCGCACGCCGTCGCCGTTCTTTTCGATCGGATTGCGCCAGCGCCTGGTGAAGTCTTTCTGGCTGCCGAGAAAACCCGGCAACAGAAAGTCGAACTGCGACCACAGCTCGCCGAGATGATTCTCCAGCGGCGTGCCCGTCAAACACAGCCGATGCCGCGCGCGCAGCCCGCGTATCGCCTGCGCAGCTTTGGTGGTGGCGTTCTTCACGTACTGCGCTTCGTCGAGAATCAGCAAGTGATACTCATGCTCGGCGAGCACCTTCTGATCGCGCCACAGCAGCGCGTACGTGGTCAGAATCAGTTCGTGTTCGCCGATCTGCTCGAAGCGCTCCTTGCGCTGCGGTCCGTTCAACACCAGCACTTTCAGTTCGGGCGCGAAGCGGCGCGCTTCCTCGCGCCAGTTGTGCACGAGCGTGGTCGGCACCACGATCAGCGCCGGCTGTGTCAGACGCCCCGCTTCTTTTTCCGCGAGGATATGCGCGAGCGTCTGCACGGTCTTGCCCAGACCCATGTCGTCGGCGAGCACGCCGGCGAGATTCTGTTCGCGCAGAAACTGCATCCAGTTCAGGCCTTGCTGCTGATAGGTCCGCAGTTCGGCCTTCAGCCCACGCGGCACCTGGACTTCACGCAGGCCCGGCCCGGCTTGCAGACGCTGCGCGAGCTGGCGGATCGAATCGTCGCCGCGGAATTGCCAGCGGCCGGTGCCGTTCAGCGCTTCCAGGCGGCCGGCGTCGACGGATGCCACGCGCAGCGGCGCACCGTCCGCGAGCGAGCCGCCGAGCGTGTCGAACAGATCGACGAGCACGCGCACCACCGGCTTCAGACGATCGGCGCGCAAACGCAGACGCTTGTTCTCCTCGGTCTTCAGCTCGATTGGCTCGTCGTCGGCGATGGCTTCGAGCGCGCCGCCCAGCCAGCGCCGGTCGCGCCGGAACAGGTCGGCGAGCAACGGTTCGAGCCGCACGTTGCGCTCGCCGATGCGAATGCCCATCTCCAGATCGAACCAGCCGTCGCCGGCTTGATGCGCAGTGCCTTCGATCGCATCGATCTCGATCACGTTGTAGCGGAACTCGGGCGCCATCGTCACACGCCAGCCTTTGCTCACGAGTTCCGGCACGGCGTCGTTGACGAACGCCGACCACGCCTCGGCATCGGGCAGGCCGAGCATGGTGTCGGGCAGCAACCGCGAGGCGTAGACCCGGCTGGTCGGCACCTTCTGCAAACCGGTCTTGCGCAGTTCGAGCAGACGTTTTTTCTCGGCCTCGTAACGGCGGCGGATATGAATGACATCGCCGCCCGGCATCGGCACGAGCGTCACGCTGCTGTCCACGTTGATGCTCACGCCGTCGTAATCGAAACTCACGCCGGCCAGTTCGACCGCCGCGGTTTGCCGCAACCCCGCCTTGCCCGCCGACGACGGCAGCGCGTGACTATTGAGCGAGAGCACCGGCACGGGCTCGACGTCGATCACGCGAATCGCGGACGCGTCTTGCGTGGGCGGCAGCGGCAATTCGGGCGCGATCTCGCGCAGCACCGAGGCGACCAGCGGCGCTTCGGCGAGCGAGATCGGCGGCATGGCCAGATAATCGGGCAACTGCTGAAACGGCAGCGACGACTGGACAATGCCCGCCTCATTCGCAACGCCGTCCACGTACCAGACCGGCTCGGTCGGCAGCACCATGCTGGCGCGCGGCTCGGTGCAGAGCACAGGCCGCAGACGTTCGTCAGCGAGCGGCTCCCATTCGATCCGGCCGGGCCGGTCGGCGCCACGCGACAGCGCGGTCGGTCCGGCCTCGCCGGGCGCGGGCTTGAAGTCGAAGAACAGCCGCCCCGTGGCGATCAGTTTTTGCAGCGTCTCCGCGCCGCTCGTGCCGCGCAGAATGAACTGGCCGAAATCCTCACGCGAGCGGCCGAGCCACAGACCGCGCAGGATCGACAGGTCTTCGTCGGAGACGAACTTGGGCTGTTTGAGCAGCGCCGCTTCCACATTGCCCCAGGCTTCGTCGACCGCGACGACCGCGCCGGCGGCATTGCAGCGTGCGCGGTGCAGCACCACCTCGTGGCGCTTGTGGAAGCTGGACCAGTTCAGCTGGTACGCGAGCGTCTGCGTGCGCGGGGCGCTCGCCTTCTGCGCGTCGGCATCCGCAGCCTCGGCCCGGGCGCGAAAACGTTCGAGCCAACTGACCAGTTCGGGCCGCACGCCTGACGGCTGTCCCATGTGCCCCATGTGTGCAATCCGCTTCGGCGGCAGATCGCCCGCGGCCTCGCCGTCGTCCAGTTCGACCTGGGTGATATGGTCCATCTCGTCGTGATACTCGAGCTCGGCGAACAGCAGCGCGGCGACGTGCTTGCAGTTGCGGCCGACCGGGCAAGAGCAGTCGCCCTGCGCCCAGGGCGAACTGCCGTCGGTGCGGAATTGCACCCGCGTTTTGTACGGTATCGGCTGGGTGCCCTGCACGTCGCCGCTGAGGGTCGCCCCGTGCCATTTCACGTTGCTGACAGGGCCGACCGAGCGCGCCTTGGCGACGGTATGGTCCCCGAGCCACTCTGCAATCCGTTCCCGATCAAAGAAAATTGACGACATCAGCGTCCAATCCTATTCAAGCCGGCTTGGGCAAGCGCGCGGACAGAATCAGCCCGACAGCGCGCGAAGCGCGGCGGCCGGTGACTGTCTGTGCGGCATCGATTGCCTGTGGTAACCGGCCATTTTACGCGTTGGACGAAATTGCTTGTGTGCCCACCTCCACATCCACCCCCGCCGCCGCGAACACCTGAGCCAGTGCGGGCGCCGGCGCTTCATCCGTTACCAGCAGATCGACGGCCTCGGCGCCGAACGCATGCACCAGAGCGCTGTGGCCGAATTTCGCGTGATCCGCCGCGACCACGCGGCGTTCGGCCTGGGTGAAAGCCGCCTGCGAAAACGCAGCGTCGGCAGGCAGCGCGTCCATGAAACGCCCCTGCATGTCGATCGCGGTGACCGAGACGATCGCGTAGCGCACGTGAAACTGCCGTAGGAACGCCAGCGCGCTGTCGCCGACCGCGGCGCAATCGTCCGGCCGCAACTCGCCGCCCGTGATGAAAACCCGGTTGCCATTGCGCGGCGCCAGCATGCGCGCGACTTCGATGGAAGGGGTCACGACGGTGAGCCGCGAGCGGGCGGCGAGTGCCTGCGCAATATGCAGACAGGTCGTGCCGCCCTCCAGGATCAGCGAATCGCCGTCCCGCACGAGTTCGCCGATGCGCGCGCCGATTGCCCGCTTGCCCTCCTGGCTCGCCGTCATGCGCCGCTGGAACGGCGGCTCGTCGAGCCGCTCAGGCAGCATGACGCCGCCGTGGACTTTGATCAGCAGGCCGTCCGCGATCAGCGGTTTGATGTTGCGGCGGATGGTCTCGTCGGACACGTCGAAACGGCCGGCGAGATCCGTGATCGTGCAGGTGCGCTGTTCGCGGAGGAGTCGCAGGATTTCGGCTTGGCGCTGGTTGGAAAACATGGCGATTGGGCGGTGACGGTTCAGTGGAGTCTAGCAAAAGACACAGTCCGCGCGGTTGGATAGCCACACGTTTCCAATCAAAACCACATCTTGGTCCTGATAATGGCGAGTCCCGTGCTTCGGAAGCATGCCTTGGTGCCGCAGCTACGTTTTAAAAAGACGGTCGTGTGACCATTGCGTGACGCCGCTTCAATCACAACAAGGTTGCGCATTCGTTGCATTTCGTGTCCTTTTGCGGCAATCTACACGCATTCAATCCACGTATTTCCACACATGTCCACATCCATTCCTACTCACGCTCGCGTCGTCATCGTCGGCGGCGGGATCATCGGCTGCTCGGTCGCCTACCATCTGACAAAGCTGGGCTGGACCGATGTGGTGCTGCTCGAACAGGGGCAACTCTCGTGCGGGACGACCTGGCACGCGGCCGGTCTCGTCGGCCAGTTGCGCGCCCAGGAAAGCATGACGAAGCTGATCCGCTATTCGACCGCGCTCTATGCCGAACTCGAAGCCGATACGGGCCTCGCCACCGGCTGGAAGCAATGCGGCTCACTCTCGGTAGCGCGCACGGCCGAGCGCATGACACAACTGAAACGCACCGCCGCCGTTGCGCGCGCTTATGGCGTGGCCTGCGACGTGATCAGCCCGCGCGAAGCCGGCGACCTGTGGCCGGTCATGCGCACCGACGACCTGCTCGGCGCCGTCTGGCTGCCCGGCGACGGCAAGGCGAATCCCACCGATCTGACCCAGGCCCTCGCCCGCGGCGCCCGCCAGCGCGGCGCGCGCATCGTCGAAAATACCCGCGTTACGGCGATCCATACGCGCACCGCACAGGACGGCAAGGCGAACGGCGCGCGCGAAGTCAGCGGCCTCGCCTGGCGCAACAAGGACGGCGAGGAAGGCACGCTCGGCGCGGACATCGTCGTGAATTGCGCGGGCCAGTGGGCCAAGGCCGTCGGACGCCTGTGCGGCGTGACCGTGCCGCTGCACTCGGCCGAGCACTACTACATCGTCACGGAACGGATTGCGGGCGTGCATCCGGACTTGCCGGTCATGCGCGACCCGGACGGCTTCATCTATTTCAAGGAGGAAGTGGGCGGTCTCGTGATGGGCGGCTTCGAGCCGGATGCGAAGCCGTGGGGCATGAACGGCATCCCCGAGAATTTCGAGTTTCAACTGCTGCCGGACGATTGGGATCAGTTCGAAATCCTGATGGAAAATGCATTGCAGCGCGTGCCCGCACTCGAAACGGCGCAGGTGAAGCAGTTCTACAACGGCCCCGAATCGTTCACGCCGGATAACAACTTCATGCTGGGCGAAGCGCCCGAACTGCGGCGCTTTTTCGTCGGCGCGGGTTTTAATTCGATGGGGATCGCGTCGGCGGGCGGCGCCGGCATGGCGCTCGCGGAATGGATCGTCGCGGGCGAGCCGACCATGGATCTGTGGCCGGTCGATATTCGCCGCTTCGCGCGCTTCAACGGTAATGACACATGGCTGCACAACCGCGTGAAGGAAACGCTCGGCCTGCACTACGCGATGCCATGGCCGAATCGCGAACTCGACAGCGCGCGGCCGTTTCGCCGCTCGCCGCTATATTCGCTGCTGCGCGACGAAGGCGCCTGTTTCGGCAGCAAGATGGGCTGGGAGCGCGCCAACTTTTTCGCGCCTTCGCCTGATGAGGCGAAGAACGAGTACGCCTTCGGCCAGCAGAACTGGCTGCCGTGGAGCGGCGCCGAACACCGCGCGTGCCGCGAAGGCGTCGCGCTGTTCGACATGACGTCGTTCTCCAAATTTCTCGTCAAGGGGCGCGACGCGCAAAGCGTGCTGCAAGGCATCGTCGCCAACAACGTAGCTGTTCCGACCGGCACCACGGTATACACCGCCATGCTCAACGAGCGCGGCGGTTACGAATCCGACTTCACGCTCACGCGGCTCGCGGACGATCAATACCTGCTCGTCACCGGCACGGCGCAAAGCACGCGCGACTTCGACGGCATCGAAAAATTGATTCCGCACGACAGGCACTGCACGCTCGTCGACGTGACCGGCCAATATGCGGTGCTCGCCGTGATGGGCCCGCGTTCGCGCGAACTGCTGCAAAGCGTGTCGAAAGCGGACTGGAGCAACGAAGCGTTCGGCTTCGGCCAGAGCCGCGAGGTCGACCTCGGCTATGCGACGGTGCGAGCCACGCGCCTCACGTACGTGGGTGAACTCGGTTGGGAACTGTACGTGCCGGTGGAATTCGCGGTCGGGGTGTACGAAACGCTGCACGCAGCGGGTCAAGCATTCGGCCTCGTCAACGCGGGCTACTACGCGATCGACTCCTTGCGCATCGAAAAAGGCTATCGCGCATGGGGCCGCGAACTCACGCCGGATACGAACCCGTTCGAAGCGGGCCTCTCGTTCGCGTGCAAGCTCGACAAGAACATTGCATTTCGCGGCCGCGACGCGCTATTTAAATTGCGCGCCGAACCGCTGCGCCGTCGCATGGTCGTGCTGACCGCCGACGGCGCCGCGGATCGCATGCTGTGGGGCGGCGAGGCGATTCTGCGCGACGGCAAGCCGGTGGGCTTCGTGAGTTCGGCGGCGTTCGGCCACACGCTCGGCTGTCCGGTGGCAATGGGCTACGTGAACAATCCCGCCGGCGCTGCGGATGCGGCGTATCTGAACAGCGGCAGCTACGCAATCGACGTTGCCGGCGAACTGCTTCCGGCCACGCTGCATCTGAAGGCGCCTTACGATCCGCGCTCGGAACGCGTGAAGCGCTAAAAAAGCACTAGCGCTCGCCGCGCGCCATGCTCGAAAACACACCGTCGCGCCGGATCAGCCCATGAAACAGCGCGGCCGCGAGATGCAGCAGCACGGTGGCGAACAACGCGAATGCGAGCCACGTGTGCAACGCGCGCAGCAACGCGAACAGTTCGACGTTTTGCGGCGCGATGGGCGGCAGATGCAGCGGACCGTAGAGCGTGACCGGATAACCCGCGGCGGACAGCATCGCCCAGCCGATCAACGGCATGGCGGCCATCAACACATACAGCAGCAGATGCGAAGCCTTCGCCGCGAACCGCTGCGGCGCGGGCATATCGTCGGGCAACGGCGGACTGCCGCGCGTGATGCGCGTGCCCGCGCGCAGCGCCACCAGCAGCAGCAACGCAATGCCGAGCGGTCGGTGAATCGCGATCAGCGTGTCGTGCGCGCGCGAGACGGTGGCGACCATGCCCGCGCCGATGAACAGCATCGCGATGATCAGCGGCGCCATTGTCCAATGCAACAGGCGCGCGAGCGGACTGAAATGGGTGCGCGTCGGACTCATGAGTGATCTCCGTTTGTCTGGGTTTGATGAATCGCGGGATGCAAGGCTTCCTCGCGCGTGCGGCGCTTGTATGACAGCGCATACGCCGCCGAACGCGCGGCGAGCAAGGGATCGTCCGACGGCGCGATGCCCGCCGGCAGGATCGTCGGATCAAAGTTGACGTCGCGGCACGTGCCGTTTGCCTGCGAGGTCGTGTGATCGATCACGAGCGTGCCCGCGTCGATATGTTGACGATTGTCGGGCCATTGCAGCGTGGCGTCGTCGGTGGGGTCGCCGGGTTTCGCGACGGTCAGAATCAGATGCCAGCGCAAAGGTCCGTTTTGCAGGCGCTGATCGAGGTCGGCTGCGAGGAAATTCTTTTCGGCTTTCTCGGCATCCGTGATCGGCGCATACGGCGTCTCGGGCACCATCGCCCAGCGCACTGCGCGCGTGTTGCCGGCGGCGTCGGTAAAACGGAATGCGTTGATGCTGTAGTACGCCGCATTCGCCAGACTCGACGATGGCGGATGCGCCTTCACCCACGCCTGAAACGGCTGCGTTTCGGGATTCGCGGCGTAGAACGCCTTGAGTTTCACAGGGTCCGGTTTGCCGGTCGCCGGATCGGGCTTCGCGGCGCTCAGTTGCTGATAGAACTGCTCGGGCGTGTGCACCGCGAACACCGGCGTCGAATTCATGCCGGTGCGCCACTGTTCGCCGTTTTGCAACTGGAACAGCAACGCGAGGCTGCGCACGGGCGAACTGGTATCCGGCGCGGATGGATTGCCGCCGGGCACCGCGAAGCGTCCCGTGACCGGCGTGCGGCCGGCCGCGAAGACCTCCGCGTTGGACAGCGCCGCGCCCTCGCCGTTGCTGTCGAAATAACCTTCAATGCACAGACCCTTCGCATGATTGCGCCGATAACCGGGATGCGGCTGCCCCGCCACCGATTCGAATGTATTGACGATGCGCGGTGCGGTGAGACGCGCCGGCGTCAGCCAGCCTGCTGTGTAAGCGAAGCCGCCGGCGAGCACCAGCACGGCCGCGCCGATCACGGCAAGTCGGCAAGGCACGCAGGCAGGCGCGGGATTGGGAACGGATGGTTTTGCCACGAAAACTCCTCTGTCGGATAGATACGCTTACCGGGCAAACACACGATGCAGCGATCTATTCCATTCGATATCCGGCGCGCCCGTTCCGGTTGCGCGCCGGGTATCGCCACTTCAATTGACGCTGCCTGCCGGCGCGTCGTGATTCGCGGCGCGAGGGGTGGCTGCCGCTTCTTTCGCGAGTGCTTCCTTGTGCTGCGCGACCTGCTGTGCGAACACCGGGCTCACGTCGGGATACGAGGCATCGGTGACGTAGTTCAGGCCGTTCTGCTGGGCCTGGATCAATTCCTGGTACACCTCAGCACGCGTCTTGCCTTGCGCGAAAGCGCTCGACGAAGCGGCGAGAACGACAACGGACAATGCGGCGAAAGCGATCTTCTTCATGATGAACTCCAATGAGTTTTGTGCGGGTTTGCATGAGGGAGAACCACGGGTCCGCGGCTTTTATTCCTGCCTCGACGCGAGAGAAAAAACATATTCGAAAGCGGGAATAAACGGACGTGCAACCGGGTTAGCTCGCGTGCGGCCGGCGCGGTGCGGGCTGCACGAAGATGCGCTCGCGCGAGCGCCGGCGGCGTAGAAATTGGCGTGCAAACATATGGAATAAACTGGGGTGTGTGCGTGTTCGCCCCTCGACAGCCGAACTCCGACGCACGCCGACACCATGAACACTGACGCCCCTTCCGATTCGCCGCTTTCCGAAGCGGACATTCAGGCCTACGCCGACGGCACGCTGACGCCGGAGCGCGCCGCGTTTCTGCGGGAGTATCTGGGCAAGGATCCGGCGGAGGCGCGCCGCGTGGCGTTTTACGGCAGACTGAACGCGCAGATCCAGCAGGCTTTTCAAACAACTGACGAACCGGTGCCGGGCCGTGTCCAAGGGTGGCGCCGCGTGCTGGAGCGCATCGACATGTCAAAACGCACGCGGAAGTGGCTCAACGCGCTGGCGGCGCTCGCGCTGACGCTGGCGGTGGCGAGCGGCTGGCTCGCCGCCACCCAGGTGTCCGCCCAGGCGCTGAACAACGCCGCGGTGATGGCGCTCGCGGAAAGCGCCGCCGGCCAGCTTTCGGCTGCATCGCCCACGCGCGTCGATCCGTCCGCGCCGAATCTCTCGGCGATCGGCTTGCGCCTCGTGGACCGACGCGTGGTGGCGCTGGGACCGCTGCAGCGGGTCAGCGAATTCATCTATCTGAACGGCGAGAATCAACCGGTGGTGCTGCTGTCGGCTCTGGCGCTGTTCGCGCCGACCCAGGCGCAGTGGTCCGCCAGACGCATCGGCGCAATTCGCCTGTTGCTGTGGACCGCGCAGCGGCAGCGTTTCGTGCTCGCCGGCGACGCCCGCACCCACGGCCTGATGCGCGCCGCCGACGCGATGACCATGCGATGACTTTGCGATGACGACGTGATGGATACAGCATGCAATTCACGACCTCAGACACGGCGGCGGAATAAAGTGCGCGCAACCGTGTTCGCATCTCAAATGCGTCTTTTCGCGCGACAGCAGTACACCTCCCTGCCCGCGGAAAACCCCACGATTGGGATAAAAAATGGATGTCCGTGACGAGTTGATGGAACATGTGCCGCGATTGCGGCGCTACGCACGAGCGCTGATCAACAATCGCGACCTCGCCGACGATCTGGTGCAGGACACGCTGGAGCGCGCGCTCGGCCGCACCGGCATGTTCCAGCCAGGCACCGACCTGCGCGCGTGGCTGTTTACGATCATGCACAACGTGTTCGCCAATCAGGCGCGCAAGGCGTCGGCGCGCGCCGTCCACGTGGCCGTCGACGACGAAAGCGTGTCCGAGAGCGAATTCGCCGTGCCCTCCGAGCAGACCCGTTCGCTGGAAATGCGCGACCTCGACTACGCGTTGCAGCGCCTACCCATGGAGCAGCGCGAAGTGGTCCTGCTGGTGGGCCTCGAGGAAATGAGCTATGCCGACGTGGCGCTTGCGCTGAACATTCCCCTCGGCACGGTGATGTCGCGGCTGTCGCGCGGACGCGAACGCTTGCGGGCGTTGATGGCGGGCACGCAGCCCGGTGCAAAATTACAGGTGGTGCGATGAGCGACCAGACTATGCCGATCGGCGAAGAAGAACTGCATGCGTACGTGGACGGCACGCTGTCCGAAGAACGCCGTGCCGATGTGGAGCGCGCGCTCGAACAGAATCCCGAGCTGGCCGCGCGCGTCAGCGATTATTTTTCGCTGAACAGCATGTTCCATGAGCGCTACGACCGCGTGCTGAACGAGCCCGTGCCGAAGCGCCTGCAAGCACCCGCGCCGCGCCGCTGGCGGCTTGCCGCCAACTGGCCGCAATTCGCCGGGATGGCGGCGGCGCTGGTGATGGGCGTGGGCATCGGCGTGGGCACGCATATGGGCCAGGACGTGATTGCGCCGGTCGCGGGCGGCCACTCCGACACGCGCCCTGTCAGTGCGGACAGTTCGGAAATGTTCGCGCGCCAGGCGGCGGTGGCGCATGTGGTCTACATGCCCGCCGTCGACCGGCCGACCGAGTTGAGCACCGACGACCACGAACAGGATTTCGTGCAGTGGCTCGCCAACCGGCTCGGCACCAATGTGCATCCGCCGGTTCTCTCGAAGAGCGGCTTCAACCTCTCGGGCGGGCGCCTGCTGCCCGGTGCCGATGGACCGACCGCGCAATTCATGTATCGCGGGCCGAACGGCGAGCGCGTCACGCTGTGCATTTCGCGCCGCCAGCAGAACTCGAATACGACGGCGTTCAAGCTGTATCAGGACGGCTCGGTAAACGTGTTCTACTGGATTGACGGCGACTTCGGCTATGCGGTGTCGGGAGGAATCGACCGCAAGGAGTTGCTGCAACTTTCACATGACGTGTATTCGCAGTTGACGGGCGCGGCGCCGGGTTAATGGCCCGGCTGCACTGCGGTTTGCGTTTCCGCTTCTGCGGCGCGCGGCCTCGAACGTGTGGGGCCGTGCGCATCGCATCGTTTTTAAGCTCTATCGCGGTATGGCGATGCTGCGGACCTGGTTCGATTCGAACTCGACAACGCTGCTTGCATTTGCCGTTGAGCGGATCAGCTCGCGCGGCGTCATGCCCAACAGGCGACCCATCCAATGCGCCATGTGACTCTGATGCGCGAAGCCCGTATCCAGCGCGATCTGGCTCGCGCTGAGCTTGCCTTGCAGCAGCAGCGTTCGCGCGCGCTCCACGCGCCGCTGCACCACATATTGATGCACCGGCATGCCGAGCGTCTCGCGAAACAGCACCTTGAAATGCGGCACGCTCAACTCGACGAGCGCGGCCAGCTCACTTAGCGTGAGCCGCTGGTCCAGATGCGCTTCGATAAACTCGATCACGCGCGCGGCCGTTTTCGGCGCGAGCGGGCGCCGCTTGTTGTCGAGCATCGGCGCGCCGCCGATCAGGCGCACCACCATCGCCGTACACAGGCTTTCGGCGTAAAGTGGATCGGATGTTTCGTCCGCTTCCAGCTCGGCGCGCAAGGCCCAGGCGAGATGCTGGAAGCGCGGATCGCGCATCTGGAATTGCGGACGCAATTGCGCATCGCCCGATTTCAACGACAGTTGCTCGACGGTCCGCTGCGCAAACGCCTCGCTGATCCACACGCTGAAAATCGTGCAGGCGGTTTCGTCGCTCCACTGCCCGTCGAGTCCGGCGGGGATCATGTCGGCGTCGCCATGCGCCTGGATTCGCGAGTGGCGCCGCTCGTTGCACAGGCAGCGCGCCCTGACCGGCGCACCGACATGCACGCCCACCCGGTGATAATTGAAGGCGGGAATACGGTACAGCCCGGCCGACACGTTGACCAGTTCCGCGCCGAAGCCCTGCCAGCCGAGCAGCCTGCTCGAGCGCAACGCGAGGCGGGAACCGCTATGCGGCAACGGTTGCCCTACTGGTGTCGGTATCGCTGCATTCATTGTTTCCCTCGTGGGTGACGGCGAGTGAGTCTGCATTGTGCGGCGTTTTGCGCGGCTTCGCTCGACTCTACGTGATTCAACGCTTCCGCAGCGGTGCGGCATGCGAAAACCGTCATCCGAATCTGCGAGGCGCAATCCTTGCCCGCGCGCTTTCCGGCCGCTGCGTCCCTAAGATGAGCTCATACCGAGTCAACCAGGGAGCGCAACGTGTTCGTGATTTTTGGAGCCGCCGGCAATGTCGGCAAAGTAAGCGCGGCGGCATTGCGCCGGGCGGGCCGCGACGTGCGCGCGGTGGTCCGCGATCAGCAACAGGGCGAATTCCTCGCCGGGCTCGGCTGCGAAGTCGTCGTGGCCGATCTGCTCGACGCCGCCACGGTGGCGCGCGCCATCGAAGGCGCGCATGCGGTGCAACTGCTATGTCCGCTGCCGCGTGGGCACGCCGACCCGGCGCAGGTGATGCGGCGCATGATCGACGTGAGCGTCGCGGCATTGCGTGCCGATCCGCCGCCGCGCATTGTCGCGCTCTCCGACTACGGCGCGGAACATCCGGCCGGCACGGGCATCACCACGCTGTTTCACGAGCTTGAAACGCAATTGCGAACGGTCGATTCGCGGTTGACGTTTCTGCGCGCCGCCGAACATATGCACAACTGGGCGCGTGTGCTGCCGCTCGCGCTCGCGAGCGGCGCGCTGCCGAGTTTGCATCATCCGTTGAGCAAGCGCTTTCCGACTGTCGCCGCACAGGACGTGGGCACGCTCGCCGCCGAGCTGTTGCTCGACGATGGCGCGCAGCCGGTCTCGCCGCGCGTGGTGAGTATAGAAAGCGCCGAGCGCGCCAGCGCATCGGACGTGGCGCGCACGCTCAGCGAACTGGCGGGGCGTGCCGTCGTCGCACGCGAGGTGCCGCGCGGCGAATGGGCCGCGATGCTGCAAGGCGCGGGGCTCGGCGAACACCATGCGCGTTTGATCACCGAACTTTATGACGCGCACAACGCGGGCCGTATCGACGTTGAAGCCGGGATCAGCGAGCGGCGTTTCGGCGCGACGACGCTGGCGGAGGTATTCGCGGCGATTCTGCCGCGCGTGGCCGCGGCGACTGCCGACGGCACCGGTCGCTGAGAAGGAGACACTGCATGCCTACCTGCCCGTTGCTCCGTGCCTCGCTCGACGCGCGCAAGGTCGAATCCCACCATCGAGCGCCGACGACGCGCACGAGCACGCACGCGTCGCGCTGGCTGGCGATGTCGGCGAATCTTGCGGGATGGTTCGGCTGGCGCGCGCTGCGGGATGTGCTTAACGCCATCCCCGATAGCAACGACGACTTCAGCCTGTTCTGACCCACGGCGCTTCGCCGATTCGGCGCCTTGGCGATTCGATATCGCGAAGCCACAAAGCAAAGCGCCCGGCATGCCGGGCGCAAGCTACTTCGAATCCGCCGCTACAGCGCGGGCCGCCATGCAATAAGGCGGTCTTCGCGTGCGCGGGCCTGTACGATCCCGGCCCGCTCTGCATGGAGCAGAGCAGCCGGATCGATTTGCGCTCAGCGCGGCAGAGGATGCGGCGAGTGTGCGGACGTACGTGCGCTGAGAGCAGCGGCCGCCTCATCTTCCGGCTCTGCCGACAGATCCCGCCTGAAAGTCTCGGCGAGGAAAAACGCGCACACGAGACTCAGCAATCCCGTCGCCGCGATATAGATCGAAATGGGCAGCGTCTGGCCATACGTGGCGAACAGATAGGTGGCGATCAATGGCGTCGGTCCCGACGTGATGATGCCGGCAATCTGATACGGCAGCGAGGCACCCGTATAACGCACCCGCGTACCGAACAGTTCGGCAAACCACGTCGATTGCACGCCGTACACCGACGCCTGGCTCAACGCGATACCGCAAACGTACGCCACGAAAATCAAGGTCGGATTGCGTGTCTCAAGCAGCGGAAAGAACGCGAATCCATAGATCGCCACGAACACCGCGCCGAGCATGAAGACGGTCCGGCGTCCGATCACGTCCGACAGTTTGCCGAACAGCGGCAGCGTGATCAGCGCAAACGTGCAGCCCAGGATGATGGCGTTCAGCAGTAGTCCACGCGACAAGCCGAGCCGCGTCGTTCCATAGACCAGCACGAACACGTTGATCACGTTGAAAGTGATGTCGACCGCGAAGCGCGTGCCGATCGTCAGCATGAGATCTTTCGGATGCCGGCGCAGCAATTCGATCAGCGGCGCCTTTACGACCTGCTTGCTCGCCTTGATCTGTTCGAATACCGGCGACTCCATCACGCGCAAGCGGATGAACAGGCCGATCGCGATCAGCGCCACACTCAGCAGGAACGGCAGGCGCCATCCCCATGAATAGAACGCGTCTGACGGCAGACTCGAAACGGCTTTGAACACCGCGGTCGAAAGCATCAATCCGAGCGGCACGCCCAATTGCGGGAACGCGCCGAAGAAGCCGCGTTTGCTGGCCGGCGCCGTTTCGACCACCATCAGCACCGCGCCGCCCCACTCGCCGCCGACGCCGAGCCCTTGCAGGAAGCGCATCGCCACCAGCAGGATCGGCGCCCAGACGCCGATCGAGGCGTAAGTCGGCAGCAGGCCGATGACGAAGGTGCCGACGCCCATGATTGTCAGCGTCGCGACGAGCGTCGCCTTGCGTCCGATGCGATCGCCAAAGTGCCCGAAGAACACGGCGCCGAAGGGCCGTGCGAGATAGCCGACCGCAAAACTGCCGAACGCCGCGATGGTGCCGACCACCGGATCGAACGAGGGGAAGAACAGCTTGGCGAAGACCAGCGCCGAAGCGGTGGCATACAGAAAAAAGTCGTACCACTCGATGGCGGTCCCGACCACCGAAGCAACCAGCACACGGTTGACGGCCGACCGGCTGATAACCGGCGCGTTGCCGGATGAAATGGGCGATGTGTTCATGTCTCCTCCCTTCTCTGGGAATCTATGTCTTGCACTGCTGCGTGACGGCGGCGCGGGTCCGCCGGCACGTTACGGTAAATTCGCTGCACTCACCAGTGCAGTTCCATCGGGAACTGGTCGAGCGTTTCGACGCCGCCCGAGGTCAACCGCACGATACGTTCCGTGCGCAGACCGCCGACGTTCGGCACCGTGATTGTCGCCTTCAGGGTAAAGACCATGTTTTCCTGCAACACGGTCTTGTTGCCCGGCCCGATCCACGGCGCTTCTTCTTCCGGGTCCATGCCGGTGCCGTGACCGGTGCCATGGCCGCGCGCTTCGCTCGAGTATTGCTCGTAGTTCGATTTCACCAGCGCCTGCTGGATCACCGCGTTCAGTTCCATGGCCGCCATGCCGGGACGCGCGGCGGCAAGCCCCGCTTCAACCGCGCGCGCCGCTGCCGCGACGATCGCCATCTTCTCCGGATTCGCCGGACCGTAGGTAAAACCGCGTCCGCCATCGGCTACGTACCCACGATAACGCGCACCGATGTCGGTCATGATCAGGTCGCCCGATTGCAGGATGCGGTCGGTGGGGCGCGCCAGGTTATACGCCGAGCGCGGACCGGATTGCACCATCGAATCGAACGCAGTCCGGTCAGCCCCTCCCGCGAGCATCGCGCGGTCGGCGATCAAAGCGAGTTCACGCTCGGTGTAGGGACGGCCGTCGGCGAGCGCGTCGCGAATCGCGGCCATCGCCGAATCGGTCAGGGCGGCGGCTTTGCGCATCAGCGCCACTTCGGCGTCGCTCTTGATCGCCTTGATTTCGGCCAGCACCATTGTCGGTTCGAGCTTCAGTTCGCCGAGACCGGCGTTCAGGCGCTGCAACAGATCCGCCGGGATATAGGCGGCGCCGGCAAGCCCGACCGTGCCGCTGCGGTGCCGTGCCGAGAATGCCTGCACCTGCTGCGTGACGTCCCGCAGGCTGCGCACCTCGAAGGCGGTCACGCTGGTCGCGTAGTCGAAGCATTGATCGGACACGAACAGCACGGGGTCGCCGTCCACGGGCAGCAGCAGGATCGCATTGGCGATGTCCGATACGCCGTCGAGCGGACGGAACTCGGTAAAGTAGCCGATATTCGCGCCACGCCAGCAATCGCCGAAGGCGAGCAGACCGACCAGGCCCGCCTTGTCGAGTGCGCTGCGGACCTTGGCGACGCGGCCGAGGAACTCGTCGGTAGTGATGCCTTCCGACGGGATGTCTGCGGTACGGGTGTTCATTGCGTCTTCGTCTCCTGTGCGGCTGCCTGCGCGAATGCCGGATGCAGCCGGTCTCGATGCCCATGATGGAATCCGCCCCGCATCGGAATGCGAGACGTCATCTGCATAGTAGAATCGATCGATATTCTTTTATAATGAAAAATAACTCAAAATCTATATCGATACGGAATACATGGAGACGACATCGTGACCTCGGCCATTCATCCTGATAAGGGCGTGGGCGCCACCGCGACGGGACGCTTCGACCCCACGCGTCTAAAGACGCGCCAATTAGCCCTGATCGTTCAGTTGGACATCCATCGCTCGGTTTTGCGCGCGGCGGAAGCCGCATACATGACGCAGCCCGGGGCGACCAAGTTACTGCGTGAATTGGAAGAGACCATGGGGGTGCAATTGTTCGAACGGCATCCGCGCGGTGTCGAGCCCACCTGGTACGGCGAGGTGCTGATCCGCCACGCGCGCAGCGTGCTGGCGGAGTTGCAGCACGCGTACGACGAAGTGTCCGCGCTCAAAGCCGGCCTGACCGGGCAGGCGATGATCGGCACCGAAGTTACCGCGGCCACCAACCTCGTGCCGAAGGCCGTGGCGCTGCTCAAGAAGCGCTTCCCGCAGATTCGCGTCAACATTGAAATGGAGTTCAGCGAGGTGCTGGTGCAGCGTCTGCAGGAAGGCAAGCTGGATATGATCGTCGCGCGAATCCGCAATCCGGACGACCTGGCGGAACTGCACTACGCCCCGCTCGCAGAAGCACAGCACGCGCTGTTCGCACGCGTTGGCCATCCGCTCGCCAAGCGCAAGACTCTGAGCTGGAACGAACTCGCGCCGCAAACGTGGATCCTGCCGCCTAAAGGCAACGTCATGCGCAATCAGTTCACGCAACTTTTTCTCGAACGGCAACTCGCGTTGCCCACGGATGTGGTCGAGAGCTCATCACTGCCTGTCATCACGAGTCTGCTGCAAATGAGCGATATGATCGCGCCGCTTGCGCGTGAACCAGTGCGGCCGTATTGCATTGCCGGCGCGCTCGAACCGCTACCGTTCGAACTCGATCTGAAGCTCGGACCAGCGGGCATCGTCACACGGCGCGGCGACAGGCTCTCACCGGGTGCGCGGGCGATGCTGCAAGCGCTGCGCGAGGCTGCCGGGTTCGATACCCTAGGCACCGACGCCGACAGCGACTGACTTATCGCAACGGGACTCAGCGCGCGCCGTCCACCGCAGCGCTTGCGCCTGGCTGTAGTAACCATTCATGCGCCGGCTCGTTGTGTACGTGCCAGGTGCGACGCGGACCTGCCATCACATTCAGGTAATAGAGGTCGTAGCCGTGCGCCGCGGCAACCGGATGATAGCCGCGCGGCACCAGCACGACATGCTTGTCGTACGCCGCAAGCGTTTCGTCCAGACTGCGGTCGTCGGTGTAGACGCGCTGAATCGCGAAGCCCTGCGGCGGCGAGACGCGATGGTAATAGGTTTCCTCGAGATAGGTCTGCTGCTCGCCATCGTCGGTATCGTGGCGATGCGGCGGATAGCTCGACCAGTTGCCCGCAGGTGTCACGGATTCCACCACCAGCAAGCTTTCCGCCGGCTCGGTTTCCGGCAGGATGTGGCGCACGTGACGCAGGTTGGCGCCAGTACCGCGGGTTTCCTGCTTGACCTCGTCAGGTGTAATGAAGCGCGGCGGCAGGCCGCCCTCCGCGGGCGCGGAACAGATGCCGAGTTCGACATCGTCCACGGCCACGATCGTGTAGCGCGTATGCGGCGGCACGTACATGGACCACGGCGCGCCATCGAATGGCGAGAGCCGCCCGCCTATTGCGCGGTTCGCGAGCCCTTCACAACCGACCGTTGCGTGCCCCTTGACGAGCACGACCACGACTTCGCGATCGCCCGTCTCACGAGTAACGGTCGCGCCAGGCTTCAGGTCGAACACGTCGAAGCCGACGTATTTCCAGCCGGCGTTCGCCGGCGTGATATGGATGATCTGACCGTCTTCGGCAGGCATTGACGGTTTGACGAGCAGGTCGCTCATGTTTTCCTCCATTTGTGCAGGATTGCCGACCGTCAGAAAACGGCGGTCGTTGCGGCTATGTGAATGGCTTGAAGCGGTAAAGCGTTCATTGCTTCGACGACGCCCTGCGTGCGAATCGCATCCAGATGGCGTGCGACTTGCGCGACGAAACGCGGGTGCGCGCGCAGATCGCAACCAAAGATCGACTCGATTCCGAGCAGTGTTCGTACCGCATCGACTGCATCCGCGAGCAAGGTCGAGCGGACCGCTTCGGTCAGTATGTCGGCGAGCGGATCCGCGATCGCGTAGGTGCGGCCTGTCTCGTCCACGCCGCCGAGGTACGCGATCCAGCCGGCCAGCGCAAAGGCGAGACGTTCGGTCGGCGCGCCGCTTTTCAGGTTGGCGCGCACGCTTTCCAGCCAGCGCTGCGGCAGTTTCTGTGAGCCGTCGGTCGCGATCTGCTGCAAGCGGTGATCGAGCGCAGTGTTCCGAAAACGCGTGAACAGTTCAGCGCGATAGGTAGCCAAAGCGGGTCGCGACAGCGTCGGCTCCACCTCGTCGCGCAACATGCTTTCGACGAAGTTCAGCACCGCTGGCGCGCCGATCGCCTGATCGACGGTGTCATAGCCGATCAACGACCCGAGATAGGCGAGCGCCGAATGCGCGCCGTTCAACATCCGCAATTTGGCCTGCTCATAGGGACGCGCGTCATCCACGAGCGTCGCGCCTGCGTGCTCCCACGCCGGCCGCGGCCCCGCGAAGCGGTCTTCGATCACCCACTGCGAAAATGGCTCGGTCATCACCGGCCACGCATCGCCGGCACCGAGTTGCTTTGCTACGCGCGTGCGATCGGCGTCGGTGGTGAGCGGCACGATCCGATCCACCATCGTGTTGGGAAATGCGCCTTTTTGCTCGATCCAGTCGGCCAGCGCAGGATCCGCTTCGCGCGCGAACGCCAGCGTCAACGCGCGCATCGTGTCGCCGTTGGACGGCAGGTTGTCGCACGACAGCACGGTAAACGGGCCCAAACCGGCCGCGCGGCGCAACGCCAGCGCACGCACGACGAAACCGATCGCGCTACGCGGCGCGGCGGCCTCGCGCAGATCATGTGCAATGTCGGGATGATCGAATTGCAATGCGTCACTCGCCGGATTGCGGCAATAACCTTTCTCGGTAATCGTCAAGCTAACGATATGGCAGCGAGAATCGGTCATCGCATCGAGGACGGCGGCGGGCGACCGCGGCGCGACCAGCGAAGTCATCAGCGCACCGATCACCTGGAACGAATCCGCGGATCCGTCGCGCACATCCACCGCATAGAGATGATCCTGCGGAGTGAGCGCCTCCGACGTATCCGCACGCCGCAACGACACGCCGACGATGCCCCAGCGGTGATCGCCAGCGCGCAACGCGTGCTCGGTGTACACGGCCTGATGCGCACGATGAAACGCCCCGAGACCCAGATGGACAATGCCCGGCGCAAGGCTTGCGCGATCGTAGGCAGGAACGACGACTTCGCCGGCGGCGCGCGCGGCTAGCGTTGCGAGAGCAGCATTACTCAGCCGCATGATCGCCCGGATGTTTGGCGAGGCCTTCCCAAATGCCGTTCAGGTAGACCGCGCCTAGCGCGCGGTCGAATAGCCCGTAGCCGGCGCGGCCCGTTTCGCCCCAGATCATTCGTCCATGGTCCGGCCTTGCATAGCCTTCGAAGCCGGTTTCGAAGTAGGCTTTGACGATTTCCGCCATGTCGAGCGAGCCATCGGCCGAGCGATGCGAGGTCTCGTGAAAGTCGCCCGCCGTATTGACTTGCACGTTACGAAGGTGTGCAAAATGGATTCGGCCACGCGCGCCGAACTCGCGCACGAGTTCCGGAATATCGTTTTGCAGGTCGGCGCCCAGCGACCCCGAACACAGGGTCAGGCCGTTAGCGGGATCGTCGACGATAGCCAGCGCGCGCTGCAAATCCGCGCGATTCTTGACGATGCGAGGCAGCCCGAAAATCGGCCGCGGCGGATCGTCGGGGTGGATCGCCATCTTGATGCCGGCTTCTTTGGCCACAGGAATGATCGCGCGCAGGAAGTAGTCGAGGTTGGCCCACAGACCGGCTTCGTCAAGCGCTTCGTAGTCGCGCAATAGAGCTTTCAATTGCTCGGGCCGATAGCTCGCGTCCCAGCCGGGCAACTGGATTCCCTGGCTGACGTCGAGTTCGCGGATCGCTTGCGTGTCGAACGCGAGCGTCGTCGATCCATTGGGCAGCGGCATTTCCAGCGAGGTGCGGGTCCAGTCGAACACCGGCATGAAGTTGTAGCAGACCACCTTCACACCGCAGGCGCCGAGGTTACGCAGCGTCTGGCCGTAGTTGGCGATGAGCGAGTCGCGCGTCGGTTTGCCGAGCTTGATGTCCTCGTGCACCGGCACGCTTTCGATTACTTCCAGTGTCAGCCCGTGAGCCTCTACCTTCACTTTCAGCGCCAGGATCTTGTCGATCGGCCACACGTCGCCCACAGGCACGTCGTAGATCGCCGAGACAACCCCCACCATGCCGGGGATCTGGCGGATATAGGCCAGCGGCACGGGGTCGGTGTCGCCGTACCAGCGGAAGGTCATTTTCACGTTCGGGTCTCCTCGCAGACGCTCGCCTCGCCGTCGACGTCGCTGCGCACAATGAATGGTTGAACCGGCGCTTACGCATCGGCCCGGCGCGGCGGGCTATGGGCGCCGGCCGCCCCCGGCGCGCCACGCGGCGCGACCAGGAGTCTGAATACTAGCGGCGATTGACATATCTTTAAAATGAAGAAAAACCACTCTTCTATACGATTATGGAATACATTGAGGTGGCTGATTTTTTCTCGCGGCTTGTTCTGGCAGGTTAGACGATCGCCGGGATCGGGCAGATCGACGTGCTCGACGTGCTTTATTCCGCTTACGCAATCCGACATCATCGCGACGCGGTGCATGCAGCATGTACTCGCCGAAACTGACCGCTATATTGAGGAAGGCAAGGTATGAAGGCCGTCCACGACAGCACCTCGTCCTTGCGTAGCTGACGTCACGGAATGTAGCGCTGCTCCCTGAGGTCCGTCAGCATCTCTATATACATTTCTTCTGAATCGATGCAATCGTGGAAGCCGTGCTTGCGCGCCTTTATCGTGCTGGTGATGTTGTCGAAGGTCGTTTTGAAAATCATGTCGCCAAACCTCCACGATACGATTTGCTCGTACGGGTAGTCTCGAAGGTTGTGCTTCCCGACCAGGCTATTCCATAGTTCTGCCTTGTCGGCCATCATCTGCTCTAGCGACATGGGGAACGGCTCACCGACCGGCACATCAAAAAACGCCGCCAGTCGCGGCCAAACACGGGACCACCTAAAGTAGTCGCCATTCGTGATGTTGTAGACCTCGCCTCGGCATGCGTCGGTCTCGCCCGCCCAATCGACAGCACTCGCGAGAATTCGAGTGTCGGTAATCTGATAGAGCGCGTCGTACGCGGCGCGCGGGCCGGGAAATGACATTGGAACGCCCAAGGCCTTCGCCACCGTTCCATAGACAGCAATCACCATCAGCAGATTCATGGGATTGCCCACGGCAACGCCTGCGACGCCCTCGGGACGAAGTGCAGTCCAGGACCATGATTTGCCGAGTGAACTTTCCCGAAGAAAATCTTCCTGGTCGTAATAAAAGTTCGGCGGCATATGGCGCGGGTCGGTCTCCTTTGCGGGCGATGGGATCGGGCCGATATGCACGCCGTACGCCTTGCCTCCCTGCATCAGCGTGATGTGCCGCAGGTTCGGCGCGTGCTTCTCCATGACCTCCACCATGTTCGTCAGCATCCGCAGATTCACCTCGACCAGTTCCGCAGGCGTCGGCTTCTCCTGATAGGCCGCGAACACGAGATGCGTCGCTTCCGGCACTTGCGCAAGCAACGCCTCGCAGGAATCTCTGTCCACTAGGTCAACCGCCAAATGCCTGGCGCGAGTCGGGAAATCAGGTGCGCGCCGGGAAACGGCGACCAGATCGACGTCCTCGCTCTCATAGTGTGCGAGTACTCCGCGTCCGATGACTCCGACCGCGCCTGCGACGACTACTGTTTTCATGTTCGTCTGCTCTCCAACGATTCGCGAATAGAATGTCAGTCCATCACGCCGATTACCGCGACATCGCGCATCGTGGAACCGAACCGGCGCCCTTCCATGTTCTCGCTTGCGCTCCCTGCGATATCAAGCATCGTGGCGCCGCCCGCGCGCAGTGCTGAACAGCTTGATCATTTCCCGATTGAATGCGGGAATATCGTCGGGGCTGCGGCTCGTGACCAGGTTTTGGTCGACGACGACCTCCTGATCCATCCAGTCCGCTCCGGCATTCTTAAGGTCGGTTTTGAGCGATGCCCACGAGGTCATGCGCCGGCCGCGCGCCGCGCCAGTCTCGATGATGGTCCACGGGCCGTGGCAGATCGCTGCCACCGGTTTGCCGTCGTCGAAAAAAGCCTTTGCGAAAGCCACCGCTTTCGGCTCCGTCCGAAGCACATCCGGGTTCAAGACGCCGCCCGGCAGGAGGAGCGCGTCGAAATCTTGCGGCTTGGCCTGGTCGAGGGCGAGGTCGACCGCGAACTCGTCTCCCCATTTCGTGAAGTTCCAGGCGCGCACGTGCTTATCCCTGGGCGAGACGATGCGCGTCTCGGCGCCGGCCTGGTCGAGCGCCTGACGAGGCTCGACCAATTCGACCTGCTCAAATCCTTCCTCGATCAGGATCGCGATCTTCAGTCCCTTGAGAGTGTCATTCGTCATGTTTCGATCTCCAATGATGAGGGTCCAATAGACTTTCAGGATGACCCCGTGATCGTGCTTGCGCGCGAGCGGGGTCTGGCATTGCGGGCGGGAGGGTCTCGACGGCGACTTTGCCCGGACCTCCGATAGACGACGCCGCAATTGCATGCCACGACTTCCTGCTCGATGTTCCAGCGTGATGTCGCGGATCTATCTCCGGCGCCCTCGTGAGGCGAAGACCCGTTCGCTTATCTCACTCGCCTCATGTGACGGCTGGGGTGCCTGAAGGAGAGGAGCAGTCGAGCGTCCCGTATCGTCTGCAGGCTCTATGCGGCTTTCTTCACGCTGCCGTGCGGATCGATGACGAATTTCTTCGGCGAGCCGTCGCTGAACGTCTTATAGGCGTCAGGGGCCTGCTCCAGCGTGATGATCTCGGTGTTCAGCATGGCGCCTAGATAGGGCATCCGATCCCACAGGATCGCCATCATCAGATCGCGGTTGTAGTGCATTGATCGGTGCCTGCCCCCCCGTTAGTTTCGGCGATTTGATCCAGGCCTTGCCGAAGTCGATCGGAAGCTTGCCCTTCTTCGTCAGATCGGTGCTGGCCTTGGGGTCGGCGTCGGTATAGATGCCGGGAATGCCCATTGCTCCACCGGCCCGCACCACTTCGATAAGCGTGTTGATTACTGCCTCGGAGTGCTCGCTGTTCGCCTCCGGACCCGAGCCGTGCGCCTCGAGCCCGACGCAATCCACGCCGCAATCCACCTCGCGCTTGCCCAGGATCGCTTCGATCTGGTCGGGCACCGGCGTGTCGCTGGTGAGATCGACCACCTCGCAACCATTATTTTTCAGCAGGTCCAGCCGGGCTCGGTTCGTATCGGCCACGATGATGCAGGACGCGCCGATCAGGCGGGCGCCCGCCGCGGCACACCGGCCCACCGGCCCTGCCCCGGCGATATAGACCGTGGAACCCACCTTGGCCCCGGCTTCCATCAGGCCATGAAAGCCGGTCGGCAGAATGTCCGACAACAGCGTGAGATCGCGGATCTTCTCCATCGCCTGGTCCTTGTCCGGGAACGACAGCAGGTTCCAATCGGCGTAAGGCACCATGAGGTAGTCGGACTGGCCGCCCTGCCAGCCACCGAGATTGAAACCATAGGCGCCGCAATCGACGGTGTCATTGACGTTCATGCAGACATCGGTATGCCGCTCCTTGCAATTGCGGCAGCGCCCGCAAGAGACGTTGAACGGAACCGAACATATGTCGCCCACCTTGATGAACTCGACGTCCGGCCCGACCTCGATGACTTCCCCGGTCATCTCGTGTCCCATCACCATTCCCTTGGGCGCGGCAAAGCGGCCGTGGTAGATGTGCTGGTCACTGCCACAGATATTCGTCGTCACGATCTTGAGAATGGCGCCGTGATTCGCTTTCTTGCCTGTCGGTGTGACAAGCTTCGGGTAGTCGAAAGTCTGCAACTCCATCTTCATGGGACCCATGAACGTTACAACGCGATTGCCACTCGCAGCCATGATATTTCTCCGTGTTGGGTGTGTGAGCTGTTGTGCGCGCCAGACTCGCGCGATTCCGGCGGCCGCCACGCGCTGCTTGCGCGCAGCGAACAAAGCGGTGCCCACTTCGACGATTGCCTGATCCTGCCGACCCAAGCGGCTGCCCGCGACGGCGCGAACCGTCGCGAAACTCGCTGGGGCGGTGGGGATAGCTTCGGGATCGATACGTCCAGCCGAGGCCGCGTGATGATCTTCGCCTGCGGCATCTCTCTTTACCGGGAAGACATGGCGTGACCGATCTCGTCGGCCTTCGCTTCCGCCGCGGCAATGATTGAACGTGTGTGGTTCAGAGGGAGTATAGGAGCTTTATAGGATGTTCCTAGGCGATCTTAGGAGAGCCGAACAAATTAGCGGCTGGAAGCTGTGTCCCTGAATGTTTGTAAACTTGCGTCGTCATGGATGAAGAACTGCGCGCCGTGATTTGTCGGCTCCCAGTATGGCTTCGCGAGATAAGGTCAAGTCTGGTGTACGGGCAGTTGATAGCCGGCGACGTCGAGCGGCACGGTTTCTGCTGAACCGGTTGATCGCTTTGTACCGTCTCGCCGTTCTTGAAGGCGCTGCACTTCAGCAACAGCTTGATCTGTTCGGGCCCGTTGATGCGGCGCCAGGTTTTCCCCGGCGTACTCGATCAGCTTGAATGCAAGACTCAGGAAGGTCGGTCATGACACACAGTTGCGCGTACGCGTCGTACGATGGCGCACCGTCACCAACCTCCACTCGATCGCATCCGTCGTTCGCAGATGCTGGCAGTGGTCGGCCGGGAAGTCATAGAAGGCAAGCAGGCTGCGCGATCCTTCTTTAACGTCTCGGCGGCCTTCGAATACTTCGGGACTTTCACAGGAATCGGCTCGCCTGCCGTAAAAACTTCGCACTCCGGATATGTTGCCGCAATCTTTTCCGGGTGATGTGACAGTTTCGTGAACCGCTCGCGCCGTTCTCTGTCGTAGGCTGGTTGGTTAGAGATACCAATGATTCCAGGCTGGAAATGACCGAGGACTGCCTCGGCTATTTCGTTCGGATAACCAGGCGTTTCAAGCGGTGTGCGGGTGGCGCGTGGAAGATCGTGAGCGGATCAATGCGTTGCAGGGAATCGCGGGCGATTATGATTCTGTGCGATTTTCGCTTTCTTCCGCGATCTCGATCCTCTCCATAGCGAAAATTGCAACGATACGTTCACAATTTCCGGTTCGTAGGCGCTTGCAAGCGCAGTCCGGGAAATCCATCTACGTTCATGTGATCGCCGCTGGCAGGTTGGCTGCGGCACGCGGCGTAGGTTTCCTCGGCAACGCCGGGAAAACCGACGCCTACGTTGCAAGTTCAGACACACGGAGACGAGCGTCGATGTGCCGGCCGGAGCGGCCAGCACGGACACTTTCCGTTTTATTTTCAACCGCTTGCGGACTGTTTTGGCTCGCCTTGAGAGACCGCAGACCGATTCCGGATTCGCGCTACTCGTTCTCGTCGAAGTAATGCCCGAACTTCACCTGCTTGGTGCGGATATAGCGCTCGTTTTCCTCGCGCATCGGAATCGCCAGCGCGACCCGCTCGCACACCGGAATGCCGTGCTTGGACAGCGTGTCGAACTTCTCCGGATTGTTGCTCATCAGACGCACCGACGTGACCTTCAGCGTGCGCAGAATGCCCGCTGCCGAATCGTATTCGCGCGAGTCGTCCGGCAAGCCGAGATCGAGATTGGCCTCGACGGTGTCGCGCCCTTGCTCCTGCAGCGCGTATGCGCGAATCTTGTTCGACAGGCCGATGCCGCGCCCTTCGTGGCCGCGCAGATACAGCAGCACGCCGCAGCCTTCCGCCGCGATGTAGCGCAGCGCGAGGTCGAGTTGTTCGCCGCAGTCGCAGCGGTACGAGCCGAGTACGTCGCCGGTTAGACATTCGGAATGCAGGCGCGTCAACACGGACGACTGATTGGCGACGTCGCCCATCACGAGCGCGAGATGTTCGGCGCCGCTTTCGCATACGCGGAACACGTAAGAAGTGAACGTGCCGTAGCGCGTGGGTAGCGTGGCGGTGGCGTCGAGAATGACGCATTCGCCGTTGGGTGCGCCGTCTATTGCGGGCGACGGATCGTGAGACGTGAGCATGGCGTTAGACAATGGTGCTGACATGAACCCGATCAAACCGGGAATAAGATACGGACTGGGAGTTTACCGCTAATCGGCGTCCCGCACCCGCATGCCCTTGCTTGGAGCACGGAACCGCCGTCGCGTCGTGACGCTACTCGAGTTAAACGGCCGCCGCGCCACAGGTATTCCCGAAGTACCTCGGTGCCGCGTCACGCCTATACTGGAATGGCCTGTCCCTCACGACAGCGCGCCGCGCCGGCGTGCTGCACTGCGAAACGGAGCCGCTCCATGACAAGCGTCGCACAGCTTCTTAAAACGAAACCGAACAACACCACCGTTTTTACCGTCGGGGCCGACGATTCGGTCTATGAGGCAATCAAGCTGATGGCCGAAAAGGGCATCGGCGCGCTGGTCGTGACAGACGGCGACAGCATCGCCGGAATCGTCACTGAGCGCGATTACGCGCGCAAGGTCGTGCTGATGGACCGTTCGTCGAAGGCCACGCCGGTGCGCGACATCATGAGCAAGGCGGTGCGCTTCGTGCGTCCCGATCAGACCACCGACGACTGCATGGCCCTGATGACGGAGCGGCGCATGCGCCACTTGCCGGTAATCGAGAATGACCGGCTGGTCGGCATGGTATCGATCGGCGACCTGGTGAAGAACATCATCGCCGAACAGCAGTTCACCATTCAACAGCTCGAGTTCTATATTCACGGCGAGCGGCCCTGACGCACGGCCCACGCCGCGGAACCGGACGCGCAAAAAAGCCCAATCGGTCAACCGGTTGGGCGAAGCTACCTTGCGGCAGCGGAGGTTCCTTGATGGATTGGCCGCGACACGCGCGACGCGCGTGGCACGGCGGTCTTGCTGCGCTCGCGGCGCAACTGCGCGAGGCGCGCTCAAGCAATTTAACGTTCGCAGTCGCGCCCGCCGTGACGGGGCGCGCACGTTGTTGTTCTTAACTTCGAATTGCTTGCTGCGGTTTCAATTTCGATTTCAGGCGACAAAATGCTCGTCGGAGCACGGCTCCATTGTTCCGCAGGGCTCTGTGCCCTTCGGCGCCCGGCCGGCCGTGCAAGCCAGCCACTGAGCGCCGAATCCGCGTGCCCGCCTACCTCGCTTAATTACCGAAGTACACCGACCTCGGGCCCGACGTCGGCTGAACCACGCCACCGGCTTGCGACGAACCACTCTTCGCGCCACCGTAGCCGCTGGTATCGGCGACCGGTTCCTGCGTCTGGGCAACAGCCGGGTTTTGCGCCTGGACGCGCTGTTCAGCAGCCTGAATGTCCGCCGGATAAGTCGGATCGTTCGACGCGCCCGGGTTATAACCCGCTTGTTCAACCCGGATCAGATCGGCGCGAACTTCCGCGCGGGTCACCGGTTGCTGGCTCGATTGAGCGAACGAAGCGATCGGAGCGGCGAGAACGGCTGCAATGGCGAGTGCCTTGATAAGCGATTTCATGATGATTTACCTCCAGACCTGGTTTTATTTGCGACGCTTGCCACACCATGTGAGAAGCGAGTGAATCCAGTCTAGTCATCAGATCGTCAAGGGAAAACCCTTGATTGTGAGATAGATAATTGTTCGAATCGCAAAAATGGTCCGGAAATTACCGTCAGCTCCGATTCAAATCGCATCGTCGGCGTAATAATTGTCGGGATCGTAACCCTTTGTGTCTGAAGTTTGCAAACTACATCTGATCCGGGCGTCTTCTACCGTCTCGCGCGGTGTTGGCGGGCAAATTTACGCCCCTTTGGGCGCACAGGGCTGGGGCAGCAGCAGGAGCTTGCGCGGCCCGCTGACAAAGGCGCTGCCGGGTTCAAAGAATCTGAGCGGCTGATGCATTTCGCGCGACAAGCCAATGCGCGTCGTCACACCGACCGGCACTTCGCCCCGCTCGATGACGCCGATCCACAAGCCCTGCCCCGAGCATAGATCCCAGCCGTCGAACGAAGGGCCGACGCCGAACGCCATCGTGAGCCGGCCGGGCCCGCGCGCAAGGTCGCGCAGCGGCACGCCGGGACGCCGCGCTTCGATCAACGGCAGGCCTTCGAGCGGCTCGATCGCGCGCAACAGAATGCCGGCGCCGACTTCCTCTGCTTCGGCGGACATATTGAGCATGTACGAAAGCCCGTAAGTCAGGCGCACATACGCGTGCCCCGGCGCGAGAAACATCGAACCGTTATGCGGCCGACGGCCCATGAACGCATGACTGGTCGAATCGCCAAGCGGATACGCCTCGGTTTCGACGATTCGTCCGCTCACGCGGCCTTCGGGCAAATCATGCACGAGGTATTTGCCGATCATGAAACGCGCGAGTTCGACGGTATCCAGCGGTAAATCGTCACGAAACAATGGCACGATGGGGAGTTGATGTTTGCGCATGCGTCAGGCCTTATTTTTAAAGCGCGTGGCGTGGAACTGAACAGAAATGCGGACGGCATGAAATGCGTGCGATCGGCCCGCCGCCCGAGCCCTCAACGACGCGATGCGCGCCTCGGTTCCAGCGATTGCGCGCCATCGGCCAGTTTTCATCGGCCCATTCGTTGTACCAAAACCTCACTTCTGTGCAGCGCCGGCATCACCATGGCACTAATTGGAGTATCGTGTGTTTCCGGCCTGCAGCACAGCCTTTGCCGGCTCGCGTGTGTTTCGGCCCGCCCGAATCAGCACAGATAGAAAGCATTCGCACGTCCGCAGCACCGTTCCATTCAGTTTTGATCCCGATGTACCTGCTGGTGTAGCGCACTGCCTCATTCGGGGGCGGTTGTACCCATGACAATAGGAGAGAGTTGAATGAAAGCATTCCCGGCAATCAAGATGATCGGCGGCGCGCTGATCGTCCTCGCGTCCCTCAACGTGTATGCACAGAGCAGCGACGCCTCAGCCCCGGCAGCGGCAGCGCCGACGGCCAAGCAGACCAAAGCGGCCGACCGCGCTTTGGGACGCAAGGTCCGTTCGGCCCTGTCGAAGACGAAAGGCCTGAGCGTGGCGAACATCACCGTACGCGCACGCGGCGGCGCAGTGACGCTGGCCGGCTCCGTGCCCGAACAACCGCAGGTCGATCTGGCCACCCAGGCTGCTCAAGGCGTGGCAGGCGTGACGTCAGTCAAGAACGCGCTGACGATTCGCCCGGTCGGCCAGTAATCGAGTGAACGTGCTGTAGCAATGTAGCCGGACGCCAATGCCTTCTCGCAGGGCATTGGCGGCACCGGAGCGGTTTCGCGCAGTTTCGCCGGGCGTTGCGCACCCGTAATATGCTCGGCACACCGAGCTTTGCCCTGCATCCCGCGTTCAGCCAGCGGAACCTCAATGCATACCGGTCGCCATCGCCGCCGCGTTAACCACGCACCAGCCAGCGTCCGCCGCGCGTTGTCCGCGCAATTCTGCGTGACCCAATCCCTTTCGCCAGCAGTCGCCGTTTGCGCTACAGCATGCCGCATGACGCCGTCGTCATGCGGCCCTGAAAATCGACAAAGCCTCTTACACGAACAATTATCCTTTATAATTTAATGCGTTAGACCGTGTTGTTTAGAAGTTGCATGAACATGCGCGCTCGCTTCAAGCCACGGCGGACGCCATTCGGCCCCCGCCGGGCCATTCACGACAAGCGTTAAAAAGGAAGCCCGGATGACCACGCCCGCGATCGTTCTGCCCCGCTGGACCATTGCCGCGCCATTTGTCGCGTGGATCGTTCTCGGCATCTCGTATGCCATGCCGGGCAATGGACTGCTGCTTGTGCTGGTGGGCGTGGCGTTGTGCGCGGCGGTCTTCACCGCCGTGCATCACGCGGAAGTGGTCGCGCATCGCGTCGGCGAACCGTTCGGCACCCTGGTGCTGGCGGTGGCCGTCACCGTGATCGAAGTCGCACTGATCGTCTCGGTCATGCTCACATCCGGTCCAGAAAAAGCCGGCCTCGCGCGCGACACGGTTTTCGCCGCGGTCATGATCGTCTGCAATGGCATTGTCGGGATTTGCCTGCTGGTCGGCGGCATTCGCCATCGCGAGCAGGATTTTCAAAGCCGCGGCGCCGCTGCGGCGCTGGCTGTGCTGGCGTCGCTGTCCGTGCTGACGCTGGTCATGCCGAACTACACGACCACCCGCGTCGGTCCGGTCCTGTCGCCTTCACAGTTGGCGTTTGCCGGGGTGTCGTCGCTGGTGCTGTACGGCGTGTTCGTGTTCGTGCAAACCGTACGTCATCGCGATTACTTCCTGGCTGCCACGCCGGATGAAGACGTCCACGCCGCGCCGCCGAGCGCCGGCCAGGCGCTCGCGGCCGGCGGTTTGCTGCTGGTGTGCCTCGTCGCGGTGGTGTTGCTGGCGAAAGTGCTCTCGCCGGTGGTCGAAACCGCGGTCAAGAATGCGGGCGCGCCGCCCGCCGTGGTCGGCATTGTGATCGCCGCGCTGGTGCTGCTGCCTGAAGGGCTGGCCGCCGTGCGCGCGGCGCGCGCCGACCGGCTGCAGAACAGCCTGAATCTTGCGCTCGGCTCGGCGCTGGCCAGTATCGGCCTGACCATTCCGACTGTCGCCTGCGTCTTCCTGTATACCGCGCAGCCGCTGGTGCTCGGCATCGACGGCAAGGAAACCGTGCTGCTCGTTCTCACGTTGATCGTCGGCACGCTCACGCTCAGCTCGGGCCGCACCACGATTCTTCAAGGCGCCGTGCATCTGTCGCTGTTCGCGGCGTATCTGTTTCTGTCGTTCGCGCCTTGAGCGTGAAGGCCTGATGGTTAAAGAGAGCATCACGCCGGCGGCCCCACGCCGCCCGCCTACTCTTCCCAGTGCGCCGCGATCCAGTCGCGGAACAGATTCAGCTTCTGCTGATGCGCGACCGAGTCCGGATAGACGAAGTAATAGCGCCAACCGGTCTTGAGCACCGTATCGAACGGCCGCACCAGACGCTTGGCCGCCACGTCCTCGTCGATCAGCGCGAGGTCGCTGATCGCAACGCCGAAGCCTTGCAGCGCGGCGTTGGTCGCCATATCGAGCGTATCGAAACTCGGGCCGTGCCCGGCGTCGATCGCCGCGCCGTTCGCGGCATCGATCTCGGTCACCTTGGCGAGCCACATCTTCCAGTCGCGATGATCGCGGGTGGGATGCAGCAGCGTATGGCGCGCGAGGTCGGCCACCTCGGCAAGCGGCTTGTCTTTCAGCAGATCGGGCGCGCAAACGGGCGTCAGACGTTCCTCGAACAAGGGCACCGCCTGCACGCCCGCGCCCGGCGACGAACCGTAGATGATCGCGGCGTCGAACGGTTCGAGCTGGAAATCGACGTCGTGCTGCCACGTGGTCGTGATCTGCACGTGCAGCTCGGGATATTCGGCCTGGAAACGCATGATCTTCGGCAACATCCAGCGCATCACGCAGGTCGGCACTTTCAGCGCGAGATCGGTGCGCTGCCGTGTGAGACGCAGCGAAATCTCCTCGATGCGCGCGAAGCTTTCCTTGACGGCCGGCAGCAGCAGTTCCCCTTCGGCGGTGAGCGTCAGGCCTTTCGCATGGCGCTTGAAGAGCGGAAACTTGTAGTAATCCTCGAGCGCGATGATTTGCCGGCTGACCGCGCCCTGCGTCAGGCACAGATGATCGGCGGCACGCGTGAAACTGCGATGCCGCGCCACGGTTTCGAAAATCTGCAGCGCGTTCAGCGGCGGTAGGCGTCGCATCGTGAGTGTCCAGTACGATCAGGAAAAGTCATTGCGTGAGCGTGGCGGCGCGACTCGTCGCATGCCGCCCGGATGCCGCGCACGGGCCTACAGGATACGCGATCACAAATCTCCGCACGAGGATCGTGCTACGCGCCCTCATGCATTCGGCTCATGCCGCCGTCAAATCGTGCGGCCCGGCAAGCCGCCATGCACCGTCACAGGGCAAAACGCGTCCACGATCGCACCAGAACCGAGCTTTCCTCATACCTCCTGAAGGGCTTAAAGCGTCGACGAAATATGGACGTTAACCCGCATGCGTTACTGCCTCGGCACTCCCGCCGTCTGACGGGTCCACGCCATCGCAATTGCGCGATGGCGGCCGCATGAGCTTATGTCATACCGTCCATGCGCATATTTCGTTTGTTGAGGGATTTTGGCAAACCTAGAGTGCTTCAACACGCAGCGCAGGCGGACAACGCCAATCAGCGAGGCGACGGCGGCAATCACAGCGGCATCATCGGGCAACAAGGCGTTCAACACAGGAGACCGCCATGCAAGAGATCAAACGGGGTAGAAGGCAGGCCATCAAGACGCTCGGCGCCGCACTTGCGGCATCCACCTTGCCCATGCCGTTCATCAACCTGCGCGCGCAGGAACACAACTTCAGCGGCAAGACGCTGCGCCTGTTGACCTGGTCGGACGGCACGGGCGCGGCCGCGTTGCGCAATATCGCCGCCACCTTCACCGCGAAAACCGGCGCCAAAGTGATCGCCGACCGCGCCGACGGCACCTCCGGCATGGTCGCAAAGGTCAAGGCCGCGGGCGATCGCCCGACCTACGACGTCATCACCCTGGCCGGCGTCGGCGCGTCGGGTCTCGGCGACGCCGGCCTGCTGATGAAGCCCGATCTGGACAAACTGCCGAACCTGAAAGACGTCGCGCCGCAGTACCGCACGGGCGCGAACGGCTTCGGCGTCGGTTATCTGCTGTGGTCGGACGGCTTGATCTACAACACATCGACGGTCAAGACCGCGCCCGCATCGTACGAAGCATTGTGGGACCCCAAGTACGCCGGACGCCTGTTCCTGCCGCCGCCCGAGTGGGCCGAAGCGGTGGACCTCGCGATCATCGCCGCGAAGATGAACGGCGGCTCGCAGCAGAACATCGAGCCGGGCTTCAAGAAACTGATGCAGTTGAAAGATCGCGTGATGACACTCGGCGAGAACCCGAATCAGGTGGCCGATCTGTTCCGCACCGGCTCGCTCGATATCGGCGGCATCTATTCGCCGGCGTTCTTCCCCGACCAGATACGCAAGCCCGAGTACAAGATGGGCGTGACCTACGGCATGAAAGAAGGCTTCGCCACGCAACTGATGTTCACTGTGATCCCCAAGTCGCATCCGGGTGACAGCGATCTGATCCACGCCTTCATCAACCATTCGCTCGACGCCGGCGTGCAAGGCCGCATGGCCGCCGACGTGCTGAACGGCCCGGTGAATTCGAAAGCGGTGATTCCCGCCGAAAGCCGCGCGTTCGTGCCGAGCCCGCAGCAGATCGCCGAGAAAGCCGTACTGCACGACGACAAGGCGCTCGCCGTGGTGCAGCCGGCGTGGATCAAGCGTTACACCGAAATCTTCGCGGCATGACGACAATGCTTGCACGCTTCTCGCGGCGTGTTACTTCGTCCGGTCCGGCCTGGGACCCGGCGGCGGGTGCGTCCGGTCTCGGACCGGACACGCCTGCCGCCACCGCGCTGGCAAAGGCGCGGCCGTGGCTGCTGCTCGCGCCGATCCTGCTGTTTCTCGCCATCCTCGGCGCGGCCGCGCTGGTCGTGCTGCGCATGAGCTTCGGCACGCAGGGCAACGAGTGGCACGGCTTCACGCTGCAAAACTACGCGGACCTGCTCGACGGTTATTTCTTGAAGTCGTTGTGGCTGACATTGAAGCTCGCGTTCCAGAGCATGATTTGCGCGGTGCTGCTGGCGATTCCGGTCGCACTGGCGATGGCGCGCACGAAGTCGCGGCTCGCGCGGCGGCTTCTGCTTGCCGGCGTGCTGCTGCCGCTGCTCGTCAATCTGCTGCTGCAAGGCTATGGCTGGCTGATCATTCTCGGGCCGGCCGGTCTGCTCAATCACGCGCTGCTCGGCAGCGGCCTCGTGCAACGTCCGTTGATGTGGCTGTACCGCGAAAACGGCGTGCTGCTCGGACTGATCCAGACGGCGTTTCCGCTTGCCGTGCTGCCGCTCTCGAGCGCGATGCGCGCGGTCTCGAGTTCCTACGAAGAAGCCGCCGCCACGCTCGGCGCGACACGCTGGCAAACGCTGCGTCACGTGCTATTGCCTTTGGCGATGCCCGGCCTCGTATCCGGCGCGCTGCTCGTGTTCGCGTACAACGCGAGCGCGTTTGCCGTGCCGCTCCTGCTCGGCGGACGCCGCGTGCCGATGCTCGCCGTGCTGGTCCACGATCAGGTCGCGCCCTTGCTGAACTGGCCGGCGGCCTCCGCGTCGGGTGTCGTATTGATGATCGCCACGTTGACGGTGATGGCGCTGTCGCAGCGCCTCGTGCGCCGCACGCAAAAACTTGCCGAGGAGCCGCACGCATGAGCACGCCTGTTCAAACCGCGCCGCCGCGTATGCCAGGCGCACCACGCTCTTCACGACTAACGGCCGTCATGCCCGGTCAGTTAGGCAAAGCGACCGCCCTGCTCGCGGCGATCGTGCTGTTCCTCGCCGCGCTGCCGATCCTCACGATGATCACCATGTCGTTCAGCGCCGCCGACACGCTCGAATTCCCGCCGCACGCCTACGGCCTGCACTGGTATCGCGCCGCGTGGCACAGCTTCGCGTCGCCGGACGCGAGCGACTCGCTCTCGATGGGCGCCGCCTTGAGCACGAGCCTGATCGTCGCGCTGTCTACCATGGTGATCGCCACGCTGGTCTCGGTGCCCGCCGCTTATGCGCTGAGCCGCTACCGCTTTCGCGGCAAGCCCGCGGTCGAACAACTGGTCGCGTTGCCGCTCGTCTATCCGCTCGTGATGCTCGGCCTGTCGCTGCTGCTGGTGTTCAACGTGCTGCCGGTCGAACTCGGCGTGTTCCGCCTGATCATCGCGCACGTGATTCTCGCGCTGCCGTTCACCGTGAAGAATTGCGCGGCGTCAGTCGCCTCGATCGGTCCTGAGTTCGAAGAGGCCGCGTGCGTGATGGGCGCGAGTCCCGGCCGTGCGCTTATCGACGTGATCCTGCCGCTGATGCGCCCCGGCATTCTCGCCGGCATGCTGTTCGCGTTCATCATCTCGTTCAACGAATTCACGGTCACGTTCTTTCTTTACGGCATCGATACGATGACGCTGCCGGTGTGGCTCTACAGCCGCACGGTGTCGTCGCTCGATCCGACCGTGTTCTGTTTCGCCGTGTTCATCGTCGCGATCGACTTCGCGCTGATCTGGCTGCTCGAAAAGCTGATCGGCGACGAAGGCGTTGCCTTGTGAACGGACGCGCTTGTAGCGCTTGATTGCTGGAGCATTCGATGACCCATTTAACGTTGCAGGCCGTGACCCGGCGTTTCGGCGCGGCCCATGCCGTCGACAATGTCGATCTGAGCGTGCCCGACGGCAAGCTGGTGTGCTTTCTCGGTCCGTCCGGCTGCGGCAAGACCACGCTGCTGCGCATGATCGCCGGGCTGGAAACGCCGACCTCGGGCACGATCCATTTCGCCGGGCGCGACATCACGCGGCTGCCCGCAAACCAGCGCGACTTCGGCATGGTGTTTCAGTCGCTCGCGCTGTTTCCGCACATGACGGTCGCGCAGAACATCGCGTATCCGCTGAAGTTGCGCAAGACCGCGAAGGACCAGCAGACGCGCCGCGTGACGGAATTGCTGGAACTGATCCAGTTGCCGCACATGGCGAACCGGCCGGTCACGCAACTCTCCGGCGGCCAGCGCCAGCGCGTGGCGATTGCGCGCGCGATCGCATCGCAGCCGAAACTGCTGCTGCTCGACGAGCCGCTCTCCGCCCTCGACGCCAAGCTGCGTGAAGCCATGCAGGTGGAAATCCGCCTGCTGCAGCAGCGCCTCGGCATCACGACGATCATGGTCACGCACGACCAGCGCGAAGCGATGACAATGGCCGACGAAATCGTCGTGATGGAAAAAGGCCGCATTGCCCAAGTCGGCAAGCCGCTCGATATTTATCGCGATCCGGTCAGCGAGTTTGTCGCCGACTTCATCGGCCTCGGCAATATCCTGCCGGTCACCTACGACGGCGGAGGCGTCGTCAGCTTGCCGGGCGGCCGGCGCATCAGCGTCGCGCAACCGGCGCGCGTGCCGGAGTCGAGCAGCGATATCCGTTTGCTGATCCGCCCGGAAGACGTGTGCGTGAAAGCGGCGTCCGACGCGGCGGGTCCGAACCGGCTGCTAGGCACTGTGACGTTTATCCGCGACGTGGGTGCGTCGCTCGAAGCGACCATCGATTGCGCCGGCTTCACGTTGACGGCCGCCACCACGCCGCGCGAAACACCGGGGCTCGCGCTCGGCACGCCGGTGCTCGCGGAATTGCCACCGCACGCGTGCAAACTGATCGCCGCGCGCGCGCCGCATTGAGCCGCACGCCACCGACCCACGCAAACTCGCCCATTCCAATACCGACATTTTCGACAGAGGACAGACCATGAACCACCGCCCCGCTACCCCGACCCGCACCCGCCGCGTGTTCGCCACGCTCGCCGCGACGCTGGCCTTCACCGCTCTCGGCGCGCTGTGCGCGTTGCCGTCGGCTGCGCATGCGGACGCGCTCGACAACATCGCCAAATCGGGCACGGTACGCATTGGCGTGTTCGAGGACTATCCGCCGTTCGGCTCGATCGGCCCGGACATGCAGCCGATGGGTTACGACATCGACGTCGCCAACCTGATCGGCAAGGCGCTCAACGCCAAGGTCGAACTCGTGCAGGTGACGGGCGACAACCGCATGGCCTATCTCGCCGACCACAAGGCGGACATGCTGCTGTCAGTCGGCCAGACGCCGGAACGCGAAAAGGTGATCGATTTTTCGCAACCGTACGCGCCGTACTATCTCGCCGTGTTCGGCCCGAAAGCCCTGCCGGTTAAGAACGCCGCCGACCTCGCCGGCAAATCCATTTCGGTCGCGCGCGGCACGCTGGAAGACCTGAGCGTGACCAAGATCGCGCCGCCCTCGGCGAACATCAAAAGATTCGACGATCCTAACGGCGCAATTTCGGCGTTCCTTTCTGGTCAGGTACAGTTGATGGTAGTCGGCAACGACGTCGGCGCCACGATTCTCGCGCGTCATCCGGCCAACGATCCCGAGCAGAAATTCTCGCTGTTCAGCTCGCCCGATCACGTCGGTTTGAACAAGAACGAGCCGCGTCTGAAGCAGAAGGTCGACGAAACGATTGCCAAGGCCCGCAAGGACGGCACCATGAACGCGATTTCGCAGAAGTGGCTGCGTGCGCCGCTGCCGGCCGACCTCTGAACCTTTTTGTGCGGACCACGCAGCGTGGTCCGCGCCGGAGTTTGACCTCACGATGAGCGCCACGCCATGACCTATGCGTTCGATTTCAGCGGCTTCGGCCTCTATGCGGGGATGCTCGCGCGCGGCGTCGCCGTGACTTTGGGGCTGACGGCGGTCTCGACCGTGCTCGGCGGGATCGTCGGCATCGCGGGCGCTAGCGTGGCGGTGGCCGGGCCGAAATGGGCGCGCTGGGTGGTGGCGAGTTATGTGGAATTGATCCGCAACACCCCGTTCATCGTGCAGTTGTTCTTCGTGTTCTTCGGCTTGCCGAGCCTCGGCATTCATATCGATGAAGTGCAGGCCGCGATTCTGGCCATGACCGTCAATCTCGGCGCTTATGCCATCGAGATCGTGCGCGCCGGCATCGATTCGATTTCGCGCGGCCAGGTGCAGGCGGCGCAGGCGCTCGGTCTGCATGGGCGGCAAGTGTTTCGCTTCATCGTGCTGCCGCAGGCCATCGCCAATGTGTTTCCGGCGCTGCTGAGCCAGGTGCTGATCGTCATGCTCGGCTCGGCGGTAGTCTCGCAGATCTCCGTGCCCGATCTGACTTACGCCGCCAACTTCATCCAGTCGCGCAACTTCCGCTCGTTCGAGAGCTACCTGATCATCACCGCGACGTATCTGGTGCTGTCGATCGTATTGCGGCAAATCCTCAACCGGCTCGGCCGCGGTCTGTTCGCGGGCCGTGCGGCGCGCGGCAACGAGAGCGCGCCGCGTAACTGGCGCAATCGCCTGATGTGGCGCGGCGCCCGCACTCTGCCCACGGAGCGCTGATCATGGTCGAATTCACGCTGTGGGACATCGCCCGCAATCTGTTGCTTGCCGCGCGCTGGACGGTGTTGCTGTCGCTGATCGCGTTTGTCGGCGGCGGCGTTGTCGGGCTGATTCTGCTCGCAATGCGCGTGTCGCCGATCGCCTGGCTGCGCCGCATCGTCGTGCTGTATGTAGAGGTGTTTCAGGGCACGCCGCTGCTGATGCAGCTCTTTCTGACGTTTTTCGGCTTGCCGCTGCTCGGTGTCGATGTGTCGCCGTGGGTCGCAGCCACCGTCACCTTGACGCTCTACACGAGTGCGTATCTGGTCGATATCTGGCGCGGCTGTGTCGAAGCCGTGCCGCGCGGCCAGTGGGCCGCGGGCGCGAGTCTCGGCATGACGTTCGGCCAGCAGTTACGCTATATCGTGTGGCCGCAGGCGCGCAAAATCGCGGTGGCGCCGACGGTCGGTTTTCTCGTGCAGGTGGTGAAAAGCACCGCGCTCGCGTCGATCATCGGCTTCACCGAATTGACCAAGACCGGCACCATGATCACCAACGCCGCGTTCCGCCCGTTCCCGATTTACGGCATGGTCGCGATGATTTACTTCGCCATGTGCTTCCCGCTGACGTGGTACGCGCGAGTGCTGGAAAAACGGCAGAAGGTGGGGCAACATCGTTGATGCCTCGCTCCCGCGCATGAACAAAAAGCGGCAAGCAAATGAAGCGGCACCCTCTTTTCAACCGACATGCTCAGTCATCTGGTTACGATTACCCGCGTCCGCATGAGTTTTCGATCACCCGCGATGCCGGCTGCCGCTTTGAGAAACACGCGAGGCGTTGCTTATCGCCGCACGCCCGCGCTTCATGCCCTGCGCGAATGAAGATATCTGAAAAACTCTACGCCTTCCTGCAGGCGCCGTTTCATCATCTCCCAACTTATCAGCATCTCACGGACGATTTCCCAGATCTTTGTTGGTCTGAAATAAAAGCGTTTGTAGAATTCCTCAACGCCAAGGTAGATCTCTTCGCGCGACAGGTGCGGATAGCCGATAGTGGAAGCTTGAGTGCCTGTCGAATTGATGAGGGCGATGACCTTCCCTTCATTCAACCATCCGTTCTCGACCGCCTGCTTATGAAGGACGGTTCCCGGATAGGGCGCAGCGAGTGACACCTGAATCGTGTGGGGATTGATCTCTTTCGCGTATTCGATCGTCTTCTGGATCGTTTCGCGCGTCTCGCCGGGAAGCCCGAGAATGAACGTGCCGTGGATCTTGATGCCGAGTTTGCGGCAATCGTCACTGAACTGGCGAGCCATATCGGTCCGCAGGCCCTTTTTGACGTTCACGAGAATCTGGTCGTCGCCGGATTCGTACCCGACGAGCAGGAGCCGTAGCCCATTTTCTTTCATGACCTTGAGGGTTGAATACGGCACGTTCGCCTTCGCGTTGCACGACCACGTCACCCCTAACTTGCCAAGACCACGAGCGATCTCTTCGGCTCTCGGTCTGAGATCCGTAAAGGTATCGTCGTCGAACATGATCTCCCTGATTTCGGGCATGTTGTCCCTGATCCATTTCACTTCTGCGAGGACGTTCTCAACCGAACGCGTGCGGTAGCGATGCCCCCCGACCGTATGCGGCCAGAGGCAAAAGGTACACCTGGATTTGCAGCCTCGCCCTGTGTAGAGCGACAGATACGGATGCTTGAGATAGCCACTGAAGTAGTTCTCGGGCGTCAGGTCGCGCTTGTAGATCGGCGAGACGAACGGTAACTGGTCCATGTCTTCGAGAATCGGCCGGGCCTCGTTATGCGTGATCCCGCCGTCGGCCAGGCGATAGCTGAGACCGAGAATCGATGCGAACGGGAGGCCCTGTGCGATCTCGCGACAAGTGAAGTCGAATTCTTCACGGCACACGAAGTCGAGTGCGTCGCTCGCGGCTAATGAGCCCTGAGGATCGACGGCGACTTTTGCCCCGATCATCCCGATGAGGATTGAGGGCTTGCGCTGCTTTAAGTGCTCTGCGAATTGAACATCAGTCTGGAACGATGGGGAGCTTGTGTGAATGATGACCAGTTCGTATTGCTGAGCAATATCGAGTGTCGTTTCCAGCGACAGGCCGTCCGCGGGAGCATCCACGACGCGGCTATCCTCAATCAGCGCAGCGGGCTGGACTAGCCACGTTGGGTACCAGAATGATCGAATCTCGCGCTTCGTCTGGAAGCGTGAGCCCGCTCCGCCATCGAAGCCTTCATATGAAGGTGCCTGCAGAAACAGCGTTTTCATGAATGCCCTCGAAGAGAATAGTCTGCGTGGCCGGGATCAGTCACCCGCACGGACTCGCCAGGCCTCGGCGATGTTCGCCAAGTGTTTCGAAGCCTTCAAAAAGATGACAATGACTGGAGTTGCTTTGGACGTTGTCGTCTCCTGTGGGCCCCAAGGGAACTGGCGTGCAGCGATTCGCCGCACCATCATATTCTCAGAGCCGCACGACAGTCGACGCGAAGTAGTGAGGCAGCGGCTAAAGCTGGGGAGCAGGAGGCGGATCAAGAATACTACGACTTGGGATGTCGGCATGGCAAAAAATTTACCTGTTAACCTGCCGGCCGGCGCAGCGTGATTACGTTGGAATTGGAAAGGTCGTATCAACTCGGTGTCGATGCCCAGCTTAGCGAAACACACACTTAAAAGACAACGCTGTGGCAATCCTAACCGCTTTTGACGGCATCGGCGATTCATCCTGTACTAGACTATCTCTGGGCCGCCCGAGACTCACCCCAGACATCAGAGGGTCCGGCGCCGCGCAGCACCGGGCCGTCGTCGAATCCCCTACGGAACGGCCAGCGGCAATAGCGACACGGATTCGCGCAATCACAGCGCTTGCTGCTGCAAAGCCGGAGACGAACCATGATGCAAGATCGAGTCAATACCGACGGTGTTCCTCTTGGTAATGGCAAGCACATCAGCCCGACCGAATTTTTGCTGATGGCAGGCTTTCTTACCTATCGCGCTCCGCTGGCGCCGATTGCTGCCCGAGTTGCGGCCCGACGCGTTCTCGATGCCGTACTCGGGGCAGCGGCAGCTCACGGATTCGCAGATTCGGACGCGCTCGAGACGATGATGGCGCGCGCCGAAAAGTCAGCGTACATGCGGATGCTTGCGGAGCAGGCCGCCGCCGCCGTCGGGGATACGGTCGCTTACCTGCACGTGCTTCGATGCGCCGGCGTAACGCTGGAGGTGGACCCGTAGACGCGCTCTTCGACGAACGTCCGCGCGTCGGCTCGATAAGCCATCCCATCCATAGCAAACAGTTTGTCAGTACGGGCTATTTGCGCATCAGCACCCGCCGCAGCAGCGATGCCGGCACTTCGAAGCAACCCGCCCCCCCGCATAGCCCGACTTATGCGCGCGAATCGCTTTTGCTTCATCAATCGATTACCCGTTCGTCCTGAACGGACGACAACAGGCCATCACTGTCCACTTCGAAACGGAAGCCGCGCCATGTCACACGCGACGACCAGAAACTCGCGACGAATATCGCAAAGGAAACGATATCCCACAGCGGCGACAGCCATAGATCACGATGTGCATGACGCAGAACGCGGTCCGACACCAGCTCAAGCGCGAGCCTGGCGCCCATTGTCGCGAGGACGAGTTGCCACGACCACGCGGCGGCGCCGGACAACATCACGGCAAACAGTGCGAACGCGAGCGGGTGAACGAGCACCGACCCGAGATACCCGAGTGGATCGACACGGCGGATCGTGCGGCTCCAACGTAGTTCGTGCGCGATCAGCTGGCGCGCACTGCTTTCAACGCAGGCATGCGCGACCGTGAAGGGCGGGATCGACACCTTTTCGCCAGCGAGCCGCACCGCCTCACCGATCGCATGATCCTCGGCCAGATGCCTGGCGAATTGCTCAAAACCGCCGATCTTGTCGAGCGTCGTGCGTCGCATCGCGATGGTCTGCCCAAAACATGGCCGCGCGAGGCCCAGTTCGAGGGCGATTACCACGCCCGGAAGGAACTGGTAGTTGGTGGCTTTCGCCGAAAGGCGCGGCCAGAAACCCGCTTCGGGTTTGCCGCAATAAATGCACGTGACGAGTCCGACGCCCGGCTTCTGCAACTCGCCGATGACCTTGCCCAGGTAGTCGGGTGCGACGCTCACATCGCTGTCAGCAAACACCAGTACGTCGTATCGCGCTTGCGGCATCATGTTCAGGATGTTGCTGATCTTGCGGTTCGGCCCATACAGCCGCGCATCGGCGACCACGGTGATGTGTGCTTCGGGATGCAGGCGCCGCAGGGCATCGACCGTGAGTAGCGCTGGATCCGCCGGGTCGTTCACGCCGAACAGAAACTGCACCGGGCCGGGATAGTCCTGGTGGCAAAAGCTCGAAAGATTGGTGAGCAATCCCCGTTCGTCGCCGTACAGCGGTTTGACGATGGTGACTGGCGGATAGCTGCTCGGCACGCACGCCGAGCGCCGGAAAAAACGTCTGATTAGCAGGGCCGCGACGATCGTATAGGCGATTCCGAATACCGCCCCCGCGCCGCACGCCACCGCCATGGCCACGATCAACAGACGCACGGCGCTCACGCTGCGTGACCAGGCAGGAAATGGAAGAACCTGACGCCCTCGCGAAGGCACCGCCTCGTTGCAAAACGTCGTGCCCGGACACGGCGCGGCGCGCAAAGCACCTGCGCATCGGCGGCGACTGACGCAGGCTGGGCATCAAACTCCACTGCACATGGATCTTCGGTCCTCTCGATGAAAGCAAACGCAGGATCGAAATATTTATCGAAAACGTCGTACAACGGGACCTGCAAGAATGAAGTTTTCATGAAGCCTCCCGTAAGCACCGCTAGTGCGCTTACAGTTTTTTTGACCAATGAAATGCTTGCAAGTAAAAACTCGCTCTGAACGAACTGCGCCGTGTAGATGGAGGTAAAACTAGAGCCTGCCTAGGGAGCGGTGGCTTCGCCGGAGCCCTCCGGGCTTAACTGCGGGACCGTGGTGCCGCCTTCGCTTGCACCGGGAGCGGCGGCTGGCACAATCACCGCCGGCGGGGTCGGCGCTAGCGCAGCGTCGACAAGGAATCCGGTCGACGTTAGGAAAATCACGGCTGACAACACAAAGCCCATTGAGCGTGCCTCCCGGTGCTTGTGACCCGTGCCGACGACCGGGCCATTCGCTTTCTGGCTTTTACATCCTAGACCAAAATGAGCTAATACGATGCATCATTTCAAACTGGGTATCAGCAACGCGTGAACGACGGTTAACGACCTGGCAACGTAAGCAATACTTTGCATATCGATTCGACTTCACTCCGCGAACCGTACTGCGACAAAACCATTCACCGTGCCCGTGCGGCAAGGCGCTCAATGATCCGGTCAGCCATCGCGCGGTCGATGACTTCGAATGAGCGGCTCATGCGCAGGTAGGCATACATGTCGCCAGTCGCGATGTCGAACCACCAGCCGCTCAGCACCAGCGCCCCGGCAGTGACCTGCTGGCGCACAATCGGGTAAGTCATGAGATGCTCGAGTTGCACAAGTACGTTGAGTTGCGACAATTGATCGTGCGGTTTCAGCCTGTCATCGAGTGGACCTTCGTGTTCGAGGCGAAACGCCGCGGTGTTGGCGTGGCACAGCCACTTATCGAGGTTGGGCGTTTTCAGCTTGGCATTGCGTGTAGACACGGCTTTCATCGCGCCGCACCCGGAATGCCCGCATACAACAATATTCGCGACTTTCAACACCAGCACTGCGTACTCGATCGCGCTCGCCTCGGAGAGGTCCCCGGTAGACACTCCCTCTGCGGTCGCCGGCGGTACCAGGTTGCCGACGTTGCGCATCGTGAACAGATCGCCCGGATGGGTCGAGGCAAGCAGATCGGGTACAACCCGGCTGTCCGAGCACGTGATGAAGAGCGCGTCAGGCGCTTGCGAAAGCGCGAGCTTGCTGAACTGCTTCGCGTATTGCGGCAGCATTTTCTCGCGGAATTCGACGATACCCAATATGAGTTTGCGCATGGCTTGCCTCCGCAAGGCTAGTTGTTCGCCGGCGAGGCTGCCGAACCTCCAAGCCCTTGCGAGTCAGGGATACGTGCCAACGCCAGGTCCTCCGGAAACGGATGCTTCAACGCGATCGCGCGATCGAGCAGCATCAACTCGACGAGCAACGCGGCATGACGATGCTCCGGCAGCCTCTGGATGAGGTTCTCTATCGCCGCGCGCAGACGCCGCGCGATTTGAATGCTGCCCGCGCCGCACTGTCGTATCTCGCGGAAACTAATGTGCACGAAGTCTTCCCATTTGGGCGTCCACAAGATCACACGCACCCGTCCCGACCCATCCACCATCTCTTCGATGTGCAAAGACCGTTTGCCCACCACCCGCAATAGCCGGTGCAACTGATCGATCGCAAGCACCGCTGTGGTGGGATCGTTGATCGCTGCCGAAAGCGCTTTCAGCGCAATATCCACCAGGATGCGAAACGCGAACATAGGGTCCTGCTCCATCGTGCGTTCCGTTCCGAAAGCAACGAGCGCGCGCAGCCTGCTGTCGTCGATTGCGCCAGAGTTCCCGTACAAATGGAACAAGGGTTCGCCCATCGCGACGAAATCACCGACTTGCGGCACGAATTCGATGACTGCATCGGCACGCCGTGCCTTGGTCACCAGCATTTTCAGATTCAAGGCCAGAACGATGCCGGACTTGCCTTGGTGACGAACAATGTGGTCCGGCACGTCTCGCTCTTTGTCACGTTTCGCGGGAGTCGCTCCGTCCGCAGTCAGGGCTGGATAAACGCTCTCGATGACGGCGATCCCTTGCTCTCCGACGCGCGCCACAAGACTCACGGGACGCAGAAATTTCGCGGCGTAATCAATCAGGAAAAGGAAAGCGACGACCGAAGCGAACCCAAATAGCGCCGCAATGAACAACTGAAGCTGGTGTACCTCATTTTCCCCCATCCACGCCAGCGTTCTATTTGCAAACAGCAGTGTGAAAACGAATAATCCCGAGATGCCGCGAATGATGTTATCGCGCAGCAGTGTCGTCGCGATGATCCGCGGGGTGTACTGACCGCCAGCGACCTGGATCGCGACGAGCAGCGAACCGAACGTAAACACCAGAAACGCCATGTCTGCGGAAACGATGTCACCGAGCAACGACCGCGCGCCAGTCATGGACAGCCCAAGAAAGCCGGTCTTAGGATCAAGGCTCCCCTGTCTGATCATCCACCTGCCCACCATTTCGGCCGCAGGCTTCACCACGGCATAGATCGCGACGGCGAAGAGCGGCACGGTCCACAGCGAAGATCTCAGATAGCTCTTCAAACTGTACCAGCGATTCCAGCCCATGCCTGCTATCTCCCTACGATTCATATTGCAGCGGACACCCGTCGGTGTCCAGTCCAGCGCTGCGGGAACGTCCATGACCTCCTTCTCTAGCCGCGGTGCGCGACCGGCGGACAGACGGACCTCCCTGACACAATATGTTCCCTGAACTTCAGGCCGGTCAATGAGACCTTAGGCCCACAGGATAGGGACGTCGAGCTCAGCTACAGTAATCGGCGCTGAAATCTATCGGCTCGTTCAGCGATACAATTGGGCGGGCTTCGATGTAGCCTGCTCCTGGTGCTGCGAACGGTTGAGCGGTCGTAGCGCGCCAGGTCGGTTGTCTCGAACTATTGTGCTGGCACGGAATGGCGGTCTCGTGGAAGACAAGCAGAACGATCTAACTGACAGGAGCGTGTCATGCTCGTTCGGTACGCTGTGTGGCAGGTTGCAATTGTGCGGGCGATGGCGAGGTCGCTTGAAATGCCCGCGCTCCCGACGCGTCGGCCCCGCCGCGCAGCATGGGTGTGCGGCGCTCTGACCTTCGCCCTGCTGCCGTGCCCGTCGAATGCGCAGACCGCGCCGAGCCAACCGACGGGCAGTGCCGTGGTCGGTGGCAATGTGAAGCAACATGCTAACGCTGTGCTCTCCATCATGACCTACACAACAGTGCCCGACGTTACGACCAGTAACCTGTCGGTCAATAACGGCACTACGGGCAATCCCGGCTTCGGTCAGACGCAGTTCGGGGGCGGCTTCACTATCAGCAAGTCGTTCCCGTTGTACATGGAGGGCACGCTCGCGTATAGCCGTTACGATCCGACCTTTGTGGCTACAGAGGGCGCAGAGCAGCGTCCGGTGCCGACACGGTGGAACACTTTCAGTGGTACGGTGGGCCTCGGCTGGGATTTCCGGATCACAAATGAACTGGTGTTCCGTCCGATCCTGAACGGTACGATCGGACGTGTTTCAAGCGATCTGAAGGTGGGGCAGTCGATCTTCAATCACGTCACTGATCGCAATCTACAGTTTCTCGAGAATGGCTCGCTGGACGCGTACGGTTACGGTGGCTCACTCATGCTCGACTACGAGCATTACCGCGAAAACTACGAAATCGATGCCGAACTGCGTGCCACCGACATCTACCTGCGCAGCTTCGGCGGTTCATCGGAGGCAGTTCAGGGATCGGCCATGGCGCAGCAACTGAGCCTGTGGACACGCTGGCGGGCCCCTACCGGCTGGCACGCGCTGGACCGGCCGATCCGCTATGTGCTGGAAGCCGCGTACTCGCACTATTACGGCGACAGTGCCGGCGTGCTGGGGTTCAACGACCTCACGTCGTTGGGAGTCGGGCTTGAACTCGACAGCAGCAGGTATCCCGTCATCATCACGCGCACGCGCGCGATGGTGCGGTACGTGTTCGGACACAACGTGCATGGCGTTTCATTCGGGTTTGCAATGAGTTTCTAGCTCTTTTGGACCGTCGCCCTCAAATCCCGGTTTGCCAGCAGCACGTTGCGAGCGGCTGGCCGACTCCGCAGAGCGTGCAGGCTGTCCAACCCGCCTCATTGGACCAAAGTCCTATATAACATCTCGCTCAATCTGTATAGGCTGAAGTCCGCTGCCTGGCAGACCAACGCGGAGATATTCATGAAAAGCACCATTGCGGCCGTCATTACGGCTTCCGCTGCACTGTTGTCCCTTCCTGGCGCCTGGGCGCAACAAAGTTCCGGCGCGAGTTCATCGTCAACCTCTGAACATCCTGATGAGATCGTCAGGATGCACCAGCAGGTTGCCGCAGCGAATCGCGAATACAACCGTGAGGTCGCGGCTGCCAAAAAAGTCTACGACCACAAGAAAGCGGAAGCGAAAAAGAAGCGTGACACTGCGGTTGAAGCCGCCCAACACGGCACGAGCCAGTAAAAGTATTCTGATTTTTTCAATGGCTCACGTACCGCATCTTAAAGACGTCCGGTATCGCTACCGGGGGAATTGATGGACGATCTGGAACCTGTCTGGACCACGGGCTGAGTTGCGGGCGGCTCCTTGAGCACCCGCGGTTCCACAGGCACGGTACGGGCCGGACTGCGCGCTGCCTCATTGTTCGCGTCGTTCGTTTGCCCGCTGTCGTCCTCGGCGTCCTCGTCAGACTGCGACCATGCATTGGGCCCGTTTGCCGGGGTATGAAGCCGCATATGCGGTACAGGAATTTCAATACCCGCTTCATCCATCTTGCGCTTGAGTCGAGCGTTAAAAGCGCGCGCCACGCTCCACTGCTGCAACGGACGCGTCTTGATCTGCCCTTTCACGACCATCCAGTTAGCCTCGAATCGGTCTAGTCCCCACACTTCGACGGGCGCAAGTATTTCGTTGCGCAGGCGAAAATCTTCCTGCAGGTCGGCGCCCACTTCCACAATCATGCGTGTGACGTCATCGAGTTCAACGGCGAAGGGCACCCGTACCTCGAACACCGCGTTGGCGAAGTCGCGCGAGAGGTTCTTCACGATCTTGATCTGCGAGAAGGGAATGGTGTGAACCGCACCTTGTCCGTCGCGCAACCGGACCGTGCGGATCGTCAGATCCATAACGGCGCCAGCATGGCTGCCGTCAATCTCAATCCAGTCGCCGACCGAGATCGTCTCCTCGATAATGATGAAGAGGCCCGTGATCAGATCAGTGACGAGTGCCTTCGCACCGAAGCCGACCGCGAGACCGATCACGCCCGCACCCGCAAGGAGAGGTGTCAGATTGACGCCCAGAGTGGCAGCGGCAACGATGGCAGCGAGCGTCACAACCGTCACGGAAACAGCGTTGCGTACGAGCGGCAACATCGTGCGTGCCCGCACGCCGGGATCGAGTGCTTTGTTTCGCGAACTGCTCGGGCCCAACGCGTTGAGGATTGCGGTATCGCAAAGTATCCATATGAACCAGGCGCAGAAAACCGTCGCGATGACTGTAACCAGCGCGTGCTTGAAACTGGGTGTCATCGTGCCGTGCTTGATCATCCGCGCGATCGGACCGCTCCACAGGTCCAGTTCGAATTGAATGAACGCAAGCCACATCAGAAGAACGAGTAGCGTGCTCGCGAAGCGCAAGAGTCGCATCAGATGCGGCGCGCGACGGTGCGCACGGGTGTCCCTTCGGCGCGTCAGGTGCATCAGCAGCGCCGACACGAACAGCGTGAGCACGAGTAACAACGCACTGAGAAGCGACGGCTGCAATACGTTTTCTTCCGAACCGCGCGCGTCGATAATCGCAACGACCGACGCGATCGCGATTAAAAGGATCGGGATGTGCCACAGCGATGCGAGGATATCGAGCGCCTCCGTGGCGAGTTTGTGGTCACGCCTTCCCGCATACGGGCGATTGCGTATCAGATGCGTGACAGGGCGCCGGTAAGCGATTGCGAAATAACCGATCAGGACGGCCGCTGCCACGTTGGCGGATGCCGACACGAGCCCGGCGAGATTCACGCCGAGCAGGCCCGTGACGTCCGGATTGGCCGTCGCGTCGCCGAGCGCGCCACATGCACCGATCGCGAAAAGCGGCCAGCGGCTTTGCGCGAGCAACTGGTGAACCGCGACACGCCGGTGTGCAGTATTGAACACCGAGAACACGATCAGGCAGAGCGCCGAGAAAATCGAACCCGCGACTATTGTATAAACGATCACAAGCCCTAACGTGCTGCCGAGCGCGTCAGGCATTCCTCGCATGAACAACGCCACCGCCACGAATGCGACGATCCATGGCGCCGTGCGCCAAAATGCAAAATTCAAAAGTTCGAATGAAGTTGGACTCGGTTCGAGCGTGACCTTCCAGCCATAACGTGCACTGACGCTCCGCCCGAGATAGATCAACAGGCCAGCGCACGCGGCCCAGCCCGCAAGCGTCCCGATCAGGCCAAGCAGGACGTTGCCGAACGACTCGCCGCTTGCGCCTCTGAAAATGGTCCCAAGATCGTTGGCCGCCGCGCGCGAACGAGCCGCCCAGTAATGCAACGGTGTGCGGCCCTCGCTCAAATCCGTCTCGACAGACGCAATGCCTGAGGCAATCGCGCCGAGCAGATCGCTGTTGTCCTGTGCGGACGATGCCGGCACCACGGGTGCGGCACTTTGGGTGCCTGCACGAAGCCCCTTCAACTGGGCGACCAGCGCTTTGCGCTCTGGGTCGCTCTCGAGCGTGCCGATCAGGCTGTCCAGCGAGCGCGCCAATTCGGCCTGACTCGCGAGCGTTGGTGTCGATGCAGCCTGTGCCGCCGAGGCAGCCGGCGCAGAGCCACCCGTCGCATTGTCGACGAGGTTTTGCAATCCGGATGGCAACGCGGCGGCCGCCGGATTGATGAGCGCCGCGGACAGAACGAGGAAGCCTGTCACGCTCAGCCATAAGCAGGCGAAACTCACCCGCCCGCACGTTACGTCCGCAGAGGGTTGCATTCAGCTCGCGCTAATCTGGTTCGAAAGCGGCTTGCCCGTCTCGAACTCCGTGACGCTTTGCAGGGTCGTGGCGCAGATCGTCGTGACCGCCTCGCGCGTGAGAAAAGCCTGGTGTCCCGTCACGATCACGTTCGGGAAAGTGATGAGCCGCTGCAGTATGTCGTCCGCGATGATGGTGCCGGACAGGTCGCGAAAAAACAACTCTGCCTCCTGCTCGTACACATCGATCGCAAGGCCGCCCAACTGGCCACTTCTCAGCGCGGCGATCACCGCCTCAGTGTCGATGAGCGCGCCGCGGCTGGTATTGATCAGCAGCGCGCCGGGCTTCGCGCGCGAAAGCGTATCGGCGTCTATCACGTGATAAGTCTCGGGGGTAAGCGGACAATGCAGCGAGATGATGTCCGCGCTCACGCCGATTTCTCCCGGCAGCGCGTAACGCGCTCCTAACGCCTCGAATTCCGGCGACGGAAACTTGTCATAGCCGATCACGTTACAGCCGAACCCCACCATGATCTTACCGAAGACCCGCCCGATCTTCCCTGTGCCGATGACGGCGACCGTCTTGCCGCACAAGTCGAAGCCCATCAGACCGTCGAGAGAAAAATTGAAATCGCGCGTGCGATTGTAGGCGCGGTGGATTTTGCGGTTGATCGCCATCAGCAGCGCGACAGCATGCTCGGCCACCGAGTTCGGCGAGTAGTCCACCACGCGAACCACCTTGATCCCGAGGCTGTCCGCCGCTTTCAGATCGACGTTGTTGAACCCGGTGCAGCGCAAAGCGACAAGCTTCGTGCCGCCCTGCTTTAGCGCCTGAAGTACGGGCGAATCCGCGAGGTCATTGACGAAGATGCACACGGCGCCGTGCCCTGCGGCAAGCGCGGCCGTCTCGATGTCGAGGGGCACGTCGAAGTACTGAAGACGGTGGCGGTGCGCCGCGTTCGCGGCGTTGAGATACTCGCGGTCGTAAGGCTTCGCGCTGAAGACGGCTATGTCCATCGAGGGCCTCCGTGGCTGGTCGAGGTTCGGGGGTTCGGCTGACGCACTATCCGCCCGTCAGTAGCACGGCAACCTGCACGAACAGGATTTTCACAATGGTCATCGACGGGAAAATCATTGCGTAGCCGACGTCGGGCCGATCGGTCGGTGCGACACGGTTAGCGAATGCGAGGATCGCCGGATTGCCCGTCGCGCCGCTGATGACGCCCACCGTCATGTCGAACGGCAGCCTGAAAATCCATAGGCAAACAAGCGCCGTAACGACGACGAGCGCGAGAAGAATAGCGACGCCATAGAGCAGGAACGACACGCCCGTTACGCCGACGGTCGCGAAGAATTTCGGGCCAGAGGTGATGCCCACCTGCGCAAGGAAGATAGTCAGACCGAAGTTGCGCAGTACCAGATTGGCCGAGAGCGGCATCGTCCAGACGAACGGCCCGAAGCGCCGCACGCGGCCGAGGACGAGCGCCGTCAGGAGGAGCGCTGCGAGCCCGAGCGCGAGCTTGCCGACACCCGGAATCGTGAGCGGAATCGCGCCCACCAGGAGGCCAAGCGCCGCACCGGCGCCGATCGAGATGAAGTTCAGCTCGGCCGTGCCCTTGATGGAATCGCCGAATAGAGCACGAATCGGCTTGAGATGCGCGCGATTGACGAGCACGCCGACCCGGTCGCCGAATTCGAGGACGAGCTCCGGGTTCGGCATGAGGTCGGCGTCGCCGCGGCGCACGTGCGCGATCGTGCAGACGACGCCCTCGGGGAAACGGATGTCGCGCAACATGCTACCGACCACGCCCCGGCTCGACGCGAACACACGCGCGTAGTCGAGATCCTCCCGATGGCTCGCCATGCGGCCGGGCTGCAGTTCGCCGGACATCGAGGTGGCCTCGCGCAGCACGGCTGGGTCCGTGGCGGTGGCGAGAAGGACATCGTCGGCGGCGAGGACGAGATCGTCGGCGGGCGGCCGATTGTGGTGGTCGCGGCGAACCGCGGCGATCCCAAGCCCTGACGGCATGCGTGCCGCGAACTCCGCCAGCGTCACACCGATGAACGCCGGATTTCTCAAGGCGATCTCGGCGGTTTCGACGAGCTTGGGCGGCGGCCGCGCGATGTTCGGCTTGAGGAGTGCGCTAAGGGCATACAGGAAGAGGATCGGCCCCGCGACGCCCACCGGATACGCGACGCTGTAGCCCACCGTGGGGCCGTCGCTCTTCATGGCGGCCATCGCGGCTTGCAGGCTCGCGGTGCTGGTGCCCGCGCCCGCAAACATGCCTAGCGCCTCCTCCAGCTTCACGCCGAAGAGCGGCACCAACGCAACGGACACAAGCCCGCCGATCACGACCCCGAGCACCGCAGCCGCATTGGCCTTGAGACCCTCGATGCTCGTCAGGCCCTTGAAGAACTGGTCGCCGTACTGGATGCCGATGCCGTAGAGAAAGAGCAGCAGCCCGAGCGTGCCGAGCAGCGCGGGCGGTGCAGCCTTGGGCGCGAAACCGCCGATGGCCAACCCGACGAACAGCACCGCCCCGGCGCCGAGCGACACCCCCTTGATGCTGATCTCGCCGACCAGATAACCCAACGCGACCGTCAGAAACAGCGTGAAGAGTTGCTGGGTTTCGAGCAATGTCCTGAGTGCATCCATAACAGTTCCTTTCGAGGCACAAGGACGCTGCGGCGTATCGAACCGCCGCGCCTGGGTCGCTCCACCCGCTTGACGCTCGTCCGGTCACATTAGCTGGGATTGAAGAATTTCGACTGTCTGAAGGCGAAATTTCAATCTAGGTTTAAAGACCTTGAATGACAATACGACCATGGTCCGATGCCTTAACGGCAGGCGCAGACTCGTAGCTTGAACTACGATGGTAAGCGGAGTCATAGCATTAATTTGGGTAACGAACCATCAAGTCGGTGCCTGTTATTCAGGGGGCGTCAAACCAGACGTCGAAGCGAAGAAGTACAAAGCCGACATCCGCGCGGCGCTCGCGGCGCCAACATCCAGAAGTTTGAAGCGCTTGCTGCCACGCGCCTGCGTGTCGTGCTGATCGATGCGTCCCGGTTCGACACTGCGGCCCCGAAGGCGGCCGACGTCCCCGCAACCCAGTCCTTCAGCAGCGGCCCACGCACCCTACCGGAGGACATGACATGTCTAAATGGAACCGTCGATTCACCGGGCTCGTAGTCGCAACGCTTCTAACGGCTTCGACGGGAGCGTGCTGGGCGACGGAGCAGGCGCAGCAACGCCGCGCCGGACGCGATGTTCGCCAGGACACTCGCCAGGGCGCGCGACACACCAAGCAGGATTGTCGCGCCGCCAATCAGCAAAGCAATTCGCAATGCCGGCAGGACAAGCGACACACCAAGGAGCAGGGACGCCAGGCGGCCCGAAACATCAAGTACTGAGTCTGGATCGATGCCCATCACCAAACTGAGCGTCGTCAGATTACCGCAGCCTCGTTGTTTCGAGCGTAGCAAGCACGTCCGATAGCAACCCATGCCTGCATTCGTCTGTTAAGCGCGGCGCGATGTTCGGTGAGAACAGAGACTGTCAGGTCTGATCACCCGTACCGGAGCACTCACATGCTTAATCGACTCGCATTTTTAACGGCATGTACCGCGGCGCTGTTTCTCGCGGCTTGCACGGAACCGCACCGGCAGGTCGAGGCTGGTGCAGACCAGTCCGTACTTATCGGCCGGTTGGGTCCGCCCAAGGAAACTTACGATCTGCCGAACGGCGGCAAGCGGCTGATGTGGCCGACCCAGCCCATGGGTACGACGACTACCGCAGCCGACATCGACGCTTCCGGCAAAGTGCTGGGTGTTCGACAAGTACTTCAGGACAATGAGTTCCATCGCGCGGAGATAGGTAAGTGGACCCGCAACGACGTGCTCGTCAACTTTGGCCGCCCCTTCGAAACCGCCTACTTTAAGCGAACGAACCGGGAGGTCTGGTCATACCGGTACCTGGAGAACAATATCGACCATCTGCTCTACCACTTCTACTTCGATGATCAGGGCATCTTGCGGCAGACGCAGAGACAGCCCGATCCGAGATTCGATCCCAGCATGCGCAACCGGTTCTAGCGGCAAATCGATGATCTCTTCAGGTCGATGCGTTCGAGGTTGACCGCATCGATCGGATCACGCCATGATGTGCACCCCTCCATCGACATATAACGTCTCACCCGAGAGACGTCGCGCATACGGCGTCGCGAGAAAGGCACAGGTGAAACCGACGTCCATGATGTCGACCAGCTCGCCGAGCGGTGCGCGCTCGGCCGCTTCTGTCAGCAGAAGATCGAAGTCCTTCAGGCCCGATGCCGCACGCGTCTTCAACGGGCCCGGCGAGATCGCATGTACGCGGATACCCTGCGGTCCGAGTTCATAGGCAAGATAGCGCGCGCAAGCTTCGAGCGCAGCCTTGACGGGGCCCATCAGGTTGTAGTTCGGGACGACCTTGTTCGCACCGTGATAGCTCATGGTGAACATCGAGCCTCCATTTTTCATCAAGGGTGCGGCAAGCCGCGCCATGCGCACGAACGAATGGCAGGAGATATCCATCGCGGCGCCAAACCCTTCAGACGAACTGTTGAGCAGCCCTCCCTGAAGGTCGGCCTTCGGCGCCCACGCAATCGAATGCACCAAGATGTCCAGATGATTCCATTCACTCGCGATCCGCCCGAATACTGCTTCCAGTTCTTCCTGGCTCGACGCGTCGAGCGGCATGAAAATCGGTGCGTTCAGACCCGTGGCAAGCGGTTCGACATGGGGCTTCGCCTTTTCATCGGCGTAGGTAATGGCCAGTTCGGCGCCCAGTTCGCGAAACGCCTTTGCGCAGCCATAAGCGATCGAGTGTTCGTTCGCAATACCCGTCACGAGCGCTTTCGCGCCTTGCAGAACAGGCTGTGGATGATCCAGACTCATCACAAGATCTCCTTACACTCTTACGCTCGTTCAGTGAGCGCCAATCAGATTACGGGTGTGCCGCGCGATCATCAGTTCCTCATTGGTGGGAATGACCCATACGCCGACCTTGCTCGAAGCAGCACTGATGCGTGGACCGTCCGCAGCGTTTGCGTTCTCGTCAAGTTCGATGCCACACCAACGCGCCTTTTCAGCGACCCGCCGGCGGATTTCCGCCGACCGCTCGCCGATGCCGGCAGTGAAGACCAGTGCATCGAGTCCATCGAGCGCGGCCACGAGCGATCCGAGTTCGCGCCCGATCCGGTACGTGTACAGCTCGATCGCGAAACGCGCGCGGGCGTCGTCGCTCGCGAGCAGAGTGCGCATATCGCTCGATATGCCGGACACACCCAATAGACCTGAGCGGCGATACACCAGGTCTTCCACCTCGCGCGCGTTCATGCCCAGTTCGTCGAACAGATACAGGATGACGCCGGGATCGAGATTGCCGCAGCGCGTGCCCATCGGCAGTCCGTCTACAGCGGTGAAGCCCATCGTGCTCGCGACGCTGCGGCCTCCCAACATGGCGCACATGCTCGCGCCGTTGCCCAGATGCGCGACCACGGTGCGCCCTTTCGCGGCCTCGGGTGAGATGTGCGGCAACGCTTTCGCGATGTATTCGTATGAAAGACCGTGGAAACCATAGCGCCGCACACCTCGCGACGTAATCGACTCGGGCAGTGCGAAGGCGTAAGCGAGTTCCCCCTGGGTTGCGTGGAATGCGGTATCGAAACAGGCCACCTGTGGCATTGCCGGATTCTGCGTCGCGATGATGCGAATCGGCTTCAGATTGTGGACCTGATGTAACGGCGCCAGTGGCGCAAGCTTGTCGAGTTCGTCGAGTACGTCCGGGGTGGCAAGCGCCGGTTGCGCGAAATGCCGGCCTCCATGCACGACGCGATGCCCCACTGCGATAAGGCGATTGCCGCCGCGATTGCTGCGCAAGAACTCACCGATATAGGCAATCGCGCCCTCATGTTCGAGCCGCGCGCCAGCGCCCCACTCTTTGACGCCGAGTTGCTCGCCGGACTGGTCGAATGCCAGGAAACGGGGCGCGGAGAAAAGGCCTTCGATCTGGCCACGCAGCACCAGCGCCAGATCCTGCGACCCGGCATCGAAGGCGCTAAATTTGATGCTGGACGAGCCGGCATTGAGTACGAGAATGACATCGGCCATCGCTTCACCCCATGAGTCTGGATTCTTCCTTGCGCATCCGCGCCACCATCGACGCGACCGCACAGGACGCTAGCCGCGTCCTGACCGAATCCGCGCGACTCGTCAGAATGATCGGCACGCGCGCGCCGAGCACGATGCCCGCGGCATCCGCGCCCGCAAGAAAAGACAGACTTTTTGCCAGCATGTTGCCCGCTTCCAGATCGGGCACCATCAGCACGTTCGCGCGGCCGGCTACTGGCGAGTCGATCTTCTTGGTTCGTGCCGCTTCGAGATCGATTGCATTGTCGAGCGCAAGAGGGCCATCGACGAGCGCGCCCGTGATCTGATGGCGGTCGACCATCTTGCACAAGGCCGCGGCCTCGATCGTCGATGGCACCTTCGGACTCACTGTCTCGATCGCCGACAGGATAGCCACGCGCACCTCAGGCATCTGCATCGCGTGCCCAAGATCAATGGCGTTCTGCAGAATGTCGACTTTCTCCGCAAGCGTGGGCGCGATGTTAATGGCGGCGTCCGTGATGATCAGCGCGTTCTCGTGCCCAGGCACGTCCATCACGAAACAATGGCTTACCCGGCGCGCCGTGCGCAGCCCCCTTTCGCGGCTCACGACCGCACCCATCAGTTCGTCCGTGTGCAGACTGCCCTTCATCAGCGCCTCCGCTTTGCCTTCGCGCACCAGTTCGACTGCCTTTGCAGCGGCGGCGTGACTGTGCGATGCATCAACGAGGGTGAAGTCCGCGATGTCCAGGTTCTCTTGCGCGGCGATCGCTCGGATGCGCTGCTGCGGCCCAACGAGAATCGGTATGATCAGCCCAAGCTCCGCTGCCTGAACCACCCCTTCCAGCGAGCTTCGATCGCATGGGTGCGCCACTGCGGTGATGACTGGCTGTTGCGTGCGGCAAAAGTCGATGAGCCGTTGATACTTGTCATGCTCGCGGTCCATGAGATCTCCTTCGTGCCGGAGGCCCGGCTGGCTGGCACCGCTGTCAAGGACCTAACGCGCGGATGCCGATGCTTGAGGCCCGCGCTGGGCCTTCACAGGTAGAATCGATTGAATGCCTTCTAGCATGCTCAACTGTGCGGGTGTCGGCTCTGCGCCTTGCACGCGGCTATCGGCAAGCAGCTTGGCGATCAGCCCGAGCAGTTTCCTGCGATCTTCGCGGTCGCCGAGCAGGACGGGAAGCGTGGCAAGCGCCTGATCCGGCTCGTAGGACACGATGATTTCCTGCTCGCCGCGTATGCGCCGCCACTGATCCGGCGGAAGTTGCGGCAGGTACTCCGCGTAATCCTCGGCGAGTTGCTGGCGCAACACCAGCCGTGCAAGCGGAAGTGCCTCGCCTCGCCGCGCCAGCAGACAGGCCACCCGCGCAACGGCTTCGCTGTAGCCGCCCTCGGTCATCGACGAAAGCGCATCTTTAACGAACGGCAGGTCTCGCGGATTCGCCTCGGCTCGAGCGGATTTTTCAAGCGCATCGTTCCGCTCGCCGCCCTCATACGCGGAAAACATGTTGCCGTAGAGAGAGAAGAATGCACTTTCGGTCGCGGCGTCACGCATCGCGCGATAGTAGTCGAGCGATGCGCTGACCATGTCGGCGCCATATCGTTCGAACTGCCGCAGCGGCATGTCAGCCTGTGCGTCCGTTTTGCGTGTCGCGCTGACCGCTTCCGCGGCCGGTCCAAGCCAGGCGAGCCACGGGTTCATGTCCGAGAATGCCCAACGCTGCGCGCGCAGCGGATGAAATTGCCGCAGCAAAGTGGCCGTCGTCTCGTTCGACATGGCCTGCACGAACGGCTGAACGAAGAACTCGTACGCCCGCTGATTCAACTCCGAGACCCGCTTAACGGCCTCGAATGGCTGCTCGTCCACTCGCTCGAACCGGTTAAACCGCGCGCTGACTTCTTCGAGCCGATGTTCACGCAGTTCCACGTCGTATTCAGTCGCGCCGTTCGCTCCTTCGCGTTCGGTGATCTCCATGCCATACAGTCCCGGTGGAAACGTCTCAATCGTCTCCAGCACCGACGTGATCTGCGTATGCTCTTTTTTCGCCACCTTGCCTGACACGAAGATGCCGAGGTGGCCGATGCTCTTGTGCATGAGCCCGACAATCACCTGGCCGCGCGCCTTGATTTCCTCCGTGCTGCCGTAGATGTCGGCGACCCAGTTGAACGCCTGTTGCGGTGGCGTGATGTTATCGCCGAGCGAGGCGAAGAGAATGATTGGCGACTTGATGTCGCGTAGATCGAATGCGCCGCCACCTACGCCTCTGACTTCCCCGGACCACAGTTTGTTGCCGATGAACAGATTTTGCGTAATCCACTGAATCTCTTCGCGGTTCATTAAATAGTACCCACCCCACCAGCGTTCGAAGTCAAGGAAACGCGGCGGCTCCGTATCGACGTTATCAAAGAGGTGGTAATACTTGTCCCACAAACTATTGGCGGGATTGAGGTTCTCGAAGTTCTGAACCAGATGGGCACCGTCGAACTTGCCGTTGCCGAGATCCGCGGTGAGTGACGCGAGCCAGGTGCCTCCCAGCATGCCGCCGGAATAACGCATGGGATTGTCGCCCTCCCCTTCGCTCCACGCGCCGCTCCAGTAAGACATCGGTGCGCCGTTGATGACGAGCGGCCCCGTATGGTCCGGGTCGGAACTCGCCACCATCATTGCGGCCCAGCCGCCCTGGCAATTGCCGACGATCGCGGGCTTAGCGCTGTCGGGATGCAACTCGCACACTTTCCGGACGAACTGTTGCTCCGCCGCGCAAACATCGAGCATTGTCTGGCCGGGTTCCGGGTCGCGGAAAAAGATGACGAAATACACCGGATGCCCGGCCTTCAGCGCCACCCCTGCCTGTGAATCGTCCTTGAAACCACCGATGCCCGGACCATGACCCGCGCGCGGATCGATGATCACATAAGGGCGTTTGCGCATGTCGATCGACACGCCTTCGGGCGGCAGAATACGTAGCAACGCATAGTTGACAGGACGCGCGAACAGGCGGGCGTCGAGCACGGTCTCGTAAGCAAAATGCAGCACCGGCTGCAATCCGCGAGACGTCTGGTCGACAAAACTATTTCCGCGCTGGCGCAGCGTGTCCCAAAAGAGTACCGTGCGCTGCATCACGTCGACGGCATGGCGGTAGCCAGCCCAAGGGTCGAGCGCGGCAGCCCACGCGCTGCCTGGCGACCCGGTGCCGCGGTCGGCTCCGAGACGGGTCGCGGCATCATGTACGCGTTGGCTGAAACCCTGCTGCGCGATTTGCGAGCGCTTCTGATAAAGACGTGCAACCTTTGCGGTGATCTCCTGACTCCGGGAGATCTGATTTTTTGCGTCCATCATGGCATGACCCTCCACATAATGGCCAACGTAGTAGCGTCATGCCATCGCAACGCCAATCTGTGGTTTGCCGAACGATACGGCTCACCACAATGGCCCTTCTCCCGACAACAGGCAATACGACCTTGGTCCGACGAACCGATCCCCGGTTATCCAGACCTAAAGTAATTCCTCGCTCCCGCAGCGGCATCTGATGTCCTAAACTGAAATTCAACTTCGCGCGAGTGCCGGGGGACGTTAATGAAACGCTCTGAATTCAGAATCGGCTGTGCGGCGGTTGGCGTTTTTATCTGGATCGGGGGACTCTATGCGACGATCCGGGGTCTGCTCTATGAAGTGCCACATGAATTCCGCTATGGCGTCCTGGCGCTCATCATTGGCGTGGCGACATTCGTCATAGCACTAAACCCCATGGCAAACCACCGGTCGAGAAAGCGAGGCGAACCCCGCTGATGGGCGGCGCAATCGCTGCTGCCGTACCCGTCGCGAATGGCTGACAGTATCGCCAGGTTCGCAGCGCGCTCAACCGCGCCTCCACCCGCCGCCTTCCCGGTATCCTGCATTTCCCGTTTGCTCATTTGCACTCTCCAGGAAGAACTTTCCCGGGTCGGCGTCGCCCGTTGCGACGCTCCGCTCATTGCCTGAGGATCTTCCAGGGGCCGCTGCCCTGTTTGCAGACAGTCGGCGTCCAGCTTTGCGTCTGGCCTTTTGCGATCGCGACAAGCGTCGTGGTGCGGCAAGTTCTGTCGCCCTCCTTCGAGGTATCGCGCGGAGTCACCGTGCCCTTGATCGAAACGGAGTTGCCGGTGCCCGAGTTGTTCCATTCCATCGATTCGCCATCTTTCTTGGTTTCGAGCGCCACCTGGGCTGCGTCGTTGAGCGCTTTACGGTCAGCTTCCTTCATGTAGCTCACCGGCGTGTCTTTCAGGAAATTCAGATTCGCGGCATGGCTAAAAGTCGCGCCGGCCAGCAACGCGGCGCCGGCGAGCCGGCGCGCGAACAAATGGACGGTCATGGGGGAATGCGCTTGCATGGATCATCTCCGTTGATAGCGGTACGGCCACATATCACGTAGCGGCCTGTGGTGCCACACCTGGGCCATCGGCAATATTCCCCTGCGACTGAAACTCGTCGACGAGGTCAGCCACCGAGCCGCGCCGACCGATGTGGCCAAAACGGTCTTCGAGCCCCTCGGCACGAAGCATGTCGCGCACCTCCGCGTGTGCGGCCACCACTTTCATCGCCGTGCCGGCGGCCAGCAGCGCGTCGTGCAACGCCTTCAGCATCCGCGCGCCCGCGAGGTCGACAACCGGCGACGCGGACAGGTCACAGATCACCAGTTCGACTGGCTCGGAAGCTGCGCGGATTCTCCGCCAGACGGTCTCGCGCACATGCTCGACATTGAAGTAAAGCAGCGACGCCTCGACGCGCACGGTCAGCACATGCGCAATCGCCTCGTTCTCGGCATGCCGCTCGATGTCCGAGAAAATTCGCGTGCCAGGGATACGCCCTAGCACCGCCACATGAGGATGCGCGGCACGCCGGATGATCAGGAGCATCGAGACAATGACGGCGACGATCACGCCATTCAGAATTCCCAGCGTCAGCACCGCCGCGAACGCCACCATGGAGATAGCGAATTCAAAATGGCTGACGCGCCAGAGATGGCGTAGCTCACCGATATCGACCAATCCCTTCACGGCCACCAGCACAATGGCCGCCAGCACGACATTGGGCAAGTTGGCGAGCAGACCCGTCAGGAACATGAGACAGAGCCCGATGGCAATCGACGCGAATACGAGCGCAAGCGGAGTCTTCGCGCCCGCCTTGTCATTCACCGACGATTGAGAAAGTCCGCCTGCGACCGGATACGCCTGGAATAATCCGGCAGCCAGATTCGCGGCTCCCAGAGCGAGCAGTTCCTGGCGCGCGTCGATCTCGTAACCGTGGGCCTGCGCGAGCGCGCGCGCGGCCGAAACGCTTTCGACGTACGCCAGCAACAGGCACGCAAAAGCGAGTGGAATGACGCCATCGACATCGCGTATGCGCAGCCCTGGCAGGCGGAATTCCGGCAACCCTTGAGGCAGGGCGCCCACCAGCTTGAATCCATAACCGGCCAGCGGCGTGACGGACAACACGACAATCGACGCGATCACGACGAAGAGCGCAACCGGACGCCCCGGCAGATATTTTTCGCCGAGCAGCAGCAACGCAATGCAGACCAGACCAAATCCGAGCACGACGAGATTAGTCTGTCCTAGCTGTCCGCCGAGCACGGCAATCCGCTCGAAGAACGACTCTCCGCCACCCTTGACCCCGAAGAGTTTAGGCAGTTGGGTCATCGCGATAGTCAACGCCGCGCCCGCCTTGAAGCCGAGCAGGATCGTCTCGCTGATGAAATTGACCAGTGAACTCAAGCGTAGCAACCAGGCCACCAGACACATGCCGGCGATCACCACGGCCGTGAGCGCCGCGATCGAAGCCCAGCGCGCCGGATCGCCGTCGGCCATCGCCGCGACGGTCACGCCGACCAGCATCGAGATCGCCGAAGTCGGACCGATCGCGAGTTGGCGCGACGAGCCGAAGAGTGCGTAGAAGAGTCCCCCGACGAGATAACCATAGATGCCGTATTGCGCGGGTAAACCGGCCAGCAGCGCATACGCGAGCGAAACCGGGATCCCGTAGGCCGCGAGCGTGACTCCGGCTACCGCGTCCTTCACGAGCCATCGAGGCTGATAGGCTCCGAGCCATTGCGCGGGCGGAAACACGTTGCGCCACCCGCGCGCGGGCATCTGATCCGTCACCGGCTCGGTGACGCTGGATTCGTTGGTCAACGTAGCGCCTCGCAGACGGAAGCAAACTCGACAGGAGCACGGCCGCACGCCGTTCCACGATATGGTGCGCGATGCCCCCGGGCCGGGCCGTGCTGCTCCTCAAGCATAGTCGGTGGTCTGCGCGGTCCACATCGGACCTTGGTCCTAGATGCCTGCGTGGCCGCGCTGTCGTACTGTCGTACCGTCGAAGCCGCCAGCGCCCCACCAGAGCCGGGCATCAAGCGCGGCGACCGCCTCAATAGGGATCGTTGACGCGCTGCCATGTTTGATCCGGATCGAACATCGTGACGGGCGACGCGTTCGCGCCATGATCTTTCTGGTAAATCACCCCGTTGTTGTTGACCACGAAAGTCATCACACCGGTCGTGCCATATTCGGCCGGATAGGCGACCATCGCAAAGCCGGCGAGCATGTGCCCGTTGATGATGTAGCTGAAGGCGCCGCCCGCCGCGTTCTTGCCTTGCCGCGTCAAGATGCGGAAGTGATATCCCCGATAAGCGTCACCCGCCTGGTGGCCCTTCAGATACGCTGAGCTGACGGCGATCAGCGGTCCGAATGGACTGGCTTCCTCACCGCTGCTCTCGTCTGTCCGCCAGTAAAGGCCGTCCTGCCTGCCGGGCGTGCTGGCAAGCTTTTGCGCGTATTCCAGCAGGCCGTCATTGTTTCGATCACGTGACGCATATTCCCGCTGTGCGTCGACATAGGCGCGCAGCACGTGGATTGCCTCGCGTTCGTTCGCGCCGATACGCCGATTCAGGATTTCTTCCTCGCCGAGTTCCGTGGCAAACCGCCAGCTACCCTTCTCCTTCACGATGGGGATCGGCATCGGCCAGGCCTCGTCGCCGACCAGCAGAATCCGCCGATCCGGTCCGGCTTCATCGAGGACATGGAAGGCATCCAGTTCGGCGCTCGCCTTGGCCCAATTCGCTTCGTTCTCCGCCTGATCCGGCGACACCACCAGGCGCTTGTGCGCCTCGCCAAAAATGGCGACGAGCGTCGCTTCATCGCGGGCCTTCAGCGCCTCGGACAAAGCGGTGACCGCCTGCTCCGGCGTCGCGAACGTGCGTTGCTCCGCGGCAAAGGCACCAAGCGGAATCAGCAATGCGAGAACCATCGCGTATAACACGCACCATATTGCCAGGCGGGGCCGCCATTCCGCGCGCCGGTTCGTGCCGGTCCTGATCGGGTCAGTCATTGTCATCCCCTATCGCCGTCCACCACCGCGGCCGCCACCACCGCCACGCTGGAACCCGCCGCCACCGCCACCGCCGCGCCCGCCTCCCGATGAAAATCCACCGCCGGAATGGCCAGAAGCCCGGCTGTGGGAGTCGGAGAACGACTGACGACTCGCCGCGCCCCTTGAACTATTCGCCTGTGCGTCGCGCGCCGATCCGTAGCCGCTAAACGCATCGCCCCCGCCCCTTTGCGAGGCCCCCGCGCCTTGGTCCCGCGTGCCCGCCGAAGCGGGGCGCTGAGCACCCTGGTCTCTCGTGGCCGGCGTAGCCGGACGTTGAGCCGCTTGCTGCCGTCCTCCCGAAGCCGCATTACCACCTCCCGCGGCGCCGCGGGCCGGTGCGTCGCCGACCCGTTGCATGCCGGCGGCGCGGCCTGTCGTGCCGCTCACCTGGCCTGGCTTCTTCTCGGATCGCCATGCGGACGATTGCCCTCCCTGGCCTCGCGTGCGGTTGACATCGCCCGTGTTGATATTGCCTCGCTCGACATTCCTTTCCCGATCGCCTCGCTCGACGTTCCTCTCCCGGTTGATGTTGATGTTGTTATTGCCGCCGCCTCCGTAATGAGCCTCGTAGTGTCCGCCGTTCCAGGCCGCGCCAATCGCCGCTCCCCATATCAGGCCCGTCGCGAGCGCCGCACCCGGAGCGTACGGATAGTAGTAGGCCGGATAAGGTGCAGGCAGGTAGGCATAGCTCGGAGGTGCGCCGGCTACCACGACGGTGGTCGGGTTGTATTGCGGCACGTAAATTACCTGCGGGTCGGCCGGGACGATCTTGATCACCTCCTTCTCGACCACCACGACCTGCTTGTCGTCGGTTTTGAGCTGACCCGCCGCCTGCGTTTGACGCCGGAAGCGCTGCACCGCCTCCAGTACCGCGCCCTGATCGGCGACAACGGCTTCGCCGACGCTGATCGTCCAGTCGAGATCCGTACTCATTCTTTTGACGACCTCGGGGTAATTCAGCAAGGCCTTCACGGGATCGTGCCAGTTCTCGTTGAGTTTGAGCGACTTGTCACTTTTGCGCTGTTCGAGGAAGCGATCCGCCTGCACGATCTCCACCGGGTAAGTCGCGGCGGGAAGAATGATGGCGACGAGATCGTCTGGATATAACGCAATGGGTCCGACAAGTTTGTCGAGCGTAGCAGCGGGAACGGCGGCCGCGCCGACGTCAGCCGCGGGGGCCTGCGCAATTGAGACCGTCGCGGACGACATGACGTAGAGCGCAAGCATTGCGACGATAACCGCATGGATCGAGATCCGGGGCAACTTGAGTTCCTGCACGACGACCGTTCGCGGCCGCCTGTCGGGCGCCCACTCAAACGGGATGATCCGTTCAAAAGCACGCATAACGCGGTCCATTGTTGCTTCCCCTCACTCTTCACACTCAAGCAGGCTTGCGACCTTTAAACGAGCTTTAAAAGACAGTTATCCGAAGCAATGGAAACGAGACACACGTGCCCTGCAAACAGTTTGGACCCGACGGGTGCCCTGTTGCAAATACGACCTTGGTCCGATTGCGCACTGCATGCCCGGGACGCAATGATGAGAGCGAAGATGCCATCGCTGCCGACACCTCGCCGAGCGCTCGATACTGACAGGACTCAACACCCGCGCCAGCTTCGATTTCACGCTAGTCCAAAAAGGCAGCCGGCGGTCCGCATAGGTGTGGACTTACGCAAGGAGTCGCCGTGATCACGTTGAGAAAGTACATTCTTCTCGCCGCTTTAGCGGGTTCGATGTCATGCGATGGTATGGCGCAATCGAAGCCCATTGCCTATCCCGCGAAAGGGCAAAGCGCGCAAACGCAACAGCAGGATGACGGTGCCTGTTATTCGTGGGCCAAGAACAACACCGGCGTGGACCCGGCGGCAATGGCCAACGCCCCGCCTCCGCCTTCCGGACCGGCGGTGGGCGGCGGTGAGCGCGTTCAGGGCGCCGCACGTGGCGCTGCCGGAGGCGCGGTCATCGGAGCCATAGCGGGCGATGCGGGCAAAGGGGCGGCGATCGGAGCCGCAACCGGTACGATGGTCGGCGGATCGCGTGCGCGGCAGAACCGGCGCGCGGCCGCGGCATCGACACAGTCCCAGACACAGGGTTCGATGGACACATTCAATCGCGCCTATGCCGCGTGTATGGAAGGTCGTGGCTACTCCATCAAATGAACTTTAGCGTGTAAGCCGGGTAATCCGCCCTGTCATGAAAGACCGGCGGCCATTCGGGCCTAAGTCGACGTGCGCGCAGGCGTTCAAGGAGAGCAGCATGAGAAACAGCAGACTCATCGTCGCAGCGGCGTTCGTGTCTTTCGCTACTATGGCTTCCGCCCAGACAGAGCCACAAGTGGCGGTCAACAGCGCGCCCGGCAAAGTATCCATGAAGGGCACAGTGAAGACGAGTTCGACTGTGGTGGGTATCGAGCCGGCCACCCGAACGGTGTGGCTCAAGGATGCCAAAGGCAAGGTCGTGCAAGTCGTGGTGAGTGAAGAAGCACGCAACTTCGACCAGTTGAAGATCGGCGACGTCGTCACGGCGGAGTATTCGCAGGCCGTTACCGTCACGCTCAAAAAGGGCGGCGCACCCCTTTCCGTCAACGAGAGCCAGACCTTGGAGCGAGCGCCGATGGGCGCCAAACCCGGCGGCTCGGCAAGCAGGGAGATAACGGTCATGGCCAGCGTGACCGCCGTCAACCACCAGACCGGCGCGATTACGCTGAAAGGCCCGCAAGGCAATTCGGTGGACCTTGTCGTACAGGATCCCGACCAGCTCAAGCTGATCAAAAAGGGAGACCGGTTGGAAGTGCTCTACAACGAAGCCGTGGCAATTTCCGTCGAACCTCAAGCCAAGTAGCCAGGTAGCCACGCAGGGTTGATTGCACAGTTGAACCGGAGCCGAACAGACAATGGATGATTTGGCCCAATCCTCTCCCGAGCCGCAGCGCCAGGTAATTCGGCCTCAAGTAGATCTAGCCCGAATCGTGCTGGCTGTCGGGACGCTTCTGCTGCTCATTGGTGGCAGCCTCTATATCGTGCATCCGTTCGTGCCCGCGTTGATCTGGGGCACCACGATTGTCGTCACGACATGGCCGCTCATGCTCAGAATCCAGCCATGGCTCGGAGGACGGCGCGGACTCGCCGTCACCGTCATGCTGTTGCTGGAAATCGTGGTGATATGCATCCCCACCTACGCCGCGGTGTCCACGCTTGCCGGCCATACGGCCGACATCATGGACTTCGTGGAGGGCCTGCCTGGCTACGCACTTCCGTCGCCGCCTCATTGGCTCGGCAGTGTCCCGCTAATGGATCGTGTAACGGATGAGTGGCAAAAACTGTCCGATGCGGGTCCGGGGGGCATCCTCGCGAAGGTGGAACCCTACGCCGCCGTCGTCGCGAAATGGCTTCTGCTTCAGATGGGTCTGGTCGGCTCCTTTGCCGTGCATCTGATCCTGATGCTTATCGTGTGCGGCTTGCTCTATGGCCAGGGCGAGGCTGCGGTCGCCCTCGTGACCGCTTTGGCTTTACGAGTGTCGCCCGGGAACGGCGCGAACATTATCCACCTCACAGGTCAGTCGATCCGCGCGATCGCACTCGGCGTCGTGGTCACGGCACTCGTGCAGGCTTCGCTCGGCGCTGTCGGAGTCTGGCTCGCGGGCATTCCGTTCGCTGGTGTGCTCAGCGCATTGATGCTTGTCATGTGCCTCATACAATTGGGTCCATTGCTGCCCATGCTGGGTTGCGTGATCTGGCTATTCATGCATGACGCGCAGTTGACGGCCAGCGTGCTGCTCGTCTGGACCATCGCCGTCTCGGCGCTCGACAACATTTTGCGGCCGATACTCATCCGTCGCGCGGTTGCGCTGCCGATGGTGCTCATCCTCTCAGGCGTACTAGGCGGTCTGATCGCAATAGGAGCAGTGGGCCTCTTCATCGGCCCGGTTATCCTTGCCGTCACTTACCATCTGCTCCGCGCGTGGATAGACCAGCCGGATAAGTTGGTAGCACAAGGCAATCAGGACGGTCAGGGCCACCTCGTCCCCCGCCGGACCGATTGAGGCGAGAGAGGCGAGACCACCCGACCGCCTTCAGTCGAACATGGGCATCCGGCAACGCGAGTGCCTTGCAGATCATCTGCAGCCGCGCTCCAGCGCCTCTGTTTTCAGGCCCAGATTGGCCAGAGCCCGATCGTTCTCGTCGAGTAGCGCCTGCAGCCGCGCCCCCTCCGCGAAGCTGCACGATGCCTCGCTCCCCAACAGCGACCGGACCCCTGTGCCCTGTTGCCAGCGCGCGCCGTCTCGACGACCACGACGACAGCAGACCCATACGCGGCTCCGGGCGTTCTATGATTCATCGCGCTCCGGAAGAAGCAACGCGGTGATCGTGCGGCCCTTCCAGAACAGGTTGTGCACGCGCGGCTGCAGCATGCGCAACCCGTCCGCCGTCACGTCGTCGAAAATCACCAGCGCCGCGGGCCGCGAGCCCGCGCCCGGGATACGGCGGATCGTACTGAATTGAGGGAAACCATACCGGATAAGGAACGCCCCGATTTCCTCATCGGAGACGCTTTCTTCCACGTTGCCCAGCATCAGTTCAGCCATGATATTTGCTCCTCGATCGTTACCCTGCGCGCGGCGTTGCACCACGATGTCGATGCACGATCCGCACGCCGCGTCACTGAGCCGGACTCCCCTGCATCGCCGCCGCGATATCGCGGCTCACCGACGCCAGTGCGCGATCGTGCGCGGCAACGAGCGCATCGAAGCCCGGACCGGACACCGCCTCGCGCGCAACAGAGCGGCCCGTGACGGAACGGCCATTACCCGGCGGGCGCACGGCCCATAGCACATCGACGGTGACGTCCCGCCCCGGTGTGGACTCGAAGCGCATCACGTCGATACGCACACGCCATACGCCAGGCGGCTCGCGCGTCAGATCGAACACCGAAATCTGCGGTGAGTTCAGCAGCACGGCAAGGTTGGCGGCAATCACACCGCCGATGTCGCCGCTCAACGGTTGCGCCCAACGGGCGAATTCGTTGATCTCGACCTCGTTGTCTCCGACCCGGGTCACGATTTGCGGCCGATCCACAAGGTCCGGTATCGTAACGGGCCCGATCACGGCAGCGATCGAGCGCGTTGCGCCGGAGCTGGCGAGAGAGCGGTCGGGGCTCAGCGTGTAAAAACTGGCCGATGGCGATTTACATCCGCCGAGCCAGCCGCTGACAAGCGCGAGAATCAGACATGTCGTGGCGTACCTCATGGCTTGTCCTCAGACTTGCCGCGCACGAGCGCTTCCGGATGCCGGGACAGATAGTCGGCCAGCGTACGCAGCGTGGCTGCCGTTCGGGTCATTTCGTGCATCGCCTGTTCCGTGGATTGCTGCAGCGACGAATCCGGTTGCAGCGCGGTATTCGCGGAATCGAGCGCGGTTTGCGCCGACGTGAACGTGTCACGCGCCTTCGGGACGACCTCGTTATTGAGCTGGGAGATCATCGAGTTGGTCGTGCGTAGCGTCGTACGCGCATCGTTGCCGATCGCCTCGAACGGAATATTGTTGAGCTTGGTCAGCAAGCGTGTAACCGAGTCTTGCAGCGACTGAAGCGTGCGCGGTATGGCAGGCAATTCCGGCGGCGACTTGCTCCAGTCAATCTTCGCCTTGGGCGCATCGGGGTAATAGTCCAACGCGACGTAAAGCTGACCCGTCAACGGATTGCCGCTCTTGAGCTGGAAGCGGAATCCATGTTCGATCAGATAGTCGGCTAGTCCACGTGGGTTGTCGCTTAGACGCCCTCCGTCGCGCCCGTTCTGATAGCGTGACGTAAAGCGCTCGGGATAGATCGCTATCTCGACGGGAATGCTGAAACGGTTTTGTGCCGGCTCGAAGCGTGTATAGATCGCCGTCACCTCGCCGATCACTACACCGCGAAAATCGACCGGCGCGCCAACCGTCAGCCCGCGCACCGAATCGATGAAATTGACGACGTATTTATCGACGATCCGATCGTGCTGTTTCATCGCGTCGGCGCGCGTTGCGTAAAGTTCGAATCCCGTATTGGCGGCGGCGCTGGTCACTTCCTGCGACTCCGGCGGTGACTCGAACGCCACGCCGCCGATGATGATGGAAACGATCGACTGGGTTTCGACACGCAGACCGTTCGTGTCGAACGCCATGTCCACCCCGCTCGCGTGCCAGAAGCGCGTATCGGTCTTCACGAACTGGTCGTAAGGCGCATTGACGAACGCCTTCACCGTGACACCTTTGCCGTCCGGGTCCAGTTTGTAAGAAGCAATCTGGCCGACCCGGAGTCTGCGGAAATAGATGGGCGTGCCCACGTCCAGCGAGCCGAGACCCGCACCCTTCAAAATGAACTCCCGCCCTGGCACGTCGCTCGCAAACACAGGGGGCTCTTCGAGCCCGACGAAATCACGCCGCGCTTTCGCGGCATTGCCCACATCGACGTCGATGTACGACCCGGAGAGCAGCGTGCCGAGCCCCGAGACCGTGCCGCCTGAAATGCGCGGGCGCACGACCCAGAACCGGGTGTTCTCGACCAGCAGACTCGCCACGTCGCGAGCCACCTCTGCCTTCGCCACGACGCTCTTATGATCCGGCGAGAGATTCACGGCCTCGACCACGCCAATATCGACGTCCTTGAACTTGACCTTTGTCTTTCCGGCTTCAAGGCCCTCGCCGGTCTTGAAACTGATGGTGATATTCTCGCCGCGTTCCAGGATCGCTTTCGTAGCCAGCCATCCGCCGATCAGCACCGCCACGATCGGCACGAGCCACACCAGTTGCATGCGCCAGCGCGAGCGTGGAACGGAATCCGCCAGGGGGAGTTCGGGAAGATCCGGCTCGTCATTTGGTCTTGACATGAGCGCTCTCCGCTGCATCCCAGATGAGGCGCGGATCGAAAGCCATCGCCGCCAGCAGTGTCAACACGACCACCGCTCCGAACGCTATCGATGCCGGACCGGCCTCGATCGTCGCCAGCGCCTGGAATTGCACCAGCGCGACGAGCATCGTGATGACATAAATATCGAGCATCGACCAGCGCCCAACCAGTTCGATGGCGCGGTAGATTCTGGTGCGCTGCTCGGGAAGCCATTGCGAGTGAAGCTGGGTGGAGACCGCCAGATACGCAAGGCCAAGGATCTTGAGCATCGGTACCACGATGCTTGCGATGAACACGAGAACGGCAAGCGGCCATGAACCGGATACCCACAGATAGACCACGCCGCTCATGATCGTGTCTTTCTGCGCTCCGAAGAGCGAACTCGTTTTCATCACGGGCAGCACATTGGCGGGGATATACAGCACGATTGCCGCCGACAGATACGCCCACGTCCGCGAGATGCTCGCTGGCTTGCGCATATGCAAGCGCGCTTTGCAACGCGGGCAGCCCTGCTCGCCCGATCGCGCCGGATCGCGCACCAGTAGCCCGCACTCTTCGCACAGCACGAGCCCGCATGCGGAGGCCGTCACCGCCGCGCGGTGCTGCTCTACGGGAGGCAGCCGCCACGCGCCGTCGGCATTTTTGAGGGCGCAGATGCGCGACCATATCTCGCGCGGATCGAACGTCGCCGACGCCGCGGCGAGCAACAACATCAGCACCATGAACGACCACAACGCCGTGCCTGGCACGACCTTCGCGATATGCGTCAGCTTGACGAGCGCGACCAGCAGACCGAGGATCAGAACCTCGGTCATGCCCCACGGCCGCGCCAGTTGAAACAGCCGGAAGCCCTCGACCGCGTGCCACGGTACTCGTCCCAGACGCAGCGGCACGAGCAGCCACAGCATGGCCAGGGTCTGCAGCACCGGCGTCAGGATCGTCGTCAGGAAGACCAGCGCCGCGAGCGGCCAGGTGCCATGCGCGTAGAGCACGCGGACCGACCCGGCCAGTGTCGTTTGGACGAGATGGCCGTTCACCGACAAACCTACGATAGGAAAGGCGTTGGAGATGACAAGCAGCACGGCGGACGCGAGGGTAAAGGCGAGAGCACGTTCGGGCCCGTTCGTACGTTCCCTGCCGAGCTCCGCGCGACAACGACGGCAACGCCACGAGCCGCCGGGCGGCAGAGGCGCTGCAAGCTGGAGCATGTCGCACTCCTCGCAAGCAATGATTTCCCGGCGTGTCATCTCGCCTCCAGCGCGACCGCTGGGTCGCCCGCCGGCGCCGCGCCACGCGCGACGGGCGCGGTGGGTGTGGTGTCCGGCGACGGCGTACCCGGTGCGGGCGGTGCGGCCGGTGGAACGGACAGTTTCTCAGCGGCGAGAACCCAGCCGCCGCCCATCGCCTTGTAGAGGTTGACGAATGACGTCAGCTCGGCTCCCTGCGTCTGCGTATAGCTCAGTTGTGCGTTGAAGAGGCTTCGCTCGGCGTCGAGCACTTCGATGTAGCTTGTGTAACCGCCTTCGTAACGCAGACGCGCGAGCCGCGCGTAGGTGTGTAGCGCCTCGACCTGGTTGGCCAGCACGGCCAGTTGCTCGCGCGTCTTCTGCACGGAGATGAGCGCGTCTTCGACCTCCTGGAATGCCACCTGAATCGCTTTCTCATAAGCGAACAGCGCTTCCTGCTGACGCGCCTCGGCCTGCCGCACCTGCCCGGAGATATTGCCCGCCGTGAAGATAGGCTGCGTCACGCTGCCGGCAAAAGACCATACCCGCGCCGGGCCGGTGAAAAGGTTTGAAAACTGCGTGCTGACCGTACCAAACAGCCCGGTCAGCGAGATGGACGGAAAGTAAAGCGCCTTGGCCGCGCCGATCAGCGCGTTTTCCGACACCAGCGCCTGCTCGGCCTGCAGCAGATCCGGACGGCGTTCCAGCAAGTCCGAAGGCAGCTCGTTCGGAATCTGCGGCGAGCCCAACGTCGACAGTTCGCGGCCGCGCAGAATTGCGCCGGGGTTTTTGCCGATCAGCACGGACAACGCATTTTCCTGCTGGCCGATCTGCGCTTCGAGCTGCGGGATGGTGGCCTTTGCTGCCTCGTATTCCGACTGGCTTTGCGCCAGCTCCATTTGCGACACCTCGCCGCCCCTGAAGCGCAACGTGAAAACCCGGACCGATTCGTCGCGGCTTTCCACGGTCGACTTCGCGATCTCAAGCTGCCGATCAAGACTGCGCAAGTTAATGTAGGCGGATGAAACGGAGCTGACCAGCGTCAGAATGGTGGCCCGGCGGCCTTCCTCGCTGGCCAAAAGGTTGGCGCGGGCAGCCTCGGTCTGGCGGCGAACCTTGCCGAAAAGATCGATTTCCCATGCCACCGACACCGTCGCGTCGAACTGGTTGTAGATCGGGCTGACGCCGTTCGGTATCGGTATTCCGCTCGCCTGAGACGCGCGCTGGCGAGATGCATCGGCGCCCGCGACCACCTGTGGAAACAGCGCGGAACGCGTCGTCACGAACTGCGCCTGAAACTCGTCGACCCGCGCGGCCGCGATCTTGACATCACGATTCTCCAGCAACGCGGTTGCGATCAACTGGTCGAGCACCGGATCCTGAAACTGCTCCCACCACGTCGTGTTGGCAATCTCGGCCGCCTCGCCCTGCGCAAAGCGATACGTTGCCGGCACCTCCACCGTGGGCCGCACGTAGTTGGGGCCGAGCAGGCACCCGCCCAGCGCAAGCAGCGTGGCCGAAGCGAGCAGGCGCGCCAAAGCGGTCGCGTTCATGTCAAGGGCTCTCTTGCGACGGCGCGTGCGGCGGCAGGCCGGGCTCCGCGGCGCCCGACTCCCGCGTCGTTCCGGCTGCGCCGGGGCCGGACTTCTGCTTGCCGCCGCTGGAGCGCGAGGACATCGACTCAAGCAGGTAATAGAACATCGGAATGAAGAATACGGCGATGGCCGTCGCGCCGATCATGCCGCCAATCACCCCCGTGCCGATCGAATGGCGGCTGTTGGCCGACGCGCCCGTTGCAATGGCAAGCGGCACACAGCCGAGAATGAAAGCCAGCGACGTCATCACGATCGGACGCAAGCGCTCTTCGGCCGCCGTCATGGTGGCGTCGAACACCGACGCGCCGGTCTCGCGGTTCAGCACGGCGAATTCGAAGATCAGGATCGCGTTCTTGGCCGCAAGCGCAACCAGCATGGTCAAGCCGATCTGGAAGTAGACGTCGTTACTCAGGCCGCGCAGCAGAATGGCGAGCAGTGCGCCAAACAGCGCGAACGGGACCGCCATCAGCACGCCGAACGGCAAGCTCCACTTCTCGTACTGCGCGGCGAGGATGAGGAACACCATCACCAGGCCGAACACGAAGACGAGCCCCGACGTGCCGCCCGATTGCCGTTCCTCGTAAGCCTCTCCGCTCCAGGCGACGTCATAGCCGGCCGGCATTTGCGTCGCCAGTTCCTCCAGGGTGGAGATGACCTGACCGGAGCTGAATCCGGGAGCGGCGTTCGCCGTGATTTTGATCGCGGGAAAATTGTTGAACCGCGTGACCAGGTCGGGACCCACGACAAACTGGTAAGTGGCCACCGACGTCATCGGCAGCATCGTGCCAGTCTTGCTGCGCACGAAAATCTGATCGAGGTCGCCCGGCTTTAACCGGTACGACGGCTCCGCCTGCAAAATGACTTGCCAGAGCCGGCTCGAGCGGTTGAACTGCGAGACGTAGAGCGAGCCGAACATCGTTTGCATCGAGCTGTACGCGTCTTCGACAGGCACGCCGAGCGTCTCGGACTTGTCGCGGTCCACCTGCACCAGCAATTGCCGCGACGAGGCGTTGAACGTCGAAGTCACACCCGCGAGTTCCTGACGCTGCTTGGCCCTCTGAACGAAGTCTTGCGCAACCTCCGCGAGTTGCGCGATGCTCGAGTCGCCCTTGCTCTGAATCCACACTTCCGTGCCGCCGGTCGTGCCGAGACCAGGAATCGACGGCGGGTTGACGGGAATCACCACGCCCTCTTTCACGTTCCCGAAATGGCGGTACGCGTCTTGCAAGACGGTTCGCGCGTTCTGCGTGCGGATGTTCTCCGAAGAATAGCGTTCATCGAAGCTTTTGAAACCGACAAAGAAAGTACTTGCGTTGTTTTTGTTCTGGTTATCAAGCAGGCTATATCCGTCGACCACCGTGATGCTGCCGACTGCCGGCTGTTTGATGAAGTAGTCGGTGACCTGCTGGGACACTTCTCCGGTACGGTCGAGGCTCGCCGCATCGGGCATGACGACTGCGCCGAGCAGATAGCCCTGGTCCTCCGGTGGCAGGAACGCGGAGGGAATCGACCGCACCATGAGCACGGCGAGTACGATCATGGCTACGAAAAACACCAGCGCGAAAATCGATCGCTTGATTACCAGCCTGACCGCTCGCGAATAGCCCGACGTCATGCGCGCAAACTGTTTATCGAACCAGCGGAAGAAGCCTTTCTTCTCGTGGTGGGAGCTCTTCAGCAGCAACGCGGCGAGCGCCGGCGACAAAGTCAGCGCGACGATGCCGGACAGCACGACCGATATCGCAATCGTAATGGCGAACTGCTTGTACATCTGACCTGTGATGCCGCCGAGAAACGCCACCGGTACGAACACGGCGCACAGCACCAGCACGATGGCGACGACCGGTCCCGCCACCTCGTCCATGGCCTTTTTTGAGGCATCTTTGGGATTGAGCTTGAGCACCGTGATGTTTCGTTCGACGTTCTCGATCACGACGATTGCGTCGTCGACCACGATCCCGATGGCGAGCACCATCCCGAACAGGGTCAGCATGTTGATCGAGAACCCCAGCGGAAGCATGAACATGCATGTGCCGACAATCGAGACCGGGACCGCCACGATCGGAATCAGCGTCGCGCGAAGGCTCTGCAGAAACACGAAAACGACGATAACGACGAGCACCAGTGCTTCAAAGAAGGTGTGAATGACGTCGGAGATGGAGGACCGGGTGAACTCGGTCGTATCCATCGCGATTTCATAAGTCATGCCTTCCGGAAACGATTTTTTCAGTTCCGCCAGCGTTGCGCGAACGCTCTTCGAGACTTCGAGTGCATTCGCACCCGGCTGCTGATAAACAGCGAGGACGGTCGCGGGCTTGCCCTGGAACCGGCTGCGGATGGAGTAATCTTTTTGCCCGAGTTCGGCGCGCCCGATGTCCTTGATGCGCACGATTGCCGCCCCGCCATTCGCTGCGCGCACGATGATATTTTCGAACTCGGACGGCTCGGTCAGACGGCCAGTCGTCGTCACGGCAAAGGACTGCTCAACCGATTTTCCCGTAGGCGACTGTCCGATACTGCCCACGGCGAACTGCTGATTCTGGTTCGCCACCACGCGCTGAACGTCCGCGGCTGTCACGCCCAATTGCGCCATCCGATCGGGCTTCAGCCAGATACGCATCGCGTAATCCGGATTGCCGAAGATACTGGACTGATTCGCGCCCGGCACCCGCTTGATCGCGTCGAGCACGTAGACGTTGGCGAAATTCGCGATGTAGACCGAGTCGTACCGGTCGGAAGGTGAATAAATTGCAATCACCATCATGAAGGCGGACGACTTCTTCTGCACCTGAATGCCTTGCGCCTGGACCGATTGGGGCAGTTGCGGCAAGGCGAGATTCACGCGGTTCTGCACGTCGACTTGAGCCAGTTCCGGGTTCGTGCCGATCTGGAAGTACGCATTGATCGTCAGGTTGCCGGTAGACGAACTCGACGAATTCATATAGATCATGTTGTCCGCGCCATTGACCTGCTGCTCGATCGGCGCGGCGACATTGTTCGCCACAACCTCCGCGTTCGCGCCCGGATACGTGGCGGAAATGGTGATCTGCGGCGGAGTGATGTCGGGATACTGCGCGACCGGCAGGGCGAACATCGCCAACGCGCCGCCTAGCGTAATGACAATCGAAATGACCGACGCGAAAATCGGCCGATCGATGCAGTAGTGCGAGATGCTCATATCGGTCGGCCTTTCATTGGGTCGCACCGCTGCCGGTTCCTTGCGCCTCGGACTCCTTGGCCTGCGTGGAAGGTGCAGGTGCCTGCGCCGCACTTTCAGACCCGGCAGGTCCGGACGGCGCTGCGTTCTTCTCGGCGGGTGGGCCTTTAACTATCTTGAGTTGCGCTCCCGCTGCGACACGCAGTGCGCCATCCACCACGATGCGCTCGCCCGGCTTGAGTCCCTCCGAGACGAACCAGTCGTCGCCTTGCCAATCGCCCACTTCGACGACCCGCTGGTGCGCTTTGGACTGGTCGTCGACGACCCAGACAAAGTGACTCTTCGAGCCTTGTAATACGGACCTCTGCGGCACGAGAATCGAGTTCGGCCGGATGGCCCCGGAAACGCGCGCTTTCACGAATTGACCGGGCCGCAATGCTCCCTTCGGATTATCGAATACCGCCCGCACCAGAAAGGTCCCCGTTTCGGTGCTGAAAGCAGGATTCGCAAAGTCGATACGGCCGACCTGCGAGAACACCGACCCGTCGGCCAGAATCAGCTTGACGACAAAATCGTTGTGCTCCGGGAATTTCAGAAGACCGGCTGCAATCTGGTCCCGGTACTTCAACATCTCGTTTTCGGAGATGCTGAAGTTCACCCACATCGGGTCCAGTTGATAAACGTAGGTCAGCAAGCCGTTGGAAGTCGCCGTGACATAGCTGCCGTCCTGCTGACGTGCAAAGCTCGACAGACCCGCGAGGGGGGACTTGATCGTCGTATAGCCGAGATTAAGTTGGGCTGTATCGACTTCCCCTTTTGCCGCGATCACTGCGGCGGCGGACTGCTTTTCGTTGCCTATCGCGTCGTCGAGATCTTTCTTGCTCAACGCGTTTTGAGCAGCGAGCGGCTCAACCCGCGCCAGATTCGCCTTGGCAACCTGATAACGCGCCTGCTGCTGCGCGAGTTGTCCTTTCGCGGTTTGCAGCGCGGCCTCGAACGGCTTGCGGTCCATCTGGAACATCGTCTGCCCGGCCTTGACGAGCTGCCCCTCAACGTACAGGCGTTTGTCGAGAAAACCGTCCACGCGCGCACGAATCTCGACCTCGCGCGAACTCTGAGTCTGAGCGGTAAATTCGAAATCGACAGGCGTGTCCTTCTGTACGACGGTCGTAATGGTCACCTCCGGCGCGGCGGCGGCGGGCGCGGCAGGTTGCTTTTTGCAGGCGGCGAGCAAGGTCATCGCCGCTGCCATCAGCAGCAGCGCGCGCCACGAACGACAAAACACAACCGGTGTGTCCGCAGCACCGAGACATCGCGGCCCCCGCGCGGAATGATGGATGGCGACAGTTTTCATTGCGCGCCCGCCTGATCACAAGACCGTACAGTTGCCGAAGAGCACCAGCGCATCGTCGCTATTGACGATCGTCAATGTCATTGATCCGTCGGTCGAATCGAGCACCAAGGTCCACCCAAATCCCATCTCTGTCCCGTCCATGATGATCTGATTGGCATCTTTGCTGGCGATACGCATGGGCGTCGTTCGCGCGGGTCCGATGATCACCTTCTTGTCGAAGTCGAGCGAGAGAAACCGGGGCGCTCCGATATCCGCCGGTAAAGAGCGGCTGCAGGTTAGTCCGGGATCGCATGAATGCGCGTCGATCGTCGCGCAGATGAGTCGTTTGCTGCCATCGAAGTCGGCGGCCGACGTGTCGAATGCAATGGCGCTGAACAGAATCGCAATTGCAGAAGCGAGTAAGGTGGGCCTTGGTTTCATCACGTACTCCGGCTTTTTCTTTGAGCGCTGCGCGCGCAATAACCCGCGCACGACGACGGCTGGCGATTTGAGCCGCGCGCTGATGTAGGTCAGTTTGGTAGCTGAAATACAGAGAGGCAATCAGACCTTGGTCTCATATCGCCCGGCCGGGCACAGATACTTCAAGGACCCAGCGGACCATTCATCGCCATTTCCACAGCCTTGATCAGGATGGCGGCATTGAACGGTTTTCGCAGATAGGCGGCAGCGCCAGACGCGAGCGCGGTCTGTCTGACGGAGAACTCGTCGTGCGCGGTGATCATGATGACCGGCAGGCCCATGGGCGCAAGTTGACGCTGAACTTCCAGTCCGCCTGTGCCAGGCATCTGGATGTCGAGAATAACGCACGCAGGCCGGTACGACGGAATCGCCGAGAGTGTATTCAAGAACTCGTCGCCGCTGGAGAACGTCTCCGCCTCAATACCTGAGGCGCGCAGCAGCCGCTTGATGGCTCGGCATACCGATTCATCATCGTCGACTATGGCAACGATCTGATTGGGGTTGACCATTTTGATATGCGAAAGCGCGGTCGCTCCACGAGAAAACCCGTTCGGAGTTCCAGCGTAACGTGAGATTTTAAAGCGAGATATAGGACCTTAGTCCACTAGCGGCGTCACAACAGGATGGAATTGCGCCGGCCTCCCTCCCGCGCAATCCCGATCGGGGCAATGCAACCTTATAGGTCGTCGGCTGCGTCCATGCCGACCTTTTCCGCGAGCCGGACCAGTTGGGCAATCGATCGCGCCTTCATCTTCTTCATCACCCGGGCGCGATGAATCTTGATGGTCTTTTCAGCCGCGCCAAGATCGCTGGCGACCTGTTTGTTCAGACGCCCTGTCAATAAGAGCGCCATGACTTCACGCTCGCGGTGCGTGAGACAATCGAGCCGTTCCTGCAGCTCAGCCTTTTCGCTCCTCTTCGCCCACTCCATGCAAGCGACCTTTAGCGCGCGGTCCACCGCGGCAAGCAGGAGAGACTGACATACCGGCTTGGGCAGAAAATCGAGCGCACCACCCTTCATTGCTTCAACGCTCGACCCGACATCGCCGTGCCCGGTCAGAAAAACGATAGGCAAGAGCTGATTGAGATTGCGCTGCACTTCAAGCCCCGACATGCCCGGCATCTGCAAATCCAGAATGAGGCATGCAGGTACGCTGGCGAGGTCGGCTCTATCCAGAAAAGCTTCGGGACTGTCGAAAGTTTCAACCAGATAACCGGATACGCGAAGCAGTCGGGAGAGCGCGCATCGCACCTGCTCGTCGTCGTCCACGATGAAAACACGCGCGGTGTCCGGATTTATGACGCCCCCCGGGGATCCCTTCGTACAGCCGCTTTCTGAGGCAACATTATGTGAAACGACGCTCCCTTGCACTCGTTGTTCTCCGCCCATAACCAGCCTCCGTGCGCTGTGACGATCGTGCGGCTGATGGAAAGACCAAGACCGAGTCCCTGGGGCTTCGTCGAAAAGAATGGCCTGAATATTTTATTCATCTTGTCGACGGTCAACCCTTGACCTCGATCCTTCACCGTAATGCGTACTCCGCCCCCGACCCCCTCTCGCACCGTTGTTTCGATGACGCGTTCAGCCGGATCGCAATCCTTCACCGCGTCGAAGGCGTTCAGCAGCAGATTGAGCAACACCTGCTGCAGTTGAACCCTGTCGCCGAACAACGTCTGCAGATTGTCGGCGATGTCGAATTCCGTGCGAACTTCCCGCGCTACTGCGTCGCTATGTACGAGCAGGGCGATGTCCCGGACCACATCGCCGATATCTACCGGCTGCAGCTCAAGGTCACCTTTTCGTACCATCGTCCGGATCTTCTGGATAACTTCACTCGCGCGCCGATTATCCAGAATGATATCGCCCAATGTCTCACGGAGTTCCGCCGTATTGACCTTCTCCGACTCGATCAATTTCTGCGCCGCTTGCGCGTTGCTCAAGATAGCGGTAAGCGGCTGATTCAGCTCGTGTGCGAGAGAACTCGCTAGTTCTCCCAAAGATGAAACCCGCACCAGATGGGCCATCTCCTTGCGGTTTTGATCCACTTCGCGGCAGGCCACGAGCCCTGCTATGGCAATGATCTGCAAACCCTGATCAGACGCGCTGTATCTGCTGGTATCGGCTTCCACGTGAAAACCTTCCCCGTCGCGCCGGCGCGCGACCAGCACCTGTGTCGTTGCACGATCGGCGCTCCTGTGACGGGTGCCGCGGTCTTCGGCCATGGAATCGCAACCCTGCCAGGCATGGACCGGAAACAGCATCTCGATCGGTGCGCCGGTCAATTCTTCGCTGGTGTAGCCGAACAGTTCTATCGCTCTGGCGTTCGCAAAGACTATCTGATTTTTCCGATCGAGCGTAAGCATCGCGAGCGGCAACATTTCAAGCGCGTCCCGCAAATGAATTCTTTCGTCCAGAATCCCGCGCCTGCCGCAGCGTTCCGCTTGCAGACCGGCCGCGCTTGCGCCTGCATGTGCGTGCCGTCCCGGCTTTGCATTGGCAAGCTCGCGCTCATTGGCAGCAATCCATTTTTCGGGCTGATCCGCAACGTCGCCGAAAAACGCCAATGATTTCGCGCCTGGTGTTCTCAGCCGCCAATATGCTCGTTCCCGAGGCGAACGGGCGCTGATGGGTGAGGCACGCGACTGGCGGTGGACATCTCGAGGCGGGCGCAGTCGGGCCATATAGCAGCAGGCCATGGCGATACCGACCATGCCTTGCACCAGGTCTTTGCCACGCACGATCAGATTGATCACTGGTCTCTCCGTCACCAATGTTGAGTGCATGTCCAAAGTCGCCGTCTCGCCACGTGCGGATTCGGTCAACTATACTGATTCTTAGCGTTGAACCTGGAGCATCGGTAACTTGAAAACAGTATAGAGCCTCAGGCAAGGATGTGAAGGTTTATGAAAGACTTTTTTGAAAGTTGCAATCCCTGCCCGATGCGCACTGTAAGAAAACTCGCTAGCACTTATCTGAACGTTGAAAAGCCTTGCTAAATACAATGAAGCGGTGCATCTCCTCGTGTGAATCGAGCACGGGCCAGCGCACATGCAAGTATGCCCTTACCGGGCACCGTGAATTCGCGTCATATAGTGATCAGCGGACAATATCCAGACGGCAACGGGCCGGAACGTCTAAAGGACTATTTAGATATATCCCGCGCGTCGTCGTATTGCCACCAGCGGATGTACAACACGCTTTTTATTCGGAAAAGATCGGTGTGCATTGCGTGAATCAGATTATGAGTCTCCTGATAAAATCGCCCCCACCACGCCGTCAATAACGAATCATTGCGCGCGCCAAATGATAATAAAGACGTGCCGACCTGGTCAGCTCACGAATGTTGAGCGCATCGTACCGCGCCGTCCGCTATGCAGAGATTCGAATCAATATGGCATTCCTTAAGCATGCTGATTAACTTTGTATGCCAGCGCGCGTAGCGCACGCTTACAGATCGAGTTTGGTCACCTTCGTTCCGGCGAGCGACAGATCCGCCATCAGACCGACGTTGGTCAAGACGAGCGCAACCACTTGTGAGGTCGCTGATGTTGTATCTATCGCGCCGTTGGCACCCATTTTCGCGACCGAGACTCCTGTGTCGGCTCCAGCCGACCACCCCGCCGACTTGCGGAAACCGTCCAGCGCGGATTGCGTCATGAAGAGAAATATGACCGCGGTCGACTGGACCCCCGCCTGGAGTCCGAATGAAGCGGAGGTCGTGTTGTAGTAGCCGACTGTCGCGCCACCCACTCGCAACGCACCCTCGCCGTGCTCGGCGCCGACGACGAAGGCCGCCTTTTTCACCGATGGGAAAACCAGCACCCCTTGAGCCTTCGAGACCAGTTCACTCGAACCTTTTACTGTCGTGGCCAATCGTGACAACGTGCCGTCCACGGCTGCATTGATCTCTTGCCGCTTTGCCGCGTCAGTTTCAGGACTCTTGCCGCTGCCGGATGTCGCGGTGCACCCCGTCAAAGTCAAACTCGCGGCGGCGCTTGAAATCGCGATCTTTTGCATAAAATTCCGTCTGTTCATTATCGACCTCCATTGTGGTTACAGTGCGGACTGCCAGCTCGATTTCTGGCCGCTTTGTTCCCTGCCCAATCGCGATCCAATGGTTGCCCGCAATCCGGCTCGCCTTACTGGCTCATCCAGCGAGCAACGCAGCGGTGCACAATCACCCGTGAAGTCCTCACGCGGCTGCCGCTCCTGTCCTCATGGCACAGACGAGCAGTCTCCCGCGAACATGCAAACTGTCGCGTCTTCGATGAACGGGCGCGTCGGTGGCGACGTCTCCAATTACATAATGTCACGCTGCGACAATCGGAAAATCGGACCTTGGTCTTACGCCGGGCGACCTGATCGGCGGTCGCGGCGTGGGGAGCCGAGCACGTGAGGTTGTAGCCGGCCCGGTACGCGGTCCGGGAGAGCCGCGTTTGCTTTATCCTCCCAACGCGATGATTGCCATGGTCAGCAGTACGCCGAGCGCTGCCATGGCCAATCCCGCTTTCCATTCACCGAACCCGGAATGACGGCCCAGCGCTATTCCGCTGCCAAACAGGATGACGATCGTCAATGCACGCGAGACGATCAAGGCAGTCGGGACGTGGCTGAACACGACGAACGGCAAGGCAACCGGAAACGTCGAGGAGACCACGATAAGAAAGATGGCCAACGCTGCGACCATGTCAGCCCGCAAAAAGCGCGGCCGTTGCGGTAAATCCGGGATGGCGGCAATGCGCGCCCGGATGAGTTCCAGTTCCGTATCGGCGATCAGCGGCGCGACCCACCTGGGCAATGCGGCACGAAGCGCGCGAACTCCCGCCGCCGCATCCGGCTCATGTCTCACGGTCAGCGCAAGCCTCAGCCGCCGGCCGCGATTCGTCAGCGTGCGGACCAGAAACATGACCGCATCGGCGAGGCCCCACGCGAGGTTGCAGCCAAGCGCCGTATAAAACATTTTCCGCCCGGCACCTTCGCCGGCTGTGACGGCCGACACGGCGCCGACAAACGTTAGCGCCATAAACAGGCCAAAACACAATTCGGACACCCGATCGACGGTGTCCAGAACCGGCTCGCGGGTATCGATGTTTCCCTGATCCATCAGGCCGATAGCGTACATGAGGTCTCTCGCCGCGGTTGGCATGTGTTTATCGTCCACTTGGCCGAACGCGCTCATGGCATGCCGACACTCGGCGGCGGGCGAATGCCGCCGGAGGGTGAGTTTTCGTCGCGCCGATCACGAACGCGGCAGCAGTCCCAATGCTGTTGCGGCGACGACAAGTGCCTCTTCGTTGGTGGCGATGGCGCTGTTCGAATCAGCACGTGGACATAGCATGGCGACGCCCGTCGGATCGACGATCCAATGGCGGACTCCAGCAAGATACTGCGCACGCTTTAGCGACGATATTGGACCAAAGTCGTATGGCCTTCCGGTGTCCGGCGTCCTACCTTGCTAAAGGATCACGGGAAAATTATGCAGGTCACGTCCGCGCGGAGATATGGGAATGGCGAAGACTCGGGGGAAAGAAGTGCCTTCCGCGGAAGGCAACGCTCTCTCTTACAAGGAATACCGGAAGGCGTTGTTTGATCTGCACGTTGAACTGGTCAAGCTTCAGCAATGGGTCGTGCAAACGGGAAGCAAGATCTGCATCGTGTTCGAAGGACGCGACGGCGCCGGTAAGGGCGGCACGATCAAGGCGATTACCGAACGGGTGAGTCCGCGGGTATTTCGCGTGGTTGCGTTGTCTGCGCCAAGTGAACGCGAGAAGAGCCAGATGTACTTGCAACGTTACGTGCCGTACCTGCCGGCGGCGGGAGAAGTTGTGATCTTCGATCGCAGCTGGTACAACCGCGCGGGGGTCGAGCGAGTGATGGGTTTCTGTTCCGACGAGGACGTCGCGACCTTTTTCAAGGCGGTGCCGCTTGTCGAGCGTGCGATCGTCCATTCGGGGGTGATCCTGCTTAAATACTGGCTGGAGGTCAGCCCCGAAGAACAGACGCGCCGCCTCGAAGCTCGCATCCACGACGGACGCAAGGTCTGGAAGTTGACGGAAATGGATCTGAAATCCTATAGCCGATGGTATGACTACTCCCGTGCACGCGACGCGATGTTCGAGGCGTCGGACACCGATATCGCTCCGTGGTATGTAGCTAATTCGAACGACAAGCGGCGCGTGCGGCTCAATATCATCAGCGACGTGCTCGGAAGAATTCCTTATCAGGAAACGCCGCGCAAGAAAATTACGCTGCCGAAGAGACAAAAACCCGATGGCTATAAAGATCCGGACTATCCGTTCAAGTACATAGCCGAGCGTTTCTGACCCGGGAGCCTCACGAGACTCGGCGATGGCAAATGCCGGAACTCGACGCCGGACTTCCGGGTGTCCATCGTGTTGCGCGCGCGTCAAGCCGTCAGGTAGTAGTCCCGGAACTGATCCCTCAGCTGGTTCTTGAGCACCTTGCCGGTTGCACCGAGAGGAAGGGCTTCTACAAACACGACGGCATCGGGCTTCCACCACTTCGCGACCCGGCCGTCAAAAAATTCGAGCAACTCGTCGGTTCCAAGCACGCTCTCCGGCTTCTTTACGATCAACAGCAACGGGCGCTCGTCCCATTTCGGATGCCTCGCGGCGATGCACACGGCGCTCGCCACTCCCGGGTGCAGGCAGGCCACGTTCTCGATGTCGATCGAACTGATCCATTCCCCGCCGGATTTGATGACGTCCTTGCTGCGGTCGGTGATCTGCATGAAGCCGTCGGGATCGATCTTCGCCACGTCACCGGTCGGAAACCACCCATCGCATAGCGGCGACGCATCTTCGCCGCCGAAGTAACCGGACGTCACCCACGGCCCGCGCACCTGCAGGTCGCCCGTTGCCTGAGAGTCCCATGGCAACTCCTTGCCGTCCGGGCCCACGATTCGCATGTCGATGCCGAACACGGCGCGGCCCTGCCTGGCTTGGATAGCGTAGCGCTGCTGCGCCGGCAACGACAGGTGGTGCCCTTTGAAGCTGCAAACCGTGCCGACCGGGCTCAGCTCCGTCATCCCCCACGCATGCAGGACGTCGACCTGGTAGCGCTCCTGGAATTCCGCCGTCATCGCCGTCGGGCACGGCGCGCCTCCCACGATCGTGCGGCGCATGGAAGTAAACGTCGTGCCACGCTCGGCCGCATGTCGAAGCAGTCCCTGCCAGACAGTCGGGACACCGGCGGAGAGCGTGACCTGTTCTGCCTCGATCAGCTCATAGAGCGATTTACCGTCGAGAGCGGGACCCGGGAACACGAGCTTGGCGCCGACCATGCATGCGATATAAGGCAGACCCCATGCGTTCACATGAAACATGGGGACGACCGGGAGGATCACGTCGCGCGCTGAACAGTTCAGTGAATCGGGCAACGCCGCTGCGTAGGTGTGCAGAAGCGTTGAACGATGACTGTAGAGCACCCCTTTCGGATTGCCGGTGGTCCCTGACGTGTAGCACAGGGAAGAGGCATGGTTCTCGTCGAGGAGCGGCCAGGCGAAGTCGTCGTTGTGACCGTCGATGAGATCTTCGTAGCACAGCAACATGATCGGCAGGTCGTGCATTGCCGGCATGTTTGCGCGGTCGGTCATCGCGACAAATACCCTCGGGCTCTTGATACGCGAGGCGACAGACTCGATCAGCGGGAGGAAGGTCAGGTCGAAGAAGATGACGCGATCGTCGGCATGATCGATGATGTAGGCGATCTGATCGACGTGCAGCCTGGGGTTGAGCGTGTGGAGTACGGCGCCGGAACCCGACACCGCAAAGTACAACTCCATGTGGCGGTAGCCGTTCCATGCCAGCGTACCGACGCGCTCACCTTGAGCAATGCCGAGCCCGGCAAGGGCGTTGGCCAGCTTTCTGGCGCGTTGCGCAAGATCGAGATAGCGATAGCGGTGAATGTCGCCTTCGACCCGTCGCGACACGATTTCCTGCCCGGCGTGATGCCGTTCGGCATGGGTGAGCAGCGATGCGACCAGCAGCGGTTGCTGCATCATCAAACCATACATGAGTATCTTCCTCATTTGTCCAGATTCAGCTTGATTGCGCGTGACACGCATCTGCCGTGGTATCGCCGACGGTGAGTTCGAGCCTGCCGGCGACGTTCCGGATGGGAAAGGTCACAAGACTCAAACCGCCTTTGCCCGGCATGCAACCGGTCGCGACGTCAAAACGAAGGCCGTGGGCGGGGCAGCGAAGCAGGCGCCCTTCGATCTGCCCGCCTGCAAGCGATGCGCCGTTGTGCGGACAGGCGTTGTCGACCGCGCAGAGCTCACCGTCGACGTTCAGGAGCACGACACTGCGACCCTCAACGAAGACCAGCTTGCGTTGTCCTGGGGCAAGTTCATCGGCCGATCCGACCGGTATCTGGCGTGACATTATCTGTTCTCCCGATCACGGGCCCGACGCAACATGGCTTCCATGTCACATCAGCTCGCGGATCAGGGTGTCCGCCTGCGGCCAGTCGCCATAGCCGGCCGCGGGGTTCAGGTGCCCGACCTCCCCGAGGTCGACGAGACGGCTGCCCCAGTCTGCCGCCATACCGGCAGCGCGATCAAACCCTGCAAGCGGATCGTTGCGGCTGGCGCCGAGAATACTCGGGAACGGCAGCGGTTGACGCGGAAACGGCAGCCACCCCTGTTCTTCGAGTACGTCCAGCGTCGGGTAACCGGCGGGCATGTTAACTTCCAGGTCCGCCGGCGTGGCCAGCAGCGCGCCCTGGATCGGGCGGTTGTGGTGCCGCGCCCAGTGCACGGTAATCATGACGCCGGCGCTGTGAGCGACCAGTACGATCGGGCCATCGATCTTCGCGATGGCCTCGTCCAGCGCCGCGACGCGCGCCGCGCAGCTGAGCTTGTCCTGCTCGAGCGGCGGCACCGAAGCCGTTTTGGGAAGACGAGCCTGCAGCAGTGTCTGCCAGTGTTCGGCGACATGGTCACGCAGACCGGGCACGACGAGTACGGTAGGTGCGGTATTGAGCGTCACGACGCGGAGTCCTTCAGGTTAGTACGGCTTGTCGCCAATAATTCCGGCTCGCTCCATCTTTCGATGGCACGGCGCGTAATCCATCACGGCGTAGTGCTGCGTGGAGCGGTTGTCCCATATGGCGATGCTGTTCGGCTTCCAGCGCCAGCGCACCTGGTACTCCGGGATGTACGCCTGGCTGATCAGATAACGCAGCAGATCGGAGGCGCCCGGATTGGCGTCCTGGCCAAAGCGCACGCGCGCCGGCGTGTGGTAGTTCGTCAAGTGCGTGGTGAACGCATTGACAAACAGCACTTTCTCGCTCGTCTCGGGGTGCGTGCGCACGACCGGATGCTCGGCGTCGGGATACTGCGCCTTCAATGCATGCCGCTTCTCGATCGGCATCACGGCGCCGAAGCTCGCTTCGATGCTGTGACGTGCGCGCAGGTCGGCGATCTGCTCCTTCACGTGCGACGGCAGGTTCTGATACGCGAGCACCATGTTCGCCCACATCGTGTCGCCGCCAACCGGCGGGCATTCCACGCAGCGCAGCACGGCGCCGAACTGCGGGGCTTCGCGCCACGTGGTGTCGGAATGCCACGCGTTTTCGTAGCGGTCGTTGGGCTGATCCGGCGACTTGTAGATTCGCACGAGGCCCGGATGCTCCGGATCGCTGCCCGCGACCGGGTGGTCCTCCAGCTCGCCGAAGCGGCGCGCGAAAGCAACATGCTCAGCACGGCTAATGTCCTGATCGCGCAGGAACAGGACACGGTGCCTGAGCAGGTTCGCCCGGATCTCGGCAAAGAGGCCGTCGTCGTGGATCGCGTCGGCGAGCTTGACACCCACCAGTTCGGCGCCAATGGCGTTAGTGAGTTGTTCGACAAGCATGGTGCCCTCCTTAGATGACGAAGACCGATGAACCCGTTGTCTTGCGCGATTCGACATCACGGTGCGCTTGCGCGGCATCCTCGAGCGCATAGCGCTGGTTGATCTCGATCTTGATACGGCCAGCCGCAACGTGGCCGAAAATTTCCCCGGCCAGGTCCGACTTTTCGGCGGGGTCGGCGATGTAGTCGGCGAGCGCCGGACGGGTCAGGTACGGCGATCCTTTCATTGCCAGGATCTGCGGATTGAATGCCGGAATCGGCCCCGATGCCGTGCCGACGCAAACAATCAGGCCGCGGCGCTTGACCGAATTCAGAGTCGCTTCAAAGGTATCCTTGCCGACACTGTCGAACACCACATTGACCCCGACGCCATCGGTCAGCTCGCGTACGCGCGCGGCGACGTCTTCATGGCTGTAGTTGATGGTGTGTTCGCAGCCATGCGCGCGGGCGACTTCCGCCTTGGCTTCGTTCGAAACCGTGCCGATCACCGTGAGCCCCAGCAGTTTGGCCCACTGCGATACGATCAGCCCGACGCCGCCCGCGGCGGCATGAAGCAGAATCGTATTGCCGGGTTTGAAGTCATAGATGCGCCGCATCAGATACGACGAGGTCAAGCCGCGCATCGTCATGGCTGCCGCCGTCTCGCAGGCAATGTCGTCAGGCAGCTTGATCAGCGGTGCCGCCGGACACAGGCGCTCCGTGCTGTAGGCGCCAAGCGTGTTGATAAAGCCCGTGTAGGTGACACGATCACCTACCGCGACGTTCGTCACGCCCTCGCCCACTGCTTCGACCACGCCGGCTGCTTCCACACCCATGCCGGCAGGCAGCGGAACCGGATACAGTCCGGAGCGGAAATAGGTGTCCGCGAAATTCAGGCCCACTGCTTCATGGCGCAGGCGAACCTGCCCCGGCCCCGGATCGCCGACTTCAACGTCCTCGTAACGCAAGACCTCAGGGCCGCCGGTTTCATGAAAGCGGACTGCTTTCGCCATGATTCGTTCTCCAGTTTATTGCTCGATTTACAGAAGGGGAATGCGCCTGCCGGAGAACGTTACGTCTCGGCGGAGGCGTCGATTACCGCAAAGTGTCCAGGTACTGCTTTCTTGACCGGATTTAACCGACCGCGCCGCCGCATCATCAGGCGGACGACGCGGCAAGCGCGAGCGAGCCGCTCAGAGCGAGGCCTTCTCACGTAGTGTATTCACGAGGTCGAGGTCGCGCCTGTAGCTGCGACGGCCAATGGCGAACGCGATCGCCGCGAACAGCGGCGCCAGCGGGACCAGTTGCAAGGCGCCGAGCAAGCCGATCCGGTCTGCGACGATGCCCGTAAGAATAGCCGCGGGCGCCAGCCCCAGCAGGTTGTTGGCCAGTGTCAGGGTGGCGAACGCTGAAGCGTGGATCGACGGCGGGGTAAGGTTCGCCACCATGGCGCCCGAGGGCCCCGTCGCGCCGGCACAGAAGAACATGCCGCAACCGATCAGGACGAGTTGCAACCGGCCGGCCGGCAGTTGGAAAGCGATGCCGAGCAGGACGCAGCACAACAAGCAGTACACGATCGCGGTCAGCCACTTTCTTTGTACGACCTTCCTGTTGAGCCGGTCGGAGAGCCAGCCGCACACGATCATGCCAAGGCCGGTCACGAGTACGAAGACCGCACCATGCACGGCGGCCTTATCCGGCGCCATGCCGTAATAGCGATTCAGGAAGCTCGGCATCCATGACCACACGGCCGCCGGCACGAGCAGATGCATACCGCTGCCCACATAGGCACAAACGACGGCCTTCGTGGAAAACAGCCCCTTCATCAGCGCGCGGAAGCTCATCCGCACGCCAAGGTTACCCTTGTGCCCGGCGGTCGCCGGCTGCAGTGTCGCCAGCCTTTTCTCCGTGACAACACAACGGTAAATGACAACCAGCGCGATACCGACGCAAGCCATCGCGCCGAACGACCAGCGCCATCCAAGGTGGGTCGCGACAGCGCCGCCCAGCGCCATGCCCATCACGGAGCCAAACGCGCCGCCTGCCATGAAAGTGGCGGTGAGCGTGGCGCGCAGACGCGGCGGAAAAATGCTCAGGACTAGCGCGATGCCCACACTTCCGTAGGCCGCCTCGCCAATACCGACACACGCGCGTGCGAGCAACATCTCGCCGTAAGTCGTCGAGATGGCACATCCGAGCGTCGCGAGACTCCACAGCGCCGCCATCAGTACGATGCTTTTGACGCGGCCCCAGCGATCCGCGAGCACCGAAAGCGGAAAGGTCAGCACGCCAACCATGAGTGCCACCACGCTGCTCAGCGAGCCGAGCTTCGTGTCAGAGAGATTCCATGCGGACTTGATAAACGGAAAGACCGCGTTGAGGACCTGGCGCGACATATAGTCGGAAAGCAGCAGGCCGATCGTGAGCGCGCATACCACCCATGCGTAGGCCGGTATCCCGGATTGTGTTGCTGAAACATCGCCCGTCGTGGGCTCAGCATGCTGTAAAAGCATTTCGTCTCCTCCGCGTCTCGCGCGTCCGGCGCCCTTTTCCCATGATGGACAAAAAAGGGGCCGATATTTGTGTCGCCCCCCGATGCGTGCCGGGGAGCCTCCTTCTTCAATCACCGTCGACGCGCAATATCGTGCCGTTGGCGAGTCCCACCCTGTTACGCGACGCGCAGGGGCAGGTTTTTCACCCCTGCCTTGCGACTCGGCGCCATGCCGTTGGCCGCGAGGGTCTCGTCCACCGTTTTGTATTGCACGCCGATCTTGTAGATCTCGCGCGCTTCCTTGCCGCTCGCGATTTCACGGCCCAGTTCGCGTGCCACACGCACGCACTGCTCGATCTGCTGCACCGAGCTCATCCGATTGCCGTGCTGGTCGATGATCGTGTCCTCGATTCCGCAGCGCGGGTGCAGGCCCATGGCCATCGCCATCATGTTGAACGGCAACACGTTCTTCAACAGCGACTCGGCCGTGACCGTGCCGCCGTCCGGCGCACGGTGGATGAAGTTGAAGAAGTTGAACGGGTTCGGACCGTCAAAGCCGCCGCCGATGCCGATCCACGTCAGGTTCAGCGGCCCCTTGTAGGCGCCCTTGCGTACCAGGCGATCGAGCGTTTCGAGCGCATGAATGCCGGTGAGCTGGAAGTGCGGCTGGATGCCCGATGCCTGCAGGCGGCGCAGATGTTCCTCAACCCAGGCCGGTCCCGCGGGCACCGTCATTTCGCTATAGGCGGCCATGAGCGCAGGATTGGCCAGCGACGTACCTTCCAGGTACTCCGGATAGAGCAATTCCATGATGTTCATCTGCGTGGTGTTGATCGCGACCGTCACCTGATCGGGCTTCGGGTCGAGATCGGCCAGCATATGACGCGTGTCGTCGGACAGCCACTTCGCGGCCTGGCCGTCGTCTTCCGGTGCAAACGAGATCGAGCCGCCCACCTGGATGATCATGTCCGGAACGGCAGCGCGCACGCCCGCGATCAGTTCGTTGAACTTCGACAGGCGCTTGGAGCCCTTGCCATCCAGTTCGCGTACGTGCAGGTGCAGCACGGTCGCGCCCGCGTTGTAGCAGTCGACGGCCTTCTGGATCTGCTCTTCCATCGTCACCGGAATGTCTTCGGGAAAATCCTCAGGCGCCCATTCCGGTCCGTACGGAGCCGTCGTAATGACTACCTTGTGCTGATTCTCCGGGTGCAGCGAGTCGTCGAGAAATTGCATCGTTTCCTCCAGAAATAGTTGGATGTTTTTCTTCGGCGCCGGGTGCAGGTCGACGCGTCAGGAAATAAATCAGTAAGGCGAAGATACGGCAATCCGGCGATACGGATTTCGTTTCCGACGACATTGTTTTATGATTTGACGACACCGCGCGTTAACACCAATCCCGCGCCGATGGACTTCGCGCGTGAGGAATGGAAGGAGATCGAATGCAAAGCATGGTGAGGTCGTCGACACTGCACGGGTATTTCGACGTGGTGAGAGGCTTGGGCCTCAACCCCTACGAACTTGTGCAGGCGGTCGGTCTCGACGCCGTGGCGCTGGCGAACCCTGAGGAACGGATTCCGGCTGACGGTGCCTGCCGGTTGCTCGAAGCGACTGCGGAGAAAGCGTCGTGTTTGACACTGGGGCTGCGGATCGCGCAAACCCGCCAGCAGTTCGGCAGTGGCGTCGTCAACGTTCTGCTCGCCCACAAGCGCACGCTTCGCGAGGTGCTACTGGCGGCGGCGCAGTACCGCTATCTGCTCAATGAGGCGCTGGGTGTGTACGTCGAAACGACCGGCGACACGGTGACGATCCGCGAAGAGATTGTGGCCGAACCGGGCACCCGGACAGTCCAGGCGATCGAACTGGCCGTCGGCGTGCTGGCCCGCCATTCCAGCGCGCTCCTCGGTGCCCACTGGAAACCGCACAGTGTGCATTTCACCCATGCGGCGCCGCCTGACCTGACCTTCCATCGCCGGTTCTTCGGCTGTCCGATCACATTTGAAAGCGACTTCAACGGATTCGTTTGTGCGGCAGCGGACCTCGATTATCCGAATCCGAATGCAGACCCCGTGCTGGTCCGTTATGCGGAAAGCCTCGCCAATCCGCTCAACGATACGGCGGCAGATTCTATTGCGCTGGACGTGCGCAAGACGATTTACCTGCTATTGCCCCTCAGTCAGGCTTCAATCGAACTGGTGGCGCGACAACTGAATCTGACCGTGCGCACCCTGCAGCGCCAGCTTGATTCAGCCGGCTCCCGTTTCTCGGGCATCGTTGAAGAAGTTCGGCGCGATCTTGCCGTGCGCTACCTGCTCAACCCGCGTTATCCGATCGGCCGGGTCGCAGCCCTGTTGGGCTACACAAACCAGGGGGCGTTTACGGTCTGGTTCCAGAAGCGTTTTGGTCTGACGCCCCGTGACTGGCGCAGTCGCCACCGCAAGTGAAAACGTACCGTGTCGTGGTGCAACCGGATGCCGCGATGGCCCATGCGACATGGCACAACGCCACATGCGCCGTTCGTTCAGAAGCTATGGCGCAAGCCGATCATGGCCGCCGTTGTTGTCAGGCCTGGAGCCACCGGCTGACCGTAGACGATCGTCTGGTTCATGGTCCCTTTGTTCACGACGTGACCGACCTGACCGTAAACCATGGTTCTGACGGAGAGCTTGTATTCGGCTCCGAGCGCAATTTCCGTCGAGCGATTTGCCGAATTATTCTTGTCTTTCAGGTAGTAGAGACCCGAAGTCACCTGAAGCGTCGGGTTGAAGCGATAACCCAAGCCCGCGGAAAAGAGATCGATATTGACCTGATTGGAATGCGCAGGATTCCTGCCGTTGCTGTACGACGCCGATACCGAGAATCCGTGGAGCGTATAAAGTGCGCCGAGATACACGAACTGGTTGTTGTCGAGGCCGGTCAACGGCGCACCGGGAGCCGGATTCGTATCGTGTCCGTTGTAGTACACAGCGGACAGGCTCAGACCGTAGTTCGCGTATTTGAGCACGGCGGACTCGCGCGTTCCCCCCTGAAACTGCCCTGCCACGCCGCCGGGTGCGTACTCCAATCCGATCGAAGCGCCGCCGAAAGAGGGCGACTGGTAAACCAGTGCGTTGCTGTCATACAGTGCGCCGATTGGCGCATTGGTGCTGGTGCCCGGCCAACCGGCTGACTGGTTCATACCCAGCCACGCGGTCAGGATACTGCCGAAGTATTGGGAGGACCGTACATCCGTCTCGGCCATGGCATAGATCATCGGGATGATCTGCCGGCCCGCGTTGAACGTGCCGAACGGTCCCGATACGCCGACGGTCGCAAACTGGTTGAACGCAGCCGCGACACCTGGTGTATCGCTAAGGCCGAATTTGCCGGTGCTGCTGTCGAACGAACCCTGGAGCCTGAAATTGATGTGATAGCCGCCGCCGATATCTTCGCTACCCTTGATTCCCCACAGGCTCGAATAAATGCCGCCGTCCTTGAGCCGGTACACCGATCCCGTATTCGGCGCCTTCGGATTAAACGACGCTGCGGCAGTACTCTGATACAGGAAGCCCGAATCGAGGATGCCGTAAAGCGTCACCGAAGATTGCGCTTGAGCGGCGCAGGCGAATGTGGCGAGCGCTGCCGCGCCGATCAGTTTCATCTTCATTTTGTCTCCTTCCTGATAGTTTTGTTTCGACTGCGGCCGGCCAGCCCTTCCCCGCAATGAACTCAAGTCGCGTAGGTGTGACGGAATTCGCCGCATTGTGGCGCGTCGTTCAGGGAAGAATACGTAAAGGAGTTCGTACAGGCCCCTCCCAAAGCGGGAGGGGCAGAACATCTCGGTGAACAGCGCGCCGCGCAGCGCGAACTTATGCGCCTTCGAGCAAACCCAGCACCAACGCTCTTCGAACCGCATGCTTTCGCGAGCTGGCGTCGAGCTTTCCAAAGAGATTCTTGAGGTGCCATTTCACCGTGCCCTCTCCCACCGCGGCCGCAGCCGCAATCTCCTTGTTCGACATATTTCGCGCCAGCAGCTCGAGGATCTCGCGCTCTTTGGGCGTCAGCACAACGCTCGGCACAGCTCGCGGCACGGTGGCCTGGCGACCCAGTGGCGGCACGGCTACGCGCGCTGCCGCAATCGCGTGAGCGACTTCGCCGGATTCGGGCTGCTCTTCGCTGACGCGCCGCGCCCAGTCGGCGAGGGCAGGATGCGCGTCGGCCAGCGTGCGGGTCAACCGGAAAGTCTGCGCGAGATTCATCGCCTCGCGAAGCAATGCGAGCCCGTTCGCGCCGGACTGCTCCAGCGCGAAGGCGCGCATGGCCATGACTTCAATCTGATATCGACCAAGCTTCATCGCTAAAGCGGCCTCGCCGGCCTGCGCGAGGTCGTCGAGCGCCTGCTGCCAGCGACGCGCCGCGATGGCTGCACCGGCATGCGCCAACCCGACTAGCAGCCCGACCGACTGCCTCCACAGCGGCCCCCTTTTCGGTTCCTCCTCGGTCACCATAGCGTCGATACGGTGCACCAGCGCGTCGCACATTTGCGCGCGATAGCGGCCGGCGTGAATGCGCACCTGTTCCGCCATGCTGGCAATACACAGACGCGGCAGGCGCCGGCTCACGCCCATCGCGTACATTGCCTCGAGGAGATCGAACGCCCGGTGTTCGTTGCCTTTGACCGCTGCGATACGCGCCGCCGTGCGGTACGCGAGCGACACGGTGTCTGGCGTGCCGCCTCGCTCCAGGATGTCAAGCCGATTGGCCAGCAGCGCGGCGGCCTCGTCGACCCGATCGGCTTCATAGCTCAGCGCAGCGCAGGTCGCGGCAAACATGCACGAGAGCGGATGACGGCGGCCAAGGTCCGCTTCCGCGCTTGCCAGTGCCGGACGGAGTACCTCCTCGGCAAGCACAAGCTGGCCTTCCCATACGTAGCTGAAGCTCACGATGTAATCGGCCCAGCGCACCACGTAACCGATCCCTTTGCCGACTTCGGCCCGCTTTGCCGCCAGCTGGAACCGACGCGCCTGCGCGGGCTGACCGAGCAGAATCGCACGTACTGCGAGGCGGTTTGCATGAACCTGGGCGAGCCAGGAATCGGCGGCGGGAGTGAACTCGGCCCAAGGCGCGAACAGCTCGACGAACCGGTCGATCTCATCGGCGTAATAGGCGGCCGCGCATAGGATGAGCGCGCATTCGTAACGCAGTTGAGCGTCGGCGCCGGGGCTGGCGAGGACGCGCTGCACCTGAAGTTCCGCCTCCTTGTGCCGCTCACCCAGCGCCAACGCCCAGGCCGCTGCCAACAACAAGCGCGGACGCCGCTCGAGTTCATCCGCGGGGAGCAGATCAAGCCATTCGAGAACCGCCGTCAGGCGTCCCTCCTTGACTGCGTCATGCAGGCAACGCTCCGCCAGTTCGTAGGCAGTCTGGTGCTGGCCCGCGGCGTGAGCATGCCTTGCTGCCTGTTCGATCATGCCGTGCCGCGTCAGCCAGGCAGCAGCACGGCCATGCAACGCAGCCCGTTCGGCGGCGGGCACATGAGCGAGGCGGCCTTGCAGGACGTCGCGCACAAGTGCGTGCAGCCAGCACCATGCACCGTCCTCGGAGGTGACGAACACGGGCGTCTCACGCACGAGGCGGGCGAGCCGCTCCGGTGCCTGTGGATCGCCGGTCAACGCCTGACAAAGTTCCGGGTGCAGCGAATCCACCAGGCTGGTGCGCGTGAGGAAATCGGTATCTTCCGACGAAAGCTCCGCGATCAGCGTCCCGACGAGGTGTTCACGCAGTCCGCCCTGATTGGCCGCCATGGTCTCCACCACCTGCCGGGGATCCCGGGCTCGCGCCATGGCCGCCATTGCGAGTTGCAACCCAAGCGGCCAGCCATCCGTCAACTCGAACAGCCTTGCGCACGCGTCGGCGTCGAAACGCGAGCCGAACCGGCTGGCGATCAGTGCAATCGTCTCTTCGAGACGAAAACACAGCATCTCGGGATCGACCAGGATGCATTGCCCGTAAGCGATCAGATCGGCAACGGCCGTATCGATTCTGCGGCGCGCGGCAACGGCCACGTGAAGATTGGGCGGGGCATTGTGCAAGACATAGATCAACGCAGTGAGGCCGGCTTCGGGTAGACGGTCGGCCTCGTCGACGATCAACAGAACATCGCCCGAAAATTGGGCGACTTCGGCGAGCCAGGCGGTCACGGCGTCCAGTTCGCCGACCGACCCCACGGCGCCGTCAAGCAGCAATCGTCCGAACGCGGGGCGGGCGCAGCCTGCCCGCATGGCATGGACGAGCCCTTGCAGGAGCCGCTGAGGATCATCCCGCTCATCCACTGAAAGGAAGGCGACCGCGGCACCACGCGCCAGGGTTTCCCGGCGCCATTGCGCAAGCAGAGAAGTCTTGCCATACCCAGCCGGCGCTTGCACAAGAGCGATGGATTGATCGCCGAAGCGCAACGCGTGCGCGGCCAGTCGCTCACGCATCAGCAAATGGGCCGGCGCGCGCGGCGCGATGGTCTTCAGGACCAGTTCGGTGGCTACACTACCGGCGCTTGTCGATGTCGATGCCATCTTGCAGAGCCTGTCGAGGCTCCTGACGGCCATCTCCGGCTGCCGCGGGGAGCGAATAAGGGGAAGGCTCAAGCGTACCACCCGCACGCTCCAAGCCCCCTCCCTTCGTGGGAGGGGTGAGCGAACCGGCCGCGGACTAAGATAAGTTCCAACAGACCTCGGATGCAAAACCAGCCGGCGAATTCGAAACTGGACAGCAGGAACTGCAAACGTTGAATGCAGCATGAGGAATACCATGTACCGACACTTTCTCGTCCCTGTGGGAGATATGGGTTCATGCATTGAAGCAACCGGTCACGCAGTCGCGTTTGCGCAGTCGATGGGTGCGCGCGTGACCTTCCTGCCCATTTTGTACCGACATGCTGCCACGCTGCACCGCCTGGCCTCGCGCGCAGGCAACCTCACGGAGCGCACATTGGAACTGCTGGCTCGGGCCGAGGCTGCAGCGCGCGCGCAAGGCGTGCCGTATTCGTCCATTGCTGCCAGCGAGGAAACGTCGTTCGACAGCATCGTCGCGGCGGCGATCAAGTCCGGATGCGACCTGATTTGCATCGCCCCTGGCCAACGGCTGACTGAAGCGGGCGACGTCGCGCCTGCGCCGTCCGATGACTCCGGTACGGTCAACGTGGCAGTCCTGATATTCGCCGCAGACAGTCGCCCGGCAACCTCACGCGCGATCGGCAGGCTCCTCGACGAACACCGCGCCATCGCCGACACCGTCCACGCGCTGCTGGACATGGTCCGCACAGCACGCGCGGCCGGTCAGCAGCCCGAGCCGATATCGATGCGTGAAACGGTCAAACGCCTGCGTGATCTTCAGATACGCCGGCATAGTCTTAAGGAAGATGCCAGGTTATTCCCGCGGCTGCGCGAGCGCACTTGCGTTGCGGATGCGGAACTGGATGAACTCGAATGCCGGCATCAGCGCGACAAACAACTGCTCGACGAATTGGCCGAACTCTCCGAACTCGTCGGGCGCGACTCGGCGCCGCGCGTCCTGGCTGGACGGCTTGAACAGGCTCTGGGCGCTTACGCGCAATTCACCTGGGAGTATCTGGGACGGGAAGAAGGCGTGGTACTACCCATCGCGCGGCGCTATTTGCGAGACGAGGACTGGGGCGATATCGCAAGGGCGTTCGACGCAACGGCTGCGAACTCCGCCAAGGGGCAAACTTGACTTGTATGAACGGCGGGCCTGACAGCGCGCACGCAAGATAAGGAAACCTCATTCCATGCTCCAGTCGATCCGATATTGCAGAAAAACGAACTGTCACACTTAACCAATAAACCTGGAGATAAATCGATGAGAAAAGCAACAGCACTCAAGTTGGCCGTTAGCGGAATGATCGCGCTGACGTCTATCACCGCGTGGGCTCAGCCCGGCCAGACAGCCGCTGCTTCAACCGGATCTGCAAAAGCGGCATCGGCTGGAGTCGATGCCAAAGCCGCAAAACGAGCGAATCGCGAACTGGCCAAGCAAGTTCGTACGGCGATCGCCAGGGAGAAGAGCATCGACGCCGCAAACATCAGCGTGAAAGCGAAAAGCGGCGCAGTAACACTTTACGGAACCGTGCCGGCCACGTCTCAGATCGACACAGCGGCCGCCGTGGCGAAAGCGGTTCCAGGTGTGACATCGGTCAAGAATCAGATCGTGGTTGGGAAGACGTTCGGTCAGTAAGCGCCTGCCGCGCGAGTCGATGGAATACGACGTCGTGATCGTCGGCGTCCCGCCGCGACGACCCGCGTCCGTACGGCAGCGAACAGTACCGGGCGCAAGACAGGTGAATAGTGGCGATTGATGCGGCCCACGAGAGGATCTTGATGCGCGCCCACTTCTATCTTCCCCTCTCTCTCTTGCCATTTCTGCTCGTCGGCTGTAACACGCCGCCGATTCCGCCCGGTAAGTCAGTCGATATTCCGACCGCTTTGCAGCAGGTTCTGGAAGGCCTTTGCAGTGCCAGGAAGGATATGGCGGCACGGAAGCAGGACTTTGGCTTCGCTATCGACTCGATCACAGTGGAACTCGATCTGACCGTGGACGGAACAAAGAATCCGACGGTGGCAGTTGCGCCGGACATTCAGTTCATCCCGACCGTTAGCTATGGACAGATCATCACGGCAGCCAAAGGAAGCAGGCTTGTGCTTACGCTGAAGAATACCGGTGCCGCTGGCGCCGACTGTCCTGCGTCCATGCGGACCAATTAGGCGGGAAATAAAACGGCGTCGACGATGGTGAGTCAACGCCCATTCAGCAAAGTGATATCAAAAGGGCCGGCACGAAAAAACCCGAGCGCGGATTCGCCATAGTAGGCCACCGCAGCATGGCGACCATGAGATCGTGAAAACACAGGGTGCGTAGAGGCGGACCGCATGTGTCGCGATCCAACCCACAGCGCGAGCCGGACAGTTGGATTCGACCCACCGGCCGCAGCGCGCACGTTTGTTTATCAGCCCGCACTGACCACCCTTAAAAATCCAATATTTTCAACTAGTTGAGTGATCGCTTGCGGCGGCGTCACCGTTTGGCATGGACTTTGCCTTGATCCTTATCGAGGAGTGACGACACCCTCAACACAAGTTCCGACATTCCTGACTGACCCATTTATTTTTGGAGAATCGACATGAACACGCTGGTGATCAAAGACCTCCCCGCAGCCGTTGAGATGGATCGTACTGCAATGACCGCCGTCAGCGGCGGCAGGTTGCCGCAGCAGATCGTGAACATCATCCAGGCGGTTTCCGACTACGCAAACGACGCTCCTACCCAGCACAGCTTTACTGGGAGCGGGGCTTCTGTGACGTACTAACAGAAACACGGTGATTTCGTAGCTCAAGGCCCCGCCAACGAGGGGCCTCTTTGAATTCGCTTCGGTTACTTTATCTGCGCTACCGCGATACCGACCGTTCCGCCCCAACTCGACGGGCATTGTCGGCGTAAGCATTCTCTCCGAGGCCATTACGACCGTATGCTTGTTCACGAACGATGACGTACCACGCTTGCGGCGGGGTGCTTGAATTGAAGGGTACTGAGAGTCACGTCAAAGGTCGATGACCGTATCACCAACGGGTTGCGAGCAGCAGATGAGCAAGTTGCCATCTGCGGGCTTGTCGATCGGCTCAGGACTGTACGCTATGGAGCCCGAGACCAATCCGCTTTCGCAGTTGTGGCAGACACCCGTCCGGCACGCCCAACGAACGGGAACATCGCACGCCTCGGCCAGCTCCAGGATGCTCTGGTAGGCCACACCGTCCCAATGCACATCGATCCCGCTGCGTGCAAAGGACACGATCGGACCGGTGGCTCCATGGTTTTCAGGCAGATGAGGCGCACGAATGGCATCGCCGACGATCCCCGGAGTCATCGACTCCAGGCCATTGAAGATTTCGGTGTGTATTTGCCTCTTTGCAAACCCGAGGTTCGTCAGCGCCGCCTTCATATCGACCATGAAGCGGGACGGTCCGCAAAGATAAACATCCGCTTGCGTCGGAATACCTGCGTCCGCTAACCTGGCTTCGGAAAAATGACCCGTCTCCGTGTACTCGACTCCTTGCCGGTCACGCGTGGCGTCGGGCTTGCTGAAGCAGATATACCGACGGCAATGCACAAGCGCGTCCGCGAGACGCCCCGCTTCAGCATCGAAGGGATGATGCTGTCCATCACGAGCCGCGTGCAACCACCAAACCTGCCGCGTCGAGCGTTGCGACGACAGCGTATTCAGCATGGCGAGAACGGGGGTCGCGCCGATACCCGCGCTTAGAAAGACCACGGGACTCGGGCTCTGCAATAGCACGAAACTTCCACGAGGAGCGCTGACATCGATTACGTCCCCGACGCGCACGCGATCACGGAGATAAGTGGCGGCTGCTCCTCCCTCTTCGAATTTCACACTGATCCGGTATTCCAGCGTTGACGGACCATTGGAGAGCGAATAGCTGCGATAAAGCGGCGGTCTCCCACCGTCCTGCGGAAGACGCAACACAACATATTGGCCTGGCTTTGCCATCGGTAACGGCTGGCGGTCCGCTCGCTGCAGGGAATACGAAACGACGTCGGCAGACTCGACCACAACCGACGCGACTGTGAGTGAACGGAATCCGGGTGTGGTGGGATAAGCGGCCGAGGCCGGCGCGAGCCCGGCGTTGCCTCCCGTCTTGCCGGTAACGGAGTTGCTCAACAATGCCTCGAACGACCGCTTCCACCCCGATGAAAGCGCGCCGATCCGCAGCGCTCGCTCAAGGCGGTCGCGAGGATGATGCGGGGAATACAGAAGCGCATTGATCTCCGTGACCGTCATGCGCTCGCCGGCTTCGTCCACCTTCACTATTTCGTCGTCTGCCCCAACCTCGCCTTCCTTCAAAACGCGAAAGTAGAATCCCGGCCGCCCGCTCGACGTAAGCAAAGCTGCCATACGTGGCTCATTAACGCGAATACCCACGCGGTAGCAGGTCACCCGAGGTTGCGTAACCTCAAACAGTGCACTACCAATTCGATACCGGTCGCCGATGCATACATCGCTATCGGGCATGCCTTCAACCGTGAAGTTCTCACAGAATTGGCCATAGACAACATCAGGCCACTTCAACTGCTCCTTCCAGAAACGTGCCGATTCGGTCTGGTAGACGAATACGGCTCGATGCTCACCTCCGTGCCCAGCGAGATCGCCCTGCCCGTCTCCGACCAGATTCAAACGAGCCGCCCAGCAACGGCTCGTGAGCGGCTCCTTCCATATGCTCGTATGAACCGTACGGCCCTTCCATTCGATATCACGTGGAAGGCCAACATTCACTGACAGCAGCCGAGCCATGTCTTGCTCCGATCGTTGGGACTACCTTGTCGCATTACCGGTAACGTTCGATGGCTCTTTCGAGCCTTCTCCTCATGATTCATCCGGCTGCATTCTGGACGCGGTATCAACTGCCAAAAAATATGTCGCAATAGCTCACGGGGCCGACGCACTGTCCTTTGCCGGAGGTTCCGTTACCATGTCGAAATATACTCCCGGGCGGGTGATGTCCAGATCCGGCTTGCTGTTCTCCACTAGTCGAACCGCCGTAACTCGCTGCATTGCCGGCATCACCCTGCGCCGACTGCGGATCGTTTTCATGATCCGTGGGTAGTGGGGCGCTTTGCTGAGCCAACACCAGCACCGGACCCGCACACGCGATAGAGACGAGCAAACGTAGAACGATCGCTCTCATGGCAACCACTCCTTTCGTAATGGCATCGGCCAGGTGCCGATAGCTCATCAGAGCATTTTATGTTTCTGGTTCTCGCACACCAGTGAAATCGTGTGCATAAAATCCCATGATATAGGCCCAAACGGCAACGATGCTCGACTGGAGATGGCACGCATTTGGCAAGCGGCTGAGCGGGAAATTTTTGAGGTCTGCCAGACCTTGATAGGCCGTCGTGTCGTTCGCCGGGACGACAACGACTTCCGTTGGCGCGTTGTAAACCGGGTTGCTGAAATCGACTTGCTGAGCGCGTGCGGGGCAGCGGCTTCACGCATCATCTCGGGGACAAAGTGACGATTGCAACGCCGGCGCTCGGCACACTCGTCAACACCGTGCAGTCGTCAACCGAGATCGCGCCCTGGCGATTCGGCGTGCGCGCTCTTTACAAGGCCCTTGCAAAGCGGCGGGCGCTTACCTGCGCCGTGGGGCAAGTAAGCGACACGTAAATCGGCGCTGCGCATGATAAAAAATTCCGCGAGACCGTCGACGGCCGGTCGCCGGCTCGGGAGCATCGCAGGTTGTCCCGCGACGCTGGCGAGCCCGCTGCTCAACGACCGTGACGGTCTATCTCCAACGCCCGTCGATCACGGACCGAGGGGCCTCTCCGCGCTCCTGCGCGAGCGACGGATAGTCGGTGTACCCGCGCTCGCCGCCTCCGTAGAACGTGGACGGATCCGGCGAATTGAGCGAAGCGTGCGACCGCAAGCGGTCCGGCAGGTCGGGATTGGCGATGAACAGGCGTCCGAACGCGATCAAGTCCGCCTTGCCGTCCTCGATCCATCTTTCCGCACTGCTGCCGTCGAACCCGCCCGCGACCATCAGCACACCGCGATAGGTGCGCCGTATCATCTCGTTCATGCGCTTCGCGCGCTCCGTGAAAGCGGCATCCTCACCGGTCGCCGCGAGCGCGGGATTGACGATGTGCAAGTAAGCGAGCCCGTATCGATTGAGCTTCTCGAGGACGTAAGAGAAGGTCGCCTCGGGATCGTCGTCGTGCATGTCGTTGAAAGTGCCGAGAGGAGAAAGCCGTACGCCGACCTTTTCCGGTCCCCACACGTCGCAAACCGTTTCGATCACCTCGAACAACAGCCTGGCCCGGCGCTCGCTCGACCCGCCGTATTCGTCCGCGCGGCGGTTTGTCCCGGACAGCAGAAACTGGTCGAGCAGATACCCGTTCGCTCCGTGCACTTCAACGCCGTCCATACCGGCAGCCTTTGCGTTGCGCGCACCCCTGAAATACTGTCGCACGAGATACGGCATCTCTTCGACCTGCAGCGCGCGGGGCGTGACGCAGGGTGCAACGACACCTTCGCCGCGCTCGTTCTCGATGAACGCCTCCGCTTTCGGCTGGACCACAGAGGGCGCAACGGGCAGCATTTCGTCGGGCTGCAACGAGGGGTGCGATATGCGTCCGACGTGCCAGAGTTGCATGAACATCAACCCGCCCGCCTCGTGTACGGCGTTCGCGACGAGCCGCCAGCCTTCGACCTGCTCGCGACTATGAATCCCAGGCGTCCACGCATAGCCCTGCCCTTGCATCGACACCTGCGTCGCCTCACTGATGATGAGCGCTGCCGATGCACGCTGCGTGTAATAGCAGGCGTTGAGCTGAGACGGTATGTTGCCCGGTCGGCTCGCGCGCGAACGCGTCAGCGGCGCCATCACGACCCGATGACGCAGGTTGTACGGTCCCACCTTGACGGGTTCGAAGAGCTTGCCCAGCGGGATTTGCTCGTCGCGCTGCCCGGCTTCCGCCGGCGCGATTTCTGTATCCGGCATAAATTCGCTCCTTACGTTTCTTGACTCGGCCCCGAAAAGTGCTGCCATTGACGGTTCGAAGCGTCTGTGTGGATCACATCGACATGATTCCGCTCTCAGGCCAGTCTAGCCATGGCCCACGCGCGCTTCTTTCCGGTTTCTGCTCAGAAGTGTCGTAATCCTGCCGTTCCCTATGTCTTCCAGTACCGCACAATCCGCCGAATGTCAGCAGCGAACGTTGGCAGCGGCACGGGCACAGAGGGCTCGTTCACAGCCGAGCCACTGCGACCAACGACCCGGGTTCTGCAGTGACGTAAACCTCTGCGGCGCGGCGCGCAACGTCAACGAAGCGCGGCCAACGCGTCGTCGATCGGTTCACTGCCACCGGCAAACCCGAAGATCGTGTTAACCACGTTCAACCTGAGCGCTTCGAGCACGACGTCGGCAACATCCTCGCGCGCCACGGGGGCACGAGCCGACTGCGCGTCGATCACGACCTCAATCGTCCCGGTACCCGGCTCCATGGTCAGCGTGCCGGGACGCAGCACGAGATAATCGAGCCCACTGCCGATCAGATAATCGTCGGATGCGCGCTTCATCTGCGCGTAGTGCCGAAGCGCATCCGGCGCGCGCTCAGGGGCGTATGCCAGCAAGGTGCTGACAACGATGAAGCGGTCCGCGCCATGTTGCTTCGCATAATCCACCGCTTTGATGATCGCGTCCCGATCGATCTCAGTCTCCTGTGCGGCGCCCTCGGTTTCAGCGGATCCTGCTGTGAAAATAACTGTATGAGCGCCCGCGAGCGCCGCGCCGAAGTCCTGTGTCAGGTCGATGATCGCAACGGTCGCGCCGAGGCCTTCGAAATGGGCCCGCTGCGCCTCGTCGCGCAGCAACGCGCGGAACGGAATGCCCGCACGGTGCAATTTCTCTGCCACCAGGCGACCGGTGCGGCCGGTGGCGCCAATCAATGCAATGCTCATCGTGTCTCTCCTCGGGAAAGCGTCAGCACAGCGAAAGCGTCGGGCATTCAGCTGACATGTCTTCCAGGAGCCGCGCTATCGCTTAAGATTCGCGGCGGTTGTGAGCCCATCCAACCCACGCGCGCCGCTACATTCACCGCGATGCACTCTTCCATGCGACCGAACGGTTCCCATGAAGGAAGTCTAGTGCTCTCGTCCGGCCTGTGCGCAAGATCTTTTTCGAGGCTTGAGCGCCACGCATTGCCGCTGTAACAACTTGAATCGCTGCTGTTCGGGAAGCACTTGTTACCAGTCAATGACGCCGCTCTGCACATTTTTCCGTGTTGGAACCATGTCCGCGCCGGAGACCGATTTCGGCAGGTTGACAACGCCTTATGATCGAATTGCGTGCTATACGCTGCGTGCTTGTACGTGCACGCAGCGCGACGGCCATCGTAATCGCCTGATCTCTCGCACCACTACGTGGACCGAAATGCCTTCAAAGCTATTCAGGCCTGGGCGTAAGCGCAGGATATTTACTGCGGATCGCGCTGAAGATTTCCTGCATCTGCGTTCGCAAGTCGCCTGCCATGCCCGTCTGCGCATCGACCACCATGAAGATTTGACGCTTGATGAAGTGACGCCACGCAACCGGCAGGCTCGCGAGAAAAGTCGTCATCTCATCATATCGATCGCGCGTCCAGCGTTGTTCGAACGCAGAGCGCGTCGGGCCATAGTCGAAATGCTCGTGCCTGGCAGCCACCCCACGCCTCTTCTCGCGATGCGTCCCGGTCAGGTCCTGATCGATACCCATCTGCACTCCTGTCCCCTTCACCGCCACGCCATAGTCTTCGAGCGCGCGTTCAGGTGAAAGGAAGCCGCTGCGAACGTCCGACAGAACGCGTTGCGCATCGCGCAGCATCGGATCGCCGTAGCCGCCTGCTCCCGGACCAATGACGCGGATAACGTCGCCCGGATCGCACCGGACGACGTCCGTGTTGCCCAGTTCCATGGCATCGGACGTATCCGGGTTCTTCTGGAAAGTGGACAGCGCGCCCGCACGGCCCCCCATCACGCCCCATGACGAAAACACTGAACGGTTACGGTTGCGCGCCGTCACGATCGTGTTGGGCGTCGACGCGCGGAACTCCATCACCGTGGACATGCCGCCTCGATACTGCCCGGCGCCGGCCGTGTCTGGCCACAAACCGTAACGCAGGAAAAAGATCGGCACTTCAGCTTCGCTGATTTCGATCGGCGTGTTCTTGAGAAATGCCGACGCGCCACCGCAACCCTCGACGCCATCTGACACAGGGGTCGCTCCGCCGCCGCCGCCCACCGGCCCAATGGACGCCATGACGGGCCGATTGGCGTGATCGACGGTCTTCACATTCATGATCGCGTTGCCGCCGGGCGCCGTCACGGGAATCCTGTCGGGAAGCGCCAGCGAGAATGCGCCAAACGTGACAATCTGCGTCATCATGCATGTCAGCGAGCGCATACCCACGGCAGCAGGCGCTTCGCAGTTGACGACCGTGCCTGACGGAAGAATCGCCCTTGCCGCACGCAGGGTTCCGGCGTTCATCCAGATGCGCGGGTCCAGCGTATAGAGCACGTAGGTCAGGCCCACCAGCGGCAAAGGATGGTGTTCGCGCCCGCCCGTGGGCATGTTTAGCGACGACGCGAGTTGCGGATCGCTGCCGGTATAGTCCAGCTCGACCTCGTCGCCCTTCACTCGAAGGGTAAGCGCGATACGGCATGGCACGCCGCCGTCGCCGTCTTCGTCAGCGTAGTCGGCAAAGAAATATTCGCCGTCGGGGATGGTGCGGATGACATTTCGCGCCTGCTGTTCGGCATGGTCGAGAATCGCGCGTGCACCCTCCCTGAAATCTTCCCGGCCAAAGCGCGCGATGATTTCCTTGACCTTGCGCTCGCCGATATTGACCGACGCGATCTGCGCGTTGAAGTCGCCCCAGTTCTGATCCGGCGCACGCACGTTCAGGCGCATCATCGCCGCCATCTCCTCGTTCAGAACGCCCCGCCGGTAGATCTTCACGGGCGGTATACGAATCCCTTCCTGCACGATATCGGTGAGCGACCGGGACAGCGACGCCGGCACGGCGCCGCCTACATCCGTATTGTGAATATGGCCTGCGACGAAGCACACAAGGACGCCGTCGTCGAATACCGGTTTCCAGATATGGATGTCGGGAGAATGCGTGGCGACATGCCCGCTATACGAGTCGTTCGTGATACAGACGTCGCCGTCTTCGTAGTCATCGAACATCTCGATGACCGGAGCATAGTCGATCCCGCTGTACCACGGTGCGCCGAAACTGCGCGGATTGGCGAATGCCATGCCCGACTCGGTCAGGATCGTGCATGAAAAATCTTCGGTTTCCTTAACGAACGTCGAGTACGCCGTTCGGAGCAAGGTATAAGCCATTGCGTCCGCGGCGGCGGCGCAGTAGTTGGCAAGAACTTGCAGGTTACGACGGTCAATCGCCATGACGTATGGCTCCTTGAGGGTTTATCGTTGTGCGTGCCCGCGAGCAGCACGGGCGCGACGCAGGCGGGCCATCAATGCATGGTGATCACGAGATTGCCGAATGTATCAACTGTCACGCTCATTGCGGGCAGCACGCATGTCGTGCAATCGTCCTGAGCGACGATCGCCGGACCATCGAAGCATTGTCCCGCAAGCAAATGTGCACGCTGATATAGCGCGACGTTGCGCACTTCGCCGTCGACGTATGCGTCGACGAACGCAGCGGGCACCGGAGCGGCCGTACTGTGTTCGATGCGCGCGAGCGCCGGCTTCGGCGTCTTGCCGGTAATCAGCAGCCGCAGGCTGATCATTTGCAGCGGCGCGAGGGAATCGCTGTGGCCGAACAAACGCTGATGCTGCGCGTGAAAGGCAGCGGTGATCGCGTCCAGATCGCCCTGAGCGACCCAGTCCGGATCGAGCCGCACTTCGATTTCGAAGGACTGTCCGCGATACCGCATCTCGGTCGTGTACGAGAGCGTGCTTTCTCCTTCGAACTGCTGGTCCCGATAGAGCCAATGCTCGGCGCGCAATTTCAGCGCGTCAAACGATTCCTGCAGCAACGGGATCGAAGCCGCATCCAGATCGATATACAACGTCTTGATGAAATCGTTCTTCAGATCGGCTATCAACCCGCCCAGTGCGCTCAATACACCCGGTGTCGACGGAACGATCACCCCTTTGATATTCAGTTCGCGTGCGAGAAAGCACGCCATCATCGGCCCTGCACCGCCGAATGCGAGCAGATAGAATTCGCGCGGATCAATGCCGAAGCGCGACATCAATCCGCTGGTATCGGCGAACATGCCCGATACAGCAATCGTAATGATGCTCTCGGCGGTTTCGAACAAACTCAGATTCAGCGCGTCTGCGAGCGGCGCCAATGCGGTCTGCGCCTTCTTCACGTCGATGTTCACGGCGCTATAACCCAGCTTGCTGTGGCCGATCAAACCGCAGGCGGCGAACGCGTCGGTCACCGCCGGCCGAAGCCCGCCCTTGTCGAAGCACGCCGGCCCCGGACTCGATCCCGCGCTTTCGGGGCCCACTTGCAGCACGCCGAGGTCATCGACCCACGCGATCGACCCGCCGCCCTGGCCGATCGATGTGACGGACACAGAAGGGATGAAGATCGGGAACTCACCGATCAACTCACCTGCACCATATTCCGCCGCGCCATCCACAATGACTGCCACGTCGGCGCTCGTGCCGCCAATGTCGAGGCTCAGTATCCTGGGCAGTCCCATCATGCGTGCCAGATAGCCGGCGCCGATCACGCCGGACGCGGTACCCGACAAGATCATCTGCACGCATTCTTCCTTCGCCTGGCGCGCGCTCATCACGCCTCCGTTCGATTTCGTGATGCGCGGCGGCACGGGAACGCCGACTTCGTTTAGTGCTTCCTCGAAAGCCGTGAGATAGCGGGCCACTTTCGGCTGCACATAGCCGCTGATCACCCCGGTCACCGTTCGTTCATATTCGCGGATGATGGGCCACACGTCGCTTGAACAGAACACCGGAAAAGAAGGCGCAATATCCGCGATCGCAGCTTTCGCGGCCCGCTCGTTCTCCGGATTGCGATAGGAATGCAGAAAGGAGATCACGATGGCCTCGCAACCCTGCTCCTGTGCCTGCTCGAAGGCTCGCTTGACGGCTGTGGCATCGACCTCCGTGAGAACCTCGCCGGCGGCGTCGGTACGCTCATCGATTCCAAATACCGAATACCGAGGAACCAGCGGGACCGGACGGCGCGCATACAGATTGTGAAAGCGCGGCATCTTGAGACGGCCCAGCTCAAGCACATCCTCGAAATGCAGGGTGGTGAGAAGCGCCAGTTTGGCGCCCTTGCGCTGAATGACGGTATTGACGCCGACGGTCGTCCCATGCGTGAAGTAGCTGACGTCTGCCGCGGCAATACCGTCGCGCTCGGCGAATACCGCCATACCGGTCCTGATCTCCGCGCCCGGTTCATCGGGCCGTGACAACACCTTCAACGTTCGAATCGTGTTGTCCTTTTCGTCCAGCACCGCGAAGTCCGTGAACGAACCGCCAATATCAACTCCAACCCTGTAGGCCATGTTAGCTACCCTGAAAAGAATGCTTTCCCGCTGCTCGTATGACGCTGGATGCGCTCACTCGGCGGCCTTCGTCATGAGGAGATCGGTATATCCGACACGCTTGAAGCCGACCTTTTCGTAGAGCGTATGAGCGTCCCGCGTCGACAACATCCATCGGCGCACGGGTATCAGGTCGGGATGCTCGCCAATTGTCTGCATGAGCCACAGGCCCAGACCCTGCCCACGATATGCACTTGCCACGATCACGTCGCGCACGTAAGCAAATGCGACGCCGTCCGTGACGACCCGTGCAAAGCCGATCTGCCGCAAGCCGTCATACAGCCCAAACGCCACGGATCCGGCTATTGCTCGCCGCAAAGCGTCGGCCGTCGATTCTTGCGCCCAGTAACTTTCCTCGATCAGCAAACGCTGGGTGGCCGGCACATCGATACGCTGCCGGTCGGTATCCACTTCGAAGCCATCGCGCGACCAGCGCGCCGACCCGGATTCGAAAGGCAAAAGCTGAAATGTGGGACTTGACGCTGTCATGACGAGACTTGGTGGATCGCCCTGCCGATCGGTTTGCTGGTTGAGCCAATAACGTAGGCAGATCCCCGTTTTTCAGGGATCAAAGTCGTGCCTCGATCATCCGTGACCAAGAATAGCCTTCGTTTCGAGGTACTCTTCGAATCCTTGAACACCATACTCGCGTCCATTACCGGATTGCTTATAGCCACCGAACGGCGCGTGCGGATCCCATGCCGGATGGTTGATATGAACCTGTCCCGCCCGAATGCGAAATGCGACTGCGCGCCCGGCGTCGATATCCTGAGTCTGCACGTGGGCGCCCAGTCCATAGGGCGTGCTGTTCGCTATCTCGACTGCCTGGTCGATCGTGTCGTAGGGAATGATGCAAAGAACCGGACCGAAGATTTCTTCCTGCGCGATCCGCATCTGAGGTAGTACCTCGGAGAAAATCGTCGGGCGGGCGAAGAAGCCTTTGCTGAAACCTTCCACTCGCCCGGGCCCTCCGCAAATCAATTTCGCTCCACTCTCCACGCCCGCGAGAATCATGGTCTGCACGCGGTTGAACTGGGCCTCGTTGGCGATGGGCCCTAATACCGTCGCGTCGGATTGGGGATCGCCCACGACAATTGCTTCAGCAGTTGCCAAGGCCAAAGCTTCGACATCCGCAAGTCTGTCGCGGGGCACAATCATCCGCGTGGGTGCGCTACATGATTGTCCGACGTTGCGAAATGCGGACATCACGCCGAGCGGTACGGCCTTCGCAAAATCGGCATCAGGAAGCATGACGTTCGGGGACTTGCCACCCAGTTCCTGGGCGACACGCTTGACCGTCGGCGCTGCCGCCTGGGCAACCAGCACGCCGGCGCGGTTCGACCCGGTGATCGAGATCATGTCGACGTCCACGTGCTCCGCGAGCGCCGCGCCCACTTTCGGACCTGTGCCGTTAATCAGATTGAACACGCCGGGAGGAACGCCGGCGTCGTGAACCAGTTGTGCGAAGAGCTGCGCGCTGAGCGGCGACAACTCGCTCGGCTTGAGCACCACCGTACACCCGGCCGCGAGCGCCGAAGCGACCTTTGCGGTGATCTGGTAAAGCGGCCAGTTCCATGGCGTGATGAGCGCGCAAACGCCGATCGGCTCACGTGAAATTGCCGTGCCTTTATTGACGGACACAAAGCGATATTGCGAAACCACGTCGCGTGCGATCCGAACGTGCTCGGCCGCAAGCGGAACCTGCAGCGAACGCGCGAAAGAAATTGCAGCGCCCATTTCAAGCGATATTGCCTGGGCGAACATTTCCTTTCGTTCGAGAATCAGATCATGCATCCTGCCAAGAATGGCGACGCGCGTCGCTACAGGCGAGGACGACCAGCCATCGAACGCCGCGCGGGCAGCACTGACCGCGCGATCGACGTCCTCGGAGGAACCCAATGCTATCTCGGCGACGGGTTCCTCCGTCGCGGGATTGATAACCGGCATGAATGTGGGCTTTGCGGGTGCAATCCAGCGGCCGTCGATATAGAAACGCTGGCATGCGACCGGATCGACGTTATAAGCGTTCGTTGAGAGAGAAGTCATCGCACACATCCAGGAAAGAGTAATAAGCTCCGGCAATCGGGTGAACGCAGCGCGCGACGTTCATATGGGTAACGGCGAGCCCGCGTGCAAGCTATCAAAATGCGTGGCCGGCCTGACGCGGGCGCTTTTCAGGAAGGCACTCGGCGTCATGCGCAAATACGAAGGCACGTAGCAGAATCTGCGTAGAGCGCGGCGCGCAGGCGTCGGCGCCTTTGACCGTGCTATGCCGCGACCGCTGCGGACGTCGCCGTTGCCGCAAACCGTTCGATTGCAAATGCGTCGATCGGCGTGCTGGTTGCGCCGGTATCGATAAGCTCGGCCATGACATCGCCGACGCCCGGGCCCAATTGAAAGCCCGCGCCGCAGAAACCGAATGCATAGTAAAGACCATCCACCTTGTTGCTCGGGCCCATGATCGGGCGATCGTCCGGCATATAGCCCTCCACGCCGCTCCACACGCGAATGATATGCAGCCGCGTCAGCGCTGGCGCCACACGCGCCAGTTGACGGAACTGGATCAGCGGACTTTCCGGCAAGACTTTTGCGCGACGCTCGTCAAGGTAGGCGGGCCCACGCGCGCAGCCCCCGATCACAATGTTTCCGCGTTTGACCTGCCGGAAATAGACGACTTCTTCGAGCAACGGTGAGGTCACGCCGACCACCTCGCGCAGTCCATAAGGCATGGGTTCGGTCACGGCCATCTGGGGCGCCCGCACGGCAATCGGAACGGCTTCACCGAATTGTTCGCTCAGCTGATTTCCCCACGCGCCCGCTGTAATCAGCAGATTCGGCGCACAGAATTCACGGCCGTCGGTGCTTCGTGCGCGAAATGTATCGCCGTCTTTCTCGACGACGGCAATCTCCGTGTTCTCTTCGATACGCGCGCCCGCGCGTGCCGCAGCTCGACCGAACGCTGGCGCGGCAAGGCGCGGATTCGCGTGACCGTCCATCACGGAGTGGGAAGCCGCACGCACTTCTTTGCCCAGAAATGGGAATTTGGCACGCATCTCGGCGCCGCGATACAGATCGAGCTTCAATCCATAGTGACTGGCCTCACGCGCATAGATCTCGAGCGCGTCGTCCTGTTCCTGCCGGTAGCAGACACGCACGTGTCCCGACGGCAGAAACTCTGCATCATGACCGATTAGTTCCGGGAGTTTTCCCCATATCTCGCGTGAGCGGTTAGCAAGAGGCAACTGCGGCAGAAAGCGCCCCTGACGGCGTACGTTGCCGAAATTCGTGCCGCTCGCCTGCTGGCCGATCAGGCCGCGCTCGAGCACGATGACAGAGCGTCCGCGCTGGCGCAGGAAAAAGGCCGCCGCCGCGCCCATGAAGCCACCACCGACAATGACCACATCCGCCTCTATCCGCTTCATTCTTCCTCCAGCGTCGAAAGCGCGGTATGCCCGGCCACGACCTGCGTTGCAGCCAGGGTATCGGAAACCGTTGAGATCGCAAATGGCTTCACGGGTGCCTGACCGCGCAAGCGGCCGACCTGTTCGAGTGGCACGCCTGATTCGCCGGCGATCACTTCAGCCGCGGCATGGCCGCAATAGCGGCCCTGGCAGCGGCCCATGCCGACACGGCTGAATGCCTTGGCACGATTCGCTTCGCGCGCGCCCTCGTCGCGAACCACCCGCCGCAATTCGCCTGCCGAGATGCCTTCGCATCGGCACACGATGGTGTCATCGGAGAGCGCAGCCGCCTGCTGGGCCGGCCAGGGAAACGCGATGGCGAGCCCTGCGCGGAAGCGGTCCATTTTCTCCCGCGTGCGAATCAGGGACGCGACCCGCGATGTATCGACAGCGCGGCCGAGGTCCTGCAACACGGCGAACGCTGCGAGCGCCCCCGCGGTTTCAGCGCCGTCCGCGCCGAGCACACGCGCGCCATCACCTGCCAGATACACGTTTTTAACCGAACTGCGCCCCATCTCGTCGAGTTGCGGTAGCCACTGGCGCGTCGATGCATCGAATGTAAAAGTGCAGCCTGCGAGGTCCGCGAGCTGCGTTTCGGGCCGCAGGTGATAACCGAGCGCCACCGCGTCGCACGCGATGCGATGCTGCACGCCACGCGCCGTGCGATAACTCACGCCATCCACACCCCGCTGGTCATCGCCGTGAATCTCCACCGGCACGATGCCCGTCTCGATCTTCACGCCCTGCTTCCTGAGCGACGAGACCAGCGCCGCGCCCTTGCGTAATACATCGGGACGCGCAAGCAGCTTCGGCAATGCGCGAAGACGCCTGGCGAACGGCGAGGTGTCCAGCACCGCTGCGACCTTTGCGCCCGCCTGCACATACTGGCTCGCGACGAGATACAGCAACGGCCCCGAACCCATGAACACCACGTTGCTGCCGATCGCGCACGCTTGCGCCTTGAGCGCGATCTGTGAGGCGCCGAGACTATACGTACCGGCCCGTTGCCAACCTTTCACCGGCATCAGCCGGTCGGTCGCGCCCGGACACAGCACCAGCGCGTCGAACGGATGCTGGCTCGCCACGCCCGCGTGCGTGGTGTGGAGTGTGCCGCCCACGACATTCCATGCAAGGGTTTCAGATTGATAGTCGATGCTCGCGCGAAGGCGCTCGAAGCTCTCGTGCAGGTCGAGCGCACGCGGCGCCTCGGTGCCATACAGCTTGCTGTACGGGCGAGTGAACTGATCTGGCTGGCGCCGGTAGATCTGGCCGCCGTCGCGCCTGCTTTCATCTATGACAAACGGACGCAAGCCGGCGGCGACCAGCGCCTGAGCGCAGCGAACCCCGGCCGGCCCCGCGCCGACAATGATCACGCGAGGTTCGGCCATTGCACCTCCGGCTGGCGAGTCACCATGTTCAGATCGGCACTGACCATTGTCGTGCAGGCGCGCATGCGTTCGCCATCCGCGGTCCACACCCAGCAGTCCTGACATGCACCCATCAGGCAGAAGCCGGCGCGTGTTTCCGGACCGAACTCCGAATGACGCACATGATCCGTGTTGCACAGCACGGCTACGAGAAGCGTATCGCCTTCAAAGCCTGTGACCGTTTCTCCGTCGATGCAAAACCGAACCGGAGTCCGCGCCGTTTCTGACAGCCGGACGAATTTGGACTTCATGCACATGACTCCCAACGCACGCCGCATGCGCGGCGCTGATCATGAAAGGATGCGACCCCACTGAGAGACATTTAATCACCTTAAAAACCCGGCGTTATGCCGTATTGGTGGGCGTGCTGCACAGATCTCACCGTTTTGCGGACGCTCCGCAGCACACGATGCGGCGTCAGGACACCGGTCAATCTATGTCGGTGCGCCGGTCACGCGCTTTACCGCGCGGGCTTACGCGTTCCACCATACGTGTTCGGCAAATGAAAAGCCCATCATCGCCCCCGTTGGGATCGACCCGAGTCCTTGCAGACGCTTGTCGTTCGCATCGAGAATACTGATGAACGCCGGAATACCGATGCTGCCCTGCGTCGCAACGATCTGCTGCATATCACCGTACATCTGCTTGCGTTTGGTCTCGTCCGTTTCCGATCGTGCGGCGACGAGCAACTGGTCGAACTTTGGATTGTTCCAGCCCGACTCGTTCCATGGCGCATCCGATTTAAAGAACTGCGTGAACAGGACGTCCGCGCTCGAACGCGGATTCACGCTGCCAAAACCAAGCGGATGCTTCATCCAGTGATTCGACCAATAGCCATCGGCGGGCACGCGATTGATCGTCACGTTGACGCCGATCTTCGCGCCCGTCTGCTGCAGAAGTTCGGCCATCTCGATCGAGCCATTTGCGTCGGGCGTCGCGTAGATCGGAGGCAACGCCGGGCCGATCGCATTCGCCTTCTTGAAGTAATACTTGGCCTTGTCCAGATCCACCTGCCGTTGCGGCACCGATGCATTGAAATAGCGATGCCCCGGCGGAATCGGCTGATCGTTGCCGATCACGGCATAGCCGCGAAATACGGCAGTACGAATCTGCTCGCGGTCGAACATGTATTTCATGCCCTCGACGAAGTCCGCGTTGCCGGAGAGCGGATTGTCATGTCGCATGATCAGATCGCTATAGAGCCCCGACTTCGTTTCGAGCACCGCATAGCCCGGCGTCGACGCGATTCGCTGGGTCGAACGGGGATCGACGGAATTGATCAGGTGCACGTCGCCGGCCAGCAAAGCGTTCACGCGGGCGGCGTTATCGCCGATCCCGATGAGTTCGATCTGGTCCAGATAAGGCAGACCCGGCTTCCAGTAGTTCTCATTGCGCACGCCAATGGTGGTCACACCCGGCTTGAACGTTTTGACCTTGTACGGACCAGTACCGATTCCCGACGAGAAGTCGGTCGTACCGTTTTTGACGATGACGAACTGCGGCGTGGCGAGGATGACCGGCAGGTCGGCATTGGCCGACGTCAGCGTCAACGTCACTTCGTTTGGACCGCTTGCCTTGATATCGGTGAACTGATCGGCCAGCGTTTTCACCTTCGAGCCAATCGCAGGGTCCTTGTGGCGCATCAGCGAATACACGACATCCGCCGGTGTCAGCGCCTTGCCGTCATGAAAGGTCGCGCCCTTGCGAAGCTTGATGATCCAGACGCGACCGTCGGACGTATCCAACGCTTCCGCAAGATTCATCTGCGGTGTCAAGCTTTGGTCCAGTTGCGTGAGTCCGCTATAGAACATGAAGAAGCGAATGTAGTCGGACCCTGCGGAGCCCTTGGCCGGGTCCATGGTGTCCGCACTCGATCCGGCGTCATACGCCACCCGGATCGCTCCGCCCTTCTTGGGCGCCGGCGCGGCGATCGCCGACTTCGCACCGGCGAACAGTCCGCCGGCGCCAGTGGCAAGCATTCCGCCGGCGGCGAGAAGACGCATCATGTCGCGTCGGCTGATACCGCCATTCTTGATCTGGGCGTCGTTCATGCGAACTGCTCCTTACATAGAGAGATTGATGGTGCAATGACAACTGAACCTGGCGCGGCCTCGTGCGATGCCGTCTCTGTTGAAACTTGACACCCGTCGCCTGGAACGGCTCGCAACGGACTCGTGACGAACCAATTTAATCACCGCAAAAAATGGCCTTTATTGCAAACGAGGCATCCCAACCATTCAAATCGATCGTTCTTGGTGGGGTGCACAGCATGATTTGCGTGGCCATGGGGGGCGGATGTTGTCTGTCGATTCTTCGCGTCGACCTCAAACCTGGCGTTGCGAACCGACGCGCCTATTTTTGTGCGACAGCTTAAATCTCAATCTTCAGACCGAAGTGGAGTGCCGGAAGCGGCACGGCGGTGCGAGCGGGTTCGGCGTCTCCGACCCGGCCTGACACGAAAATCAGGTCTTGCGCAATTGAAATATGGCTGTAGTGGCCACCCGGCTTTGCCCGTGCCGCCGGATTGACCGTCTGCGGGAACTGATCCATGGGGGCACTCGAATCTGGAAATCGGCGAATTCGCAGCCACCGGTTTTGAATGGCCGCCGGGGCAAGCGGCATCACCGTGTCCACGCTGAAGGAAGCCGAGCAGTTTTTTGCGAGCGGCATTCGTGACATCGCCTACGCAATGGGTATGGCGCCAACCAGGCTCTCACGGGGCGCTTGCGCTGCGGGGAAAGGACTACGGACTGAAAATTGTCGCCGACAGCGTCGCTTGCGCACCAGCCGACCGGACTTCCCGTGATCATCGACGCCGTCCGGCGGATTGACGCTTACACTGCCGTCACGAGACGAGCGCGGCGACTCAAGTTAATTGTCGGGCTGGTCGCCTGCGCGGGGCGGGCCCCCTCGCTGTCGCTGCGCGTGCAGCATGCGATCACGTTCCGCTTGCGCGGCGTTCGGTGCGTCGACCGGGTCATCACGCTGCCGCATCAGCCAGTAGACGCTCCCCAGCGCCATCAGCGCAAATGCAAGCGCCGCGATCTGGGCGGGCGCACTGGCCGGATCGAGAATGATGAATTTGCGGGCGATAGCCAGTAGCGCAACCAGAAGCACCGTTTTGACCTGCACGATGTGATCGCGCCGCGCCATCACCCGCGTAATCGAATGTTTGAATTCCATCGCGATCAGCAACGTCATGACCATACCGAAGACGGTCTGATACACCGCGTGATCCAGTGGGTTCAGCGCATCCGCAACCAGCAATGAAATCACCGCCTGAATCAACTGCCAGAGCGACACGAGGATGATGATGGAAATCACGACGCTCAGCACATGCGCGACAAGCTGCTCGAATCGTTCATAAAAGGTGAGCATCGCCCACTGCAGACGCAACGCATCGAGATCCTTGCGCAGCCAGCCTTTCTTACTTTCCATGATTTGACTCCCGGACGGCCGTGGCTGCGCCGCGAACGCGCCCCGCGCGCATGGATTGCACATGAACTGTGCACAGTTCATTCGACGCTCGGGTAACGCACATGCTACGGTCTTTCGCGCTTGCGGCTTCTCGCGGATAGCTGCCCAAGGCGGAACTGACATATCCAGTGATTGAAAACAGAGACCGAACTATCTCGCGCTTCTGATACGGGTTCCTGTCATGTATTCGAAGAAGTACTAAGCCTCGAGCAGCAGTTCCATGCACTGTACCCCAACGAGCGCAAGATGGAATACGCGATTTCGGCGGCGTTACGGGGATTGCCTCACTGCCGCCCCACGCGGGATGTGCCGACAGGTCGTCAACCGCTTATAAGATGTGTGCAGCTCTTGCCTCGCGTGACTCACGGTTTCAATGCAGCGACACGCGCGCCTCTTTCCGGAGCCTTTCTGGCTTTTGCGCATTTTCCGATCAGCTTTGTTGCGTGCACTCCCTTGATGCGGTCCGCGGATGCGAGCGATTGTCCAAACATCCCCGGATTAGCGACTAGACTTAAAGCATCGTTGGCGCATGCTCACGCGAAAGGAACGTATGCGCCATTCAGTCACGAACCGCACATGCGACCGAGAGAGGCAGACCGATGGGGAAGACCGTTCGAACCGCTGAGCAGATTCGCGACGAACTGCAGAACCGCGTGGCAAAAATCGCTGCGGACGTGCCGGGAGCTTTGCGCGTGCGCATACCGCTACCGGAGCGGTGTCCGCCGGACGCATCCGGCCGCAACTGGAACATCGTGCCGCTCAACGACCTCGGCGCGAATTGCGCACATCATGTCCAGAAGGCGATCGAAGACATGCGTACCGAGTTCGTGCTTCCAGATTGACGCCTTGATACGAAACCGGAGCGGCCCATGCGAACGCACGCGTTTGAACGTCGAGCCTGCGGGATCGAGCAGAACGCATATGGCGCGTGGCAGACAATCGCACGACCCGACGTGATGGAACCCTTAGTAGAAAACGAACAAGACCGGGCGGTATCGCAAAAGACGCCTCTTACCATGGGCTTACGATGCCTGAATACGGCGAACCGCAACTATCCCGGCGCGGCCGCCTGCTTGGGAAACGCGTGAAACGAAGGAATCTCCCACCTAAAGGCGAATAGCATGGTCACGGTCAGGATCTATGGGCCAATGCGCAGCGCAAATGGCTACGCGCTACGCGACTTCCTGCATCGCTGCGATATACCGTTCGAATGGATCGAACTGCGCAGCGATAAAGAAGCGGAGGAACTGGCGCACGTGCAGCATCTTTCCGATTCGCGCTTGCCGGTCTGCGTCTTCGACGACGGCACGCGGCTCGAATGTCCCACCATCCGGCAAATCACCGAGAAGCTCGGCTGGTTCGCAAGTCCGTCCCGTGAGGCCTACGATCTCGCGATTTACGGCGCGGGACCGGCGGGTTTGAGCGCGGCGGTGTACGGTGCATCGGAGGGCTTGCGTACGGTACTGGTGGAGCGTTGGGCACTGGGCGGCCAGGCAGGCAGCAGTTCCAAAATCGAGAACTACCTGGGCTTTCCACAGGGCGTGAGCGGCGTGGACCTCGCTGAACGGGCGCGCGTCCAGGCCGTCAAGTTCGGCGCCGAAATCCTGCTGGCGCGCGCCGGCGTCCACGCGGAGTTTCCGCCAGGGCGTGGCATCGTGTATCTGGAAGACGGCACACGTATCACGGCGCGCACGTCTATCTGCGCAACCGGCGTGGCATATCGCACGCTAGGGCTGAGCGGCGAAGAGCGCTTTCTTGGCGCGGGCCTTTATTACGGCGCGGGCGCGAGTGAGGCCGAGCTGATCCACGGCGAAGACGTATATGTGGTGGGCGGCGGCAATTCGGCCGGACAGGCCGCCATGCATTTTTCGCAGACCGCCAGCCGCGTCTATATGCTCGTGCGTGACGCATCGCTTAAGAACACGCTGTCCCACTACCTGATGGATCGCGTCACGTCGGCGCCGAACATTGAAGTGCGCACGTGCACCGAAGTTACCGCGCTCGCAGGCAGTGACGTGTTGCAGGAGATCACGCTGACCGATGTGCGCACCGGCCGGCAAAGCACGGCAAGGACGAATTGGCTATTCGTCTGCATTGGTGGCGTGCCGCAGACTGAATGGGCGCAAGACGTCGGCATTGTCCGCGATGAAGGCGGCTATCTAGTGACCGGTCCTGATCTGCAGGAATATCGGGCGACCCTGAACTGGCCGCTCGAACGCGCGCCGCTGCATCTGGAAACATGTGTGCCCGGCGTATTCGCAGCTGGCGACGTGCGTCACGCATCGATCAAGCGCGTGGCGTCGGCGGTCGGCGAGGGAGCGATGGCGGTGGCGCTGGTGCATCGCTATCTGAATAGCGCCTGAGCGTAAGCACAACAACCTTGGTCCGCACGTCTGTGCGAACCTGTCCGAGGAGTACCGTCATGACCCCTGGTTGCACGCACCTGGGCGAGGCCCGCATTCTCCACACATCCATCGACTATTGCGAGGACTGCGTGAAGCTTGGCCAGCCGTGGGTACATTTGAGGCTTTGTCTTTCGTGCGGCCACGTCGGCTGTTGCGATTCGTCGCCTAACCGGCATGCAAGCAAACATTTTCACGCCACGGGCCACCCGCTGGTACGCTCAATCGAACCCGGCGAAGCGTGGATCTGGTGCTATCGCGACGAGATCATCGCAGGTGAACTCGAATCGTAATGCCGACGCCGCCCGCACGTGCGAGCGGCTTCGCGTTCCTGAGCATGCCGGCGTCACGCGTGCGCCGGTGCCGGCTTCGACGCCTCGCTGAGCGCTTCTGTGCGCGTGGCGCCTTTCTGCACACGCACAGAGTGCGTACCCGAGTCGTAGACCATTGTGACCTTGTCGCCGTCGCGCACGTCGCCTCGCAACAGCGCATCGGCGAGTTGCGATTCCACTTCAAGACGGATCTTGCGCTTAAGCATACGCGCGCCAAATTCGGAGTCATAGCCGATCTGTGCAAGGTGATCGCGCATTCCCGCGCGCGGTGCGCTTACGGATGCAATGGCGCGTGTGGCTCGCCGGTCAGGCCGTCATGGTGCCAGGCGCGCGCAGTGATGCCGAGTACGAACAGCAGCGCGCCCGTGAACAACGCATACACGCCGATCAGCCAGACGAGCGCTAGTGCGCCGGCGCCGGCGCCGGGAAAGAGCAGCACGAGGATGCCGAACAGCACGGATAGCACTCCGGTTAGCACCAGCATCCACGCATTGCGCAGGCGCTTATGCAGCCGCGTTGCTGCGATCAGATCGAATACGCCTGTGATAATTGCGTTCGCGCCCATGACGGCGACCAGCACAAGCGCGGTAATGCCCGGCACCAGCGCGGCAATCACACCGGCGCCGATACTGCAGATGCCGAGCAGCAAGGGCACCCAAAGGCAAGGTCCGACTACAACAGCGAGCATCACTGATATATGGCTCGCATCGTGCGTGATCTCGGGGTCATAGATCACCGTCTTCGGTAACACATGCCGCCGCGTCCCCTACCTTTCAGACAGCCCTCGGTCAGGCCATACATCGATGTCATTCTTGAGCCCGCATACGCGGTCGGGATCGCGATGATCGGTAGGCGCGGTTGGAGCGAATTACGAATCTGCCTTAAGCCGCCTTGAAATCGACGTAAAGTTAGGTATGCGACGATGCAAGGAGAAAACGTCCGCTCATTATGGAGTAAGCAATGGGATCGACCCCGGATCACAAGTTACGCTGCCAACCGATGAACGTTGCTTTCACCCATGGCGGGCTGCATTCGGTGCAGGGATTTCGGCTCGTTATACCGACGGGTGGCACTGTTGTGCAGGCTGCGGGCTGCGACGAGGGTGGAATGAGTCAATCGATCCTGATAAATGCACCGTTTGTCGCGGTTATTCCTGCCGGGGTGCAATTGGCCACCATTGCTGACAACGATCCCAGGGGATGGGTTATCGCACTCAAACCGGGCGTTCTTGGCCAAGTCTCGCAAGAAGCGTTTGGCGCGGTTCCGAAATGGTCCAAGTCCTGGGATCCGTTCCTGCGCGAGGCCGCGGACACATTGGGTGCTTTGCATAACGCCGATCTCATCGACGCTGCCTGCGCCGACGCCTTTGCCGATGTCATCTCGGTGCACATCGCGCTGCGCTACGGGCACTGCGCGGGCGCGGTCGAACCGGACATGCCGCTTACGCGTCAGATGCTGACTCGCATTCAAGCCTTCGTTCATGAGAACATCGCCGAAACCATTCTGGTCGAGCAACTCGCAGTTCTGGTGCACATGAGCGCATCAAACTTTGCACGCGGTTTCAAAACGGCGACAGGTAACCCGCCCCATCTGTACGTGACACTCGAACGAGTGAAATTTGCCAGGACGATGTTGTGCGAGGAGACCATTCCCCTCGTCGACGTTGGCGCGCGCGCCGGGTTTCAGACTCAGCAGCATTTCACCGACGTGTTTCATCGATATACCGGCGTGACGCCGCGCGCATTCCGGCTGGCCCACCGGAACGTCAGTAGCTGACTGACATGACGATGAAGAACGCTGGACACCGATTGACCCGGTCCCCACTCTGCCGCCGATCAACGAATTTTCCTGCCCGGATGCCGCGTGTCCGTCAATGACGGAGATACCGGTGCGCCAACGCTTCGTAGAGCGGAGGCGCAAAGAGTTTCGACACCTGACTCGACACCAGTGCCGTCGCCATCAGCGAAATCACCAGCGCGTGCCCGTCGATCATTTCGATGACGATGACGAACGCCGTGATCGGACTCTGGGTGACGGCGGCGAGATAACCGACCATACCGAGCGCGATCAACATCGGCAATTGCATTTGTCCGAACACGATGTGCAATGCGTTGCCGATCCCCGCGCCGATGGCCAGCGACGGCGCAAAAAGGCCGCCCGGCGTGCCCGGCAGATACGAGCCCACCATCGACGCCATTTTCAGGGCCGGATAGGCCGCGCCGAGTTGCAAACGACCTTCGAGCATTCCGCGAGCTTCCGCATAGCCGCTGCCAAAGAGATGACCGCCGCTGGCCACGCCGATTGTGGCAATGAAGAGGCCGCAAACTGCGCCGAACGCCACGGGACGGACCTTTCGAAGCGTGCATAACCAGGCGGGCATCCATCGTTCGGTATTGAGCAGTAGCCAGCAGAACACGCCGCCGCCAACGCCGGTGATCACACCAACCAGAATGACCGCGACGGCCAGCAGATCGGGCAGTTTGCTCCCGATGGCAATCGTGCCGAAATACACATAGTTGCCCTGAAGCGCCAGCGAGACGACGCCCGCGAAAATAATTGCCGTGATAATGACGCCGCTGGTTCGTGCTTCGAAGCTGCGCGTGAGTTCCTCGATGGCGAAGACGACGCCCGCGAGCGGCGCATTGAACGCGGCGGACAGCCCCGCGGCCGCGCCCGCGAGCGCGAGCTTGCGTTCGAGACCGACGCCGTAAATGCTGCGCAGCCGTGCCGGGTAGAAACGCCGAAGGCTAAACATCAGCGCGGCGCCGACGTGAATCGTCGGCCCTTCGCGGCCGATTGTGAAGCCACCGAGAATCACAAGGAATGAAAGGGCAATTTTACCGATCAGGATGCGCAGCGTAAGCAGACGCGGGCCGCGTGCGCGTACATCGTGTAGCGTCGCGATGACCTGCGGAATGCCGCTGCCCTCTGAACCGGGGAACCAGCGGCGCGTGGCCCAGACGCTAAAAGCGGCGATCGCCGGCGTGACGAGCAGCGGCAGCCACCAGTTGTGGGCGATCATTCGCAAAAAGATGTCGTAGCCGAAGTCGATGAGCCGCGCGTACAAGACGGCCGCGAGCCCCGTTATGATGGCGCCGAGCCAGAACAAGCCGAAATACAGCCAACGCCGCCGGCTACGCAGGATTGCGCGCCGGTCGATAAACGAGAGAAGTTGCACGGAGCCGCCGGGAAAATGACATTTAAGGCAGATTGTGACATAAGTTGCCTTGGGCGCCCCGCGGGACTTGTCCCACTGCTGTCAACTAGCTACCCATGTTGCCGAAAATCCAGCCGAACGCCCCATAGAGCGCCTTGTGCTCAGCCGCCAGCTCCAGCAAAAATCTTTCGCCCTTGGGTGTGAGGCGAATCTGCACCTGGCGACCGTCGGCGGGATCCGGTGTGCGCGTTACGAGCCCCGCCGATTCGCAACGCGAGACGAGCGCCGCGGTGCCGTTCGGCGCCGCCTGCAACCGCTCCGCGAGTTCGCCAACGGTCGCCCATTGCCGGTCAGGAAAGCCGTACACGTGCAGCAGCAACTGATACTGGAGTGTCGTGATGCCCGCGGCATTGGCGATTTCTTCGGAAGCACGCAGGAACTTGCGCAGGTCGTAACGGAACGCAGACATCGCCTCGATGTCGCGCTTGCCCGGCGGCGGTTGTCTGGATGATTTGCCTGATTTCATGTCGAGTCTCTGCCGCCGGGCGGTCGTGCCCCAGCGGCTGGTTGCGGGGCAAACGGGTCGATGCCGAGGCAGTGATTGCGCACGGCCGACTCCGCCGTCGGGGAGGTTACCATGCGCGTGTTGTCGGCTACAGGTAGCGCCCCTTGGGTGGCGTTCGGGATGCTTCGTTCATCTCGCGACCGATCTTATCGAATGCCTGCACTTAAGGTTTGAGTACCACCTTGATGCAACCGTCCTCCTTGTCGCGGAACGTCCTGTACATGCCCGGCCCCTCTTCCAGCGACACTGTGTGGGTGATCACAAACGAAGGATCAATTTGTCCGTCCTGTATCCGTTTAAGCAGATCATCGGTCCATCGGTTGACGTGGGTCTGCCCCATCTTCCAGGTCAGCCCCTTGTTCATCGACGCGCCGAACGGGATCTTGTCGATCAGTCCGCCATACACGCCCGGCACCGAGAGCGTGCCTGCCGGGCGGCACACGTAAATCATTTCACGCAGCACATGCGGGCGATCTGTCTCCAGCATGACCGCTTGCTTGACCCTGTCGTACACGGCGTCGAACGAGCGCGTAGCGTGCGATTCCATGCCGACGGCGTCGATGCACTTTTCCGGACCCTTCCCCTGCGTGAGGTCCTTGAGGCGATCAAGGACGCTTTCCTGATCGAAGTTGATCGTGACTGCCCCGCTCGCTTGCGCCATGGCGAGCCGCTCAGGCACACGGTCTATCACGACCACCTGCTTTGCACCCAGCAGAATCGCGCTACGAATCGCCATCTGCCCGACCGGTCCCGCGCCCCAGATGGCAACGGTGTCGTCAGGCTGGATGTCGCAGTTCACCGCAGCCTGCCAACCGGTCGGAAAAATGTCACCGAGAAAAAGGACCTGCTCGTCGGTGAGTCCCTCCGGAATCCTGACATGCGTCGTGTCCGCCATCGGAACACGAACATATTCCGCCTGGCCGCCGGGATAGCCGCCGGTCAGATGCGAGTAGCCGAAAAGTCCGGCAGTGGTGTGGCCGAAGACCTTATCGGCTTTTTCCTTATTGCGGTTGCTACGCTCGCACACGGAAAAGTTGCCGCGTTTGCACTGATCGCACTCGCCGCAAAAGATGGTAAAGGGAACAACGACACGATCGCCAACCTTCAGCTTTGCGTTGTCCTTGCCAACCTCCACGACCTCCCCCATGAATTCGTGGCCCATGATGTCGCCGCTTTCCATCGTCGGCATAAACCCATCGAACAGATGCAGATCGGAACCGCAGATCGCGCAACTCGATACCTTGATAATCGCGTCGCGGCCCTCTTCAATTACAGGATCAGGGACCGTATCGCAACGGATGTCGTGCTTGCCATGCCAGCGAAGTGCTCTCATCGTGAGGCTCCTTTCAGGAAAAGTTAGGTAGAACCAGCTCGCTTCTGAGTGATCTTTCGATGCATTCACGACGCCGCGCCGTCGCTTCATCGGTTCTAGCTCATCTCGGGCGCGATCGCTGCATGGTTGAGAAGCGCAACCAGGGAGGTGCCGCCTATCACGTTGCCGGCAAGAGTCGGCAACAGAAACTTGGCGAAGTAGTCCGCCGGCGACGCGATGCCCGCAAGCCAGGCATAAGCAATTTCGGTTGAACCGGCGATGATGTGCGAGAGATGCGTTACCCCGACGACGTACGTGATCAGCAGCACCGTCAGCAGGCGGCCGGATCGCGCACTGGGCAGCAGCCAGACCATCAGCGCGATCAGCCAGCCGGCCAGGAGCGCGCGAACCACCGTGGGCATGGGCGTTGATGAAGCCATTGCGTCGACCGATATCCGGCGCAGCGAGTCAATTACGTCGGCGGAGAAGACTCCTGGAATGCGCAGCATAGCTGCGAAAATCCATGTGCCGATGAGGTTGCACAGCAGTACAACGGCCCACAGGCGTAACGCTTTCCGAACTGTGCTTGCGTCGCGGCGGGTGAGCACCGGCAGTACGACTGTCAACGTGCTTTCCGTGAATAACTGCTGACGTCCCATGATGACCAGCACAAATCCAACGGTGTATCCAAAACTGGAGACGAGTGAGCGCCAGTGTGCCTCCGGCAGTTGGGCCTCGAGCACCGCTGGTATAAGAAAAGAGAATCCCATCGACAGCCCTGCCGCGAGCGACGACCAGGCCAGCGCGCCGATCGTCCGAGCAAGCGCGGCCTCCCCTTCTTCCCGAACAATCTCGTGAAGCACCAATGCATGAGGCGACGCGTGATCCGCTGCCTGATCCTGCTGCCCCTCGTCCAGATGCGGCGAATCTGCACCCGCCTCCTGCGCGTCGGGCACCGACGATCTATCAGCCGCGACGTGGCGATCGTCCGCCCCGCGCAGGTCAGTCTGGTCTGGCGGCATGAACGCACTCCTCTATTGGGTTGGTTTTTTGGTGGACGGGTTGATCGGTAACGCATCGCCCGCCTCTTTCGCGTGTTGGCATTCGGAGCCGCATTCTGCGGAGCGCCTGCGCGCTCCGCAGTCTGAGACAGCGGCGGCCGTTCGTTCAGGCCTGTTCAGCTCTCGCCTGACCGGCCTTTGATCTGCTGCCGCTCTTTCGGGTGCTTTCGTCATCGCCGTCCTGCTGCGAGGCCTTCGCGTTACCCGCCCTTTCGGCAAACTCACCCAACTTCAGATCGGTTGCCTTTTCTTCCTCAAGCGTTGCCTGCAGCAACTTCACCCCTTCGGTGAAACCGAGTTGCTTACCGATAGCGCAAAGGCTGCCGTATGCAGCGATTTCATAGTGCTCGACCTTCTGCGCCGCAGCCACAAGCCCCGCATCCAGGACCGGCCCCTTTTCGATTTCGTCGATCAACTCCTGACCTTCCTCGATCAGTCCTTCCATTGCGACACACTTCATTCTCTTCAAACGGATGTCGCACGTCTCGACAACCTGATCGATCCGTTCCACCTGCCCTTGCGTTTCTTCAAGGTGAATCTTGAACGCTTCGCTCAACTGCGGATCGGAAGCGGCGCGTGACAGCTTCGCGAGGGCCTTGGTCAACTGCTTCTCCGCACTATAGATATCGGAAAGCATGTGAATAAACAGATCATCGATGGTTTTGCGCTGTGCCATGGCGGCCTCCTGATAGGGTGAGTAGAGTCTGTCACCGCGCAACGGCTGTGCCCGCACGGCGCAGAGGACGGCACCGGTGTGCGGCTCGTGCGCGGGGTGGCCGGCCCACCCGCGACCTGACCGAACGCCGCTATCCGTGCCGATAGGTCCTTGATCGCGAATGGGCCGCTGCCTCGTGCTGCGAAAATGACCCCGCAGAGGCACAGGCACCGTCGTGCCGATGCCCGCACCGTTGCCCGGCCTAAACCGCTGCTTAGCCGGCCGTAACAGCGCCAGCCTGGCCGGATCCGAGATCAGCGCCAGTCGTCGGGTCGGCGGTGACGTCGGACGCAGTGCGCGAAGCCATGCTTTGCAGCACCGCGATGTCTTCTTCCGACACCTGCACGGTCGCGAGGCCGTCGCCCCCGTCAACTGCCGGTTGCGGATCTTCAACGAACTCCCATTCAGGACCCTCGTTCCACGGCCCGCGAACGTCCTCGCCGGAGGACATGTTGTAGTAGACGTTCGTGAATTCCGGATTGCCGGGCACCTTGCCCTGCGGGAAATTGGGCTGAATGGAATGCAGCGCCTTTTCAAACGACTTCTGATGCGCGATTTCACGCGTCATCAGGAACCCGAGCGCCTCTTTGATACCCGGGTCGTCGGTGACATTGATCAGCCGTTCGTACACGATCTTTGCGCGCGCCTCCGCAGCGATGTTGGATCGCAGATCAGCGGTCGGCTCGCCGATCGTATCGATATAGGCCGCGGTCCAGGGCACGCCGGCCGAATTTGTCAGCGCAGGGCCGCCGCCATACAGAAGCGCGGTGGTGTGCGAGTCGTTCCCGCCGCCGGTCAATGAGCGGTAAAGTTCCGCCTCCTGCTCGACACCCTCGGCGAGTTGGCCTTTCGCCCCCTTGTTAAGCATGGCGACTATTGAGCCGATCACCTCGAGGTGGCTCAACTCCTCCGTTGCGATGTCGAAGAGCATGTCGCGCCGGCCCGGATCGTCCTCTGCGACGGCCTGCGTGAAGTATCGGCAGGCGGCGGCGAGTTCTCCCTGAGGTCCACCGAACTGTTCGAGCAGCAGGTTCGCGAGACCGGGATTCGGCGTGGCAACCCGTACGGTGTATTGCAGTCGTTTATTGTGCACAAACATATCATTCTCCATTCAGACAGGTGTCCTCCATGGGATCGGCTGATCCGGGAAAGACAACCTTGGGTTTGCGAGGATGTAAGTGCAGGCAGGACGATCGCGGTGCGGATGCGGATGTCACTTGCGCTGTCTCAGAGCAAAGCTCTGGCGTGCGTTAAGGCGAGATGCCTTCTGCCGATGCGCATGCGCCGTGCCAGCGCTTTTCTCGCTGCCCGAACGCCCTTTCCGGCGGCCTTCTGGTCTTGGGGTCAGGAAGCCTCTACAAGGCCCGGAGCGCCGCGATCGGAAAACCTCACCGCATCGGGGAGCGCGCGGGTTGATGTGCATGCATCTATTCATGGAAACACGCGATGAAAAAAATGCTTGCACGACTGGCAAGCGATGTCCCCGCGCTTGAAGAAATCTGCGGCGGCGGCCTTGTTGCGGGCTGGCGGAGTCGCACGGCAGGCTGTTTCAGCCGCTATCGACGCTCGCTTTTTACGACGAGTGGCCAATCGAACGAGAGATCACCTACGTCGGTCTTCTTCGCGCGTTGCGTGATGAGGGTCTTCTGGCGCTCGTAGCGATGCCGCGTGTTGAACTGGCGCGGTTGAACGCAGGCGTGCTCGTGCTGGATGGCCGGCTGTACGAGCGCGAGATCGGTCAGACCAACCTTGACGTGCGCGCAGCCGGTGGGGCGGCTCAACAGGCTATTTACTGTATTTTCCATTTACAGCCTATTCTTTGTATTTGCCGGATACAGGATATATACTGTTTTTATCACCTACACGCCGGTTACTGTTTTTCACGACTTTCCGAGGTCGATCATGGGCTACCCCGTTAAAACCCCTCGCCAGTTGCGGCCCATTCTTGTCGGCTTCCGCAAGGCCGCCGGACTCACGCAGGCCCAGGTGGCGAGCCGTCTGGGAGTCACCCAGCAGACCTACGCCCAACTCGAGGCAAAGCCCGAGTCCACGAGCATAGACCGCCTATTCCACGTTTTGAAGGTGCTCAAGGTCGATATCGTTCTGACCCAGGCATTGAGCCCGGAGGATCTCGAAGGCCGCCCATCGGCGCGTCTGCGGACATCGGAGCCGCCGGCCGCGGCGAAACAGAGCGTGCCAACAAAGCGCGCGACCACTCCGGCCGTGAAGACAGCCGGTACCCGGAAAGCGGCCGCAACATCGGCGCGCGGTAGCACGCAAGGCACACCGAAGCCGCTCACGCGGAAGCGAGCGGCGTCAACAGCTGCTGCGCTCAAGAAGCGGGAGGACTGGTAACAATGGGCCGCCGCGCACACGCCAAAAGCCTGCACCTCTGGATGAACGGGTTGCCCGTCGGCACATGGGAGACAACCCGGGACGGCGAGAAACTCACTTACTTCGAAGACTGGATAGCAGACGAGCAGGGACGTCCCCTGTCGCTCTCGCTGCCTTTTACACCCGGCAACCAGCCCTTTCGCGGGAAGGTCGTCTCGGACTATTTTGACAACCTGCTGCCCGATAGCAGGGCTATCCGCGAGCGCATCGCGGGGCGCTACAAAACTGGCGGCACCTCCCCTTTCGAGCTGCTGGCCAGGCTTGGCCGGGACTGCGTAGGCGCTGTCCAGATGCTGCCTCCGGATGAAACCCCTGCGGATCTCCAGCAGATCAGCGGGCGCCCCCTCAACGAGGCGGAAATCGCGCGGCTACTGCGGGAAACAACAGCACCGCCCGCGTTAGGCCAGCATGAGCCCATCGACGACCTGCGCCTGTCCATCGCCGGCGCGCAGGAAAAGACCGCGCTTCTGTGGCACGACGACCAGTGGGCGATTCCGGAAGGCAGTACCCCGACCACGCATATCCTGAAGCTCCCTCTTGGGCTCGTCGGAAACATGCGCGCCGACATGCGCACGTCGGTGGAAAACGAGTGGCTGTGCTCGAAGATCGTCGCCGCTTATGGTTTGCCCATCGCCAATTGCGACATCGCAACCTTCGAGGACCAGAAAGTACTCGTCGTCGAGCGATTCGATCGCAGGTATGCGAGCGACGGCTCATGGATTCTGCGGCTTCCCCAGGAGGATATGTGCCAGGCGACCGGCACGTCGGCAGCGGAGAAATATGAGGCAGATGGCGGGCCCGGCATCCAGAAGGTCATGGAAGTTCTGGCTGGCTCGGAGCGGTCGGCGATCGATCAGCGCCATTTCTTCATGACGCAGATCGTCTTCTGGATGCTCGCAGCCACCGACGGGCACGCAAAGAATTTCAGCATCGCCCACCTGAAGTCCAACCGCTATGAGGCCACGCCGATCTATGACGTTCTCTCCGCGCGCCCAATCATTGGAAACGGACCAAACCTGCTTTCCGCACGCCGGGTGAAGCTGGCAATGGCGGTACGGGGCAACAACGCTCACTATCTGATCAATGACATCCGGCGACGCCACTGGATTGCGCAAGGGCAACGAGTCACCCTAGCCCCGGCTGATGTCGAGGAGATGATCACCACCCTAACGGACATGACAGAGGCTGTCGTCGCGAAAGTTGGCGCGCGATTGCCGGCCGAATTTCCAGACGATGTGTCGGACAGAATCTTTGAGGGCCTGCGACAACAAAGCTCGAAGCTTGCCGGCTAGTAGAAAGCGTTCCGTTCTCGCACGCGCTCTCCCTCAATGCTTCCCATACACGGAGAGATACTCCGCCAGTCCCGTCCACTGCGGCGAGCTCAGCAATTGCGGATGATCCCTTGCCACCTGCAGCGCGACATTATGAAAAGCCTGCGTCGTATCCGACACGCCCGCTTGCACCGGGCCGTTGAACGCGGCCGCCGTGGTCTGTATCGGCGCGCCCGCCAGCGCAGGCGGAGGTTGAACCACGGGCTGACTATTCAACGCGCTCGCCAGTGGATCGAGCTGCGCATTGCGAGTGCTGACAGCCGCGGAATACTGCTTCTGCGAGTCGAACTTCTCCGCAAGCATCTGCAGCACCGCAGTGTGGTCGAGTTTTCCCGAGAACACGCCTCCCGGCGTGACATACGGTGACACCAGAAAAGCCGGCACGCGCAGGCCGGTGGTCTTGAAAGAATATCCCGCGATGTCGGCCGCAATGTCCAAGGGCGCCACATGATCGAAGAATCCGCCGTGCTCGTCGTACGTCACGATCAACAGCGTCTCTTTCCATCGGGTCGGATTCGAAATCAAGGTCCGGTAAATATCGGCAATGAACGCCTGACCTCCCGCCATTCCCGTTGGACAATGATCGTCGTTAGCAGTGTGATGAGGACCGTCGGTATATTCCGGTTCGATGAAGATCACTTTCGGCAGAATGCTGTTGCCCTGCCAGTCACGGGAAAACCTCGAATACCGCCGGAAGTTGCCGCCGGCATCGTTGAGCGGCAGGGTCAAGGACAGCAGGATTTCCGGTAGCCACTCCTTCATCAGGCTGAAGAACGGAAAGAAGCTTCCCGACTGATAGACACACCAGGGTATGCCGCGCTGACGGAGCCAATCGTAGGCAAGTGGCTGATCGGGCAGAAAGCTCATACCTTGCACGTTGTCGCTGATCAGACTGGTCCCCGCCATCGCCATCAGGCGATTCGCCTGAGTCCCCGAGGGCAATGGAGCAAACCAGTTGTCGCACACCGTGAAGTGCTTCGCGAGAAAGTCGAAGGTAGGCACGGTGCGAGCGTCGTAATAACCCATCACGTCGGCCAGATTCGACGCTGCCGGCTTGCGGGTCGCGTAGCTCTGCACGAATCCGCCGAGTTCCGGGCATCCGCCCGGCGCACACGGCGTGTTGATCTGCGTGGCGATCGGGGCGCGGTCGTGAGGCGGATCCGAAATGGCAGGGCCGGCCGGATCTAATGCATGGATGGGATATTGCTTGCCGTTGTATACGTTGATGAAGTTCGCCTGCCACGCCGGATCTGCGGAAAGGCCGTTGACCTGGCCGCCGTTCAGGCTCAGATAGCCGAGGGCATGATCGAAGGAACGGTTTTCCATCATGACGATCACGATGGTGTCAATCTGGTCCAGAGCGGTCATTGGAGCTCCTTGCGCAACCGGTATTCACCGCAAACCGATTCGGTATCGGACAAGGTAGACGAAAACCATGGCTTTCGCGTCTCAGGTAATTCCCTGAGTTCACGCCGGGCAGGCGGATATCTCGTTCGAAGTAGAGGTGAACAGCGTCGGCATTTTCACCGGCAAAATGACGACGCCTTCGCAGTCGATCTTCAGAGTGGTCCAGGCATCACGACCTTATGGTGCGGGAATGAACACCGTGCGCGTCGCGCTGCTCGCGTTTTCCCAATGCGAGCTTAACGCCGCGAGCGGGATGGCTTGGGTTGCGACCCGCAATCCGGCGGGCACGGCGGCATTGAATACGGCGTTCATCGTCTCGAGCAGACGTGCGAAAGGAATACTGCCGATACCGCTGCCCATCAGCGTGATGGCCGCTGAACGGAGCACCGCGCCTGGCAACGGGATATCCGCGCCGCTCACCGAACCGATCTGAACGAAGCGCACCGGATAGTCGTCCGGTGAAGCCTTCGCTGCCGCGATAAGCAGCGACTGCGCGCTGGCGCCCCAGAGATAATCGAGCACCACGTCCACGCCGTTGCGGAAGGTGTTTTCGAATGCGCGCGTGAGACCGCTCTCGTCCTGCGCCAGGGAGATCGTGCTATCGGCACCGGCAAGCGCCAGCGATTCGAGCGCTGCGGCATTGCGGCCCGTTGCGATGACGCGCCCTGCTCCGAGATGCTTCGCGATCCGCACAGCCAGTCGCCCCGACGTACCCGTTGCTCCGTTGATGAACACCGTCTCACCGGCCACGAAGCGCGCCCGTTCGATGAGCGCCGCCCACGATGACATGCCAGGAATCGCGATGGCGGCCGCGGTGACATCGTCGAGCGCGTCGGGCAACGCGATGCAATGCGTGGCCGACACGAGACTGTGCTCGGCCATGGCGCCGAACGGCGCTTGCGGCTTGAAGAAGTAGACACGCTGTCCGTCTTCCAGGCGCCCGGTACCGTCGACGCCCGCAACGAACGGATAGCTCCCCGTCGACGAATAGTGCGAACCCTCTGCCCTCGCCCGCGTCACGTGACTCAGGGCGGACGCCGTCACGTCGACGACACATTGGCCGGGCGCTGCAACGGGCACTTCGAAATCGGCATACACGGGCGCTTGGCCCGCTGCCTTTACGACTGCTGCTTTCATGGTGGCTCCTTGTTGTGTGGTTGCCGCGAGGCGTCGCTCAGTGCGCGTGGACCCAATCGCGCAGCGCGACATCGCGAATGTCGAGCACGTCGAACAAGCCGAGCGCGCGCAGCGCCGGCAGTGCGTCGAGCATGTCGGCCTCGGCTTCGGCGCGTGCCTGTTCACTGGCTTGCGGATCGGTCCAGACCCGCGTTGGCGAGGAAAGCGCCTACCGTGCCCTTGCGGATCGTCGCGCCGCGCATTTCGATTCGATCGGCGAAATCGGGGAGAACCTGTTCGGCTCGCATGTCATTGCCCTCCAGTCATTGAAAGAATGGAATCGAGTGTAGGCGTGCACACGCGGCTGGACTCCGGTATAAAGGCCATTCAATACGGTGTTCCAGCCATGCCGAAGCAATTAATCCGACCGGATCTCGTCACATCGCCCGAAGGGCCGTTCCTCGCCGCGGCGGAATTGACGCAGAGCGAGGCGCGCGCGACGTCGTCGCATAGTCACGCGCGCGGACAACTCATGGGCGCGTTGAGCGGGCTTGTATCGGTCGGGCTCGATAAGCGCCATTGGGTCGTGCCGGCCACTCACGCGATCTGGATTCCGCCGCATTGCGTCCACTCGGTTCGCTCGTATGGTCCGTTCTCAGGGTGGAGTGTTTTCATTACCGAGCACCGCTGCGCGCAGTTGCCGCGTGAGCCGCGCGCGATCAAAACCACGCCTTTGTTGCGCGAAGCGGTGAGGCGCGTCGCGACATGGCCGGGGGTGGAACTCGATCAGGGGCAGACGCGGATTGCAGAGGTGATCGTCGACGAGTTGATAGCGTCGAAAGAGGAATCGCTCGATTTGCCGCGCCCGGAAGACCCGAGGCTGGTGCGGATCACGGACGCGCTCGTCAGCGATCTGTCCGATAACCGGCGTCTGGAAGAATGGGCGACGTGGGCCGGTCTTGCGCCGCGCACGCTGAGTCGTCGCTTCGTGAGCGAGACAGGCATGTCGTTCGCGCAATGGCGTCAACAGGCGCGCTTGCTGCGCGCGCTTGAACTCGTCGCGGATGGCGTACCCGTAACGACGATCGCGCTCGAATTGGGTTACGACAACGTCAGCGCGTTTATCGATATGTTTCGCAGAGCAATGGGAACGACGCCGGGCCGATATCTCGCGGCGGACACGCAGGAGTCGCGCGTCGCGCCGGCCTGATCTTCAAACACGACTCCAACGAGTTGACGGTGCAGCACACACTTGCAAGCCCTCTCAAGGTGTGCAGTTCGAGCCCAACCTCACCTTGCGCTTATCCATCTGCAAACGGTTGCCGCTCAGTTTGACCTTGCCGGAAAACGAATCGCTTTTCCACTGGATCTTGCAAGTCGACGCATCGATCGCATAGACCACCTGCTCGCTGCCGGAATACGTGGAGACGAGAAGCTGCTTGCCGTTCGAATAAAGCGGCCGCTCGACGATGCTGACGTTCGGGTCCACGGAGCACGGCGCGGCACCCGCATGGCTTAGCGTGAGCGGACCGAGCCAGGCCGTCGGACTCTCCGTGCCGTCGCTCTGACCCAGATCGATGGACAGGTCGCCCACGCTGAGCTTGCCCGTGCCGGGATTCACCTCGTTGTAATGACACGATTGCGCGATGGCAACCGGAGCCGCAATCAACAGACCGGCAACGGCCATGACCGCTCGCGTGATATGACTCTGCTTCATGGCTTGATAGCGTAATACTGGACGTTCGCGAGATCCGCATGCGACCAGGAAAAGTTAATGGCGGTGTTTTTCCGGCCGACGCCGCCATATCGGCCCCAACACGCGAGCGGATAAGGTTTCGATTGGCCCGGCATGACAATCACCACATGGCCGTGATGCGTCGCCTTCAATCCGGCAACCACCAGATAGCCGAGTCCCGCATAAGCGACGGCCTTATCGGCATCCGAACCGAGTTGAGTCCACGGGGCGCGGCCGATCGTGTCGATAATGCTGTTCGCATCACCCGTCAACGTGATATCGAGGTCCGCCGCGACGGCCTTCAGGAAGCCGCTGCAATCGGCTTTCCATCGCGCCCAGTGGTTCTCGCACAGAGTTTTGATATTTTGTCCGCCAGCCATTATCGTGATCCGTTTTCCACGCGACGTTGTCAGTTTTTCTCCGGCCGCAAAAAAGCCGCGACGTAAGCGTTCGGATTATAACGAGGCTTACAGAAATGTAAATGAATGAATCGCATAATGCGGTGCGGATTTAAAATGATGCATTCATTCTGAATACAATTGTGTTCCGCGCAATCGCAGCTCACCAATAGAGCACTGCTTCATCTAACCAATTAGCGCTATGAAATTTCTATGGCCGCGTGAGTGGACTTCGAGAAGAACGCGATCCGCCATTTGACCTCGGCACTTCTTCCTCGCTCCGCAGTACGAAAACGCGCCAGCACATGCCGGCGGCCGTCCAAACAACCGATATCCCGCTCGCCGTGCGCACCGCCTCTTGTTATAATTCTTTCACCAAATCGAACAAAACATAACGCCCTTCCTCACTGCGCGACAGGAGCTCCATGCTGAAACCCGACCGCCTCCGCGCCCTTGCCGAAGCACTGGGCAGGCAAAACGTGATGCGCCTGCGCGACGCCGCCGGCCTGCTGGGCGTTTCGGAAATGACTGTCCGGCGCGACATCGCCGGCAGTCCCGAGCGATTCACGTATCTCGGCGGCTACATCGTCAGCGCGACCGACGTCCCCAATAACGCCGGCTATTCACTCGAAGAAGAGAAAGACCACTTCGCGCAGGCCAAGGCCGAGGCATCGGCGATCGCGGCGGGACTCATCGGCAACAACGAGACGCTGTTCATCGACTGCGGCACGACGCTCACCACGCTGGCCAGGCTGATTCCGGTCGAGCGGCATGTCACGGTGGTGTGCTATTCGCTGAACGTCGCGGAGATTCTGCGGCGCAAACCCAATGTGCGGATGATCCTGCTGGGCGGCGTCTATGTCCCTTCGTCCGATTCGTTCGCCGGCGAAGAGAGCCTGGAGATGTTGCGCCGCATGGGCATCAACAAGGCGTTCATTTCAGCCGGCGGCGTGGACGCGGCGCGCGGCGTGACGTGCTGGAATTTTCATGAGGTCGCGCTGAAACAGGCCGCCATGGCGAGCGCGGTCGAGCGGCATCTGGTGGTGGACCAGAGCAAGTTCGGCGTGGTGAAAGCCGTGCGTTTCTCGCAAGTGGACGACTTCGACTCCATCATCACCGAGAAAGGCCAGGAGCATCGCAAGCGCCGCTAGGCGCGCTTGCTCGCCTCTGCATTTGCGGCCCCCGCTCGCAACACGGAGGCCGCGGTTCAGTCCTCAGTTCTTGCGCTGCAAAGCGAACAGCGTCCCGGCGACCAGAATGAACGCGCCGATAATCACCTTCTGCCAGGTGCTCGGCACGCCCACCAGAATCAGCACGCTATTGATCAGCGTGACCAGCACCACGCCGAGCAACGTGCCGGCCACCGTCCCCGTGCCGCCCGTAATGCGCGCACCGCCCAGAATCACAGCGGCGATCACGTCGAGTTCGGTGCCCACCAGATCGAACGGATTGGCGAGCCGGTTGTTCGACACGTGCAGAATGCCCGCGATACCGGCCAGCATGCCGGTATAGCCGAACACGAACAGATGGATCGCGCGCAGGCTGTAGCCGAGCCGCTCGGCAATCGCGAGACTGCCGCCCATCGCATAGACGCCGCGTCCCATCATCGTGCGATTCAGCAGCCACCACGTGACCACCGCGGCCGCCACCAACGCGACAACCGATACCGGCAGCACGGCGCGCAGGCCGTCAGCGGTGTGATAGAAAAACAGCGGAATGCGGCCGAAATGATCCATGCTGTGCGGAATGTTCATGAAGAACGTCGTGCCGATGAAGGTCAGCAGCAGCCCGCGATACAGATACTGTGTGCCGATCGTGACGATCAGCGAAGGCGCCTTCAGCCGATGCACCAGCAACCCGTTCACAATGCCGAGCACGACGCCGCCGAGCGCGCCCGTGATCAGGATCAGCGCGAACGGCGCATCCGGCCACCAGGCGAAGACGGCCTTGGTGATGCCGTACATGGTCAGCGCGGCAATCGCAGTAAACGACACATCGATCCCGCCGGAGGCCAGCACCACGAGCGTGCCCAGCGCGAACAGCGACATCGTGGTCGCGGAATGCAACAGGTCGAACAGCGTCGCCAACTGGAAGAAGCGCGGATTGATCGCGCCGACAATCAGGCACGTCACCACGATCAATGCCAGGGTGAACCACTCGGGATTGCGCGCGAGCTTGGCCCGCAAGCTCGGCGGCTTGACCTCGGGGGCGACTTCGACGACGGTCGGGGTGGTCATGGTCTGGTTCAGGCGCGAATCGATGCGCGAGTTCATAAATGGGGACGTCCTTTATGCGGCTTCCGAAAGCAGCGCGTGATACAGATCGGCTTCGCTCAACGTGTCGGCCTGATATTCGCTGGCCACACGGCCTTTTTTCATCATCAGGATGCGGTCGCAGTTCTGCAGCAGTTCGGGCAAATCGTCGCTGATCAGAATGATGCCGATGCCGCGTTGCGACAGGCGCTGCATGATGCGGTAAATGATGTCCTTCGAGCCGACGTCGACGCCGACCGTCGGTCCATGCAGAATCAGCACGCGTGGGTCGATGGCGAGCCAGCGGCCGATCAGCACGCGCTGCTGGTTGCCGCCCGACAGCGATTGCACCGGCTTGTCGACACCCGGCGTGGCGATCTGCAAATCCTTTACGGTCTGCTCCGCGAGCGCCTGCGCGCGTGCGCGGTCGATCTGGCCGAACCGGTCGCGCAGGCTGGAGATCATTGCGGTGATCACGTTGTCGCGAATCGGCTTGTCGAGAAAAAGCCCTTCGTTCAGGCGGTCTTCCGGCACATAGCCAATGCGATGATTCTTCGCGTCCGAGGGCGTGCGCAGTGAAACCGTCTTGCCGTCGAGCGTCACGTGCCCGGATTGCGCCGGCGCGACACCCGCGAGCGCGCGTGCGAGTTCGTTGCGCCCCGAGTCGAGCAGGCCGGTAATGCCGAGAATCTCGCCACCGTGCAGCGCAAACGACACATCGCTGAACTGGCCCGCGCGCGTATAGCCTCGCACCTCAAGCACGACGTTGGACTCGTGTGCGCCTTCGCGATAGCGCTCATTCGACAGATGCCGCCCTGTCATCAATTCGCTGATCTGCGCCTTGGTGAATTGCGCGATCGGTCCTTGCGCCATTTTCTGCCCATCGCGCAGCACGATTACTTCGCCGCCGATCGCATAGCATTCGTCGAGCTTGTGGCTCACGAACAGCACGGTAACGCCCTGCGCGCGCAGATTGGCGAGCACGGCAATCAGATTGTCCACTTCCTTTTGCGTGAGCGACGTGGTGGGCTCGTCCATGATCACGAACTTCGCCTCGCTGGCGATCGCACGGGCAATCGCCACCAGTTGCCGCGTGGCGAGCGGCAATTGCTCGATCAGCGTGGCCTGAAACTCCGCGTTGCCGGGCAGGCCGACTGCTTCGAGTGCGCGCGCGGCCGTGCGGGCCAGCTCGCGCCGGTCGAAGGTGCGGACCAGCTTGCCTTGATGGGTGGCGAGTTCAGACGTAAGCGCGACGTTTTCGGCCACGTTCATGTTGGGCAGCAGCGAGAGGTCCTGATACACGGTCTCGATGCCGGCGGCGAGCGATTCGAGCGCGGAGAGCCGCGCATGCCGCACGCCTTCGATCACGAGTTCGCCTTCATCGGGTGGCTGCGCGCCGGAAATGATCTTGATGAGCGTGCTCTTGCCGCAACCGTTTTCGCCGAGCAGGTGATAGATTTGCCCGCGCTCGAACGACAGACTCACGCCGCGCAACGCATGCACGCCGGTGAAACGCTTGTGCACGCCGACAACCTGCAGAAACGGCTGCGACACTTCAGACTGCGGTAACTTAGGTGAGGTTGCTTCTTGATTCATTGTAGCGAGTCACAGGTTGAGGCGTCCCCTTGCGAGGACGCCATGACACATGAAACAAAAACCGGAAGCCGCAAAGTTCAGAACGGATACTGCTTGTAGTTCGACTTGTCGACGTTCACCCAGCCCTGCCCGCGCACGATGATGCCCTTGCCCGGACCTTTAGCGACCGTCACCTTCGTGTAGCCCGGAATGCCGAGGTCGGCGCCGTTTTCAACCGTCTTGCCGTCCACCAGCATTTGCGCGACCTTGTTCATCGCGATGCCCGCGAGCTTCGGATCCCAGAACGCGATGCCGTTGATCGCGCCGCTTTCGAGGAACTTGCCGGCTTCCGTCGGCAGACCCGTGCCGTAGACGCAGATCTTGCCCTGCATGCCGGCCTCTTCCACCGCGCGGCCAATGCCGATCACGTCGAGCGACGACGAACCCTGGAAGCCCTTCAGGTCCGGATGCTTGCGCAGCACTTCCTTCGCGACTTCATAGGCGCGCTCGCCGTCGTTGTTGGTTTCGAGCTTCGGCTCGACCAGGTTCATCTTCGGATACTTGGCCTTGGCGTTGCCGATACCGCCGTCCGCCCATTGCACCTGCGAGCGGCTGCCGAGCGAGCCGACCAGCACGGCCCACTTGCCGTCGTCGTGCATGCACGAGGCGAGCCGCTCGTTGAGGCCGGCGCCGTAGGCGGTGTTGTCGAACGCCTCGATGTCGACCATCGTGTTCTTAGCGTTGTCCGCTTCATGCGTGACCACCTTGATGCCGCGGTCCATCGCCTTCTTCAGCGCGGGTTCGAGCGTCGGCGGATCATAGGGCACCACGGCAATGGCCGTCACCTTCTTGGCGATCAGATCTTCGATGATCTTCAGTTGCTGCGCCGCGTCCGCGCGGCCGGGCCCGGTCTGATACGCGTTGATGTTGGGGTTGTCCTTGGCGAACTGCTTGACGCCGTCGTCCATGCGGTTGAACCAGTTGATGCCGGTCACCTTGACGACCGTGACGATCGTTTCGTTCGTGGCAGCCTGCGCCGCGGCGATCACGCCTACCGTCAGCGCCCCTGCCGCAAGCGCGGCACCCAGTCGAGTCAATTTCATGCGATGTCTCCTTTATCGTTCGATGTCGCCCACTTCACCGTCACGGACAGCCTGGGCTCGCTGTCCGCCGCGTACTGAAACTTCATGTAACGCCGCTAACTTTTTGGCGTTGAACTCGCTGAACTCACCGCATTCGAAGCGCCCGTCCCGCCGCCGAAGCCGAAGATCGCGCGCACCCGTTCGCCGCCCGCAAACGCCAGCGACAGCAGCAATAGAAAACCCCACGCGCAGTCGCCGAAAAACTGCGACACGCCCATCAGATTGAACAGGCTGGAGAGAAACTGCAGCACCGTCGCGGCGAAGAACACGCAGATGATGCGGCCATGACCGCCGGCAGGATTCACCCCGCCCATCACCGCGATCAGGATCGCGATCAGCAGATAGGAGTTGCCGTAGTCCCATTTCGCGCTGGACGTATGCGTTGCGCTGATCAGCCCGGCCAGCGACGCGAGCACGCCGCACATCGCGTACGTCGTGATCAGCATGCGAGCGCGCGGAATGCCGGCATAGAAGGCCGCTTTCGGATTGGTGCCCATCAGATAGAGACGCAAGCCGAATGGACTGCGCTTGAGCAGCCACCCCAGCACGATCACCGCCGCGATAAAGATGCAGAATGCGATCGGCACCTGAAACACCGTACCGTTGCCGATATTCGACAACGGGTCCACGTAATCGACATGCACCGAGGCGCCATTGCTGAGCACCACCGCAAAGCCGGTGAACAGCAGTTGTGTGCCGAGCGTGCAGAGAATCGGCGTGAGTCTGAGGCGGGCGATCACCACGCCATTCAACAGGCCGCCAACCAAACCCATCGCGACCACGATCACGCAGAACAGCGACGTATATAGCGCGGGTGAATCGTCGCCATTGACGAAGCGCGGCACGACCAGCGCGGCCACCATGCCGGACAGGTTCGCGAGCCCGACGCCGGACAGATCGATGCCGCCGTTGCCCGACACCATTGAGAGCATGATGCCGAGCGCGAGCAGGCCGAGTTCGGGCAACTGGCCGCCCATCGACTGCAGATTGTCGATGTCGACGAATTGGCCTCGCGAGAGCCACGTCGCGACCAGCACGACCAGCACGTTGACGATCAGCAGGAAATTCAGTTGCCGGTCGCCGAACAGTTTTCCAGCGGTGAACGCAGACTTCATGGTAACGACACGCTCCTTCGGGCTTCGCAAACGGTCAGTTCAGGATGGCTGGGATACGCCGGCCGGCTGGTTCAGCACTTGATTCACTTCGGCGAGCGTCGGCATGGAAGGCGCCGTGCCTGGACGCGTCACGGAAATACCGGCGAGTGCGCAACCGAAACGCAATGCGGTGATCGCGTCGTCGCCACGTGCGAGCGCTGCCGCGAAGCCGCCCGTGAAGCCGTCGCCGGCGCCGGCGGTTTCCACCACGCGGCCGCAGCGATACGCGGGCACGAGGTGCGATTGAGTCGCCGAGTGCAACAGCGCACCGCCCTCGCCCAGCGTGATGATTGCCGTGCCGACGCCTTTGGCGAGCAAGACGTCGGCGGCGCGGCGGGCGTCGTCGGCGTTCGCGATCGGCACGCCGGTCAATGCGGTCGCTTCGGTTTCATTCGGGGTGATGTAGTCGCACAGCGGGAAGATGGCGTCGTCGAGCGGCATGGCGGGCGCCGGATTGAACACGGTGATCACACCGTGCTTGCGCGCTACTTCGAGCCCGCGCCGCGCGGCTTCGAGCGGCTGTTCGAGTTGCGTGACGAACACGCGGGCCGACGCGATGTCGGCTTCGATTGCATCGACGTCGGCGGCTTCCATCGTACCGGCCGCGCCGGATGCGACGATGATCGCGTTCATGCCGGTGTTGTCGTCGACGAAAATATGCGCCGCGCCCGTCGAGACACCGTCGATCACCGACGCGCGCGCCATGATGCCCTCTGCGGCCCAGGTGGCGCGCGCGATGGAGCCGAACGCGTCGTTGCCGATGCGGGTGCAGAACACCACGTCCGCGCCGACCCGCGCGGCCGCGACCGCCTGATTCGAGCCCTTGCCGCCCGGCCCCATGGCGAACGCCGTGCCCGCGATCGTTTCACCGATCTGCGGCATACGTCCGGCGCGAAACGTCAGATCGGTCACATAGATGCCGAGAATGACGACGCGCCCCTTTCCGGTTGCTTGCGAAGGCGTGTTCATGCGGGCGCCCCTTGCGGCAATCCAGCCTGATTCAAGAGGCTTCGGGTCGATGCTTCACATGCGCACAACACCAATATATGCAGCAACAAATCCAGATTCTTCAGCACGTTGTCTCCTCCATTTTCTGGTTGGCGTGCGTGTCTTTACTTCAAGACGTTCGGTACGTTTGGCGGATCAACCAGTCAATCTCCGTACGGTATCCAGATGTTCTTCACCTGCACCGCCTGGCGCAGGAACGGCCGGCCTTCGCTCGCACGGTCGAACCAGTCGAACTGGCGACCGTAATCGACAAACGTTCGCTTCAGGTTGCCGACCGATTCGCGCTCGACCAGCGTCGAATCCGCCGCGCTGCCGAAGCACCAGACCGCGTCGACGTCGTCGTGTTTGACGAGCGCGGGCAGCAACGCGCCGCGTTCACCCGTCACGATGTTCAGCACACCGCCGGGCACGTCGGACGTCTCGGCTACCTGATAGAAGTCGGTGACCGTGAGCGGCGACGCCTCGCTCGGCAGCACCACCACGCGATTGCCCATCGCCAGCGCGGGCGCCGCCAGCGAAACGAAGCCGAGCAACGGCGCTTCGTCCGGACAGGCGATGCCGATCACGCCGAGCGGCTCATTCATGGCCAGCGCGACGCCGCGCAACGGCGGCGTATGCACGGCGCCATCGAACTTGTCGGCCCACGCCGCGTACGTGAAAAGACGCTGCACGGAGGCATCCACTTCGGCACGCGCCGCGGCCTCCGTCACACCGTTTCGCACGACGAGCTGGCGCACGAATTCGCCAGCGCGCACGGCGAGGTTTTCCGCCAGATAGAACAGCACTTGCGCGCGGTTATGCGTGCTCGCCTGCGACCATTTCTGCGCCGCGCGCGCGGCTTCCACCGCGTTGCGGATGTCCTTGCGATTGCCCGCGGCCACTTCACCAACGGGCGTGCCGTCCGGCGCATGCACCGGCAGCGAATAGCCGCTGTCAGGACGCGCCTGCTTGCCGCCGATAAACAGTTTCGCGGTGCGATCGATCGAGGTGACGTTCGACAACGGGTCGAGCGTCTCCGCGTTGCGCGCGGGGGCCGGCGCCAAACGGCGCTCCGCAAGCTTGAGCCACGCCCGCGGTTTCAGATATTCGTAGATGCCCTCACGCCCGCCTTCGCGGCCATAGCCCGATTCGCGATAGCCGCCGAAGCCGACCGCCGCGTCGAACAGATTCGTCGCGTTGATCCAGACGACGCCGCTGGCGAGGCGCGGTGCAACGTCGAGCGCACGGCCGATGGTTTCGCTCCACACGCTCGCGGCGAGTCCATAACGCGAGTTGTTGGCGAGCGCGATCGCTTCGTCGGGCGTGCGGAAGCTCATCGTCACCAGCACCGGGCCGAAGATTTCTTCCTGTGCGAGCGTGGAAGCTGGCGCTACACCAGTCACGAGCGTCGGCGGAAAAAAGCAGCCGCCGGAAGGCATGGTCGTATCGGGCGACTGCCAGACCGAGCAACCTTCACGCCGGCCGGTTTCCACCAGCGACTGAATACGTTCGAGTTGCACCGGATCGACAATCGCCCCGAGATCGATGCTTTTGTCGAGCGACGTGCCCACGCGCAGCGTCTCCATGCGCCGTTTCAGTTTGGCGATGAAACGCGCTTCAATGCCTTCCTGCACCAGCAGCCGCGAGCCCGCGCAGCAGACCTGCCCCTGGTTGAACCAGATTGCGTCGACGACGCCTTCGACTGCGCCGTCCAGATCAGCGTCGTCGAACACGATGAAGGGCGACTTGCCGCCGAGTTCGAGCGTGAGCGACTTGCCGGAACCCGCCGTGGCCGAACGGATCAGCCGGCCCACTTCCGTCGAGCCGGTAAAGGCGATCTTGTCGACTTGCGGATGCTCGACCAATGCCGCGCCAGTGCGTCCGTCGCCCGTGACGACGTTTAGCACGCCGGCCGGCAAGCCTGCGCGATGCGCGAGTTCCGCGAACAGCAACGCGGTGAGCGGCGTGTACTCAGCCGGCTTCAACACGACGCAGTTGCCCGTGGCAATGGCTGGCGCGATCTTCCACGCGAGCATCAACAGCGGGAAATTCCACGGCACGATCTGACCGACCACGCCGAGCGGCGCGTAATCCGCGAACTCGCTCTCCTGCAACTGCGCCCACCCCGCGTGGTGCAGGAAGTGACGCGCGACGAGCGGCACGTCGATATCGCGCGTTTCGCGGATCGGCTTGCCGTTGTCGAGCGCTTCGAGCACCGCGAACAGCCGGCTATGACGCTGCACCATGCGGGCCAGCGCGTACAGATGCCGTGCCCGTCCGGCGCCGCCCAACGCGAGCCAGCCCGGCTGCGCGGCGCGCGCGGCGGCTACGGCGGCGTCGATATCGGCCGCGTCGCCTTGGGCGACCTGGGCGAGTTGCTCGCCGGTCGCGGGCGCGTTCGACGCGAAGCGCTCACCCGCCGCCGGCGCATGCCACGCGCCGCCGATGAAATGCCCGAAGCCATCCTCATGCTGCGCCAGCCAGGCGCGCGCGGGTTGATCGTCCTCGGGTGCGGGACCGTACTCCATCGATGAAAAATACTCGGCTACGCTCATGGGATCGGTCTTCTGTTCAGGCTACGGGGTGACGGTTGAAAGCGGAGTAACGGCCGCTCACGTAATGTTCGAGCTGGCGTTCGATATCGGCCAGCAGGCTCGACGCGCCGATCCGGAACAGCTCCGGTTCGAGCCACGCACGGCCGAGTTCTTCTTTCATCAGGATCTGATACGACAGCACCGACTTCGCAGTCGATACGCCGCCCGCCGGTTTGAAGCCGATCAGCACGCCGGTGCGTTCCTGGTATTCGCGGATCATGCGCACCATCACGAGCGAGACATCGAGCGTCGCGTTGACGCCTTCCTTGCCCGTGGACGTCTTGATGAAGTCGGCGCCGGCCATCATGCAGACCATCGACGCGCGCGCCACGTTCGAGAGCGTGCGGATATCGCCGGTGGCGAGAATGGTTTTCAGATGCGCCGGGCCGCAGGCCGCGCGGAAGTCGCGCACTTCGTCGTACAGTGCCTGCCAGTTGCCGGTGAGCACATATTCACGCGTGACGACAATGTCGATCTCCTGTGCGCCGTCCGCGACCGACGCCTCGATCTCTTTGAGCTTCAACGGATGCGGAATCAAGCCCGCAGGAAACCCCGTGGAGACCGCGGCAACCGGAATGCCGCTGCCGTGCAGCGCATCGACCGCCGCCGCGACGAAGCGGTGATACACGCACACCGCGCCCGTCGTGATGCCTTGCGGCGCGATGCCGAGCGCTTCGAGCAGATCGGCGCGCACCGGTTGCCGCGCCTTCGCGCAGAGCCGCCGCACGCGGCCTTCGGTGTCGTCGCCGTTGAGCGTGGTGAGGTCGATGCAGGTGACGGCTTTGAGCAGCCAGGCCGCCTGCGCATCTTTCTTGACGCTGCGGCGCGTGCCGAGTGTGGCGGTGCGCCGTTCAACCGCCGACTGATTGACGCGCAAGCCGTCGAGCCAGGAGGCGTCGAACGGCATGCCGGGATTGCGCTCGGGATGAACGATCGGTGTGCCGCGCAGCGCGACGACCGATGAAGACTGCAATGGGGCTTCTGGCATAAGACATCCGAAAATATGATGCGACGCACAACAGCCGCCGACAATTTGTTCGCACTTATGCTACAACGATTGATAGAATCATAACAAGCTTTGCGAGCAATCGTTACATCATCAAGCGGATGAGCCCGGCGAACGCCTGTGAATGTTATTGACGCACCATATTCATGATGCGAAGATCACAACACGGTTCCGGCCGGTAAGCGTTATACAAAGAAAAGAATTTCGTCGCGTGGACGAAGGAGACATGCCAGATGAGTGAGCCGGTTGCGGTCGCGGCCGCGTCATCGCCTCAGGTTCCATTGATCCGTGTTGCGGGCGTCACCAAGCGATTCGGTGGCGTGCACGCGCTGCGCGGCGTCAACCTCGAAGTGTTGCCCGGCGAAGTCCACGCGCTGCTCGGCGAAAACGGCGCGGGCAAATCCACGCTGATCAAGATCCTGAGCGGTGTGCATGCGTATGACGAGGGCGTCATCGAAATCGCCGGCCAGGACGTCGCGTTCGACTCGCCGGCGCAATCGCGCGATGCGGGTGTCGCCGTGGTCTACCAGGATTTGAGTCTCGTCGAATCGCTGTCGGTCGGCGCCAATCTCATGTTGGGCCGCGAACCGCGCACGCGTCTGGGCTTCGTGAAGAATCGCCAGCTCATGGCCACGGTCGGCGAGTTCCTGCGTTCGCACGGCATTCCACTCGATCCGAAAGTGCCGGTCGGCTCGCTGCCCTTCGCTTACCGGCAAATGACCGAGATCTGCAAAGCGCTGATGGGCGAAGTGCGCGTACTGATTCTCGACGAACCCACGTCCGCGTTGACCGGCGGCGAAGAGCAGATTCTGTTCGACGCGATTCGCGCGGTCACGGCTCGCGGCGTCGGCGTGATCTATGTGACGCATCGGTTGAACGAGGTGTTCAGGATTTCGCAGCGCGTGACCGTGTTCCGCGATGGCGCGAATGCCGGCACATTCCAGACCGCGCAAACGGACATGAAGCAACTGGTGGCGGCGATTGTCGGTCCCGCTCATGCCGCGTTGCAGGCACGGCAGAAAACGGCGGTGGGCGATGGAGCCGTTGCCACAACCGCAAGCGGTGCGGCGACCTCCGAAGAAGCATCCCATGCCGGCGCCGCGCCCGTGCTCAGGTTATCGAACGTCAGCAACGACCGCTTGCATCACATCGATCTCGTGGTTCGGCGCGGCGAAGTCCACGGACTCGCGGGATTGATCGGCAGCGGACGCACCGAGATTCTGCAAACCGTCTTTGGCCTGCGATCCGTCGACGCCGGCAGCATCGAATTCGACGCTCGAACGCGCTCGCGCATCGCACCCGCCGAGGCGATTCAACTTGGCATGGCGCTGGTGCCGGAGGATCGTCACCTTGAAGGGCTCGTGCTCGATCATTCGATCGAACGCAATCTGACGCTGCCGCGACTGCCGCATTTTTCCCGTTGGGGATGGCTGCGAAGTCAGGCCGCCGTTCAGCAGGCGAAGCGGTCCATGAAAGAACTGGCCGTCAAGGCACCTAACTCATCGACCGCGGTCAAGTTCTTATCCGGCGGCAACCAGCAGAAAGTGGTCTTCGCGAAGTGGAATCATCCGCGCCCCAAGTTGCTCATGCTCGACGAACCGACCGTTGGCGTGGATGTCGGCGCGCGCGAGGAAATCTACGGCGTGGTGAACGACGCCGCGCAGGCGGGCACCGGCGTGCTCATCGTCTCGTCGGATCTGGATGAACTCTTGCGCCTGTGCGACCGCATTTCGATCGTCGCGGACGGCTGCATCGTCAATACCGTGGAGCGCGCGGAACTTGCCAATGCTGAAGCGCTGCATCACCTGATCCAACTTTCCCGTTCTTCGCTCGAGGCGCCCGTAACATGAATGAATCTGTCTCGCCGCTGACGGCCGAACGGCAGGCGTCGTCGCCGCAGAAAAGCCGTATGCGGCGCATCGCGCAAGCCCTGCTGCAAGGCGACCGGCCATATGCGCTGTATGCCGCGTTCGCGATTCTGCTGGTGGTGTTCAGCTTCGCATCACCGTGGTTCCTGTCCATCGATAACTTCCTGAATATCGGCCGGCAAACCGCGCTCGTTTCGATCATCGCGATCGGCATGACCTTCGTGATCATCTCGCGGCAGATCGATCTTTCCGTGGGCTCGACGCTGGCGCTCTCTGGCATGTCCGCGGCACTCGCCATGGCGTATGTGGGCAATAACTGGGTGATCGGCGCGATTGCAGGGATCGGCACCGGCGCGATCGTCGGCGCGATCAATGGAATCGTGACCACGCGTGTCAATATTCCTTCGTTTCTCGTCACGCTCGGCACACTGAGCGCCGCGCGCGGACTCGCGCTGATGGTGACGACCACCAAGCCCGTGATCATCGATAACGACTCGTTCATCTCGATCTTCGGCGAAGGCGATATTTTCGGCGTGCCGGTGCCGATTATCTGGACGCTGCTCGCCGTCATCGCCGGCATTCTGCTGCTGCACTACAGCGTGTTCGGCCGGCAGATTTATGCGGCCGGCGGCAATCCGACCGCCGCGCTCTATTCGGGCATCAACACGCGGCGCGTGACCACCCTCGCCTTCATTCTCACCGGCATGCTGGCCGGACTCGCCGCGCTCGTGCTGTCGGCGCGCTCGCATGCGGCGCGGCCCGATGTCGTGCAAGGCATGGAACTGGATGTGATCGCCTCGGTGACGCTCGGCGGCTGCAGTCTGTTCGGCGGACGCGGCTTCGTGCTGGGGACGCTGCTCGGCAGTCTGATCATCGGCACGCTCAATAACGGGCTGGTGCTGCTCGGCGTGAGTTCATCGCTGCAACTGGTGATTAAAGGCGTGATCATCGTCGCGGCGGTTGCTTTTACGAGGAAGTAGGCAAGAAACAAGGAAGTTCGGACGAAGACCTGAAGCGCGGACATGAAGACCAACGGAGGAGAAACATGAAACAACGTCGTGGTTCAAGAATAGCGTTAGCCGGTGTCGTGGCGGCGGCCGCCGTCGCTTGTCTGGCTTCCCCGGGTGCTTACGCACAGTGCGTGACCGGCATACCGGCGGGCTCAATGGGGCCGAAGGGTATCGTCGGGCAAGGACCGAACGGCGAAAAAGCCGCGTCGGTGGATGCCGTGAAACTGACCGACGCCGACATCGCCAAAATCAAGGCCGGCAAGTTCAAGGTCGGCATTTCGATGCAGACCATGAATCTCGACTGGTCGCAACTTCAGGTGGCGGGCATCACCGATACGCTGAAGAAGTACGGCGTGGAAGTAATCGGCACGGCGTCGGCGGAATATCAGGTCGACAAGCAGATCGCCGATATCGAGAACACGATCCAGCGCCATCCGAACGGCATCATCTCCATTCCGGTCGATGGCACGGCGACGGCCGCCACCTACAAAAAAGTGTCCGCGGCCGGCATCAAGCTCGTGTTCATGGACAACGTGCCGACCGGCCTGAAGCATCCGGAAGAATACTCGGCGATGATCTCGGCGGATAGCGAAGGCAACGGCCAGATCGCGGCGAAAGTGCTCGCCTCGTGCGTGCCGCAAGGCGCGACAGTCGGGCTCGTGAATTTCGGCGTCGACTACTTCAGCACGACGGAGCGCACCAAGGCCGTCAACGACTGGCTGAAGAAAAACCGTCCGGACATCAAGATCAAGCAGGTCGCCTTCACGGACCCGTCTAAAGTCGGCCAGATTGCGGGCGACTTCCTCACTGGCAATCCTGACGTGAAAGGCCTGTTCGCCGTGTGGGATCAGCCGGCTCTGGACACACTCACGTCGATGCGCGCGCAAGGCGTGACGATTCCCATGACGACGGTCGATCTCGGCCTGCAATCCGCGATCGAAATCGCCAAGGGCGGACCGCTGAAGGCGACCGGCTCGCAGCGTCCGTACGATCAGGGCGTTGCCGAGGCCATGGCGATGATGAAGGCGCTGATCGGCCAGACGCCGCCGGCGTGGATCGGCGTGCAATCGTTGCCGGTGGTGCAGGCAAACGTGCTCGAGTCTTATAAGACCGTGTTCAAGAAGGACCCGCCGCCGCAACTGGCGGATGCATGCAAGAAGGCTGCGCCGGCTTGCGGTTGAGGCAGACGGCCCGCGCTCTGTCATCGCACTTCTCTCCTTCCGCTTCCCGACGCCGGCGCGACAGGCCGGCGTCGGGCGCGAATCCTGCTACTCGATAGACCTACTACGTCGATTCGAACGAGGAGAAAAGATGACCCTGCTTATTTACCTGGTCGGCTGGATCATTCTGATCGGCGGCGTGTCATGGGGATTGATGGCCATGCACGTCGCGCAGCATACGATTGCCATCGTGGCGGTCATTCTGCTCGGCGTTGCTGTGATTACCGGCGCGACGCGGGCACGCAGCCGGGATCGGCCGTAGCATCGGCAATCTGCTGCCAGCCGGAAGCAGCCGGTTTGATACGGCGGTGAATTGGCTTAGTTCGAAACCGACTCGCCATTCGCCGACGGCATCTGCGCGGCGCGCACCGTTGCGGTGTTATCCGCGCGGTGCCCGATCGCATAAAGCTCCCGGTTTCGCGCTATTTCGGCATCCGTCGGCGGATAGTCTTCATCATGGGACGGCACCAGCCCTTCTGCCTGTGCCTGCTTCAACTGCGCCGTCACATCGGCGCGCGTCAGACCTGACGTGCTGGTTTGCGCAAAGGCATTCGCGCCGAATGCCAGGCTGAGCGCGGTGACGGCAACAGCGTTAAGCAATTTCATGATGTCTCTCCGGGTAGGGCAAACAATGACTGGGTAGCAACACGCCTCCCATTCTTGTCATTTCCCCTGTCCGGGCACTGACCTCCAGATTACCGTTCTGTTATCTACGCACGCCTGGCGATACGCCACGCGAAGCCGCGCCACATCTACGCGCATTCACTTCAGCGCTCACATAACAGAACGGTAATCTAACCGACGGCAGCCGGTCAGCGCCGCCCCGCCACACTCCTGACTTACGAAGCCCGCGTCACGCGCCTCGCAGCACTGCATCGGCGCGTGCCTCCATCGGCCTTTTTTCAGGAACCCGTCATGTGGATTGTCAGGCTGGCGCTGCGCCGCCCTTATACCTTCGTGGTCCTCGCCGTGCTGATCTTTATCGTCGGCCCGCTCGCGATACTGCGCACGCCGACCGATATCTTTCCGAACATCGATATCCCGGTGGTCAGCATCGTCTGGAGCTACAACGGCTTCTCGGCGCAAGACATGGCCAGTCGCATCACGTCGAACTATGAACGCGCGCTGACCTCGGACGTCGACGATATCGAGCACATCGAGTCGCAATCGCTGAACGGCGTCTCCGTGGTGAAAATCTTTTTCCATCCGGGCGCGGACATCAATCGCGCGATTGCCGAGGCGGCATCCAATTCGGCGTCGATCCTGCGCGTACTGCCGCCCGGCACGTTGCCGCCGAACATCATTACGTATAACGCCTCGACGGTGCCGATCCTGCAACTCGGCCTGTCCAGCGACACGCTCTCCGAACAGCAACTCTACGACCTCGGCAACAGCCAGATCCGCACGCAACTGGCGACGGTGCAAGGCGCCTCGGTGCCGCTGCCGTTCGGCGGCAAGGTGCGGCAGATCATGGTGGATATCGACCCGCGCGCGTTGCAGGCCAAGGGCCTCGCCCCGCTCGACGTGGTCAACGCGGTCAATGCGCAGAACCTGATTCTGCCGGGCGGCACGGCGAAGATCGGCACGAAGGAATACAACGTGCAGATGAACGGCAGCACCGACACGGTGGCCGCGTTAAACGATCTGCCGGTCAAGACCGTGGCCGGCGGCGTGGTGTACGTGCGTGACGTCGCCCATGTGCGCGACGGCTATGCGCCGCAGACCAACATCGTGCGCAGCGACGGCAAACGCGCCGCGCTCCTGACCATCGAAAAATCCGGCAGCACCTCGACGCTGACCATCATCCAGCAGGTCAAGGCGATGCTGCCGCATATCGCGGCCGGCCTGCCGAGCGCGCTGCATATTACCGCGCTGTCCGATCAATCCGTGTTCGTGAAGTCGGCCGTTGTGGGCGTGGCGCGCGAGGCGCTGATCGCTGCCGCCCTCACCGCCATGATGATCCTGCTGTTTCTCGGCAGCTGGCGCGCCACGCTGATCATCGCGGTGTCGATTCCGCTCGCCGTGCTGACCTCGCTGATCGCGCTGTCCGCGCTCGGCCAGACCATCAACATCATGACGCTCGGCGGCCTCGCGCTCGCCGTGGGGATTCTCGTCGACGACGCCACCGTCGCCATTGAAAACATCACGCATCACCTGGAGAACGGCGAGCCGTTGCAGGACGCGATCCTGAACGGTTCCGGCGAAATCGCCGTGCCGACCTTCGTCTCGACGCTCTCGATCTGTATCGTGTTCGTGCCGATGTTCCTGCTCTCCGGCGTCGCGCGCTATCTGTTCGTGCCGCTCGCGGAGGCAGTGGTGTTCGCGATGATCGCCTCGTACTTCTTCTCGCGCACGCTGGTGCCGACGCTCGCTATGTATCTGATGCGCGCCCGCAGCAACGCGCCCGCCACCGGCAACGGTCCGGTCGCGCGCCTGATCCGCTTTCAGGCCGGCTTCGAGCAGCGCTTCGAACGGCTGCGCGAACGCTATCGCGGCGTGCTCGGTGCGGCGATAGCGAGCCCGAAGCGCTTCATCGCGATCTTCCTCGTGCTTTGCCTCGGCTCGCTTGCGCTGGTGCCGTTCGCCGGCCGCGACTTTTTCCCGGCTGTGGACACCGGCGAAATCCGTCTGCACTTGCGCGCGCCGACCGGCACGCGCATCGAGGACACCGCAAGTATCACCGACCAGGTCGAAGCCCGCGTGCGCGATGTGATCCCGAAGCAGGAACTCGGGGCGATCCTGGATAACATCGGCGTGCCGGTGAGCGGCATCAACCTGACCTATGACTCGTCGGACCCGATCGGCCCCGAAGATGCCGACGTGATGATCACGCTCGCGCCGAAACACAAGCCCACCGCGCAATACGTCGCGACGCTGCGCAACACGCTGACCAGGGATTTCCCCGGCGTCACGTTCGCCTTCCTGCCCGCCGATATCGTCAGCCAGATTCTCAACTTCGGCCTGCCCGCGCCGATCGATATCCAGATCGTCGGCAACAAGCTCGACGCCAACCGCGTGGTGGCGGACCGTTTGCTCGCGCAACTGCGCGGCGTGCGCGGTCTCGTCGATGCGCGCATTCAGCAACCCGGCGACGCGCCCGCGATCAACGTCAACGTCGACCGCACCCGGGCGATTCAGGCCGGCCTGTTGCAGCGTGAGGTATCGCAGAACCTGCTGATCGCGCTCTCCGGCAGTTCGCAGACCACGCCGAATTTCTGGCTCGATCCGCGCAACGGCGTGAGCTATCCACTGGTGGCGATGATGCCGCAGTACGACATCAACTCGTTGCAGGCGCTCGCCAATATTCCGGTCGCGCAGAGCGGCGGCGCGGCGACGACGGCAGCGGCCACGGCCTGGTTCTCGGCGAACGGCGCGGGGCCCGCGCCGCAGAACCTGCTCGGCGCGTTGAGCACGCTGACACGCGGCACGCAGCAAGCCGTCGTCTCGCACTACAACGTGCAACCGGTGCTCGATATCTTCGCGTCGGCGCAAGGGCGCGATCTCGGCGGCGTGGCGGCGGACGTCAACCGGCTGGTCGAGCAGATCCGGCCGCAATTGCCGCCGGGCGCATCCATCGTCGTACGCGGCCAGGTGCAGGCCATGCACGATTCGTTCAGTGGTCTCGCGAGCGGCCTCGTATTCGCCATCGGCCTCGTCTATCTGCTGATGGTGGTCAACTTCCAGTCGTGGCTCGACCCGTTCATCACGATCAGCGGCTTGCCGGGTTCGCTCGCCGGCATTGCGTGGATGCTGTTCAGCACCGGCACCCGCCTGAGCGTGCCGGCGCTCACCGGCACCATTCTGTGCATCGGCATCGCCACGGCCAACAGCATCCTGGTCGTCAACACCGCACGTGAACTTCACCACGGCGGCAAGCCGCCGTTGCAGGCCGCACTCGAAGCCGGCTTCAGCCGCTTCCGGCCGGTGCTGATGACGGCGCTCGCGATGCTGATCGGCATGCTGCCGATGGCGCTCGGCCTCGGCGACGGCGGCGAACAGAACGCGCCGCTCGGCCGCGCCGTGATCGGCGGCCTCGCGCTCGGCACGGTGTCGACCTTGCTGTTCGTGCCCGTCGTCTACGGGATGGTGCATGCGTGGCTCGACAAACGCCGCGCGGCACGCAGCGAAAAAGCAGAATCCGCCGTCGCCGCCCGCACTCTTTGATTTCGACGAGACCTTTTTTATGAACGATTCATCACTTCCGCCGAAGTTGGGTGGGCAGGCCGAACAGGTTGCCAACGCCGCTGAAACTCGCGCGCCAGACGCCGCTCATGCCCCTCACGCCGCTGGCCCCACGCCAGCAGCTTCGCCCGCGCGGGAATCAGATCGCGGCGCGCAAGCGCATGCCGCCCCCTCCGCCGAATCCACGCGTGACAAGCGTGACCAGGCGGCCGCCGACGCCGGTTCCCACCGCGAGACGAACGCCGCACCGCGCCGCCGTCTCTGGCCTTTCGCGCTCAGCGGTCTTGCCGCGGTCTTGCTGATCATCGGCATCGTGCCGCGTCTGCATGCGAGCGCCGCGCTCACGGAGCAAACGCAAGCGCAAAGCATGCTCAGCGTGTCGGTGGTCAAGCCGCGCCCCGCGCCGGCCGTCAACGAGCTGCTGCTGCCCGGCGCCGTCACGCCGTTCGCCGAAGCATCCATCTATGCGCGCACCAGCGGCTACCTCGCTCACTGGAACACCGACATCGGCGCGCAGGTGAAGAGCGGCCAGGTTCTCGCGACGATCGAAGCCCCTGATCTGGACGCGCAACTGCGCCAGGCCCGCGCCGACGAAGCCACCGCACAGGCCAATTTCGACTACGCGAAGACCACCGCGCAGCGTTGGCAGGACATGCTCAAAACCCAATCGGTCGCGCAACAGGACGCCGACGCCAAGGTCAGCGACATGGAAGCGCGTCGCGCGATGCTGGCGTCGGCGCAGGCCAATGTCGCGCATCTCGCCGAACTCGTCTCGTACGAGAAGATCACCGCGCCGTTCGACGGCGTGATCACCGCGCGCAACGTCGACGTCGGCGCGCTGGTGACGGCGGGCGGCACGCCCGGCGCCGCGGGCCTGTCGGGCGAGCTGTTCCATATCCAGCAGAACGGCGTGCTGCGTGTGTTCGTCGACGTGCCGCAGAATGACGCGCCGTACGTCACGCCGGCCACGGCCGTGTATCTGACCGCGCAGCAGTATCCCGGGCGCCATATCGCGGCGAAGGTGGCGCGCAACACCGGTTCGATCGATCCGTCGAGCCGCACGCTGCGCGTCGAGGTCGACGTCGACAACAAGGACGGCGCGTTGATGCCCGGCGCCTACACGCAGGTGCATCTGCAATTGCAATCGACCACGCCGGCGCTCGATCTGCCGGTCAGCGCGCTGCTGTTCCGGCCGGACGGCGTGACGGTCGCCGTGGTCGACAACAATGGCCGGGCGCTGCTCAAGACCGTGCAGATCGGCCGCGATTTCGGCACGCACGTGGAAATCACGACGGGACTCGCCGCCTCGGACCGCGTGATCGACAACCCCGGCGATTCGATCGCTAGCGGCCAGATGGTTCAGATCATGCCGGCCATGCACGGCTGAGTGCTTCGTCAGATAAAGGATTTGCCGATGATCAACCTGTCTCTTTCACGGCGGTTGCCGCGTCGCACGCTAGCGGCCACGCTGATCGGCGCGCTGCTCAGCGCGTGCTCGACGCTGCCTGCGTATCAACGCCCGAGCGCCGACATTCCAGCGCAGTACGCGGGCGCCGTGCACACGGGCGCCGTGCATACGAGCGCCGCGCAAGGCTGGGCGCAGGCCGCGCCGGCCGACGCCACGCCGCGCGGCCCCTGGTGGACGATCTTCAACGATCCCGTGCTGAACGAACTGGAGGCGCGCATCGACGTGTCGAATCAGACCGTACGCAAGGCGGTCGCGCAGGTCCAGCAGGCGCGCTCGATGGTGGACTATCAGCGTGCCGGTTTATTCCCGACCATCACCGCCGGTGCCGCGCAGCAGCGCTTTCGGACCTCGCAGAACATCGAAGGTAAATCGCTCGCGGGCAAGACCGTGCCGGACTATTCGGCCGGCGTTGCGGCGAGCTGGGAGCCGGACCTGTTCGGAAAGATACGCGACAGTGTGACCGGCGCGCAGGCGGACGCTCAGGCGAGCGAGGCGGACCTTGAAGGCGTGCGCCTGTCGATGAGCGCCGATCTGGCCGTCGACTACTTCTCGCTGCGCTCGCTCGACACGCAGAAGAAGCTGCTCGACGACAGCGTGAACGCCTACGCCGCCGCGTTAAATCTGTTGCAGCAGCAGTTGAAAAACGGCGCGATCGATGCCTCCGCCGTCGCGCAGGCCACGACGCAACTCGAAGCGACGCGCACGCAAGACACCGACATCGACGTGACGCGCGCGCAGATGCAGCACGCGATCGCGACGCTGATCGGCGAACCGGCATCGACCTTCACGCTGCCGCCAAACGGCTCGGCCATGACGCCGCCCGCAATTCCGATTGGCGTGCCGTCACAATTGCTGGAACGGCGCCCCGACATCGCCGCCGCCGAACGGCGCGTGGCGTCGGCGAATGCGCAGATCGGCGCGGCGCATGCGGCGTTCTTTCCCGATCTGGTGTTGTCCGCAAGCGCCGGGCTCGAAAGCACGTTTTTCGCGCCATGGCTGAGCGCGCCGAGCCTGTTCTGGTCGCTGGGTCCGCAGCTGGCCGGCACGCTGTTCGACGGCGGCAAGCGTAAAGCAACCCTGCACGGCGCCACCGCACAATACGACGGCGCGGTCGCGGACTATCGACAGTCGGTGCTGGTGGCGTTCCAGCAGGTCGAGGACAACCTGTCCGCCCTGCATTCCCTCGCCGACGAAGCCGCCAGCCAGCAGCGCGCCACCACGGCCGCGGATCTGTCGCTGCGGCTCACGACGAACCGCTTCAACGCGGGCGCGGTCAGCTACCTCGACGTGGTGACCGCGCAGACGATTGCGCTGACGAACCAGCGCTTCGCGGATCAGATCGCCGCGCGGCAGTTGGAGTCGAGCGTGCTGTTGCTGAAGGCGTTGGGTGGCACGTGGGGTGACGAAGGCAAGAGCGCGGTGGGGTCGATGTAAGCGGAGGGTCCGCGAATTCTGGCGATGGCACCGCCGTGAAATGCTTGAACGCGGTGCCTGCCAGATGCCGCGAGTAAGGTTTTGCGATCTAGTTGGCGCGCGGAAACCTCAGCACGAACCGCGTACTGCGCGCATCGCTTTCCGCATGCACGGAGCCGCCGTGCAGCTCCATGATCGTGCGCACGATGGCAAGCCCGAGCCCGGTCGATCCCGTGGACCCTTGCGACACTCCTGAAGACGGCAGCGAACTGCGCGACGGATCGACCCGATAGAAGCGGTCGAAAATCCGTTCGAGATGCTCGGCGGGAATCGGCTGTCCCTGGTTCTCCACGCTCACGCGCACGGCTTCGGCCGACACGCCGGCGTCCAGCACGATCTCGCCGCCCGGCCGCGTATAGCGAATGGCGTTGGCAAGCAGATTGCTCACGGCGCGGCGGAACAACTCGAGATCGGCCGTCACGTTGGCCGTGCCGCTCACGCGCAAACGCACATTCGCATCGTCGGCAATGCCTTCGAAATACTCGGCGATGTGAGTCAACTCCTGCGCCGCGTCGAACTCGCGCAGTTGTTTGACGAACTGCGGATGCTCGGCGCGCGCCAGAAACAGCACGCTCTCGATCATGCGCGAGAGCCGGTCGCACTCTTCCAGATTCGAGGCGAGCAGCGTTTCGTAGTCGTCGACGGAGCGCGGCCGCGCGAGCGCGACTTCAGCGGCGCCGCGCATGTTGCTGAGTGGCGTGCGCATGTCGTGCGCGAGGTCGGCGGTGAAACGCGACAGACGCTGGAACCCGTGCTCGACGCGTTCGAGCATCGCGTTCAGCGAGGCCACCAGAGCTTCGAGTTCGCTCGGCACGCGCGCCACCGCGATTCGCGTATCGAGGCGATTCACCGTGACGAGGCTCGCGCTCGCCGCGATATCGCGCAACGGCCGCAGCGCGGCGCGAATCAGCAGGTAGCCGAGCAGCATGGCCAGCACCACGCCGGCCACGCCCGCCATGTTGAGCTTGTCGCGGTAACGGTCCAGCAGCAGCCAGCGGTCGCTCATGTTGCGCGCCACCAGCAGGCTCGCCGTGTCGCCGTTACGCAGCCGTGCGTCCGTGAAAATGCCGCGGATCGGCGCGCCGTTACGGCCAGTCCAGTCGCCGATATCGGCCTCGGTGATGCGCGCCGTCGCGGCCACGCGCGTGAGCGGCGGCAACCCTGCGACAGTCGCGGCGCCGCTCGCCGCATCCGGTGCGGCAAGCGCGCCGGCGATGTTGTGTTCGATCGCACGCTTGCCGTCGGGATCGAACACTTCCATCGACAGCGCTTCGTTGCCGAGCACGACGCTAGTCAAACGCTCGCTGTGGTCGCGCAGGCTTTGCGCCGACTCCAGTTCCTCAGCGAGACGTCGTGCGTGACGCGCGGCGAGCACGATGTCGAGATTGTCCTGCGCCTTGATCTGCTTTTCGAGCGCGATATACAGGAAACTGCCGACCAGCACGAAAACCGTCAGCGTGGTGGCGCCGAACGCCAGCGCGAGCGCCGCGGCAAGCGAGCGGCCGCGCATCAGGCAGTGTCCTTCAGTTCGAGCACATAGCCCACGCCGCGCACGGTGTGGATCAGCTTGACGGGAAAGTTGTCGTCGATCTTGGTGCGCAAGCGGCGGATCGCGACTTCGACCACGTTGGTGTCGCTGTCGAAATTCATGTCCCACACATACGACGCGATCTGCGTGCGGCTCAGCACTTCGCCCTGGCGGCGCGCGAGCAGTTGCAGCAGCGAGAACTCACGCGGCGTGAGGTCGATACGCGTGCCGCCCCGCTTCACGCGACGGCGGTTCACGTCCATTTCCAGATCGCCCACCTTGATCAATTCGCTTTCGCGCGGCGGGCCCCGGCGCGCCAGCGTGCGCACGCGCGCCAGCAACTCGACGAAGGCAAAAGGTTTGACGAGGTAATCGTCCGCGCCGAGTTCGAGGCCGCGCACGCGGTCGTCGACGTCGTCGCGCGCGGTAAGGAACAGCACGGGCGTGGTGCGTTTCGCGCGCAAGGTCTTGACGATGGTCCAGCCGTCCATGCCCGGCAGCATCACGTCGAGCACGATCACGTCGTACTCTTCTTCCAGCGCGAGGATCAGCCCTTGCGGGCCGTCGTTGGCCACATCGACCGCATAGCCGGATTCTTCCAGGCCTTTCTTGAGGTAGGCCGCTGTTTTCAGCTCGTCCTCGATCACCAGGATTCGCATCGGTTGCTCCGCTTGGCATTGACGGTGGAATCATACCGTCAAGCACCCCAACGGGCGATTACGATCCGGTAATGTCGATGCGCTGCGACCTACTCGACGTTGTCCGCGATGTCGGTCATACGGATCATGTGCGGTTTGACCACATCGTCCTCCTCGTCGCGGGTCTCCGTGGGCGGATGGATCAAGGCCTCGAGCCGCGCCTTGGTCGCCAGAAACTCCGGCGAAGTGACCTGCGAATAGTCGCGCGGCCGCGGCACCGGCACTTCGATCAACTCCTGCACCTCGCCGGGATTCGCCTTCAGCACCAGTATCCGGTCGGCGAGAAAGATCGCCTCGTCCAGGTCGTGCGTGATGAACAGCACGGTCACGTCAATGTTGCGCCAGATATCGAGCAGGTGCGTCTGCATCTTCGCGCGCGTTTGCGCGTCGAGTGCGCCGAAGGGTTCGTCCATCAGCAGAATGCGCGGACGGTTGGCGAGCGCGCGGGCAATCGCCACGCGCTGCTTCATGCCGCCCGACAACTGATGCGGATAGGCATTGGCGAATTTCGTCAGACCGACCAGATCGAGCCATTGCAGCGCCTCGCGTTCCGCATGCAGAGTGCTGTGGCCGTTCATCTTCAGACCGAACATGACGTTCTTCTTGACCGTCAGCCACGGAAACAGCGTGTAGCCCTGAAACACCATGCCGCGGTCGGCGCCGGGCCCTTGCACCGGCTTGCCGTCGAGCAGCACGCTGCCGCTCGTCTGCGCCTCCAGGCCGGCGAGAATGCGCACCAGCGTGGACTTGCCGCAGCCCGACGGTCCGATCACGCAGACGAACTCACGCCGGTGCGTCTTGAAACTGATGCCGTCGAGCGCCGTGCACTCGCCTTGTGCCGCCTTGAAGCGCTTGCCGAGGTCGCGCACCTCCAGAATCACCTCGCGCGATTTCAGGCGGTCGAAACGCTCGCGTACCGCTTCGGACTGGATCAGGTACGACGGAACGGGTTGCGGATTTAACATGATGGAATCCTTTGAATGCGCTGCGGTGCATGCGATAAGCCGTGTCACGAAACCGTCCGCTACGCCTTGAGCGTGCGGTCCCACGGAAACAGCTTGCGGCCGAGAAAGGCCAGCACGAGATCGGTGCCCAGGCCGATGATGCCGATCATCATGATCGCCGCATAGACGTTGTCGAAATGCTGGTAGCGCGCCTGCTGCGTGATGTACCAGGTGATGCCGGAGCTGGTCCCAACCAGTTCCGCCACGATCAGATAGGTCCACGCCCAGCCGAGCAGAATGCGCTGGTCGCGGTACAGGTCGGGCAGGATGCCGGGGATCACCACGTGCGTGAGCAGCTTGAACTTCCTGGTGCCGAGCGTCATGGCGGCTTCGAACAGGCCGTATTCGAGCTTGCGGGTGGTGTTGGCCACGATCAGCACCTGCTGGAACAGTGTGCCGATCATGATGATCGCGATCTTCGGGCCGTCGTAAATGCCGAGAATCGCCACCATCAACGCGCCGAACGCGGGCGCGGGCAAGTAGCGAAAGAACTCGAAGAACGGCTCCTGCAAGCGCGCGATCGCGCTGTACGTGCCGCATACGATGCCGATCGGCACGCCGATCACCGACGACAGCACGAAGCCCCAGAAGATCACCTGAATGCTGTGCCAGAGACTCTGATGCAGCCAGACGCCGTCGCGTGATGCGGGCGGCGTGGTGAACGCGGTATAGAACGCGCGCAGCACTTCATGGGGCGCGGGCAAATACACCGGGTTGACCGGTTCGCCGGCCGGCAAGGCAGCATGGGCGTCGCGCGCATGGGCAAGTTCGTCGGCGAACACGTCCTTGTCGACACGCATGCCCGGCTGGAAATAGTCGACGCTGCCCGGCGTCTCGATCAGCACCTGCGGATGCCAGATGAACGGCACATAGCTGACCAGACACCAGACCAGCAGCGGCAACAGGAACGAGCCCGCCCCTAACAGCCATTTGCCGCGCGCAGAGAGTTCGCGGCGCACCGCGAACCATTCGGTTCTGTCAATGACGGTCATGGGATTCTCCGGGGCGGACTGTGGTTGCGTCGTATATGGACCCTGGAGCGGCGGTCGTTTCGTCGAGCCACGCGCGCGCCAGATCGAGCAGCACGATGTCTTCGTGGGCACGCGCGACGAAGCTCACGCCGAACGGCAAGCCCGCATGCCGGCCGACCGTGCAGACGCCGGCCGGCACCGCCAGCGCCGACAGGTCGAGCAGGTTGACGAAGTTCGTGTAGTAGCCGAAGCGCGAGTTCACGCGGATCGGGTCCGCTTCCAGTTCGTCGACGGTGGCGGTCGTCGCCGAAGTCGGCGTAACGATGGCGTCGATCCGCTGCCAGACTTGCGCCGCTTGCATGCGCAGGAACGCGAGGCGGTCGAACGCGGCGAACGCATCGGCCGCGCTCCAGCGCGCCGCGCCGCCGATGATCTCGCGGATCACCGGATGCAGCGCATCCGGCTGCGCGTCGGCGAACTCGCGGATCGCCGCGAGCCGCTCGGCGACCCACGGTCCTTCATAAAGCAGCCGCGCGGTGGCGAGGAACGGCTCGAAGTCGATCTCGACCAATTCGGCGCGGGCGGCTCGCAAACGCGTGAGCGCGGCATCGAATGCGTGCGCGTACGAGGTGTCGCCGAAAAATTCGAGCTGGTCCGCGCGCGGCACGCCGAAGCGCACACCGCGCAGCGACGGTTGCGCGTCAGGTTGGGCGGCGCCCGGCGGCGGCTGGAATTCGCGCGCATACGGATCACTTGGCGCGACACCGCGCGCGGCGTCGAACACGCGCTGCGCGTCGTCCGCCGAGTGCGCGAAAATCGACACGCAGTCGAGCGATTTGCACGCCGGCACCACGCCGAGCGTGCTCAGCACGCCCTTGGTCGGCTTCAGTCCGAACAGGCCGTGGAATGCCGCCGGCACGCGTCCCGAGCCGGCCGTGTCGGTGCCCAGCGAAAACGCCGCCAGCCCGAGCGCGACCGATACCGCCGAACCGGAGCTCGAGCCGCCCGATGCATAGCGCGGATCGAGCGCGTTGCGGCACGCACCGTGCGGCGAGCGCTGGCCGGACAACCCCGTGGCGAACTGGTCGAGATTGGTCTTGCCGATCGGAATCGCGCCGGCTGCGATCAGGCGCGCGACCACCGGCGCGCTAACCGTGGGCGTGTACGCATAAGCGGGGCACGCGGCGGTGGTCGGAATGCCGGCCAGGTCGATATTATCCTTGATGGCGAACGGCACGCCGTAGAGCGGCAATGCGTCGATGTCGCGGCCTTCGAGCGCGTCGGCGTAACGCATCATCTCGTTGCGGCTCAACGGGCGGATCCATGCGTGATGCGGATCGTCGCCCGAAGTCCGCGCGGCGATGGCTTCCACCAGTTGCGCCGGCGTGAGGCTGCCGGCGCGATAGCGCGCCCGCAGCGCTTCGATCGACATCGACTGGAACAGATCGTCGTGGGATTTCATTTGCACGTAGCCTCCTCGGTGGCGTCGGCTGCAATGCCGGCGCGCATCACCATCAATCGTTGACCCGCGACGACCGCCGCGCCTTCCGCGCAGTCGATCGTTTCGATCACGCCGTCGCCGCTCGCGGTGACGGAGATTTCCATCTTCATCGACTCGACAATCGCCACCACCTGGCCGTCGGCGACCCGTTCGCCGGCCTTGACGAGCAGCTTCCACACGCTGCCCGACACGTCGGCGACAATGCCTTGCTGGCCGGCCGCAAGCGCGTCGTTCGTCATGTTGCCGGCATGCGCCGCATCGCCATCCGATTCGCCGACGTAATCGGCATGTCCGGCCGCATCCCAGCGCTCGCGTTCCGCATCGAAGGCGGCTTGCTGCGTGCTTTTGAACGCGGCGATCGACTCGGCTTCGTCCTTCAGGAAACGGTTGTATGCGCCGAGGTCGAACACGGACTCCTCGATCTTCAGACTCGCGCGGCCCGCGATGAAATCCGTGCGCAGTTCGGCCAGTTCGGCCTCACTCACTTCGTAGAAACGGATCTCATCGAAGAAGCGCAGCAGCCACGGCTTGCCCGCTTCGAACTCGCGCGTGGTGCGATAGCGGTTCCACATCTGCACGGTGCGGCCGACGAACTGATAACCGCCCGGACCTTCCATGCCATACACGCACAGATACGCACCGCCGATGCCCACCGCGTTCTCCGGCGTCCACGTGCGCGCCGGGTTGTACTTGGTGGTGACGAGCCGGTGACGCGGATCGAGCGGCGTCGCGACCGGCGCGCCGAGATAGACGTCGCCGAGACCCATGACGAGGTAGCGTGCGTCGAACACGATGCGCTTTACGTCGTCGATACCATGCAGTCCGTTGATGCGGCGAATGAACTCGATATTGCTCGGGCACCACGGCGCGTCGGGACGTACGGATTGCATGTAGCGTTCGATCGCGATCCGCGTCGACGGGTCGTCCCATGAGAGCGGCAAATGCACAATGCGGTTCGGCACGCGCATCGCGTCCACGGCGGGCAGTTCGCGCTCGGCTTGCTGCAGATGCGCGAGCAACGTGTCGTGCGACAGCACGCGGTGGTCGAAATGCACCTGCAGCGAACGGATGCCCGGCGTCAGATCGATGATGCCCGGCAAGCGGTGCGCGTCGAGCCAGTTCATCAACGCATGCACGCGAAAGCGCAGGTTCAGGTCGAGCACGAGCGGACCGTATTCGATCAGCACATTCTGATCGCCGGAGCGGCGATAGACCACGCCAGTGCCCTCGCCCGCCGTCGGGTCGCGGTAGAGGATGCAATCGTGAGCCGCTTCGCTCGCCTGTGTCACGCGTTGCGCCGCTTTGACCGGCACCCGTTCGAAGCGCACCGTATCGCCCGGACGCAGTTGACCGAGCTTCCACAACTCCTCGCCCACCACCGTGACCGGACACACGAAGCCGCCGAGGCTCGGACCGTCTGGACCGAGAATTACGGGCATATCGCCGGTGAAGTCCACCGCACCGACCGCATACGCGTTGTCGTGAATATTCGACGGATGCAGCCCCGCCTCGCCGCCATCCGTACGAGCCCATTGCGGTTTGGGGCCGATCAGGCGCACACCTGTGCGGCTGGAGTTGTAGTGCACCGTCCAGCGCGTGCCGTAGAGCATCGCGATGTCGTCGGGCGTGAAGAAATCGGGCGCGCCATGCGGGCCGTCGAGCACGCCGAGCGTCCAGTCGTGCGTCAGCACCGGCACGCGCGTCGCGTCCAGTTGCGCGCCCGCTTCACCGCGATCCGCGCCATCGGCGAGATGCAGCACGTCGCCCTTGCGCAAAGCGCGACCTGCGTGGCCGCCAAACTGCCCGAGCGTGAAGGTCGCCTTGCTGCCCAGATAGTCCGGCACCTGCAGGCCGCCCTTCAGCGCGAGACATGCGCGCATGCCGGCGCCTGTTACGCCACCGAGCTTGAGCACGGCACCCGCCGGCGCGCGCGTGACTTGCCAGAGCGCGACCGGCGCGCCGTCGAGCGTGGCGGCGAGCGGCGCGCCGCCGAGCACGAAAAGCGTCGCGGTATTGAAGCGCAGCGTGGCGCCGACCATCGCGCATTCGAGCCCCGCGGCGTCGGCGGGATTGCCGAGCAGTTCGTTGGCGAGGCGGAACGACAGATCGTCCATCGGACCCGACGGCGGCACGCCGATGTCCCAGTAGCCGGTTCGTCCGGGCGTCTGCTGCACGGTGGTTTGCACGCCGCCGTCGAGCACGTCGATCGTATGCGGCGCGAACATGAAGCGCGACAGGAACGCGGTGGTCTGCTCACCGCGCGCAAACGTCACCGATCCGGCAATGGCGCGCAGATAGTCGAGATTGGTTTCGATGCCGTACAACTGCGTTTGCTCCAGCGCGGCACGCAGCGCGGTCAGCGCAGCCTCGCGCGTCTCGCCTTTGACGATCAGCTTGGCGAGCAATGGATCGTAGAACGCACTGACTTCCGTGCCCGAATCGACCCACGTGTCGACTCGCGCGTCGACGGCGAACGCGACATGCGTCAGCACGCCTGCACTCGGTTGAAACTGTTTGTGCGGGTCTTCCGCGTACAGCCGCACCTGAATGCTCGCACCTTGCGGCACGGGCGCCAGCGTATCGAGCGGCGCAAGTTCGCCCTCGGCTTCGCGGATCATCCACTCGACCAGATCGATACCCGTGACTTCTTCCGTCACGCAGTGCTCGACCTGCAATCGCGTGTTCACTTCGAGGAAATAGAAGCGGCGCGTGTCGGCATCGAAAACGAACTCCACGGTGCCCGCTGATTTGTACATCACCGCTTGAGCGAGACGCACGGCGCTCGCATGCAGCGCGCTGCGTTCCGCGTGCGTGAGGCTAGGCGCGGGCGTCTCCTCGATCACCTTCTGGTTGCGCCGCTGCACCGAACAATCGCGTTCGCCGAGCGAGATCACGCCGCCTTTGCCGTCGCCGAAAATCTGCACTTCGATATGACGAGCGTTTTCCACGAACTTCTCGACGTACACACCCGCATTGGCAAAGTTCGCTGCGCCGAGCCGCGCGACCGACGCAAACACGCTCTCCAGTTGCGCGGCGTCGCGGCACAGCGACATGCCGATGCCACCGCCGCCCGCGGTGCTTTTCAGCATCACCGGATAGCCGATCGACTCCGCCTCGCGCAACGCCGCACTCACGTCGGGCAGCAAGCCTGTGCCCGGCAGCAAGGCAACGTCGTTGGCTTGAGCGATTTCGCGCGCAGTATGCTTCAGGCCGAACTCGCGCATCTGCTGCGGCGTCGGGCCGATGAAGCGGATCCCGGCGTCGTCGCAAGCTTGCGCGAAGGCGGCGTTCTCGGACAGAAAGCCGTAGCCGGGATGCACAGCGTCGGCGCCGCTTGCACGCGCCGCTTCGAGAATTGCCGCGCTGTTCAGATAACTCTGCGCCGCGAGCGCCGGACCGATGCACACGGCTTCGTCGGCGAGCATCACATGCATGGCATGGCGATCGGCTTCGGAATAGACCGCGACCGACGCGATGCCCAGCCGCTTGAGCGTGCGAATCACGCGGCAGGCAATCTCGCCGCGATTGGCAATCAGGACTTTGTGGAATCTCATTGGGCATCCCAGATCGTCAGTCGCACGGGCGTCGGGTTGAAGCCGTTGCACGGATTATTCAACTGCGGGCAGTTCGAGATGAGCACCGTGACATCCATTTCGGCGCGCATTTCGACATATTTGCCCGGCGCGGAGATACCGTCTTCGAACGTCAGTTTGCCGAGCGGCGTCACCGGCACGTTCATGAAGAAGTTGATGTTGCTGACGATGTCGCGCTTGCCGAGCTGCGTGCCCACGCCGCACGTGCAATGCGTGATCGCATGCAGGAAGCTGTCGCGGCAGCTATGCATATGACGCTTGTCGAGCGCGTAACGCACGGTATTGCTCTCGGCCGCGCAAGCACCGCCGAGCGTGTCATGACGGCCGCACGTGTCGGCGACGATGCTCAGCATCGGCTTGCCGAGGTTCGACATGAGCACGCTGCCGGCGGACAGATAGAGATTGCGTTGCGCGCGGATCGTGTCCTGCGCGCTATAGCGTTCGAGCGGATCGGCGCTGTTATAGAACAGCGTGTCCACGGCCTGATTGCCTTCCAGGTCGAGAATGCGGAACACCTGGCCGCGTTTGACTTCGTGCAGCCACGGCTCGCCCGAAGGCAGCGTGAGGTCGTAGACCGCATGACGGAGTTCGAGCTTGCTTTCGATAATAGGCATCGCGGGTCTCCTTAAACGAACAGACGGTCGGTGTTGACGAAGCCGCGCCCGTTCTCCGGGCACGAGCAACGGCAGGGATCGTCGGCCGGCACGCAGGCGTCGGCTGAATACGCGCGGTACGCGATCAGCTTGACGGGCCTCGGCTTGTATTCGGATGAAGGGTCGAGCGGATGCGGTGCGGTCGAAAACACGGCGAGCGTGTCCATTTCGAAACGCAGATCGAACGCGGCGCCGGCCGGCGAATGACTCGCTACGAAGCTGAGCGCGCCGTCCTCGCCGATCGCGAGTTTGCTGAAGAAGTTGATATTGGCGACGAGGTCGCGTGTGCCGAGTCCGTGCTTCGCCAGTTCGAGCAGCAGACTGTCGCGGCCGTTGCGGATCATTGCATTGCGGTGCTGCTGGTAACGCGCCTCGCCGTATTTCGCGGCGGACAATTCCGCGTCGCCGACGCCGCCGAGCGGATCGTGCCAGCCGAGCGTATCGGCGGTGATCGAGGCCAGCACGCGGCCCATGTCCGAATAGAGCACGTGGCCGCGCGTCAGATGCGCGGTGTGCTGCGCCTTCAGCGTATCGGCCATGTTGTAGCGTTCGAGCGGTTCGTCGTGCCGGTAGAACACGGCGGCCAGATTCGCGCCGCCTTCGCTATCGACGACGCGCAACGCCATGCCACGGCGCAGCACGCCGGACCAGTGCGTGCCGGCGGGAATCACCGTTTCCCATGCCACGTGCGGGATCGGTGCGAGATCGACAGGGGATTGCGTCGACATGGAGGCTCCAGGTATCGGTTGGGAATAAGCATGAGAGGGCGATTGACCGACATCGCGACCTCCCGGGCTTTTATCCCTCCGTGGAGCCTCGCCGGCGCCTTGAAAGAAGGTGAACGGCAAGACCGGATTGCTCTCGGACCAGACATCGTGCGCATTGACCTGCACACGACCGGAACCCTAGCGATCCTGAAGATGATGCAAATTACTTCGCACCTCTCGCTGCGTAGCTAAGCGAGTTGCGTGCCAGCGTTGTATCGAGGATGCGGCAAGTGTGGCGTGGCAAGGGATTGGATGCGATGCCCGCGGCAGGCAGGTAGGTGTGGGCCGATCGCGCACGCACCAGCGCCGTTTGTGAATCCGCACCAGTTGGATGCGCCGGGCACCACGATTGGGCTCGCCGCGGGCCCGCGCGACGCCGGATATGGCTCTGAACGATGGCATGGTGTGTGCGTATCAATGCGCCACATCCACTCCCTTCCTGACACGACCATGCCGACGCTTGCCGCTATCCGACGCGCGCTTTACACCTTGATGTCGGCACGTTTCATCGAGCTGCAAAAGCAACAGCGCCGCTCGTAACTGAAGCGGCGTGTTGTCGTGATGCTACGCATCCAGGCATTCGCCATTGGATCTCGGCACGTTTTAACTCAGCCTTAAGTGTTCAGATCCGCGCTCGCATAGCGCGCCTGTTGGCCGAAGCTCGACAACGCTTTCGAACCATCGGGCAACTGTAGTTCTCCGCGTTCGAGACGTTCCTTCAGATAGGTAAAACTCTGCGCTGTCTGCGCGAACAGATGGTCGCCCGCCGACACGGGCGGGTATTTCGCCACCGCTTCGGGCGTCGCGAATGGCGGCAGCGGCGCGACCACCGTGTGATAGTCGCAGGCGAAAAAGAGCGGGAACGAGTAGCGCTCCTCCCGCACCTTGCGCACGCGATGCGACGTCGCGATATACGTCCCGCCCGTCCACACTTCCAGCATGTCGCCGATGTTCACGACAAACGCGTTCTCGACCGGCGGCGCATCGATCCACTCGCCCTCGCCGTTCATCACTTCGAGTCCGGGCGCGGTCGGCAGCAGGATCGTGAAGCACTCGTAGTCGGTATGCGCGCCGATGCCAGGCCGGTCTTCCGCCGACGGATCGAGCGGATAGTGGATCAGCCGCAACTGGCTCGGCGGCTTGCGCAGATACCGGTCGAAATGCTGTTCGGGCAAGCCGAGCGCGAGCGAGAAGCCGCGAAACAGGGCGCGGCCGAGTTCGAACGTCGCTTCGTAGTAGCCGCTCACCGCTTCGCGAAAACCCGCTTGTTCCGGCCAGGTATTCGGGCCCAGCATCGGTGTGCCGGCGCGCACGTCGGGGTCGTCGGCGGGCAGTTCGCGGCCGGTGTCGAAGGCTTCCTTCCTGTCGCGCTTGCCGCCCGCGAAGACTTCCTCGCCTTCGGGCACATAGCCGCGATGCGCCGTCGACTTGCCGATGTAGTAGCGCATCTTCCATTCATGTTCGGCAGCGAAGAAGCGCCTGGCCTGCTCGATCAACGCGCTTTGCTGCGCGCGCGACACCTGGTGACCGGTGACATAGAAAAAGCCGGCCTCGCGTGCCGCGCGATCGAGTGCGCGCGCGGTGGCGAGCCGCCGGCTGGCGTCGTCGCTGAACAGGCCGCTCACGTCGACAATGGGTAGTTGCTGAAAGCCCGTATGGGTTGGGTTCATGAGATGTGCCTAGACAAGCTGCGCGCTGGTTTGAGATTGCGTCTGCTCTTTTCGCCCGCCGCCTCCTTCGCGCTCGGCAAGGAACGCAGCCAGATGGCGCCGTTCCTCGCGCCCCATCCATGTATTGATCTCCCACAGATCGGCCACCGGCGCGTTCGTAAACGGCAGCGTATGCAGATAACCGTCGGGGCCGAACTCCGGCGTCATCGTCGTGACGGTGTAGCCCTGCTCGATCTGCGCGCTCCACAGCGCTTCCCAGATCCGCTGATGCGAAGCGAGGCAGTCCGCATACTCGGGCGCCGCCGGATGCGGCACCTGCGGACCTTGCGGATAGCCGATACGGCCATGCAAATGATGCGCATGCGGCGCCAGTTCGAGGATCGTGTCCCACTCGCTGTCGAGCAGCCGCTCGCACACCGACACCCAATGGCTGAAGTCGCAGGTTAGCTTGAGCGCGGGCACGGCGCGCGCGACGTCGCGAGTGATCCAGGGGTTATAGAACGAGCGCCCACGGTGCGTTTCGAAGCTGCACGTCACATCGTGTTTCGCCGCGATCTCCACCGCGCGCGCGAAGAAGTCCAGCTGGGTCGCCGCCGGCCACGCATCGCAACCGGCCATGACGTTGAAGAAGCGCGGTTCGAGCGGCTTGCCCCAGACGATTTTCTCCTCGAAGTCTCGCAGATGATCGGCAGGCGTCGCGGAACGTTCCGGCACATAGCTGCCGGCCGTCGTGATCTCCGCGATGAAACCCAGGCGCTCGTCGGCAATGGCCTGCGCAAAAGCATCGCGCGCTGCGCCGCCGGACGGCACCGGCGCTTCGATGCCGTCGAAGCCGGCCGCCCGCACGAGCGGCGCGGCATCGCGCGGGCCGCCGTCGAATCCCCAGAACGTCTTGAACAATTCGAGTTTCATCGCCTCTCCATTTACATGCAAATTTGCATGCAATAGTACGCATGAAAAGCGCGAGTCAATAAACTATCCTTGCGTGGCCGTGGAATATTTTCGCGCGCCCGATTTCCGGCTCGATTAGCACTTAAACTGTGCAGCCCTCCTCCTCGTGGTGAATCGATGAAGAAGAAAATTGCGCGGGCCAAGGGGCAAGCCGTCGCGCGCGCCATTCTCGACATGGACTGGCAGTGGTCGGCGCATTTCGGCGATCTCGGCCTGAACGACCTGAACTACAGCGACCTGTTCTGCCGCATGTGGGTGGATCAGGGCGATCATTTCGCCAAGACAGCGCTCTACGAATTCATGCCGGGCGTGAGCCGCCGCACCGCCGTGCGGTACGTGCAGGAGTTGATCGACGGCGGCTGGCTGCTGGAAACGAGTTCCGCCGAGGATCGCCGCATCAAACAGGTGAGCCTCGCGGCATCGATCGAGGAACGGCTGGAGCAGTTTCTCGCTTACGTGCATCAACGGTTCGCGGCGCTGGATTGACTTCGCTCACGCGGAGCCGAAGTTGAACCGTTGCCGTAATCTCAACCGCGCAACCCGCTGGCATATTTCTCGCTAGATGATTCACCGAGAGGTGCGGCAGCGTCGCATCTTAGGGATGCTAGGGTTCCGGTTCGCGAGAATGTCTGGTCCGAGAGCAGCCCGGTGCGCCGACCGGTTCGCTTGCAATCCGATTGCAGGCACGTACTGGCGGCCGCACTACACGGCGGGACAAAAGCCCGGGAGATTGGCGATAGCAATGTCTATCGTGCCTCTCCGTGGCCGGTGTTTGTCTCCCGCAGTTTCCGCGTCGTTGTTCTCTCGCGGGAACCGGTCATGTTGTTTCATCGCGCAGTCGCCGCGCGATCCAACTCAACAATCGCAATTGACCGGTCTCCTGGAGAAAACGATGAAACGCTTCGCATCTGTCCTGACGTCTCGCACTCCCCGTGTATCAATCGCCTCGCCTGCCCGCTTCGCCTCGGCCCTGCGCACGCGTGGCGCGCTCGCTGTGGCCGCCGCCGCACTCGCTATCGGTCTTGCCGCGGGCCCTGCCGCCAGCCCGGCGCAAGCCGCGGCCGCACCGCTCGCCATCGGCTATAGCGACTGGCCCGGCTTCGTCGCTTTCCAGATCGCCATCGAAAAAGGCTGGTTCAAGGAAGCGGGCGTGGACGTCAATTTTCAATGGTTCGACTACTCAGCGTCGCTCGATGCATTTTCCGCCGGCAAGCTCGACGCGGTCGGCGCGACCAACGGCGACGCGCTCGTGACGGGCGCAAGCGGCGCGAAAAACGTGATGATCCTGCTCACCGACTATTCGAGCGGCAACGACATGATCGTCGCCAAGCCGCCGGTGCGCACGGTGGAAGGATTGAAGGGCAAGAAGGTCGGCGTGGAAATGGGTCTCGTCGATCACCTGCTGCTCGACACCGCGCTCGAAAAACATGCGCTGAAGGAATCGGACCTCACGCTCGTCAATGCGAAGACCAACGAATTGCCGCAAGTGCTCGCCTCATCCGGCGACGTCGCCGCGGTCGGCGCCTGGCAACCGAACGCGGGCGAAGCGCTCAAACGCGTGCCCGGCTCGCGGCCCATCTTCACCTCCGCCGACGCCCCCGGCCTGATCTACGACGCGATCACGGTCAACCCCGTCAGCCTGCAATCGCGCAAGGCCGACTGGGCCAAGGTGATCAAGGTCTGGTATCGCTGCGTGGCCTATATCAACGATCCGAAGACGCAGCCGGACGCGGTCAAGATCATGTCCGCACGGGTCGGCCTCACGCCGGCGCAGTACTTGCCCTTGCTGAAAGGCACGCACCTGCTCGACGCCGCGGCGGCGAAAAAGGCCTTCACCAAAGGCGACGGACTCGACTCCGTGTACGGTTCGAGCGCGAACGCCGACAAGTTCAACGTGCGCAACGCCGTGTACAAACAGTCGCAGAACGTGAGCGCCTATATCGATCCGGAGCTTGCCAACGCGCAGTAAGCGGCCCGCAAGGCGCCGCAATCGCAACCGCTAGACAGCCCGCGGACCCGAAACTGTTATTCTTGCGTCTCTCCCGACCGTCAACTGGTCGCCTGCCGCCTTCGGGCGGCACTCCAAGCGGCGCTTTGCGCCCGACTTCCGAGAGACAGGAATTTGCATGTTCGGTTTTCTGCGCGGCTATTTTTCCAATGACCTGGCCATCGACCTCGGCACGTCGAACACCCTGATTTACATGCGTGGCAAGGGCATCGTGCTGGACGAACCCTCGGTGGTGTCGATTCGTCAGGAAGGCGGCCCGAATGGCAAGAAAATCATTCTGGCCGTCGGCAAGGAAGCAAAACAGATGCTCGGCAAGGTGCCGGGCAATATCGAGGCGATCCGCCCGATGAAGGACGGCGTGATCGCCGACTTCAACATCACCCAGCAGATGATCAAGCGCTTCATCCAGATGGCGCACGAGTCGCGAATGTTCGCGCCGTCGCCGCGCATCATCATCTGCGTGCCGTGCGGGTCCACCCAGGTGGAGCGGCGCGCGATCAAGGAGGCCGCGCACAGCGCGGGCGCCTCGCAGGTCTATCTGATCGAGGAGCCGATGGCCGCGGCCACCGGCGCGGGCTTGCCGGTGTCGGACCCGACCGGCTCGATGGTGGTCGATATCGGCGGCGGCACGACCGAAGTGGGCGTGATCTCGCTCGGCGGCATCGTTTATAAAGGCTCGGTGCGCGTGGGCGGCGACAAGTTCGACGACGCCATCGTCAACTATATTCGCCGCAACTACGGCATGCTGATCGGCGAGCAAACGGCCGAAGCGATCAAGAAGGAAATCGGCTCCGCGTTTCCGGGCTCCGAGGTCAAGGAGATGGAAGTCAAAGGCCGCAATATGTCCGAAGGCATTCCGCGCAGCTTCACGGTGTCCAGCAACGAGATTCTCGAAGCGCTGACCGATCCGCTCAACCAGATCGTCTCGGCCGTGAAGATCGCGCTGGAACAGACGCCGCCGGAACTGGGCGCCGACATCGCCGAGCGCGGCATCATGCTGGCAGGCGGCGGTGCGCTGCTGCGCGACCTCGACCGCCTGCTCGCCGAGGAAACCGGCTTGCCGGTGTTCGTCGCCGAAGCGCCGCTTACTTGCGTGGTGCGCGGCTCGGGTATGGCGCTCGAACGCATCGACAAATTCGGCGGTGCGTTTTCTTACGACTGAGCCTGGCTTGCCGGTGAAAGCTCGACAAGCTGCCGCTCAGGAAACGAACGGCAGCTTGCTATCGCGCGCCGCGGCGAGCATCGACAGTGTGATCTTGCGCACTTCCAGCTTGCTCTGCGTGATATGCGCGCGCAGCAGAATGATCGCCTCAGTCAGGCGGTTGCGTTCGATCAGGTTGAGCATGGTGGAGTGCTCGTCGTAAGTCGCGCTGGTGCGGTGCGGTTTCAGAAAATCGAGCCGCCGCACGATGCGGATGCGCTCGGTCACTTCGTTATGCACGCGCAGCATTTCCGCGTTGCCGGTGGCGGCGACGAGTTGCCGGTGAAAGTTTTCGTCCATGCCGAACATTTTCACCGGATCGCTCTCGCGCAGTTCGGGAGCCACGCACCAGACCGCCTTCAATGCCTCGACGGCCGCATGCGCGACGTCACCACCCGCGCCCACCCGCTCCACCGCCGCGACTTCCAGCACGATGCGCAAATCGTAGAGCTGATCGAGTTGATCGAAGTTGATCGGCGCCACTTTCCAGCCGCGCCGGAAGCCGACTTCCAGATAGCCTTCGCGTTGCAGACGGAACAGGCCGTCGCGCATCGGCGTGCGTGACACGCCGTAGTGCTGCGCGATGCCGTTTTCGGAAAAGCGGTCGCCGGGAAACAGGCGAAAGCTGAAGATATCGGTCTTGAGCTGCTGGTACACCTGCTCGGCAAGCGGATTCGCCGCGGCCGGCGCGGCAGGCGTCTCCAGCATGCCGGATGCAGCGGGCGTCTCCAGCAGATTCGTCGGGTCGTCGTTCATGATGCCAGGGTCCCTTTTTTCTTATTATCGGTGTTTCATGGGCTGGCGGGCGAATGGATGAGACTCACGTGCGCGGCGACGATTTTCCAGCCTTCATCGGGATTGAGTCTCGCCCAGGTCTGCATCTGGCGGCCAAGCAGAGGCGTGGTGTCGCTAGTGAACTCGGTGCTCACGGTGGCGAAGTCCGTGCCGAAGGTCGTCACCACGGTTCGATTCAGCTTGCGCGACTTCGGCACCGGCTCGCAGCGCTCGCGCCACGCGCGGATCGCCTCGCCGCCATGCTGAATTTCGGCGATGCCGTAGCGCACCGTTTCCGGCGTGTGCCAGAACAGCGCGTTCATCGCCGCGACGTCATTATCGACCAGCGCGCGCTCGTATTCGATGAACGCCGCGTGCACCTGTGCCACGATTTCGGGCTGATTTACTTCCATGCTCGGGTCGTCTCGTCGATTTCGATCAATGAAGAAAAAGGCGCGGTCCAGCCGACAATGCCGCCTTGCGAACGCACCAAGTCGAGCGTCGCCTGTTTGAAGGCGGGGAAATAGCTCGCGGTGGCGTCTTCGATCAGCAGGCTGTCGTAGCCGCGGTCGTTGGCTTCGCGCATCGACGTTTGCACGCACACTTCGGTGGTCACGCCGGCGAACACCAGATGTGTGACACCGCGTATGGCGAGTTCCTCGCCGAGGCGGGTCGCATAGAACGCGCCTTTGCCGGGTTTGTCGATCACCAGTTCGCCGGCCAGCGGCGCGAGCGGTTCGATGATCGCATTGCCGGGTTCGCCGCGAATCAGGATGCGGCCCATCGGCCCGGCGTCGCCGATGCGCGCATTCGGCGCGCCGCGCAGACGTTTGGCCGGCGGACAGTCGGACAGATCCGGAGCATGCGATTCACGTGTATGCACGACGAACCATCCCTGCTTGCGTGCAAAAGCCAGTAACGCGGCCACGGTCGGCACGATGTCCGCGAGCAGCGAGACGTCGTTGCCGAGCGATTCGCCGAAGCCGCCCGGCTCGATGAAATCGCGCTGCATGTCGATCACGATCAGCGCGGTTTTCGCGGAGTCGAAGCTGAACGGGCCGGGTTGGGCGTCGATGGTCAGCGTGTTAGTCGATGTCATCCGATGGCTTCCCTGAGTTTTTCGGCGGGCACGGCGGGTTGCGTGGGCGTGTCGCCGTGGCCGGCCATATGCTGGCCGAGCACGGTGCGATCCGCGCGTGCCGCCGGGGTTTCGTACACCAGTTCGCCCTCGGCGATCACCATGATGCGGTCCGCGAGTTCGAGCAGTTCGTCGAGGTCTTCGCTGACCAGCAGCACGGCCGCGCCCGCGTCGCGCGCGGCCATCAGACGCGCATGGATATCGGCCACGGATGCGAAGTCGAGACCGAACACCGGATTCGCGACGATCAGCACATCCACCGGTTGCCCGAGTTCGCGCGCCAGCACGGCACGCTGCACATTGCCGCCCGACAGCGTGCCGATCGCGCGCTCGGGTACGGGCGGCCGCACATTGAATTCGCCGATCAATTGCACGGCGCGCTCGCGCATGGCACGGCGATCGAGCCACCAGCCGCCGCGCCGCAACGGCTCGCGGTCGAAGTCGCGCAGCGCGAGATTCTGCGCCACGCTCATGCCCCCGACGCAGGCGTTTTTTAGCGGCTCTTCGGGGATCGCGAAGACGCGCCGTTGCGTCATCTGCTCGCGGGTCGCCTGGTACGGCTTGCCGGCGACCTGCATGTCGCCGGTCTTCACGCGACGCTGGCCGACTAGCGCCTCCACGAGTTCCTTCTGACCGTTACCGGAGACGCCCGCGAGCCCAAGAATTTCGCCCGCGCGCACGGACAGCGTCGCGTGCTTCACCGCCGTGTGACCGCGATCGTCTTCCACGGATACGTCGCGTAGTGCAAGACGCACTTGAGCCGATTCATCGAGCGGTTTGCGCGGGACACGTTCCTCTGTCGCCGCGGCCATGACCGGCGCATCGCTCGCTGCCACTGTGCCCATCATCCATGCGGCGAGTTCATCGCGACTCGTGTTCGCCACCGCGCTGGTGCCGACCTGGCGCCCCTTGCGCAACACGGTGACGTCGTCCGCGTAGGCCATCACTTCGCGGAACTTGTGCGTGATCATCAACACGGTCAGCTCGCCGCGCGTGGTCAGGTCGCGCATCAGGCCGAGCACTTCGTCGGCTTCCTGCGGCGTCAGCACAGACGTTGGTTCGTCGAGTATCAGGAAGCGCTGTTGCAAGTAGAGTTGCTTGAGGATTTCGAGCTTCTGCTTTTCACCCGCGGCAAGCGCCGCGACCGGCGCATCGAGCGGCAGGCGGAACGGCATGCGCTGCATGAACGCCACTAACGCGGCGCGTTCCGCTTTCCAGTCGATTTTCCACGGCATCTGCCCGCGCGCGAGCAGCAGATTTTCTTCGACAGACAAGCCCGACGCCAGCGTGAAATGCTGATAGACCATGCCAATACCGAGCGCTTGCGCGTCGCGCGGCGAATGGATGTGCACCTCGCGGCCGTCGGCGGCGATCTGTCCGTCGTCGAGCACGCCGTAGCCGACCAGCCCCTTCACGAGCGTGCTCTTGCCCGCGCCGTTTTCGCCGAGCAGCGCGTGGATCGTGCCGGCCTTCACCTTGATCGAGACATCGTCCAGCGCGCGAAACGCGCCGAACGATTTGCTCGCATGCATCACTTCCACACCGAGAGCTTGCCGTACGGTCGACATGATCATCCACCTAGCGTTAGCAGCAAAGCGCCGGAGTCCGACACCGTGCCGAACACGCCGCCTTGCATCGTGATCATGTGCAAGGCGGCGTCGTGATTGCCTTTGTCAGTTGCGCCGCAGCAGTCAGCGAGCACCGTGCATTCGAAGCCGCGGTCGTTGGCTTCGCGCATGGTCGTGTGCACGCAGACATCGGTCGTGATGCCGGTGAGAATCAGATTCTCGATACCGCGCGTGCGCAGGATCAGTTCGAGATCGGTCGCGCAGAACGAGCCTTTGCCGGGCTTGTCGATCACGATCTCGCCCGCCAGCGGCTTCAGTTCGTCGATGATGTCCCAGCCCGGTTCACCACGCACGAGGATCTTGCCGCACGGACCATCGTCGCCGATGCCCACGCCGGGGGTGCCCGCGCGGCGGCTGCGCCAGCGCTTGTTAGCCGGCAAATCGGAGAGGTCGGGACGGTGGCCTTCGCGCGTGTGAATGATCGTGAAGCCCTGTTCGCGCATGACCTTCAGCACGCGTTTGATCGGCTCGATCGGCGCGCGCGTGAGCGAGAGGTCGTAGCCCATCTTGTCGACATAGCCGCCGTGGCCGCAGAAATCCGTCTGCATGTCGATGATCACGAGCGCGGTGTTCTCAGGGCGCAGATTGCCGTCGTAAGGCCACGGGTAGGGTCTCGCTTCGATGAATCGGGTCATGGTCTGGGTGTCCTGGTTTGGGTTCCTGAATATCGGCAAGGTCCGCGAATGGGCGAGCGTGTCAACGCGTCAGGCTCAGCTCGCCAGGCGCGCCCGCCAACGTGCGGTCCGGACGGCAATTGATGATCATGATCACGAGCGTGAGCACATACGGCGCGGCGTTGTAGAGGTAGTAGCCACTCGTCACGCCAATCGCCTGCAACGCCGGACCGAGCGCGCCCGCCGCGCCGAACAGCAAGGCGGCCCACAGACAGCGCAATGGCTGCCAGCGCGCGAAGATCACCAGCGCAACCGCCATCAGCCCTTGCCCGCTGGAAAGCCCCTCATTCCAACTGCCGGGATATACCAGCGACAGATACGCACCGCCGACGCCCGCAAATAACCCGCCCACCGCAGTCGCCGCAATACGCACACGCGTGAGCGGATAACCCATCGCCCGCGCCGTTTCCGCGTGATCGCCGACGAGCCGCAGCACCATGCCCCAACGCGTATTTCGCAAGCCCCATTGCAGAACGAACGCGAGCGCCACGCCGATCACGAACAGCAGATTCAGATGCAGCGCGTTATGCAATTGCGGCGACGAACTCCACGCGCCGAGGTCGATGAACGGCAGCATCGGCGCTTGTGGTTCGATAAACGGTTTGCCGAGATAGAACGCAAGCCCGGTGCCGAGCAGCATCAACGCGATACCGAACGCGATATCCGACACGCGCGGCAACGAACACACGAGACCGTGCAGGCAGCCGAGCAGCAAGCCGACCGAGCCTGCGGCAAGCACGCCGATCCACGGCGAGCCGCTCAGAAACGCGCCGGCGTACCCGCTCATCGCGCCGGACACGAGAATGCCTTCCAGGCCGAGATTCACGCGGCCGCCCTTCTCGGTCAGACACTCGCCGAGACTGACGAACAGATAAGGCGTGCTGACGCGGATCGCACCCGCGAACAGCGACAGCAACAGAATGACGATGGGCGAGTGCATATCAGGCATGGGTCTGCTCCAGTTGCACGGCAAGATCGGTCTGCGCAATGGCCTGCAACTTCACGCGCCATGCGGCGATGCGCCCGCCGAGCGCTTCCCACGCGAGCAGGTTGGCGAACAGCAGGCCTTGCAGGACGAGCGTGGTGGCATCGGGCAGATCGAGGCGCCGTTGCAGCAGACTGCCGCTCGCCTCGATGCCGCCGATCATCAGCGCGCACGCGATGATCGCGAGCGGATTCTGGCGCGCCGCGAAGGCGACGAGAATGCCCGCGTAACCGTAGCCCGCGAGTAGCGACGCGTTCGCGCTGCCCTGCACGGCAGCGACTTCGAACATGCCGCCGAGGCCCGCCGCGGCGCCGCCCAGCACGCATGCCGTCAGCGCGAGCCTATTGACGGGCAAACCGACCAGACGCGCCGCGCGATTGCTGCCGCCGACTACGCGCATTGCAAAACCCTTGGTGCTGAACTTCACGAACACCCATGCCGCGACGCATGCAACGACACCCCAAAGCAGCCCCCAATGCGTGTCGAGTCCAGGAATCGAACCGATCATCATCGCGTCGGGCACCGGCAGCGTCGACGGTTTGTTCAGGCTCGCGGGATCGCGCAGCGGCCCTTCCACGAGATGCTTGAATACCGCGATCGCGATATACGACATCAACAGGCTGCTGATCGTCTCGTTGACGCCGCGCCATTGCCGCAACGCGCCGACCGCGCCGATCCAGACGCCGCCGGCGAGCATGCCCGCGAGCGCCATCAACGGTGTGGCGATGAGCCAGGGCGTGTTATGCGGCAGCATCTGCGGAATGATGGCGGCGCACATGCCGCCGAGCGCGAGTGCGCCCTCGCCGCCGATCACGATCAAGCCGACTTGCGCGGGCAAGGCGACGCACAACGCGGTCAGCATCAACGGCGCGGCGCGCAACAAAGTGCTTTGCCACGCGAACGAGGAACCGAATGCGCCCTGGAAAATCAGCGCGATCGCGTCGGGCGCCGGTTGGCCTTGCACGAGCAGGAACAGCGAGAACAGCAGCAAGGTGCCGAGCACCGCCAGCACGGTCGGCAGCGCGGGCAGGAGCGAGAGCATCACTCTCGCGGCAGAGGCATTGGGGCGCATCACGGCTCCTTGATTGAAGCAAACATCGCCGTCACCGGAATCAGATCTGGCCGACGACACCCGCGACCAGATAGTTCATGCTCTCCAACGTGTAGTCGGTCTGACTGTGACTCGCGCCCGAGGCGATCGCCGTGCCGCCCTTGTTGTCCTTCATCGGGCCTTTGAAGATCACGAAATTGCCGGCCACCATGCTGCTTCTGATCGAGTCGGCGTTCTGCTTCGCGGCGGCCGTCACTTTCGCGCCATACGGCGACATCTTCACGAAGCCTTCTTTCAGGCCGCCGCGCAAGACGTTGGGTTGTGGCGTGCCGGCTAGCGCGCCCGTTACCAGTTGCTTGTACGGCGTCGCCCAATCCCATTCCGCGCCGGTCAGATATCCCTTGGGCGCAAGTGCGGCCTGGCTCGCGTGATAACCGCAACTCATTGCGCCGCGTTTTTCCGCTGTCTCCACCACGACCTTTGGACCATCGACGTGACAGGTCAGCACGTCGCAACCCTGATCGACGAGACTGTTGGTGGCTTCCGCTTCCTTGACCGGCATCGACCAGTCGCCCGTGAAAATCACCTGCGTGGTGATCGACGGATCGACCGACTGCGCGCCGAGCGTGAACGAATTGATATTGCGCAGCACCTGTGGAATCGGCTTGGCCGCGACGAAGCCGAGCTTTTTGCTCTTCGTCATATGACCGGCGACCACGCCGTTCAGGTACTGGCACTCGTCGATATAGCCGAAGTAGCTGGTGATGTTCGAGGGGTTGCCCTGCTTCCACAACCCGCCGCAATGAGCGAATCGCACCTTCGGATACTTCGCCGCCATCTTCAGCACATGCGGGTCGAAGTAGCCGAACGACGTCGCGAAGATGAGCGTCGCGCCGTCCTGTTCGATCATCGCTTCCATGGTCTTCTGCACGGCGATGGTCTCGGGCACGTTCTCTTCCTCCACCACCTTCACGTCGGGCATTTTCTTGATCACCGCGGCCGCTTGTGCCTGCGCCTGGTTGTAGCCGTAGTCGCCGCGCGCGCCGACGTAGATCACGCCGACGGTGGTCTTCGGCGCGGCGAACACCGACTGGATGGGCAGAATATTGCCGAGCGTCAACAGGCTGGCGCTCTTGATGAAATGGCGGCGGCTGGTCATGGTGTCCAATTCCTGATCGAAGGTTAAAGAGCGTTGGCCTGAGGGCTGGCTTGCGGCTTTGGCTTGAGGCTGGCCAGATACGCGAGCCAGCCGCCGAACGAGGTGATATCGAGTGCGCCGCTGTCGTCGCTCACGGCGGACGGCTCGCAGATGAAGCCCTTCACGCTGTGCCCGTCGGCGAGTTGCAACGTGCCGATGCCCAGCGGCGCGGGCACGTCGGCGACAAATTGACCGAAGGTTCGCAGCGGCACTTCCCAGAGTTCGATGGCGATCGGCCGGCCTTGCGGTTCCGTCGAACGCACGAGGCCGGGCTTCGGCGGCTGGGTGTTGGCGAGCGCATAGAGCTTGTAGCCTGGTGCGGTGTGCGTCGCTTTCACGAAACGCGCGCCGGCTTGCTGGAGTTGCCAGTTCAACGGCTGGCCGCGCAGATGCGCGCCGACCACCGCGAGGGTGACGGTGGGCTCCTGAAACGGCAACGGCTGGATGAGCGTGGTTGTTGTTGCGGCCTCCACGGTTTCGGCGCCATTCGCGAACAACGCCTGAATCCGTGCGCCCAATTCGGCGAGGCGCCGGTCCGCGCCGCTCGGCGCGATCAGCGTCACACCGGCCGGCAAGCCGTCGCTGCGCCGCTGACACGGCACGGCCAGCGCGCATAGATCCAGCAGGTTGACGAAGTTGGTGTAATAGCCGAGCTGACTGTTCAATTCGACCGGATTGGCCTGCACGTCGGCGATTGACGGATGCGTCGGCGTGGTGGGGACGATCAGGACGTCGATCGTTTCGAACAGTGCTTCGGCGTGACGCTTCAGGTCCGCTAGCGCGTACTGACCGTTAAAGGCATCGGCGGCGCTGAACTGCTCGGCCTTGCCGATCACTTTGGCCACGACCGCATCGATCGCCTGGTGATGGGTTTTGAAGAACGTGCCGAGCGCCGCGCGCCGTTCCGCGACCCACGGGCCGTCGTAGAGCAAGGCGGAGACGGCTTTGAGCGGCTCGAAGTCGATTGCTTGCGTGGGCAGATGCAGATGCGTCGTGAGCGTGTCGAGCGCTTGTGAAAACGCCTGGCTCGCTATTGCGTCGCCATAGAACTCCAGGCGCTCCGGCACGCCGATCCGTGGAGCCGAACGCAACAAGCCGAGAGCCGGCACTTTGCGCGAGTAGCCGTCGAGCGGATCGAAACAGGCGATTTCGGTCAGCACGCGCCAGGCATCGTCCACGTCGTGTGCGAACACGGAGATCGTATCAAGGCTTCGGCACGCGGGCACCACGCCACGTTTGCTGACCAGTCCCAGCGAAGGTTTCAGACCGGCCAGCCCGTTGAATCCGGCTGGCACGCGGCCGGAACCCGCAGTGTCGGTGCCGAGCGAAAACGCTACGCAACCCGTCGCCACCGCGACCGCCGAACCCGAACTCGAACCTCCCGACACGCGCAACGGCGATTCGCTGTGCCGCACGGCGCCATACGGCGAACGCGTGCCAACGAGGCCGGTGGCGAACTGATCGAGATTGGTCTTGCCGATCAGGATGGCGCCGGCATCGACGAGCCGCTGCACGGCGAACGCCGACGTGTCCGGCGTGTAGGCGAAAGAGTCGCAAGCGGCCGTGGTCGGCAAGCCGGCGACGTCGATGTTGTCCTTGACCGCGAACGGCACGCCGAACAGCGGCATGTGCTCGAACACGGCGCTGCCTTGCGCGTCGTATAACGCTTCGAGTGCCTTCGCGCGAGCCTGCACGTCGGCTGCCGGCACGCGCAGAATCCAGACTTCGGGGCGGTCGATTTCGTCGATTCGCGCCAGCGCCGATGATACGGCTTCAGTCGGCGTCAGGCTCCCCGCAGCGTATGCGGCGAGCAGACCCTTGACCGTCATGGGTGAAGAAATAGGCACCTGTTTTTCCTTGAGTTCAATCTTGAATACAAGTTTGGACTCAAATTAGCAGGAGCTATGCCAAGCGCTGATTCAGCCTCGCCAAATCGCTTCGAAGCCTTGCTGGGCGGTGCTGTCCCATCCGTGCCGGCGCGCGCATCGCGGCGCTGACAAGACCCCGCCGCGCGCTGCCCGTGGTGCAGCGCTCACCAACTCGGGGCTCACGCGCCCTGGATTCGCGCCGGCGCGCGCTTCGGCAACGCGGGCTGCGATGCCGGGGCCACCACGAACGCTCGCACCATCTCATGCGCTGTCGCTCATCGGCGCGCGCGGCAGCGACCGCGCGTTGCTTCGCCTCGCGCGCAATCTACGATCTATACTCGCGACACGTTTTCGCGAACCCTCAGTAGCGGAGCATCGATGCACGATCCACAACCCGCCGTCGCGCGAGGCGGCATGGTCACCAGTCCGCACGCGTTAGCCAGCGAAGCCGGCCGCGAGGTCCTGCGCGCGGGCGGCAATGCCATTGAAGCGGCCATCGCGATCGGCGCCGCGCTGTGCGTGACGTACCCGCATTTCACCGGCCTTGGCGGCGACGCCTTCTGGGTCATCGGCGACCGGCAAGGCACGTTGCGCACCTTATCGGGCATCGGCCAGGCCGCGGCGCAACTGCCGGAGTTCGACGCTGCGATTCCAGTACGCGGTCCGGCTTCTGCGATCACCACCGCCGCGACCGTCGATACATGGCATCAGGCTTACGAAATCAGCCAAAGCGTTTGGGGCGGCGAGCAGTCGTGGTCGTCGCTGTTCGACCGTGCACTCGAACTTGCCGCCGACGGCTTTCCCGTCACTCCGTCGCAACATTTCTGGCAAACCCTGCGCGCCGGCGAATTGCAGGCGTTGCCCGGCTTCGCGGCGGCCTTCGCGCCGCACGGCCACATTCCCGCGATCGACGAGCGCTTCGTTCAACCCGCGTTGGCAAAGAGCCTCGATCGTATTGCGCGTTTCGGCGCGCGTGAGTTCTACGAAGGTGAACTGGCTGAGCGGATCGCCCATGGTCTCCGGCAAGCCGGTTCCCCACTTAGCGCCAGCGACCTGGCCCGCACGCACGCGCGCAACGAAGCACCGTTGCGGGTCGCCTATCGCGGCGGCGAACTAATAAGCTTGCGGCCGCCCACGCAAGGCGTCACGACCTTGCAGATCATGGGCACGCTAGAACGTTTCGATCTTGCCGCCATTCCGGAAGGCAGCGCCGATTACTATCACCTGCTGGTGGAAGCGGTGAAATGCGCGTTCGTGGATCGTGACCGCTTCGTCTGCGATCCGGAGTTCAACCTCGTGCCGCTCGACCAGATGCTTTCACCCGCCACGCTCGACGCCCACGCGCGCTCGATCCATCTGCGTAAAGCGCGCGCATGGCCGCATGTGTTCCGTCCGGGCGATACCGTGTTCATCGGCGCGACGGATCGCGAAGGCCGCAGCGTGAGCGTGCTGCAAACGGTCTACTTCGATTGGGGCAGCGGCGTGGTGGCGGGCGACACCGGCCTTCTGTGGCACAACCGCGGCGCATCGTTCAGCACGAACCCCGCACATCACAATGCCGTGCAGCCGGGCAAGCGGCCTTTCCATACGCTCAATCCCGGCATGTATGTCAAGGACGGCCGCCCGCAACTCCTGTTCGGCACGCAAGGCGCGGACGGTCAGCCGCAAACGCTGGCGGCGATTCTCACGCGGCTGATCGACTACGGCATGGACCCGCTGACCGCCCTCGCCCGTCCGCGTTTTCTGCTCGGCAAGACGTTCTCCGACACGCGCGACGCGCTGAAACTCGAAGCGGACGCCGGCGCCGACGTATTCGCGGCGCTCGCCGCACGCGGACATGAAGTGAGCGCGATTGCGGCGCAAAGTCCATTGGCGGGGCATCCGGGCGTGATCCGCATTGAGGCGGACGGCTCGGCCACCGGCGCGCACGATCCTCGCAGCGACGGCCGGGCGCTCGCGGCGTGATCCGACGTGACGTGTCGCGACGTGGTGCGCGGCTATGTGATGGACGCCGGGACCTCACCCGAGGGTGAAACGGTCCCGCGTGGTCACATAGTCGCTCGCACCGAAGCGGCCCACCGGGAAATAATGCTGCAGCCGGACACGCCACGTTTGCGTGTCGATCAACTCGTCGCGCGCGTGCAACCGATGCACGCGTCCGATGAAAATCTGCCGGCTCGTCGTCTCCAGCGTCTCCCATGTCGTGCACTCGAACGCGACGGGCGCTTCGGCGATGCGCGGCGGCTTGACGTGCGAACTCGGCACCGGCGTCAAGCCGACTTCGGCGAGTTCGCTCACGTTCGGCGGCAGTCTTTCGCCGCAGCGGTGCATTTTTTCCGCGATGGCTTCGTCCGCGAGATGCACCACGAACTCGCCGGTGCGCACGATGTTCACCGCTGTGTCCTTCAGCGTGCCGTCGGCCACGCGGTTGACGCTGATCATCACGATCGGCGGCTCCTCGCCAAGCATGTTGAACATCGAGAACGGCGCGGCGTTGATGGTGCCGTCGGCGCCAAGCGTGGTGACGAGCGCGATCGGGCGCGGCACGATCAGGCTCGCCATCAGCTTGTAACGCTGGTATTCGGTGATCGCTTCGAAATCTATTTCCATGTCGGCGCCTGGTTGGGAGTGACGGATGCGGTGATGCCGAGCAACTGGCCAAGGCTCTTTTCGCCGCGCATCCGCGAGGTTTCGATCCGTTCTTCGAGGTCGCGCAGATGCGCTTCCATATGCGCCATCGCGCCTGCCGCATCGCGCGCCTCGATGCAATCGACGATCGCCGCGTGCTCCGCGTGTTCGCACGGCGCATGCCCCGGCGGTTCATACACGCCGACGATCAGCGAGCAGCGCGACACCAGTTCCTTCAGATAGTTTTGCAGGATCGAATTACCGGCCAGCGCGGCGATACGCATATGAAAGCCGCTGGCGAGCGTCGCCCAGGAAGGCTGATCGAAGCGATGCATCGCCTCATGTTCGCTCGCGAGCTGTTGACGCAACGCCTTGATGTCCTTGGCGTTCGCGCGCTGCACGGCCAGTTCGACCAGCATGCGTTCGACGGAGCGGCGCGCTTCGAAGATCTCGCGCGTTTCCTCGGGCGTGGGTTCGGCAATCACCGCGCCCTTGTTCGGCCGCAAGACGACAATGCCGTCATACGCGAGCTTTTCCAGCACGCGCCGCACCACCGCCCGGCCCACGCCGAACAGCTGGCACAACTCGGGCTCCGGCAGCTTCGTGCCCGGCGTCAGACGATGATTCAGCACGCCGTCGAAGATCGACTGGTAGATACGTGCGTCGAGATCCGCGTCGTCTTTCACAGGCTTTTTCGCGGTGGCCGCGCCGGCTTTCGCGTTCATGCGATGACCGGGCACACGATGCCGTCCCGTTCCAGCATGTCCATATGATCCGCAATGGCGCCCGGCGTGGTCATCCACACGTCGCCGCGGGCACGCGCCGCGGCGATATGTTCAAGCGCGCGGCGCAGATGCCGCAGGCGATACGGCTGCCCCACCAGATATGGATGCAACGCGATGCCCATCAGGAGCGACTGCGGCTGCGCACCGCGATTGGCCTGTTCGAGCATCTCGTCGAACTGGTCGACGATCATGTCGGCGAACGCGCGGCCGTCCATATGGCGGCCCACCATCATCGGTAGATCGTTGAGTTCCTGCGGATACGGAATCGACCAGAGCGGCGCACCGCGCGTGGCCATCCGCACGGGACGGTCGTCGTGACACCAGTTCAGCGTGTAGCGATAACCGGTCTCGGCAAGCAGATCGGGCGTCAGATGCGACTCCGAAATCCACGGCGACAGCCAGCCGTGCGGCGCTATACCGGACACTTCGGCGATCCGTTCCCGGCAATGCAGAAGCAGTTCACGTTCGCCGGTTTCGTCGAGATCGCTCTGACGGTGCGCGTTCGTATGGCCATGTCCGATCAGTTCGTCGCCGCGCGCCACGCAGGCCGCGATCAACTCCGGGCAATGATCGTAGAGCGCCGTGTTGATGAGCGTGCCCGCGGGCAGTTCGAGTTGATCGAACAGTTCGATGCAGCGCCACGCGCCGACCCGATTGCCGTACTCGCGCCAGCTATGGTTCAGCACATCCGGCTGCGGCGAGATCGGACCGAGCGCGGCGCCCAACCCTTCGCCAAAGGCAAAGTGTTCGATGTTGAAACCCAGATAGACCGCGAGCCCGCTGCCGCCGGGCCAGCGGTACGCGTCGCTGTCGGTGATCGGGCGGTACGCGAAGCGGCCATGCGTGGCAAGCAATTGACGCGCGCGACTCGCTGCGGCGGGCATGTTCCGTATGTCGTTCATTTGAAGAAGCCGTGGGTGAGAAAAAGCGCCGCGCCGCGTGAGCGCATGAACCGGAATGGCCGGTTCATGCCCCGCGACGGACCCGGCGCGCACCGCGATCGCGCAAAAGAATCGTTGGAATCGCTAACGATCGACGCTGCGGATCGTTTGCAATATGTGAGCCAACTCGTAGACGTTAAGCACACCGGCGCGTCGGCAATCAATCGGCTATCGCGATGCAAACCATGGCACATGTCTTGCATTTGCCTGGTCTCGTTCAGGCGCCGCGTTGCTTTCCGCGTCCCTTGCTTTATCGTCGCTCACGAGGACACCCCTTCATGATTCAGCCTGCTTCAACGGTGCTCGAAACCAAAGCCGCCGATATCGAACTGGTGCACGTGTCGAAGCAATACGGCGACTCGCTTGCCGTCGACGCGATCGATCTGCGCATCGACGGTGGCCAGTACTGCTGTCTGCTCGGGCCGTCGGGATGCGGCAAGACCTCGACCTTGCGCATGATCGCCGGGCATGAATCGGTCACCGACGGTGACATTCTGATTGCCGGCCGCAATGTCACGCGCGCCGAACCCGCTGCGCGCGGCACGGCCATGGTGTTCCAGAACTACGCGCTGTTTCCGCATCTGAGCGCGCTCGACAACGTCGCGTTCAGCCTGAAGATGCGCGGCGTCGTCAAGGACGCGCGACGCAAACGCGCCGCCGAATTGCTCGAACTGGTCGCCATGTCGGCGTACGCCGAACGCAAACCGGCTCAGTTATCCGGCGGCCAGCAGCAACGGGTCGCGCTTGCCCGCGCGTTGCTGAATCAGCCGGGCTGCCTGTTGCTCGACGAACCGCTTTCCGCGCTGGACCCGTTCCTGCGCGTGCAGATGCGCGCCGAACTCAAGCGCTGGCAGAAAGAACTCGGCATTACCTTCGTGCACGTCACGCATTCGCAGGAAGAAGCAATGGCGCTGGCCGATCTCGTGGTGGTGATGAGCCATGGACGTATCGAGCAAAGCGGCACGCCGCACGAAGTGTTCAACCGTCCGCGCACCGAGTTCGTGGCGCGCTTTCTCGGCGGTCACAACGTCTTCAATACCAATGGCCGCGCGTTCACCGTGCGCGCGGATCATCTGCGTGTCGTGCCGCATGGCATTACGCCGGTGCAGAACGCGAGCGGCGACAACGGCATGACGCGCATCGGCGGCGTGCCCTGCACCGTGCGTGAAGCTGAATATCAAGGCACGCATCTGCGCGTGACGCTCGACCCGCTCGACGGTTCGCCCGAGCTCGTCTCGCTGGTGAGCGACGGCGATTACGACCCGGCGCGGCTCGGCCCCGAGGCGCGCGTGGTGGTCTGGTGGGAAGAGCGGGACGCGCATCCGCTTGCGGCGTGAGTAACGAACCGAGTCGTCCAGACGTGGCTGCAACTTCGAACAAGCGATAACCAAACGCCAACCAAACGTCAATCGAACGTCAACTGAGGAGAAAGCAATGAGTGAAGCGAACGAAAGCCCGGCAGCGGCCGCAACGGATGTGAAGGAAAAAGGCCTGTCGCGCCGCACGTTCATCAAGGGCGCGGTGGCGGCGGCCGGCATTGCCGGCTTTCCGTACGTGCACGCGCAGGAAAAAATCACGTTGCGCTACCTCGGCACGGCGGTCAATCAGAGCGCCGACATCGCGAAGAAATTCAAGGAAGACACCGGCATCGAAATTCAATACGTGCCGGTGACCACTGACGACGTCGCCAAGCGCATCATCACTCAACCGAACTCGTTCGACATTGTCGACACCGAATACTTCGCGCTCAAGAAGCTGATTCCGGCCGGCACGCTGGCCGGCATGGACGCGAAGCGCATCAAGCTCGCGGACAAGATCACGCCGGTGCTCACGCGCGGCGAAGTGAACGGCAAGAAGATCGGCGATCAAGGCACTGCGCCGAAGAAGGTGATGTTCCTCACTGGCGCGCGCTCGACGGAATTCTCCGCCACGCCGACCGAATGGATGACGCTGATCCCCACCACCTACAACGCGGATACGCTCGGCATTCGGCCCGACCTGATCAAGCGGCCCATCGACAGTTGGGCGGAACTGCTGAATCCGCAGTTCAAGGGCAAGGCGGCGCTGCTGAACATTCCCGCGATCGGCATCATGGATTCGGCCATGGCGATCGAGGCGATGGGTCACGTGAAATACGGCGACAAAGGCAACATGACCAAGGCCGAGATCGACCAGACCATCAAGATTCTGATCGAAGCAAAGCGCGCCGGCCAGTTTCGCGCGTTCTGGAAGGACTTCAACGAGAGCGTGAACCTGATGGCGTCGGGCGAAGTGGTGATCCAGTCGATGTGGTCGCCGGCGGTCACGAAAGTCCGAACCATGGGTGTCGCCTGCAAGTTTCAGCCGCTCAAGGAAGGCTATCGTTCGTGGGCGTCGGGCTTCGGTTTCCCGCGTTCGCTGCAAGGCAAGAAGCTCGACGCCGCCTATGAGTTCGTCAACTGGTTCCAGGACGGCTGGGCGGGCGCGTATCTGATGCGTCAGGGCTATTACTCGGGCGTGCTGGAAACCGCGAAAACGCACATGCAGCCGTACGAGTGGGACTACTGGATCGAAGGTAAACCAGCCGCGCAGGACATCAAGGCACCGGACGGCCTGTTGCTCGAAAAAGCCGGTACCGTGCGCGACGGCGGCTCGTACAACCAGCGCATGGGCGCGATTGCCTGCTGGAACGCGGTGATGGACGAGAACATCTACATGGTCCAGAAGTGGAACGAGTTCATCGCGGCCTGATCACAGCCGTGGTTCGCCATGACAGCCGGCACGCGACACGCCGGCTGTCACCACCTGTCCGGATGAACGCATAGTCCGCCCCTTAGAAATACGCCCATGGCAACGATCGACCTTCCCTCGCACGCGCAGGACGAGCCCGTCAAACATCGCCGCGCGCCGGCGTGGTTGCAGGCGACGCCCCTCTCGCTGACCTTCCTGCTGTTTTTCATCGTGCCGCTGGTCATCACGCTGATCGTCAGTTTCTGGGACTTCAACGAATACCAGATCATTCCCGCATTCACGCTGAAGAACTACGCGGCGATCTTCAACGGCTGTTCGTCGCTCACGGACGTTTGCGTCACCTTCAAGACCTACTGGTCGACGCTCAAGTTCTGCGCGATCGTGTGGACAGTGACCCTGCTGCTGGGATTTTCGATCGCTTACTTTCTCGCGTTCCATGTGCGCACCACGAGCATGCAGACCGTGCTGTTTCTCGTCTGCACGATTCCGTTCTGGACCTCGAACGTGATCCGCATGATTTCGTGGATGCCGCTGCTCGGGCGCAACGGCCTCGTCAATCAGGCGCTGCTCGGTGCGCATCTGATCGACCAGCCGCTGGAATGGCTGCTGTATTCGAACTTTTCGGTGGTGCTCGCCTTCGTTCACCTCTACACTTTCTTCATGATCGTGCCGATCTTCAACGCGATGATGCGCATCGACCGCTCGCTCCTCGAAGCCGCGCGCGACGCCGGCGCGAGCGGCTGGCAAGTGGTGCGCGACGTGGTTCTGCCGCTGTCGAAAACCGGCATCGTGATCGGCTCGATCTTCGTCATCACGATCGTGATGGGCGATTTCCTGACCGTCGGCGTAATGGGCGGCCAGCAGATCGCGTCGGTGGGCAAGATCATTCAGGTGCAAACCGGCTACCTGCAATTTCCCGCCGCGGCGGCCAACGCGATCATGCTGCTCGCCGTGGTGCTGATGATCGTGTGGGGTTTGACGCGGGTGGTCGACATCCGCAAGGAGTTGTGAAGATGCAGGCCATTCGCGTCAAACATCGTGAGCGCCGTCCGGCGAGTTTCTATTGGCTCGCGCTGCTGTTCGGCCTGTTCGTGTTGTTTCTTTATGGACCTGTGATCACGATTTTCATTCTGTCGTTTCAAGGCCCCGAAGGCGGCCTCACGTTTCCAATGCGCGGTGTGTCACTGCACTGGTTCGCCATGTTGCGCGATGGTGTGGGCGATGTCGATATCTGGGGTGCGTTCGGACGTTCCGTGCGGCTCGCGTTGGTAGTCACGGTGCTGACGGTGCTCTTTTCCGTCGCGGCCGGTCTCGCATTTCGCAGAAAATTTCGCGGCGATACCGCGGTGTTCTATGTCTCCGTGGCCAGTCTCATCATGCCGTCCATTATCGTTTCGCTCGGCATCGGCTTGACGTTCCGCCTGCTGGATAACGGCGTGAAGTATTTCGCCACCGCGTGGGGCTATCAGTCTTTCGCCGACAGCTATACCACGTCGATGGGCCTGTTCACCTCGGCGCTCGGCGCGCATCTGACGTGGACGCTGCCGTTCGGTCTGCTCGTCATGTTCGCGGTGTTCAACCGCTTCAATCCCGCATACGAAGAAGCCTCGCGCGATCTGGGCGCCACCCCATGGCAAAGCTTCCGGCATGTGGTGCTGCCGATCATCGGTCCCTCGGTGGTGGGCGTCGCCATGTTCGGCTTCACGCTCTCCTGGGACGAAATTGCCCGCACCTCGCAGGCGATCGGCGACCAGAACACCTTGCCGCTCGAGCTTCAGGGTCTCACCACATCGGTGACCACGCCGGTGATCTACGCGCTGGGCACCATGACGACGCTGTTGTCGCTGACCGTGATGGGCGTGTGCCTGCTTGCCGTGCGCATACGCGCGCGCAGGCGCGCGGCGGCGGGACTGAAATAAGCCGCGCGCCTATCGCGGCGCGCGCCACTAGCATTTCACTCCTGCTGCTAAGAATCGGCCAAATACTTCGTTGCTAGCACCCAGCGGCGTCCCTTAACGTTCTCTGATTGCGCCTTGCGCGCACCCGTTTCGGAGAACCCATGTCCGCAGTTCAAGCAACGAATCCCGATCACAGCATCGCCGACGCCGCGCAACTCTTCGGCGACGACCCGCTGACCCGGCGCTTCGCATCGGTTTTCGCGCGTATCGCCGAGGGCGCGGTCGAGCGCGAACAGCGTCGCGAACTCGCCTATGCGCCCGTCGAGTGGCTGCGCGAAGCCGGCTACACCAAGCTGCGCGTGCCCAAACAATACGGCGGCGAAGGCATCTCGCTCGCGCAGTTCTTTGCACTGGTCACGCGCCTCGGCGAAGCGGATTCGAATCTGCCGCAAATCCTGCGCGTGCATGGCGGCTTTATCGAATCGCTGCTGGAACAAGGCGACGAATCGTTGTGCGACCGTTGGCTCACACGTGTTGCGCAAGGTCAGATTGTCGGCGGCGCGGTGTCGGAGCGCACCGGTGTCACCAACAACAGCGTGCGTCTCACGCAAACCGGCGGCGCCTGGCATCTCGATGGCGAGAAGTACTACACCACCGGCACGCTCTACGCGGATTGGGTCGACGTGACCGCGCATGACGGCCAGAGCGACGTGCGCGTGCTCGTCAAAGCCGACACGCCGGGCCTCGAACGTATCGACGATTGGGATGGTTTCGGGCAACGGCTCACGGGCAGCGGCACGGCGCGCTTCACTCGTGTGGCGGTTGCACCCGACAATCTCTATCGCCGTTATAACGCCTCCGAGCCGCGTCGCAACAGTCTGCTCACCGCTTACTACCAGGCGCTGCATGTCGCGAACCTCGCGGGCATCAGCCGCGCGGCGCTGCGCGACGCGGTCGCGTTCACCCAAGCCAAAACGCGCACGTTCGGTGTGCCGGGCGAATCGAGTCCGCGCGACAATCCGCTCGTGCATCGCGTGGTCGGGCGGCTCGCGAGTCTGGCGTATTCGACGCAGAGCATCAGCGCGTCGCTCGCGCGCGCGATCGACGAGGTTTCGGTCGCGCGACAGGAAGGCCGCACCAACGAACAGACCTACATCAACCTCGACATCCAGACCTTCCAGGCGCAACAGATCGTCATCGAGCAGACGTTGCAGGCGGCGACGCTGCTGTTCGAAGTGGGCGGCGCATCGGCGACCAGCGAGACGCGCCGCTTCGATCGCTACTGGCGCAATGCCCGCGTGCTGGCGTCGCACAATCCCGCGATCATTCGCGAGGCCGCGATCGGCGATTTTTACCTGAACGGCAACGCGCACAACGAGCGCTTCGGCGTGGCGCGCGAAGCGGCGCCGGCTACCGAAGCGGCCACGGCAACAGCATAGGACCGCTGTCGCGCGGGTCGCCGGCTTCGTGTGGCACAGTATCGTCAGGCGCATGCGCTAAGCTTGCGCAATCGAACAGCCCTGACGAGCGACATGAAGAACCTGCCTGCCTACGAGCCGCCGGTCGACGAGAACCAGCTTCTGCTGAAATGGATCCGGCGCGCGCGCGAATCCCAGATGAGCCACTACGACATGGCCGACCTGCTGTCGGCGCGCGACCGCAAGGTCGGCTGGCTCGTGACCGCCCTGACCGCTTTCGTGGGCACGGCGGTGTTCGCATCGCTGAATCTGTCGGCGGTTTCGCCGGGACTCAGGATTTTCGTCGGCCTCGTGAGCGTGACGGCCGCGGTCTCGGCCGCGTTGCAGACGTTCCTGCGCTACGCCGAGCGCGCCGAAAAGCATCGCGCGGCCGGTGCGCGCTATGGCGCGGTGCGCCGCAGGCTCGAAGCAATTTTCGCGGGCGATGCCGATGCGCGTGACGGCCACTACCTCACGGCAATTCGCGATGAACTCGACCGGCTGGCCGAAGATTCGCCCAACGTGCCGCCGCGCGTTTTCTACCGGACGCAGCGGACGCTGTCCACGGATGCGCAGCGTAAGCGCGGCGACTAACGCCGTGACTTCAACGGGTCGCGCAGACCCAGCAGCATGATCGGCCGTTCGCGCTCCTCCGCAGCGTCATTCGCCCGCAGTGAGATCCCCGGCATCGATGCCCAACTCCGCCGCCATGCGCCGGACGACGATCTGCAGGCGGCTCACTTCATCCGCAAGCCGCTTCTGTTCGGCCTTGAGCGCCTCGAACGCGGACAGCGGCACCGAGTCGTCTTCATCGCCCGGCTGCGCCAACTCGCTCGCGCTCACTTCACCGCATAGCAGATGCGTCCAGCGGTTCTCGCGCTCGCCCGGCGTGCGCGCGAGTTTGACGACCCGTGGCGGGTCGTTAGCCGCCAGTTCGTCGAGAAACGCTTCGACCGACGAGATATCCGCGAAGCCATGCAGACGCGCGCTGTTCAGGCGCAATTCAGCCGCGGTTTGCGGGCCGCGCAGCAGCAAGGTGGTCAGCAGCGCCGCCGATTGGCTCGGCAGCCCCAGCACCCGGTTCATGTTGTGCTCGAAGCGCGGCACGCGGCTGCTGCTGCCTTCCATCACGAGGCTGAGCCGCTTCAGGCCGTCGACGGCGGTCAGCACCTCGGCTTCAGTGGCGTTCATCACCGGCGCGCGGCCGGTTTTCTGGTTGCAACCCAAGGTCAGCGCGTTGAGCGAAAGCGGATAGCTGTCCGGCACCGTGTGCTGCTTTTCGACGAGCACGCCAAGCACGCGTCCTTCGAGCAGGGTCAACGCGCGGATCGAAGGGCGGGAAGAAGCGTCGGGAGTGGAATTCATAAGTGATGTCGCGGCAAATGCCGCCGGGTCTCGTGGATGAGGTGCCTTACCGTTGCACAGCCGGACGGCGCTTTCTGGTTTGTGGGCACTATGATAAACGGCCCAGGGCGCGCAAGTGTGCGAATCTCGGCGGCATCGCGGCGCGCGCGGCGTCGCCTGGCATGTCGCGTGCTGCCACAGGAAGTCCATCATTCATGGAGTCAGTCAATGGCCCTACGCCGACAATCGGTGCTGCGCGCGAGCGCCCTTTCACTTGCGATTGGCGCGGTGTGCCTGCTCGGCGCCTGCGCGTTCAGCCCTGCCGGCAAGAGCGGCAACGCGCACGTGCCGCAGCCCGCCAAGCCGGTCGATCTGAACCGCTACCTCGGCCGATGGTACGAACTGGCGCGCTATGAAAACGGCTTCGAACGCGATTGCGAAGCCGTCACCGCCGACTACGCCACGCGCGAGGACGGCCTGATCGACGTCACCAACAGTTGCCGCAAGGGCGGCGTGAGCGGAGCGCTCGACGTGTCGAAGGGCCGCGCGAAAGTGGTCGCCGGCTCGGAGAATGCCAGGTTGAAGGTGTCGTTCTTCGGACCGTTCTTCGTCGGTAACTACTGGGTGCTGGATCACGCGGACGACTATAGCTGGTCGATCGTCGGCGAGCCGAGCGGCCGTTATCTATGGATTCTCACGCGTGAGGCCATTCCTGCCGCCAGCGTGAAGGACGCGCTGATCGAGCGGGTTCGCGCGCTCGGTTACGACACGTCGATGCTGCGCATGACCCGGCACGAGTAAGCCGGCGCGCTGCCACGGTCAAGACGCCGCTTTTTTTCCAATTGACGAGTTTCCATATTCGAGATAATTTCCCGAATATGGAAACCATACTCGCGCCCTCGGACGACAACGCCATCGACCGTCGCATCGCCCAACGGCTGCGGGCCTTGCGCGCCGAGCGCAACTGGTCGCTCGACGATCTCGCCAAACTCAGCGGCGTCAGCCGCGCGACCTTGTCACGCCTCGAAAACGCCGCAGTCAGCCCGACCGCCAGCGTGCTCGGCAAGCTCTGCGTGGCCTACGGCCTGCCGATGTCGCGCCTCATGCACATGGTCGAGGAAGACTTCGCGCCGCTCGTGCCGCGCGCCGCCCAGCCGCTCTGGACCGACGCCAGCGTCGGCTTCCGGCGGCGCTCCGTCTCGCCGCCCGCGCAAGCGCTGAGCGGCGAGGCGCTCGAATGCGAACTCGACGCGGGCGCGCGCATCACTTACGACGCGTCGCCGCGACCTGGGCTCGAACATCATCTGATTTTGCTCGACGGGCAACTGCAAATCACCGTCGACGGCCAGCGCCACGACCTGCAACCGGGCGACTGCCTGCGCTATCAACTGTTCGGCGCCAGCGCATTCGTGACGCCCGCGCACAGCGGCGCCCGCTACCTTCTGTTCATCGTGTGAGCCAGAGCATGAGCCAGACCATCAGCACCATCGTCACCTTCACCGCCGACGACCTCCTGCGTCACCTTCCCGAACTCGGCGCGCTGCTGCGTGCCTGCGTGCATGACGGCGCCAGCGTCGGCTTCGTCATGCCCTGCGATGTCCAGGAAAGTGAAGGGTTCTGGCGCGGCAAAGTGCTGCCTTCGCTGCGTGCCGGCGGCCTGGTGCTATTGGTCGCGCGTCAAGGCGAAACGATTGCCGGCACCGTGCAACTCGATTACGACACGATGCCGAACCAACGGCATCGCGCCGAAGTGCGCAAGCTGCTGGTTCATCCTGGCTTTCGCCGTCAAGGCATCGCGCGGGCGCTGATGACGGAGCTCGAACGCCATGCTTCTGCACTGCAACGCAACCTGCTCACGCTCGACACCCGCACCGGCGACCACGCGGAGCCGCTTTATACCGAACTGGGTTATCAAACCGCGGGCGTGATCCCAGGATACGCGCGCGGCACGCACACCCATGAGTTCGATGCGACCACCATCATGTACAAGGCGGTATGAATGGTTGCCCCTCAAGCCGGCCGTGAATACTTGAAGGTGCCCTGGGCGCTGGCGATCAGCAGCTTGCCGTCCACCCAGGCCTCGCCGCGCGAGAAGAAAATCGAGCGGCCAGCGCGCTCCAGAAACCCCTTCGCGGTGACGGACTCGCCGAGTCCCTTGTCGAGATAGTTGGTGGTCAGCGAGAGCGTGAAAGCATGCCGCGCCGGTGCGCCGCTTTCCGCAAAGATTCCCGCATAGCCCGCCGCCGCATCGAGCAGCGTCGCGATCGCGCCGCCTTGCAGCACGCCCTGGCGATTGAGCTTGCTCGCATCGATCGGCATGAGCAGTTCGGCGTAGCCGTCGCGCCATTGCGTGAGACGAACGCCGAGCGATTCGAGAAACGGGTTGTCGATGGGAAAGTCGGACATGGGTAGGCCTTTGTGTTCGAGATAAGAAATGCGCCGCGCGGATGGCGCGCGGCCGATCATCGGTGCAGTCAGCATACCCGGTCCATGGCGACCCACCATTCAGGATGGAATCAGAACCCCGCCGGCCGACGTTTGCGGCTTGCTCTCCTTGCGTCGCTCGAAAGCCCTCGGATCGGCCGCGCCCTGCCCGCTTCGTCGATCCAGTTGCCCGCTCTCGGGCACAATCGGTTCTTCGCCGCTCGCTGCGGCCCGACGTCATTCGCCCGCTTCGCATCCTGCCTCGATGAGTTCAGCCACTCCCGCCGACGGTGCGCCGCACTGGCAGCGCAATCTCTATGTCTGCCTGTTCGGCTCGTTCACGACCATCGTGGCAATGACCCTGCTGCTGCCTTTCCTCCCGCTCTATGTGCAGCAGCTCGGTGTCGATTCGGCCGCGGCCGCCGTGCAATGGTCCGGCGTCGCGTTTGGCGCGACCTTCCTCGCTGCCGCGCTGGTGTCGCCGCTGTGGGGCCGCATGGCCGACCGCTACGGACGCAAGCTGATCCTGATACGCGCGAGCCTCGGCATGGCCATCGTGATGTCCTTGTTGGGGCTCGCGCAGAATGTCTGGCAACTGGTGGGGCTGCGGTTTCTGGCCGGGCTGGTCGGCGGCTATGCGTCGGGCGCCACCGTGATGATCGCCACGCAGACGCCGCGCTCGCGCACCGGCTGGGCGCTCGGCACGCTGGCCTCGGGCGTGATGGCGGGCAGCCTGGTCGGCCCGCTGGTGGGCGGCGCGCTGCCGCCGCTGATCGGCATCCGCAACACGTTTTTCATCGCGGGCGCGATGATCTTCTGTGCGTTCATCGCGACCACGCTGCTCGTCAAGGAGCAACCGGTGGAACGGACGCGCGGCGGCACGCAGCACGCGGACGCGGCAACCGGCTGGGCCAGCGTGCCCGATCTGCGGCCCGTGCTGGCGATGCTGTTCACCTCCGGCTTGCTGATGTTCGCCAACATGTCGATCGAGCCGATCATCACCGTGTATGTCAGCCAACTGGTGCACGACGCACGGCATGTCACGCTGGTGTCGGGCTTCGTGATGTCGGCCTCGGCGTTGGGGAGCGTGCTGGCGGCTTCGCGGGTCGGCCGTCTGGCCGACCGCATCGGCGCGCCCAAGGTGATCGTGGCGTGTCTCGCCGTGTGCGCGGCCTTGCTGGTGCCGCAGGCGTTCGTCACGAGCGGCTGGCAACTGGTGGCGCTGCGTTTTTTGATGGGTCTCGCGCTGGCCGGCCTGCTGCCGTCCATCACGAGCGTGATCCGCCACAACGTGCCCGACCGCTCGGCCGGCTACATACTCGGCTATGCGACCTCGGCGAATTACGCGGGGCAGGTGGCGGGGCCGCTCGCGGGCGGCTTTGCCGGCGCGCATCTCGGCATGCCTTCGGTGTTTCTCATCACCAGCGCGTTGATGCTCTGCGGGGCGCTGTTCAATGGCTGGGTGTTCAGAGCGCGCAACGAATAGCGCGCCTCGACACAACTCAGCGGCGTGAATCGAGCGCGATGCGTACCGCGAGTCCGGCGAGCACGGTGCCCATCAGCCATCGCTGCACCTGCAGCCACACCGGCCGGCCGCCGAGAAACACGGCGATCGAACCCGCCATGCTGGCGATCAGCGCGTTGATCGTCACGCTCACGACGATCTGCACGCAGCCAAGCGCGATGGACTGCGTAAGCACACTGCCGTGCCCCGGCGAAATGAACTGCGGCAGCAGCGAAAGGTACATCACCGCGATCTTCGGATTGGCGAGATTGGTGACGAGGCCCATGGTGAAAAGCTTGCGGCGGCTGTCGTGCGGCAGATCGCGGACCTGGAACGGCGAACGGCCGCCCGGTTTGATCGCCTGCCACGCCAGATACAGCAGATACAGCGCGCCGCCGAAGCGCAGCGCGTCGTACGCGTACGGCACCGTCAACAGCAGCGCGGTGATGCCGAACGCGGCGCAGAACATGTAGAACACGAAGCCGAGCGCGACGCCGCCGAGCGAGATGAGACCCGCGCGCCGCCCCTGGCAGAGCGATCGCGAGATCAGATAGATCATGTTCGGACCCGGCGTGAGCACCATGCCGAGCGAAACCAGGCCGAAAGCGAGCAGCGTTGTGAATGCGGGCACGGCATTCTCCTCTGTGAGCGGAAGTTGGGCAGTGGCGTCGAATATAGCCGATCCAGCCATTCGCCGTGTCTCGACATGGCTGCCGTTGCCGGCTACAAAATCCCGTAGTTCTGCTAGTGTTCTCCCCATACGTATCACCGCAGTGGAGAAACCATGCCTCATGCCCGAGCAAAAAGAACGGCAGACAGCGCGCGTTTGAGCGACGCACAAATCGCCGCAGAGGCGACCCGCCGTCTCGCCTGGGACGCGGCGGTCCCCGAACACGCCGTAAAAGTCCACGTCTCGCGCGGCCGCGTTACGCTGCGCGGCGAACTGCAGCGCGATCAGCAACGCGCCGCCGCGCTCGAAGACGTGACGCGTCTGTTCGGTGTAACCGGCGTATCGGATCACACCGTCGTCAAGGCCGAATGAAGGTCAGCCCTTCGTTGCCTGGTGCAATAGCGCGCGGCAATGCCGCGCGATCTGCTTTTCCTCTTCCGTGTGAATCGCTCTCACCTTGCTGGCCGGATCACTTTCCGTCAGCCCCATGAAAGCCAACCCGTCGCATACGCGCTTACGGATCTCCTGGCTGTGTTCGCCGATACCGCCGGTGAACACCAGCAAATCGATTCCGCCCAGCAGCGCCGCATAGCCGCCAATCGTCTTGCGCACGGCGGTCGCAAACGCATCGAGCGCCAGCGACGCATTCGCGTCGCCCGCCGCTGCGCGTTTTTCCAGCGCCTGCATATCGCTCTCGCCGTCCGCGTAACCGGCGAGACCGCTCTGGCGGTTCAGCAGCGTCTCCAATGCGTCCGCGTCCAGCTTCTCCACGCGCATCAGATACAGCAGCACGCCCGGATCCAGATCGCCGCTGCGCGTGCCCATCGGCACGCCGCCGGTCGGCGTCAAACCCATCGACGTATCGATCGATTGACCGTCGCGCAACGCGCACACGCTCGAACCGTTGCCGAGATGCGCGAACACCGCGCGCGCCGGCAAGTCGGCGCCGAGCCGCGTCACCAGCGATTCATACGAGAGCCCGTGAAAGCCGTAGCGCATCACGCCGGCTTCGGCGTAACGGCGCGGCAACGCAAGCTGCGCCGCGCGCGGTGGCAGCGTAGCGTGAAACGCCGTGTCGAAACAGGCGAAATGCGGCGCGTCGTCGAAAATTTTCTCGGCCTCGTCGATTAACGCGAGCGCCGGCGGAATATGCAGCGGCGCGAAGTGCACGGCCTCCTGCAATTGACGGCGCACGTCCGCGGTAACGCGCTGATGCGCGCGCAAATGCGGTCCGCCATGCACCACCCGATGCCCCACCGCCGCAGGTCGCGCATGGTGCTGTTCCTTGAGCACCTGCGCGAGCCTTTGCAACGCGTCGATCTGCGATTCGAGCACGCGCTCCTGTTCAACCAGCACGCGGCCATCGGGCGCCTTGATCCGCAGACTGCCGTCGTCGCGCCCAATGCCTTCGGCACTGCCTTCCAGCAACAGTGATTCGTCATCGCCCGCGTGCCTGAACAGCCCGAACTTCAGCGACGACGAACCGCTGTTCAACACCAGAATCGTTTGATCGTCAGCGCTGTTTTCAGTGTGCATGGTCATGCCTCGCTCAGCCTTTCCACGTCCAGTTGCGGATTTCTTCCTTATCGATGCCCTCGGCATGCGCATAAGCCAGGTGCTCGATGATCTGGCCACGCAGCCATTCCTTCGCATGGTCGCCGACACCGCGCAGCTTCGGCACGCGGTCGATCACGTCGATCGCCAGCGAAAAACGATCGACCTGATTGATGATCGCCAGTTCGAGCGGCGTGTTGATGTTGCCTTTCTCGTGATAGCCGTGCACGTGCAGGTTGTCGTGGTTCGTGCGGTTATAGGTCAGCTTGTGCACCAGCGACGCGTACGAGTGGAAGTTGAAGATCACCGGCTTGGTCGCGGTGAACAGCGAATCGAAATCGCGGCTGGACAGGCCGTGCGGATGCGCATGCTCGGGCATCAGGCGAAACAGGTCGACAACATTGACGAAGCGGATCTTCAGATCGGCGAACTGCTCCTTCAGAATCTGCACGGCGGCGAGCGCCTCCATGGTCGCGATGTCGCCCGCGCAGGCCATCACCACGTCGGGTTCGACGCCCTGATCCGTCGATGCCCAATCCCAGATACCGATACCCTTCGTGCAATGCGTGACGGCGGCGTCCATGTCGAGATACTGCAGATGCGGCTGCTTGTCGGCGACGATCACGTTGACGTAGTCGCGCGAACGCAGGCAATGATCCGCGACGCTCAACAGGCAGTTCGCGTCCGGCGGCATATAAATGCGCACCACGTCCGGGCTTTTATTCGTGACGACATCCAGAAAGCCGGGGTCCTGGTGCGTGAAGCCGTTGTGATCCTGACGCCACACGAGCGACGTAATCAGCAGGTTGATCGAGGGCACCGGCTGACGCCAGCCGAGATCGCGTTTGGCTTTCTCCAGCCACTTGGCGTGCTGATTGAACATCGAATCGATCACGTGGACGAACGCCTCGTACGTGGCGAACAACCCGTGGCGGCCGGTCAGCACATAGCCTTCGAACCAGCCTTCGAGCGTGTGTTCGCTCAACATTTCCATCACGCGGCCGTCCACCGCGAGTTCGCCGCCGTCGGCGTCGCTCGGCACGGTTTGCGCGAGCCAGGTTTTTTCCGACGCCTCATAGATCGCGGTCAGCTTGTTGCTCGAAGTCTCATCGGGGCCGAACACGCGGAAGTTCGTCATGTTGTTGCGCATCACGTCGCGCAGGAACTTGCCGAGCACCTCGGTCGGCGACGTGTACGAGCCGCCTGGCTTTTTCACCGCCACCGCGTAGTCGCGAAACGGCGGCATGTCGAGCGTCTTGCAAAGCAGACCGCCGTTCGCATGCGGATTGGCGCTGATGCGGCGCGCGCCTTCGGGCGCGAGCTCGCGCAGTTCGTTCACGAGCCGCCCTGCATCGTCGAACAGCGTTTCGGGCTCGTAGCTGCGCAGCCAGTTCTCGACCAGCTTCAGACTCTTGCTATTGGTCACCGGGTCGAGCACGGGCACCTGATGCGCGCGCCATGAGCCTTCCACCTTGTGTCCGTCGACTTCCTTCGGACCGGTCCAGCCTTTGGGCGAACGCAGCACGATCATCGGCCAGCGCGGCCGCGACGTGTCGTTGTTCTCACGCGCATGCTGCTGGATCGCGCGGATTTCGCCGATGCACTGCTCCAGAGTCGCGGCCATCTGCTGATGCATGACGGCCGGATCGTCGCCTTCGACGAAATAAGGTTTGTGGCCGTAGCCGGTCAGCAAGGCTTCGAGTTCGTCGCGGGGGATGCGCGCGAGAATGGTCGGGTTGGCGATCTTGTAGCCGTTCAGATGCAGTACCGGCAACACCGCGCCGTCGCGGATCGGGTTGAGAAATTTGTTCGAATGCCACGAGGTGGCAAGCGGGCCCGTCTCCGCTTCGCCGTCGCCGATCATCACGGCGACGATCAGGTCGGGATTGTCGAACGCGGCGCCGTAACCGTGCGAAAGGCTATAGCCGAGTTCACCGCCTTCGTGAATCGAGCCGGGTGTCTCCGGTGTGCAATGCGAACCGATGCCGCCGGGAAATGAAAACTGCCGGAAAAAGCGCTGCATGCCGGCTTCGTCTTCACTGCGGTCGGGATAGATTTCCGAGTAGTGGCCTTCCAGATAACAATTGGCCAGCGTGGCCGGTGCGCCATGACCGGGACCGGCTACGTAGATCATGTTCAGATCGAGCTTTTTGATCAGCCGGTTTAGATGCACGAGCAGGAAGCTCTGCCCTGGGTCGGAACCCCAGTGGCCCAGCAAGCGGTTCTTGATGTGTTCGGGTTTCAGCGGCTCGCGCAGCAGCGGATTGTCGCGCAGATAGATCATGCCGGCAGAGAGATAGTTGCAGGCCCGCCAGTAGCGATCCATGTTGCGCAACGTGTCGGCGTCTAAGGTTTGCGGCGGTGTGGGTTGGGAGGTTGCTTCAGCCATGGTGTCACTCCTCGAAAAGGACTGTCAGGCAGGTTGGCGAATGCGGCAACGGTGGTTCGTGGGGAAGAGGCGCGAAAGAAATCAGCGGCGGCGCTCGTCCTGTCATGCGAACGACACAAGAGAAGCGTACGGGTAGCGACCCGTGTTGGCGGCGGGCTTGAGCGCCCTTGTTCAGCGAGCCCCAGTGTGACAGGAAGCGCGCCGCATGGTTCGACTCGATCGTCAAACCTTGATCCAACTGCGACTTCGCGACGGTGGCAAGCGTCGACCTCACGCCGCATGCGCTAGACTTTAAGCGCATATTAAGTGAATGCCGTTAAGCTTCCGGTGCCGCATGCGCGACGGCGGACCGCATCGGGCGCATCCCGCCTTGCTCGCCTCTTACGTGAACACTCGATCATGCCGACACCCAGCCGCCTCAAAGCGCCGTTGATCCTCGTTCTCACATGCGTGTTCCTGTTCGCGGGCGTCGCCATCCTGATCGGCGTGTTCGGCTTGCTGGTCAAGCTGTTCGGCCACGCCTGAGCGCCGCCGCGTGGGCGTCGCCGGCGCAAAATGTGTATCCTGAGCAATCTTCCCGGCGCCTTCATGCAGGGTCTCCTGCCTTGCCCAGACCCGGGGCGCCCGGCTTCATTGCAAGGAGCTTCATTTGACGGACCACGTTGATACTTCCCCGCCGCCCGGCCAGCCTATCGACCCGGAATTGCTCGAACTGGCGCATCAGGTTTTCGACCTCGCGCGCAGCGGCGACGCCGCCATGCTCGCGGCGGTGATCGAAAAAGGCGTGCCGCCGAATCTGCGCAACGACAAAGGCGATAGCCTCGTCATGCTCGCCAGCTACCACGGTCATGCGGACGCCGTGCGCACGCTGCTCGAACGCGGTGCCGATCCGAATTTGCGTAACGACAATGGACAGACGCCGATTGCGGGCGCGGCCTTCAAGGGCTTCGACAAGGTGATCGAAAGCTTGCTCGCGCATGGCGCGGATGTGGAAGGCGCGTCGCCGGACGGACGCACCGCGTTGATGATCGCGGCGATGTTCAATCGCACGGCGATCATGGAGTTGCTGATTGCGCATGGCGCGGACCCGAAGGCCCGCGACGCAAACGGTGTGACGGCCATGGATGCGGCCGGCCGCATGGGCGCCGGCGATGCGCAAGCGCGGCTGAAGGAACTCGGCTCATAAAGCGAACCGTCATTGGCGCGCGGCGCTCGCGCGTCTCCCTATGCATGACCTTCACATGGAGACGCGCGAGCGCCACGAACCGCTAGCCTTTCTCCGCCAACAAAGACTCGAGATCGATCTCCGCCAACTCGCCGATCCTCTCCACCGTCACGTCCGCCGGGGGATTACTAGCGATCTCTTTCGGATCGAGCGCATAGTGCCCCTGGCGGGGAAACACCGTCGTCAGCTTCGCGCCCCAGGCCTTTTTCATGGCCGTGAGAATGCGCAGCTTGTCGTCCACCATCACATAGTGGCGCGCGGGATAGCACTCCATCACCTGATCCAGCATCAACTCTTTGTGGATGTAGATCAGCACGCGTCCTTCGACCTCGTCCCATAGCCCCGAGCGGGCGATCTTGCGCGGCTGGAACACCACGTCGCCGTCGGAAAGGATCACCGTGGGGCCGCGCTTGCCCACATGATCGAGCGCATCCAGCGCGCCTGGATACAGACGGTTCGCAAACGGATACTCGATCAGGAATGACGACATCAACAGCAGCCGCGTATCCCGTGGACGCTCCGAGCGATACCGCTGCAACGCGCCCAGATAGTCGGCATAGCCCAGCTCGGCGCGCAGGTTCTCGAAGATTTCCCAGTACCGTGCGCTGTTTTCTGCGCCGAACTCGCGCATCATGTGCGCGCGCAGATCCGCGAGCACATGGTCGTTGTCCAGCAAGGTGTTGTCGCAGTCGAACAGAAAGACGACGTCGTGCGGCGTAGAGGTGGTGGCTGGCATCGCGGCTCCCTGGAATCAGGTTTTCGGCTTGTCGGACGGCGCGGCCGCTTTCTCGGCGTGGCCACCGAAATCAGCGCGCATGGCCGAGAGCACCCGGTTCGCGAAATCCGCCTCGCCGCGCGAACTGAAGCGCGCAAACAGCGCCGCGCTCAGCACCGGCGTGGGCACGCCCTCGTCGATGGCGGCCGCCACGGTCCAGCGCCCCTCGCCCGAATCGGATACGCGTCCCGCGTAGTTCTTCAGATCGGCGTCGCTGACGAGCGACCCGGCGATCAGATCGAGCAGCCAGGAGCTGATCACGCTGCCGCGCCGCCAGACCTCGGTGACGTCGGCGAGATTCAGATCGTATTGATACAACTCGGGGCGGCGCAGCGGTGAGGTTTCGGCGTCGGCCTCGCGCGCGTGCTTGCCGGCATCGGCGTGATGCAGAATGTTCAAGCCCTCGGCATACGCGGCCATCATGCCGTACTCGATACCGTTGTGAACCATCTTGACGAAGTGCCCCGCGCCCTGCGGCCCGCAATGCAGGAAGCCCTGCTCCGCGGTGCTCGAGCCGGCGACACGGCCCGGCGTGACCGGCTCTGAGCCGGCACCCGGGGCAAGGGTCGCGAAAATCGGTTCGAGCCGCTTCACGATGTCCGGCTCGCCGCCGATCATCAGACAGTAGCCGCGCTCGCGGCCCGCCACGCCGCCGCTCGTGCCCACGTCCACATAGTGAAGCTTGCGCTCGGCCAGTTCGGTGCCGCGGCGGATGTCGTCGTGGTAATAGGAGTTGCCGCCGTCGATCACAATGTCGCCCGGCTCCAGCAAGGGCACGAGTTTCTCCAGCGTCATGTCGACCACGGCGGCCGGCACCATCAGCCACACGGCGCGCGGCTTGTCGAGTTGCGCGACGAGGTCTTCCAGCGACGCCGCGCCCGCCACGCCGTCCTGTTTCAGCTTCTCGACCGCCGCCGGCTGCACGTCGTAGGCGATACATTGCTGACCGCCCTTCGTCAGGCGCCGCACCATGTCGGCGCCCATGCGTCCCAATCCAATCATGCCTAGCTGCATATCTCGCTCCGGAAAGTGCCTCGTTGCGCTGCTGGATGTGCTTCGACGATTTGCTTCGTTCTACTGCCGCTCCGCTACGTTTTCGCTGAGCGCTTCAGTCGCGGCGCCGGGGGTCGCGCGTGGCTACGCTCACTGTAATGGTGTTTTTTCGCGCGCGCCGGACACACGGTAGCAGCCCTGAAGCGCTCTTGCAGCGAAGTGGGCAGCGCCGCATGCATCGAAAGACGATACGCCCTTTTGCAGAGGTTTTGCGCGGCGTAAAGTTCCTGGCGGTTGCGGTTGCACTGGATTGTCAGACGTGGCGCGCGCCGGCTTGGATTCGGCCGACTGCCTTCTTACAGTTCGTTTTGCCGTTGCCGCCCGCGCGTCTAGGGCTGCCGTTGCCGCTGTCTGGCCTGGAGCTTGCCATATTGCGAACGCGCGAAACGCCTGGTGGCTTTCCACATCAACGGATAGCGATCGCCCGGCACGGCGAACAGCACCAGCGCGCACAGCGCCAGCAAGCCGCAGAACAGAAACGTGCCGCGATAGCTGAACGCCTGCACCAGCAAACCCGACAACACGCCCGACAGAATCGAGCCGACGCGCGCCGCGTTGAAGAACAGCGCGGTGGCGCGGCCGGGTGCGTGCGGCATCAGATCCTGCACGTAGGTCATGCCGAGGCACGAGGTCACGGCGACCACGAAGGCGTTGAGCATCTGCATCGGAATCAGCACGTGGACGCTTCCCGCCAGCGACATGCCGACGAAATACACCGCGTGCACCGCAGCGCAGGCGGCCAGCCAGTTTGGCTTGTGCAGCGCCGACGACTTCGCGCCGAGCGCGAGCATCATCGGAATTTCCATCAAGGCGCCGAGGCCGAGCATGACCGACACGTCCAGATGCGTGCCGTTCAGCCCGTGCACGATATAGAGCGGCAGCACGATCATGGTCGCGTTCGCGGCGAGGCCGAGCAAGGTGAGCGCGGCGACCGCGCGGCCGATGTCGTTGGCCGAGGCGACGCCCGGCAAATCCTCGTGCGCGTCTTCGCCGGGCGTGGTGAGCGGCGGCACGGTGATCGAAGCCGACGGCTCCGACGCGGTGTCTTCCACCGTGTGATCGCCGAGATGGCCTTGCGGCTCGCGCATGCGCCAGACGATCGTCGCGCAGGCGCCGAAACTGGCGGCGGCGAACAGGAAAAGTCCGTAAAAGCTGCTGGCGGCGAGCACCAGCGCGCCGACCGACGGCCCGAACACCCACGCCGCCGACAGAATGGTCCGCAAGGTCGCGCTGGCGAACACGCGCTCCGCCGGATCCGCCACCGGCAAGGCGGCGCGGCTGAACGAGAACACCATCGAAATAGCCGAGCCGCCCGCGCCGATAAAGACGATGCCGACCACCAGCAGCAGCCGGTAATCACGCACCACGCATAAACACAGATAGCCGAGCGCAGCGGCGATCAGTGCCGCCAGCAGCAAGGGCCGGTGCCGTCCGCTCGCGTCGCTCCAGCGGCCCGCGAAGGTGCTGGCGAGCACCCCGCTCGCCGCGATCAGCGTCATGAACACGCCGAGCCTGAACGGCGTCATGCCGGCGCGCTCGACGCCGAACAGTGAGAGATACGGAGCGGTGAACGACATCGCCACGCCCAGCATGAGCGTCGCGGCAGCGAGCGGCTTGAAGCCGGGAATGCGCAGTAGATCGAAAAAACGTGAGGTCTTTAACACGAGGGGCGGTGGGTCAGGGAAAGCGAGCCTGCGACGCGCAATGCACGCCGCACACTTCGTGGCCGGAACGACCGGGGCATTATCGGCCTAGCTCGCGGGCGCGTAAACCCGTGCCACCGCGTCCCAAAATTGCACGCCGCAAGCTTTCCGCACGGCTGACGGCGTGTGGCATTCCCCGAGCGCGCGTTACAGCACGACGTAACCGCGTTTCTCCAGGGTCCAGCGGTGCCATTGATTGCCATACATACCGCACGCGATTCCGAACAGGACCGACAGCACGAGTCCGATCAGGTCAGCGGTTTCGCCCCATAGACCCGAGCAGAAAAGCAGCAGGTTGATGGCCAGCATGATGAACGCGGCAAACCACATCTTCTTCGACAACGCCCATACGAAGCCCAGCAGACACGCGCCCCAGCTAAAGCCGGTGGCCACCGCGACGGTTTCTTCCTTACCGGGGCACCGCAGATAAATCTTTTCGCCCATTTCTTCCCTTTCCGACCTCGATGGTTCGCCGCACGATGGCGACACCTGGACGAATATTTAACACGCCATGCCGGCAAGACTATGAGTTTGCGTGAAATTCACACCGCCGCGCACCCAGCCGCCGCGCCGTGCATTCGGGCAAGGCCGCGCTCACTGACGATTCCGGGCATAGCTGCTACTCTTGGCGAATCCGCCCGCAGGGGACGCCACGACGGCGCAAACCCTTGCCCGTAAAGGTTAAACCGCTCCGGAGCACGCATGGCAACCCAGACAGCCTATTCTTCCCAAGCCCCCTCGCGAGCCCAACTCGACGCCCTGCCGGGTGCCACCCTGGTCGAATTCGGCACGGACTGGTGCGGCTACTGCCAGGGCGCGCAGGCGTCGATTGCCCAGGCCCTCGAACCGCACGACGGCCTTAGGCATCTGAAGATCGAGGACGGCCCGGGCCGGCCGCTTGGACGGTCGTTCAAGGTCAAACTCTGGCCCACGCTGATCCTGATGCGCGACGGCGCGGAAGTCGCGCGCGTAGTACGCCCGGCCAACGCCGCAGCAGTCGCCGACGTTCTAACGTCGCTCTAAGTTCGTACTGCGCATGCCGCGCTTGATGCGCGGCGCCATCCCAACCCGACACGGATCATGCGACAAGCCATCCATCACCTGAGCGTCAAGGCCCGCAGTCGCGGCCTGGTCGAATTCACCGACGAAGCGCGCCGCTTCGTCGCCGCACAGGCGATCGACACCGGCCTGCTGACGCTGTTTTGCCGGCATACGTCCGCCTCATTGCTGATTCAGGAGAATGCCGACCCGTCCGTGCAGCGCGATCTGGAGCGCTACTTCGCGAGCCTCGCGCCCGAAGACGCCGAGCGCTACGAACACGGCGCCGAAGGCCCGGACGACATGCCGGCTCATTTACGCACCGCACTCACGCAAGTGCAACTCTCGGTGCCGGTCGAACACGCGCAGATGGTGCTCGGCACATGGCAAGGCTTGTACCTGTTCGAGCATCGCCGTCACACGCAGCACCGTGACATCGTGCTGCATCTGATCGGCGAATGACGACCCGCTCACCGCCTCACAGCGGCGCTCCGCCGAATGCCTGACGCTGCGCGAGCGATACGAAGGCCTGCGCGTCGCGCGCCGCCTGCACCACCGCCGCCATGCCGAAGAACTCGTGCGTCGCGCCCCGATAATTGCGATGCTCGACCGGCACGCCCGCGCTGTGCAGTTTCTGCGCGAGCTTCTCACCGTCCGAGCGCAGCGGATCGATGCCCGCCGTCACGATCACGGCCGGCGGCAAGCGTGACAGATCCACGCTCACTACGTCGATTAACGGACTGGTGAGATCGCTCTCGCTGTTGATCACGTTATGCATGAACCACAGCATCATCGGCTTGTTCAAAGGTTTGGCGTTGCGGTTCTCTTCATAAGAGATCGACACGATGTTGTTGCTCGCCACCGGATAGATGAGCGCCTGGTGCATCGGCATGCGGACACCGCTGTTGCGCGCGCGGATCGAGACGTTGATGGCCAGATTGGCACCGGCGCTCTCGCCCATGATCGCGATCTTGCCGGGGTCGCCGCCGAGGCTCGCCGCATTCCCGATCAGCCAGTGCCACGCGGCGAACGCATCGTCATGCGCGGCGGGCAAACGGTGTTCGGGCGCCTGCCGGTAGTGTGCGGACACCACGATGGCCCGGCTGTGCGCCGCCATCGAACGCGGCGTGGCGTCGTAGGTATCGAGGTCGGCGATCACCCAGCCGCCGCCGTGAAAATACAGAATGAGCGGGAACGGCCCTTCGCCTTGCGGCGTGTAGACCCGCGCCGGATTGCTGCCGGCCGCGCCGGGAATCATGATGTCCTGGGTGCGCACCGCCTCCAGTTCGAGCGCCGGCCGCGCACTGAAGGCGGGGTCCTGCATCAGCTTTTTGACGGCGTCGGCGGGCGTTGGCTGGCGCCTTGCCTCCTCCACCGTGCACTCTTCGATGGGCTTCGGGTTTAGACTCCCGAACGCGTCGAGCACCGCCTTCATGTCGGGGTCGGCATGTCCCGTTGGATCCATGCCGACCATGCCTTTGATCGTATCGCCGAGTGTCATGTCCATGCTCCTGCAAAAAATGAAGGGGCACGGACTCATCGGAGGCTTTCAGGACCGGCGCTCGACAACCGTGCATGCGGTCGATTTCAGCAAGCGCTATACCTATGGACGAAGTGCAATTCGGGCTGTGTCTGCGCTACTGCCCCTTCGTATCGCTGCTCGCGTCGGCGCCCGGCATATTGGTCGTGTCGGTTGCCGGCTTCGTCTTCGACGACTTCATGTGATGCTTTTTAGTCGACTTCGAATGCGCCATTGCGCCCGATGCCTGCATGTCGCCGCCTTCGCGCGTCGCGCCGGCATTGGTGCCCGCGCTCGGGTCGTTGCCTGCCGGACCGCCACCGCCGCCTCCGCTGCCCTGTGCCATCGCGATCGAGGAAGCGGCGAGCATCGCCGAGATAAGGATTGCGCTGCGAGTCTTGTTTCCGAGGTTCATGACTTTCTCCTGTGCGAAAAGAAGCGGGTTGCGCCAGCCGGTTCGACCAGATGCGCATACCTCGTCTTTCTCTCAGCAAGGGGTGTGCCGCGAGTCATGGAGCACTTCGAACATCCCACACGGGGTCAACAGCGAGCCTATGGTTCACACGCCACCAGCGCGTGCAATTCGTCGATGTTGAATGGCTTGGCGAGTATCGCCACGCCGAGCCGCCGTGCACGCTCGAGTTCGTCGGCGTAGCCGGTCATCAGCGCGATCTTCTGCGACGGCCACGCGCTGCGCACCTTCTCGGCGAGGTCGATGCCGTTGAGCTTGCCCGGCATCTGGATGTCGGACAGCACGAGTTCGAACCGTGCGCCGCCCGTGAGGACGTCGAGCGCCTGGTCGGCGGTGGGTTCATGGCGCACCTCGCAACCGAAGGTCTCCAGCACCGCCGCCACACCCGCCGCGACATCTTCGTTGTCTTCGACCAGCAGCACGACGCCGCTCGGCGCCGGCACCGGCGCTGGGACTGTCCCGCTCTGCACGGTCGCCGCCTTCTGGCGTTCGCGATAGCGCGGCAAATACAGCCGCACCGTCGTGCCGCTGCCCGGCACACTGTCGATCTTCGCCGTACCGCCCGCCTGTTCGCACATGGAAAGCACCTGTGCGAGGCCGAGGCCCGTGCCCGAACCGTGCAGCCTGGTGGTGAAGAGCGGCTCGAAGGCGCGCCGCGCGACGGCTTCGGGCATGCCCTCGCCGTCGTCGGAACAGGCGATCAGCACGTATTCGCCGTCGGGCAGCAAGGTATCGCTTGCGACCAGCCGGTTGTTCTGGCAACGAATCACGAAGCGTCCGCCGCGCGGCATCGCATCGCGCGCGTTGACGGCCAGGTTCGTGATCGCGAATTCGAGATCGGTCGGATCGGCCAGCACCTGCCAGACCTGATCGACCATGTTCAAGGCCAGCTCCACCTTATCGCCGAGCGCGGCGTCGATCAGTGGCACGGCCGCGGGCAGCCACGTGGCGAGTTCGAGCGGCCGCTGTTTGAGCGGCTGCTTGCGCGCCACGCTCAGAAGGCGTCGCGTGAGCGATTCGGCGGTGGCGGTGGCGCGCTCCACCGCGAGCACTTCTTTCTCGACGTTGTTGAAGCGCTTGAGCCGCGCGAGTTCCGTGTTGGCGGAAACGACCATCAGCAGGTTGTTGAAATCGTGCGCGACGTTGGCGACGAGGTTGCCAAGCGCGCCCATGCGCTGAAGTTGCCGGCTCGCGGCTTCGGCGGACAGACGCATCGCCACTTCGCCCTGCCAGCGTTCCCACGCCCGGCGCTCGCCTTCAAGTTGACGCAGCGAGTAGACCACCAGCAGCCAGATGGCGAGGCAAGGCAGCGCAGTCAATGCCGCGATCATGATGAAATGCCGCCGCCATGCTTCGCCGATCGACGACGTGGCATAGGCGCTCATCACATAGAGCGGATAGTCGCCGACACGGCGAAACGCCAGCAGCCGCTCCACGCCATCCACGCTGGAATTCAAACGGACATGGCCGGACAGTTGTTTGTCTCGCAACGCCTGCGTGAATTTGCTCTGCGGACTAGGTTTCGCGCCCGGCGGCCACGGCGGATAGCGCACCAGCAGGTTGCCGTCCTGGCGATACAGGCCGAGCGCCAGCGACGCATCGCCATTGGTCAGTTCACGATAGAAGCGCGAGAAGTATTCGTTGCGCAACGCCACCGAGACCACGCCGAGAAACTGGCCGTTGGCGTCGGAGCGGCCCGTCGCCGTGGTGAACACATTGGTCTGTGAGAGCGGGCCGAACATCGGCAGCGAAAAATACGGCTGCGGGCGCATCGCTTTCGCGCTGATGAAGTCTTCGCGCTGGGCAATCGACAGGGCGGGCGCGGGAAACGTGCGGCTCGACACCAGCAGGTCGCCCTTCGCGCCGAGCAGATAGATAGACGAGACCTGGGGAAAATCGCCGCCGATTCCACGCAGACGGTCATGCAGCGTCGCTTCGCGCGCGCGGATTTGCGCGTCGTCGTCGTTGCCGAGCAGTTCGACGACGCGCGATGACATCTGCTGGTTCAGGTCCAGCACCTTGGCGGCCTGTTCCTCCGCGACGCGCGCGAGCCGGTCGATCATGTCGTTCGAATCGGCGATCCGGCGCTGGTAATCGAAGTAGCCGTAGCCCGCGAGGCAGATCAGCGGAAACACAATCGAAACGGCGAGGACGATCAGCAGCATGCGCCGCGTTGCCGCGAAATTGCGCGACGGCATGGGGAAATCGACTGCTGCACGTTCCGCACGTTGCACGGTCACGATCTCCATAAGGTTCAACACAGGTCAGGGACACCATGGCACGGCACGCTCGCCGCATGTTCGTGCGCTATTTCCTTTTCCCCGAATTTACCGCACTTCAGCCGTTCTCCATAGTGCGGCGGCCGAGCAAGAGCGCGCTTGCATCGGCGCGTGCGGCTAGGCACATGGATTGCTGCTGCGTAAGAGTTCGGCGGCCTGCAAGGCGTGCTGTATCGCGGCGTGATCATGCGCCTTGCACGGCTCGCGCTGTTCTACGCTGTGTTTTCTTATTCCATTGTCCGCGAGGAACCGGCCATGCCTACGACAGCTCTTTGCGTCGCTCAGCTCTCGCAATTGCGAACCGACCGCGCTGAACGTATCGTGGTGAACGACGAAAAGATTCTGCTGGTGCGCGACGGCGATACCGTGCACGCCTATTCCGCCGATTGCCCGCACGCCGGCGGCCCACTCGAAGAAGGCGCGCTCTGCCACGGCCGGATCATCTGTCCATGGCACAAGGGGACGTTCGACGTCGCCACCGGCAATGTGCTCGAACCGCCCGCGCTGGTCGCGCTCGATCGCTATCCCGTGGTGGTCGCAGGCGACGACGTGATGGTCACGCCGGAAAAAATCCCGCAGCCGGTGCGCAATGCCAGCGACAAGCAACCGCATTACGTGGTGATCGGCGCGGGTGCGGCAGGCGCCGCCGCTTGCGCGGCCCTGCGCGAGTGTGGCTTTGGTGGCCGCATCACGCTCGTAGGCTATGAGGCGCATGCGCCCTACGACCGCACTTCGCTAAGCAAATTCGTGCCGTCCGGTGAAATGGCGCCCACGGATGTACCGCCGCTTCTGGCGCAGGACTGGCTCGAACGGCACGACGTCGAACGGATCGTCCAGAAGGTTGCGCGGCTCGATGTGCCCGCCCGCACGATACATTTCGAAAGCGGCGCCGCCCTGACGTACGACACGGCCTTGCTTGCGACCGGCAGCGTGCCGAAGCTTCCCCACATTCCCGGTGTGGAGCTCGGCGGCGTACACGTGCTGCGCAGTCTCGACGATGCCGCCGCGCTCGTCGACGCCGTCGGCGACGATGCCGGCGAAACTCAGGTCGTCATTCTGGGCAGCAGCTTCATCGGACTCGAAACGGCTTCCGCGCTGCGCAAACGTGGCACGCCGGTGACCGTCATATCGCCCGAGAAAGTGCCGTTCGCCAGGCAGTTTGGCGAGCGCGCGGGCGCGATGTTCCGCGCGCTTCACGAGCGCAACGGCGTGGTGTTCCATCTCGAAGCGAAGGTCGCTTCGCTCGAAGGCGAAGAAGGCAACGTGCATCAGGTGATGCTCGAAAACGGCGAGCATGTCGCCGCCGACATCGTGCTGTTGGGCACGGGCGTAACGCCGGCCACAGGTTTTGTCGAAGGCCTGCCCCTGCAGAAAGATGGCGGCGTGCTCGTCAATGCGGGCATGCAGGCCGCGTGCGGTCTCTACGCGGCAGGCGATATCGCCGTGTTTCCTTTGCATGAAGATCAGGAACCGGTGCGTATCGAACATTGGCGCGTCGCGCAGCAGCATGCGCGCATCGCCGCGCAAAACATGTGCGGCGCGCGTCATCGCTATGTCGGCGTGCCGTATTTCTGGACCTATCACTTCGGCAAGAACTTCGAGTATCTCGGCCATGCGAGCGAGTGGGACGAGATCGTGACCGATGGCGACCTCGATCGTCAGCAATTCGTCTCGCTGTATGTGAAGAACGACAAGGTGGTCGCCGTGCTCGCCTGCGAACGCGAAGCGCAGACCGCGCGGCTGATCGATGCGATGAGGGGCGGCGTGTCGCGCGCGGAAGCGTTGGCGATTGTCGGCGGCGCTTCGTGTGTGACGAAATGAATAACCGGTAACCTGAAGGAGAAACGCGATGACAGAACACAAGGAAAAGCACCCGCACTCGAACAAGAGCGAGAAGCAGATTGACAAGCAGGTCGAAGACAGCTTCCCCGCGAGCGATCCGCCTTCCACCGGCGGCACGACGAAGATCGTCCCCGACAAGGACGCCGCTACGAAAGACAAATCGGACGCAAAGAAGTCGGCTGCGCACTAGGCCGCGCCAAGCGGAGATGAACCGCCCAGCCGGATTGCCGGCGGGCGGTTTTTTCTAATGAGGTATCGCACCGGTCAGACGCCCTGCAATAGCATTGCCGCGCAAAGAGAACCACCGTCAATGGCATCGTGGCGAGTTAGCCATTGACCGCGACGACGGATAGTTCTTCCTCGGTCCGGCTTCTCGCTGTCTCCACACGCCCGCAAGCCGTGAGAATTTCCTGCAGCGTGCTCGCATAACACTCCGCCCCGATTGCGCTTTGCAGATCCGCGCTCCATTTCTCCGTATCTTCCGCCGCCCACAATCCGACCATGATCGACACGTTCGGCAAGCGTGCGCGAATGCGCCTGACCAGATAGCGCAAGTGCGACGGAATGCCGTCGATCTGCAAGTAGAGAATGCAGACGATGCCGACATCGTCCGCGTCGAGCTGATCGATCGACGAGCGCGATGCGGCCTCATGCGGCAACGCACGCGAGATGAACCCGTGTTTGCCCAGCAACTGCAACAGGATGGTTGTCGCCAATGCGTCGAGCGGGCCGCGTCCGGGAATGCACAGCACGCGGCTGCTCGCGGGGAGCGAAGACTGGTTCGTCGCACCTGCCTCGCCCGAATTACCTGGCGTAACGGGCCGTGCATTCGCTGTTTCAGCTTGTGCGTCATTGGAGGCGGCGGAAGCCGAAGGCGCCAGCGGCCCCACCGCGTTCCAGGTTTCGCCCGTGGCGGAGGTCGCCGGCTCGTTGTCGTCGTAACCGTCGAGGCCGTCCACGAGGTCGTTCGTCGTCGCCTCGATGCGTGCAAGCTGCGTCGCCGTGACGCTGCCGCGCATGACATCGTTGGCCGCGAGTTGCAGGCCCTTGATCGCGACCTCGTCGTAATATGCCGACAGGGAGCGCTCGCGCAGCAGCAGTTCCGCTTGTTCGATCGCTTCGTCCGGGTCGCCGGCCAGCGCACGCTGATAAAAGTTTTCGACCGGCGTCAACGCCGGTTGGTCGCCCAACAGCACGTCGAGAAATTCCAGGCGCCGCACATGCCGGCCGAGCACCAGCAGGCAAAGCGTCAACGGCGTCGACAGGATCAAGCCTATCGGCCCCCAGATCCAGCTCCAGAAAATCGCGGCCACTACGACCGAAAACGGCGAGAGGCCGGTGCTGCGTCCATACAGCAGCGGCTCGACGATTTGACCCACCAGCACTTCCACGCTGACGAACAGCGCCATCGACCAGATCGCCATCGTCCAGCCTGGACTCACGGCGGCGGCGAGCGCGGTGGCCAGCGTCGCCGAAATCCAGATGCCGACGTAAGGCACGAGCCGAAGCAGCGCCGCGAGAATGCCCCACAGAATCGGACTCGGCACACCGATCATGAACAGCCCCGTGCCGATGATCACGCCGACGCCCGCATTCAGGCCGAGTTGCGAAACGAAGTAGCGGCTCAAACGCCGCGCGGCTTCGTCCATGACTGTGGTCGTGCGGTGCAGGTCGCGCGAGCCGAACAGACGGATTGCGCGGTCGCGCAAATCGTCGCGTTGCAGCAGGATCACCACCATCACGACAAAAACGATAAAGGCCGTTTCGAGCGGACTGATTGCCGGCGACAACACGCGTCTTGCGAGTTCGAACGGCGTCGGCACCGGCTCGCGCACTTCGACCGGCACGGCGGCGGGTTCGCCAGCTGTCGAATGCGCCGTGCCGCGCGACACCGGGCCAGGCCGCGGCGCGATCTGCGGCGGCTCGACCGTCGCGCGTTGCAGCGCCTGGCCGGCGGCGCTTGCAAACCCGTTCAGTTTGCCGATGGTCAGGCTGTGCATCGTTTCCATCTTCTGCTCGATGGTCGCCTGATAACGTGGCATGCCGGCCGCCAGATCGGTCAGTTGCGTGGCGATCACCGCGCCGAGCAGGCCGATCACCGACACCGAGATCACCACGGCGGCGAACACGGACGCTACATGCCCGAGCCGCAAACGCATCAACGCGTTGGCGAGCGGCGCGACCAGAAAGCTGAGCAGAATCGCAAGCGTGATTGGAATTAGCACGGCGCTCGCGAAATACAGGCAGGCGACCACGGTGATGCCCACCGCGAGCGAGATCAGGCTGTCGAGGCCAAAGGCCGTGGCGGGCGCGCGAATGTGGGTGGCCGGCCTCACGCCGCGCGGTTCGGGGATGTCCTTCATGTGCGCCAGTCTGTCCGGTTCTGCTCAGTTCGCATTCCTGTCAGGCGAGACCGACGAGGCGAGTTGAGCACGTCGATGCTGTCGACGTGCCGACGCCATGTCGTGCCTCGCTCATGCGTTCAATCTTTGTCCCGTCGCGATAGCTCACTTACTTCGATGGCTCGCCAGAGACCGGCCCACTTTCCACCGGTGGTGCTTCCTTCTCGATGTCGGCGCGTGCCTGGTCCCAATACTCGTCAGGCGTGCCTTTCGGTTCATCAGCCTGCTCCCACAGGTAATAAGCGCGCGTGCGAATCTGTTCCTCTTGAGAGGTTTGTTCCTGTTCCATTTGATCACCTCGGTTGACCTGGCGTGGGCCGATATCGGCTGCGCTGCACGCAACCCGCCGCCCAACGGCGGCATGCGCGCAGTCCTTGCAATCGAGCAAGCGCTATACCCGGCAGCGCGAGCTCGACTGCGTTTCAGGCCTTATTGCGTCAAGCTCCCGCGGCGGGTTCGCTTTCGTCAGTAGTGAGTTGCTCTTCGAGGCGGTCGAATACACGCTGCGTCGCGCGGTTCGGTGTGTCGAGTGCGAACAGCAGGAGTGAGCGTCCCGTCACCTGATAGGCGTCGCCGGTGCTGAACAGCGGCAATTCTGAACGCACCGGCATGTTGGTATCGAGCAGGCAGGTCCACTGATCGCCGTCGGGAATGTCGGGCAGCGTAAAGTTGACGACATCGTGGTGTGCGTTCAGCACCAGCAGCAAGGTCGCGTCCGAAGCCGGACGGCGAATGCCGCTCGCCTGCGCGCGGCCGTCGATCACGAGGCCGAAGCAGCGCATCGACGGATCGTCCCATTGTTCCTGCGAGAGATCCGTGCCGTCGGGCGAGAGCCAACGCGCGTCGGTCACGTCCAGCGCCTCGTTATATTCACCGATGATAAAGCGGCCGCGCCGCAAAACCGGCAGACGGTGGCGCAACGTGGTCAGATTCTTGACGAACTCGATGAGCGCGCGGCCGTCGTCGTCGATGGCGTCCCAATTCACCCAACTGATCTCGTTGTCCTGGCAATAGGCGTTGTTGTTGCCCTGCTGCGTACGGCCGAATTCATCGCCCGCGAGTATCATCGGCGTGCCTTGCGAAAGCAGCAACGTGGCCAGCAGATTGCGTTTCTGGCGCTCGCGCTGTTGACGAATGTCCGGGTCGTCGGTCGGACCTTCCACGCCCATGTTCCAGGACTTGTTGTCGGAGTGGCCGTCCTTGTTGTCCTCGCCGTTGGCTTCGTTGTGTTTGTCGTTGTACGAGACCAGATCGTTCAGCGTGAAGCCGTCGTGCGCGGCGATGAAGTTCACGCTGGCCCACGGGCGGCGGCCGCGATGATTGAACTTGTCGCCCGAACCGGTGAGACGCGTGGCGAGATCGGGCACCTTGCCTTCGTCGCCCTTCCAGTATTCGCGCACCGTGTCGCGAAAGCGGTCATTCCATTCGGCCCAGCCGGGCGGAAAGCCGCCGACCTGATAGCCGCCTGGACCGCAATCCCACGGCTCGGCAATCAGCCGCACGCTAGAGAGCACGGGGTCCTGCCGGCAGCTGTCGAGGAAACCGCCGCCTTCGTCGAAGCCGTGCTGCTCGCGGCCAAGAATCGTGGCGAGATCGAAACGGAAACCGTCCACCTTCATTTCCGTCACCCAGTAGCGCAGGCTGTCGGTCACCATCTGCAGCACGCGCGGGTGCGACAGATTCAGCGTGTTGCCGGTCCCGGTATCGTTGATGTAGTAGCGCGGCTCGTCGGGCATCAGGCGGTAGTACGATGCATTGTCGATGCCCTTGAACGAGAGCGTCGGGCCACGCTCGTTCCCTTCCGCGGTGTGGTTGTAGACCACGTCGAGAATGACTTCGAGATTGTTGTTGTGAAAGCGGTCCACCATTTCCTTGAACTCGCCCACCGAATCAGTCGACGATGCGAAGAAACGTGGGTCGGCCGCGAAGAAACCTATTGTGTTGTAACCCCAGTAGTTGGTGAGGCCCTTCTCGAGCAGATAACTGTCGTTAACAAAGGTCTGGACCGGCATCAGTTCGACCGACGTCACACCGAGGTTCCTGATGTAGTCGAGCACGACCTGCTGTCCGAGTCCGGCGAACGTGCCGCGCAGATTTTCCGGTACTTCTGGATGCCGCTTGGTAAATCCCCGCACATGGGCTTCGTAAAAAATTACGCGCTCCCACGGCAACGCGTTCCGTTCAGGATGACTCCACGAAAAGTTGGCATCGACCACCTTGCACTTGGGCACGAAAGGCGCGCTGTCGCGCTCGTCGAAGGACAGGTCGCCCTGTTCGGAATCCAGCGTATAGCCGAAGATTTCCGGCGCCCATTTGAGCTCGCCGATATGCGCCTTTGCATAGGGGTCGAGCAAGAGCTTGTTCGGATTGAAACGATGGCCCTTCTCCGGTTCATAAGGGCCGTGCACGCGATAGCCGTAAACCGCGCCCGGTTTGAGGTTCGGCACGAACACGTGCCACACCTCGTCGGTGTATTCCGGCAATTCGATGCGTTCGATTTCGTTTTCGCCGGTTTCATCGAACAGACATAGTTCGACCTTGGTGGCGTGCGCGGAGAACAGCGCGAAGTTGACACCGCTTCCGTTCCATGTCGCGCCGAGCGGAAAAGGCGTGCCTTCCGAGATGCGCGTCGAGTAATTGGTCTGGGATGACATAGGGGTTCCTGTGGAAGCTAGAGGCGCGGGCGCGCGTGTTTAGTGCAAGCGTGATTCAGTCGATGCAGGCGTCTCCGGCGACATGGAATGCGCGATCGGAGCTTCGAACAGCAGCCCGCTGATTTAGCAAATTCCGGACCTGAAAGGTTCGACACGGCTGCGTGTGCGGCGCGGCACAACTCTTGCAGCAGCAGGGTGAAAGCTGATTCAGTGAAGCGGCGGCATGAGAAGCGCCGCATATGCCATCAGGGAGAAATCATCATGCAACGAATACAGATCAAGCCACTGGCCGCCACCGCCCTGCTTCTCGCCACGCTGGCGTCGTACGGCAACGCGTACGCTCAGGGCGCGCCTCAGGCCATCACCGAAAGACGTACGGACGTGGTGCAACTCGCCAGCGGCTACCGCGCGTCGAAGCTGAGTGGCGCCGATGTTTACAACAAAACGAAGGACACGATCGGCACGCTGGACGATCTGATCGTCTCGCCGAGCGGCGATCGCAGCACCTACGCCATTCTGTCGGTAGGCGGATTCCTGGGCATGGGCAAACATCTGGTCGCCGTGCCGTTTAACGACTTACAGATCAACAACCGCCGGGTGGTACTGCCAGAGGCCACCAAGAAATCGCTCGAGGCGCTACCTGAATTCAAGTACGCGCCGGATTGAGAGAGGGTTTTAATTGCGTTGACCGGCTGCAAGGGCCCGGCCTTGCAGACCGGCGTCAAACCATGCGCAGCCTTTACGACGGGCCCGTCGCATCCAGCGCCGCCGCCGATTCGAGCACCCGCAGCAGACGCTCGGGCGTCAACGGTTTCGCGCAATGCGCATCAAACCCAGCGGCTTTGGCACGCGCGCGGTCGTCACGTGAGGCAGACGCCGTACACGCCACCAGCAACATATGCGAAGTTGAAGGATCGGCGCGCAGACGCCGAGCCAGTTCGAGACCATCCAGGCCCGGCATCCTGATGTCCAGCACCACGGCAAAAGGCTGCCAGTCGCAGGCCATCTCGCAGACGGCGAACGGATCCTCGAGCGCCCGGCACTCGAAGCCGTCCGCCGCTAGCAACATCTGCAATGCATCTGCCGCTTCCCGGTAATCGTCCACCACGAGGACGCGCCGGTGCGATGCCATCGCGTACTGGATAGGCCGCCACACTACGACGTCTTCGTTATCGTCCATCCGGTCGTCGAACCTCACCATTCTCTCCTTGGCTTTTTCCCTTGTGCCACTCGCGGGCACTTCGAAACCTGCGCGCAAGATTCGCTCCTGACACGCGGACAAAACTCATCGTTCGCCACACGATGGTTTTCCGGTTGCGTCGCGTTCGCGTACGCCCTCACCTCATCACCTTAGCTCAGGCAATAAAATGCCGCTGACTAAAAACCCAGCACCGTTTTAGGGATTTGTACTCAGCGGGTTATCCCGCACGGTCGTCGATGAAGCCCTTCAGCATGGCGAGCGTATCGGCGTCGTCGATGTGTTTATCAGTGCGCCAACGCAACATGCGTGGAAAACGCACAGCCACACCGGACTTATGACGCGGACTCGCCTGAATGCCTTCGAAGCCGATTTCAAAAACCAGCGTGGGGGTGACGCTGCGCACAGGGCCGAATTTTTCGATCGTGGTCTTGCGCACGATCGCGTCGACCTGACGCATTTCTTCGTCGGTTAGACCGGAATAAGCCTTCGCGAAGGGCACCAACGTGCGCACGCCGTTCGCTTCGTCCCATACCGCGAAAGTGAAATCCGTGTAGAGACTCGCGCGACGGCCGTGGCCGCGTTGCGCATAGACCAGCACGGCATCGACTGCATACGGATCGATCTTCCATTTCCACCATGTACCGGAGGCTTTGGTGCGGCCCACGCCGTACATCGATTCGCGCTGCTTGACCATGAGCCCTTCCACGCCACGCGAACGGCTCTCGTCGCGCAATGCGGCAAGCGCCTCCCAGTCCGCTGCACGAACGAGCGGCGACACGCGCAGCAGATCGTGCGCGAGTGTGCCTTCGATTGAAACAGCCAACGCCTCCAGTTGCGCGCGCCGCTCGACGAGCGGCGTCATGCGCAGGTCCCGGCCGTTCGCTTCGAGCAGATCGTACGCAAGCAGCGTGGCCGGCGAATCGGCGAGGATTTTTTTAGTCAGCGTTTTACGGGCGATGCGCGGTTGCAGCCGCGCAAACGGTAATGGCGCCAGGGCGCCGGGTTCCCACGCGAGAATTTCGCCGTCGACCACGAAACCGTCCGGCAAGGCATCGCCCAACGCCGCCACTTCGGGGAAGCGATCCGTGATCAGATCCTCTCCGCGCGACCATAACCAGACACGTCCACCACGTTTGACGAGTTGCGCGCGAATGCCGTCCCACTTCCATTCGATCTGCCATTGCGAGGGATCGCCGAGCGTTGCCGGATCGGCTTGCAATGGATGCGCGAGAAAGAACGGATACGGCAGGCCGAGGTCGCTCTCCTGCTGCTGCTCGCCAGGCTGCATCTCGTCGCCAGTCGCTTCGGGCGCGATCAAACGCAGATAGCGCGCGGCATCGGGCTTCTGTTGCGAGTCGGTCCAACCGACCATGCGTTGCGCGATCCGCTTATGATCGACGCCCGCGACTTCCGCTAGCGCTCTCACCACCAGTTGCCGCGCAACGCCCACCCGAAACCCGCCGCCAATCAGTTTGGTCAGCAGAAACCGGCCGCCCCAATCGAGTTCGTCCCAGTAGCTGATCAAACGCGTGCGCAACTCTTCCGGCGCCACACCGCGCAAGGTCAGCACACGTTGCTCGATCCATTGTGTGAGGCCCAGTTCGGAACTGCGTTGCGCGGGCGGCAGGATATGGGCGATGGTTTCGGCCAGATCGCCCACTGCGTGATAGGACTCTTCGAACAACCACGCCGGCAATCCCGCGCGTTCGCGGGCGATCTCGGTGAGCAGACGCGTCGGCACCGATTGGCGCGGTTTGCCACCGGCGAGAAAATACGACGCCCACGCCGCATCTTCCGGTTCGGCCACGGCGAAGTAACTGGTGAGCGCTTCGAGTTTGTCGTGCGTGGACGTGGTCGCGTCGAGCGCGGTGTAGAGGGCGGCGAAGCGTTTCATGCGCGGCTCGCCGGGTTGGCCGCGTCGCCCTGGTCATCAGCCGACACAGCCTGCTCTGCTGCTGTCTGATCGAACTCGAGCGGCACGCTGCGCGCGGCCGCGGTTTCATCCGCACCCGCGGCATCCGCTTCGACTGTATCGTCGCCATATTGCGTTTCAAACGCGCCGGCCTCGAGGCCTTGCTCGCGCAACCAGCGCACCATCGGCTCGACCGAGCCATGCGTGACAATCACGCGTTCGGCGCCCGTCGCCTGTATGGCTGTTTGCAGGCTCGGCCAATCGGCATGATCCGACAGCACGAAGCCACGGTCGACTCCACGCCTGCGGCGCGCGCCACGCAGACGCATCCAGCCGGATGCAAACGCATCGCTATAGTCGCCGAAGCGCTTGAGCCATGCGCTGCCTTGCGCGGACGGCGGCGCCACGATCAGTGCCTGACGGAACGCCGCCTTGTCCTTGACCGGTATCTCGCTGACAGGCCGCACAGGCGGCAAATGCACGCCGGCGTCCCGATACGCGCGATTGAGCGGTTCCACGGCGCCGTGACAGAAAATCGGCCCAATGCCGGCATCGACACTGGCGAGCACGCGCTGCGCCTTGCCGAATGAATAGCAAAACAGCACGGACGCGCGTCCTTCGGCGGCGTTATGACGCCACCACGAATCGACGCCGTCGAATACGGCTTGCGGCGCGTCCCACCGGTAGATCGGCAGGCCGAAGGTCGACTCGGTAATGAAGGTATCGCAGCGCACCGGTTCAAATGCATCGCAGGTCGGGTCGGGGTCGAGTTTGTAGTCGCCTGAAGCCACCCACACGCGGCCACGATGTTCGATCCGCACTTGCGCCGAGCCGAGTACATGCCCTGCGGGATGCAGCGACACCGTCGTACCGTTAAGATCGAGGCGCTCGCCATACCCCAGGGTTTGCAGCGATATGCCGGGCAAACGCGACAGCAGCACGTTCGCCCCCGCTTTCGACGCGAGGTAATGCCGGTGCCCGAAACGCGCGTGGTCGGAATGCGCGTGCGTGATCACTGCCCGGTCGACGGGACGCCACGGGTCGATATAGAAGTCGCCAGGCGGACAATACAATCCCTCTGGCCGTGCCACCACGAGGTCCGCGAGGTCTGCTTCGTCAGAGGCTATAGTCAATGGGGGTTCCAGTGGAAAAGCGGGCGCGTTGAGGCAGGTCGATGCAAGCTCGACACATCCGCCAAGCAAACTGCATTCCCGGCGTGTGCTATTGAACCGAAGCGCCGAAGAGAAGCGGCAATCGCCGAAAAGAAGCAGCAATGTCAGCGTGGCTGCATTCTTGCTTGAGTATGCAGGAGCAACAAGGTACGCGCATCGGCAAAGCCCGCATTCCGGCAGGTCAGCCACGCGCGCTGCGAGGTCCCATGCAAACCATCATCGATGACCACGCGCTATATGTGGCGAAACATCCCGGCGAATTCGTGCTGCAAACGCTGAAGGCATTTCGCGCCAACCAGGGCTTGCTGCTCGCGGGCGCGGTCGCGTATTACGCGTTGTTGTCGATCGTACCGCTCATGATCCTGATCGTGATCGTCCTGTCGCGCTTCGTGCCCCAGCATGTGTTGCTCGCGGCGCTCGCGCATCTGTTGCAATGGCTGGTGCCGGGCCAGTCGAACGCGCTGGTGCACGAACTGGCCAATTTTCTCTCGCATCGCGCGGTGATCGGCTGGGTCTTGCTGCTGACGATGATCTTCTTCAGTTCGCTGGCCTTCACCGTGCTCGAGAACGCGATGTCGCTGATTTTCGTCCACCGTGTGGTGGTCCGGCGGCGGCACTTCCTGCTCTCGGCAATGCTGCCGTATTGCTACATTCTGTGTCTCGGCGTAGGCATCCTGATCGTCACCTTCGTGTCGAGCGGGCTCGAAGCGATCGGCGCCGAAGGCATCGATCTGTTCGGCCTGCATGTTTCGCTGCAGGGACTCTCGCGCGTCGTGTTGTATCTGCTCGGCCTCGCGGGCGAGGTCTTCGTGCTGACTTCGATCTATATGGTGATGCCGGTCGGTCGCCCTTCGCTCAGGCATGCGCTGTTCGGCGGCGTGGTCGCCGCCGTGCTGTGGGAGATTACGCGGCACGTGCTGGTCTGGTACTTCGCGACCCTCTCGCAGGTGAGCGTGGTCTACGGATCGCTGACCATGGCCATCGTCATCCTGTTCAGCCTTGAATGGCTCGCGACCTTGCTGCTGCTCGGGGCGCAGGTGATTTCGCAATACGAACGCTTCGGGATCGAGCCGCTTCAGGCGCCGCAGCCCGACATCAAGACCGGGTGAGTGCTCGCCGCGAGGCGTGCTACAGCCAGGCAACGAAGCCGTAGGGCAAGACTGCGGTAACATTCTGCTGAATACCGGCCGAGGCGCACGCCTGGCATAACCGCCTCTTCCAGCCGGCAGGCTTCAGGATCCCACCATGAGCATCACCCAGCGCAACAACATACAGATTTCCGGCAACGGCAAGCGGACCATGGTGCTGGCGCACGGTTTCGGTTGCGATCAGAGCATGTGGCGCTACCTCGCACCGTCGTTTCAGGACGAATACCGGACCGTGGTGTTCGATCATGTCGGCAGCGGCTCGTCGGATCTGAGCGCCTACGACATCGACAAGTACGACTCGCTGTACGGCTACGCCAGCGACCTGATCGAGATCATCCGTGAAGTTGCCGACGGCCCGGTGGTGTTCGTCGGCCACTCGGTCAGCGCGATGATCGGCCTGATCGCGAGCCTCAAGGCGCCGCAACTCTTCTCCGCCCTGATCATGGTGGGCCCGTCGCCCTGTTACGTGAACGACGGCGACTACGTCGGCGGCTTCTCGCGCGAAGACATCGAAGATCTGCTGCGCACGCTCGAAAGCAACTACCTCGGCTGGTCGAGCGCAATGGCGCCGGCCATCATGGGCGCGCCGGAGCAGCCGGAACTCGGTGTCGAACTGACCAACAGTTTCTGCCGCACCGATCCCGAGATCGCCCGGCAATTCGCGCGCGTCACGTTTCTGTCCGACCAGCGCGCGATACTCTCGCGCGCCACCACGCCCACGCTGATTCTGCAAAGTAGCGACGACATCATCGCGCCCTGCGTGGTCGGCGAATACCTGCACCGCACGATTCCCGGCAGCACGCTGCATCTCATCGAGAACGTCGGCCATTGTCCGCATCTAAGCGCGCCGAGCGCGAGCGCGGCCGCGATGAATTCCTTCCTCGCGCCGATGAGCCTGTAGCACGATGCACAGCACGGACCACCCGCTGCCCTCAGCCGAAGCGTTGTTCGAGCACGCCGCCTGCGGCCTGCTTGTCACCGATGCCAATGGCCGCATTGTGCGCGTGAACGCGACCTTCTGCGGCTGGCTCGGCTATGACAGCGCGGAGCTGGCCGGAGCGAGGCAAATCCAGGATCTGCTGAGCGCCGGCGGCAAGGTGTTCTATCAGACGCATTGGGCGCCGCTTCTGCAAATGCAGGGTTCGGTGGCCGAGGTCAAGCTGAACATGCTGCATCGCGACGGCCACATGGTGCCGATGCTGCTCAACGCGGTGCGCCGCCGTCACGGCGAGGCGACTTATCTGGAAGTGGCGGTGCTGATCGTCGCGGACCGTCACAAGTACGAGCAGGAGTTGCTGCTCGCGCGGCGCAATGCCGAGGCGTCCGTGGCCGCGCATCAGCTCGCGCAGCGCGAGTTGCAGGAAAGCCGCGACGTGCTGAGCCTCGCCATGCGCGGCGCGCGCATGGGCGCGTGGTCGCACGAGCCGAAGTCGGGCAAGCTCTGGTGGAGCCGCGAACTCGAAGCGCTCGCGGGCTATGCCGAAGGCCGCTTTGCCAACATGCCCGGCGGCTTTTTCGAACTGATTCATCCGGGCGATCTGATCGCGCTGAACGAGGCCGTGGACCACGCGGTGGAAACCGGTGACGACTATGTCGCCGAGTTCCGTTTTCTGCACGCAAGCGGCGACTGGTGCTGGATGGAAGGCCGCGGGCGCGCCACTTACGACCGCCAGGGCGAGCCGCTGACGATCTACGGCCTCGGCATCGACATTACCGAACGCAAGGAAGCGCAGACGGTCCTGCTGCGCCAGGCGGCAATCTTCGAACACCTGAGCGACGCGATCGTGATTACCGATCTGCGCGGCAATATCACGGACTTCAACGTGGGCGGCGAACGCATGCTGGGTTATCGCATGCGCGAGATTCTCGGCAAGCCGGTCGCGCTCCTGCTGCCGCCGGACCAGGCGTCGAGCATTCGCCGCGAAGCGCTCGCGGCGCTGGCCGCCGAAGGCACATGGCGCGGCGAATTGCCGTTCGTGCGGCGCGACGGCTCACGCGGCGTGTGCGAAACCGTGATCAAGCCGCTCGCCAACGCGCGCGGCGATATCTACGGCGCGGTCAGCATCAATCGCGACATCACCGGGCGCCGGCACGCGGAGCAGCAACTCACGCGGCTGAACCGCGAACTCTCGAATGCCGATCGCCGCAAGGACGAATTTCTCGCCACGCTCGCACACGAACTGCGCAATCCGCTCGCGCCGATGCGCAACGTGCTCGAAATTCTGCGCCTGAAAGAGTTCGCCGATCCGCAATTGAGCTGGTCGCGCGACGTGTTCGACCGGCAACTCCAGCACATGACGCATCTGGTCGACGATCTGCTGGAAGTCTCGCGCATCACCCAGGGTAAGCTCGAGTTGCGCAAGCAGCGTCTCGAACTGGCACGCGCGATGCAATCGGCCATGGAAGCGGCACGGCCGACCGTGCAGGCCTCGTCCCATCATCTGAGCGTGACGCTGCCACGCGAGCCGCTCTATCTGGTCGCCGATCCCACACGGCTGTCGCAGATGATCCTGAATCTGCTGAACAACGCCGCCAAGTACACGCCGCCCGGCGGGACCATCTCGCTCGCGGCGGAACGCGAAGGCGATGAAGCCGTGATCGTCGTGCGCGATTCCGGCATCGGCATTCCAGCCGAGCATCTGGACAACGTATTCGAAATGTTCTCGCAACTCGCGCCGGCGTTGGACCGCTCGCAAGGCGGACTCGGCATCGGCCTCGCGCTGGTGCGCGGCCTCGCGGAACTGCACGGCGGCACGGTCGCGGCTTTTAGCGACGGTCCCGGCAAAGGCAGCGAATTTGTGATCCGGCTGCCGGTGACGACAACCGCGGCGCTGCCGTCCGACAGCGCGCCGCCCGAGGCACCGCATGCGGGCGGCCTGCGCGTCGTGATCGTCGACGACAATGCGGACGCCGCCGAGAGCCTCGCGATGGTGCTCGAACTCGAAGGCCACGAAGTCCGCACGGCCGGCGACGGTATCGCGGGTCTCGAACTGATCGGCGCGTTCGCGCCGCAGGCGGTGATTCTCGACATCGGCTTACCGCAACTGAACGGCTATGAAGTGGCGCGGCGGATTCGCCAGGATTACCAGCACGCCGGCATTGTGCTGATCGCCGTCACCGGCTGGGGCCAGCAGCAGGACAAGCAGACTGCTCTCGCCGCGGGATTCGACCATCACTTCACCAAGCCGGTCGACCCCGGCGAGTTGCAGCGGGTGTTGAGCCGGCAGAGTGCGTGAGTGCGTGGTTGCGTGATCAACGCGCCTTGTTAAACTGACGCGATTTCCGCCCGCCTCTCTTTATGCCCTTCGACACCGTCGCCGCTTTCGCCGCTGCCTCGTGCGAAACCGTTTCGCCCCGCACTGGCGCAGCCGCCCATGCTTGACGACGCCCAGGTCACACGCACCCTCGCCGCGCGCGGCATTGTGCCCGACGCGAACCAGCGCGAAGCGATCGCCGCGCTCGTCACATTGCTCGGCGCGAACGGCCCGCGCGCGCGTTCCGCCGCGACAGCGCCGCATCAGGGCGTGTATTGCCATGGGCTGCCTGGGCGCGGCAAGAGTCTGGTGGTCGATACTGTGTTCGAGTTGGCGACCTGCCGCAAGCGGCGTCTGCACTTCCACGAATTTCTGCGCGAGATGAACCGACGGCTCGTCAGCGAGCCGAGCGGCGACGACCGCCTCGGCTCGGTCTCGCGCCAATGGCTCGACGGTATCCAGCTGCTGTGCTTCGACGAATTTCACGTACACGATATCGCCGATGCATTCCTGATGGGCCGCTTTCTGGATACGGCGATCGGGCTCGGCACCCGCATCGTGCTCACCTCGACTATGCGCCGGAAGGCCTGCTGCCCGACCCGGAGTTTCACGAACGTTTTCTGCCGACCATCGAGCAGATCAAACGCTGCTTTAGCGTGATTCATTTCGACGGCGCGCGCGACTACCGCTTCGGCGGTGAACAGGCGCAAATGCCGCATTTCTTCGCGCCACTCGATGCCGCCACCCGCGAGGCATTGCTGCGGATTTTCGTACGCTATGAAGGCAGCGAAACGCTCGATCCTGTCACGGTGAGCGCGGCGGGCCGACCGTTTGTCGCACGCGCGGCGGGAGCGGCTTTGCTATGGGCGGACTTCGAGAATCTGTGCGTGGCGAGCCGCTCGCATCTCGACTACCTGGACCTCGCCGAGCAATGGCACGGTCTGATCCTCGACAATGTGCGCAACGAGTGGTTGAGCACATCTCACACGCTGCAACGGCTGATCTGGCTGGTCGATATCTTCTACGACCGCAAGCGCGCGCTGTTTATCGCGTCCGATGAACCAATCGAGACGGCGCTCAGCGGTCTGCAAGGCGCGCACGATCTGTCGCGCACACTGAGCCGGCTCGCCGACATGCAATCGCGCGCTTATCGCAACACGCTCGACGGAACGCGCGAGGTTTCAGCGGACACGCCGGCCGATGCGCTGGACGATCCAGCGTAAGGCAGAGCACCTAGGTGCGCGTTTTCATAAAAAACCGGCGGTTTTCATCAAACCGCCGGCCTTTTCACTTCGCACCTTTTCGTGCCCTCACTCCTGGCTGCGCTTCGACTTCACCCGCTCGATCTGCTGCTTCGCCGCTTCGTACACACGCTCCGGCGTGAAGCCGAACTTCTTCTTCAGATCGGCGAGCGGCGCGGATGCGCCGAACGTATGCATCACGACCTGCGCGCCGAGCCGACCCACATAGCGGTCCCAGCCGAGCGAGGCAGCCTGTTCGACGGCGACACGCGCGTCGATGTCCGAGGGCAGCACCGATTCCTGATACGCCTCGTCCTGACGCTCGAAGATGTCCCACGACGGCATCGACACTACGCGCGCCGCGATCCCCTCGCCCTTGAGCTTCTCGTACACGTCGACGCAGATCGAGAGCTCGCTGCCCGTCGCCATCAGGATCACTTGCGGCTTTTGTCCATCGGCTGCGTCGGCGAGCACATACGCGCCCTTCTGCGTTCCGCTGGCGGCGGCATAGCGGCTCCGGTCCAGCGTGGGCAACGCCTGGCGCGACACGACGATGCACGACGGCCGGCGCGGATCCGACAGCGCCACGCGCCAGGCCTCGGCGACTTCGTTGGCATCGCCCGGACGCAGCACGGTGAGACCCGGCACGCCGCGCAATGAGGCCAGCTGCTCGATCGGCTGATGGGTCGGACCGTCTTCGCCCACGCCGATCGAATCGTGCGTGAACACGAAGATCGACGGCACTTCCATGATCGCCGAGAGGCGGATCGGCGGCTTCATGTAGTCGCTGAAAATCAGGAACGTGGAGCCGAACGGCCGCAGATTCGACAGCGCCAGGCCGTTCACCGCTGCGCCCATCGCGTGTTCGCGAATGCCGAAGTGCAGATTGCAGCCGCCGTAGCTATCGTGCTCGAAGCTGCCGGCGCCCTCGAATTTCAGGTTGGTTTTGGTGGATGGCGAGAGATCCGCCGAGCCGCCGATCATCCACGGCACGCGGGCGGCAATCGCGTTGAGCACCTTGCCCGACGAATCGCGTGACGCTACGCCCTTCGGGTCGGCGTCGAACGTGGGGATGTCGCTGTCCCAGCCCGCGGGCAATTCGTGCGCTTCCATCTGCGCGAATTCACGCGCGAGTTCCGGGTACTTCTTGGTGTATGCGTCGTAGTGGGCCTGCCATGCCTCGCGCGCCGCCTTGCCGCGCGCGCCGATGCCGGCCGCGAAGCGCTCGTGCACGCCGTCGGGCACATAGAAGAACTTGTCCTCCGGCCAGCCATACGCCTTCTTGGTGAGCGCCACTTCTTCGACGCCGAGCGCCTCGCCATGCGCCGAGGAACTGTCCTGCTTGTGCGGCGAACCCCAGCCGATGATGCTATGCACGACAATCAGCGTCGGCTTGTCGGTGATGCTTTTCGCCTCGACAAGAGCAGCCTCGAGCGCGGCAGCGTCGTTGGCGTCGTTCACGCGCAGCGTGTGCCAGTTGTAGCCGCGGAACCGGCTTTCCACGTCGTCACTGTACGCGAGGTCCGTGTGGCCTTCGATCGTCACGCGGTTGCTGTCGTAGATCCAGATCAGATTGGACAGTTTCAGATGCCCGGCGAGCGATGCCGCCTCGTGCGAGATGCCTTCCATCATGTCGCCGTCGCCGCATAGCGCGTAGACGCGATGGCCGAAGAGCGGCGCATCCGGCTGGTTGAAGTGGCTCTCGCACCAGCGCCCCGCCATCGCCATGCCGACGCTGTTGCCGAGCCCCTGGCCGAGCGGGCCGGTGGTGGTTTCGACGCCGGTGGTCATGCGGTACTCGGGGTGTCCCGGCGTGTTGCTGTCGATCTGGCGGAAATGCTCGATGTCGTCCAGCGAGACGGAGGGCCTGCCGGTCGGCTTGCCCTCCTCGTCCACCGCTTTCACGTTGGCCAGATGCAGCAGCGAATACAGCAGCATCGACGCATGCCCCACCGAGAGCACGAAGCGATCGCGGTTCGGCCACAACGGCTCGTCCGGATCGTAAACAAGATGGTTTTGCCACAGATGATAGGCCACGGGTGCCAGTGCCATCGGCGTGCCGGGGTGACCGGAATTGGCCTTTTGCACAGCGTCCATCGACAGCGTGCGGATCGTGTTGATGCACAGCTGATCGAGGGCGGGATCGTTTTGCATGGGACACTCCTTGTTCGGCGGTTGAAGAGAAAGCCGGAACGCGCTGTGTCGGCGCACCCGGCGAACCGTGTTACGTGGAAGAACGCATGAGGAACCGCTGCGAGGCTCAACGATGATGCGCCGATGCGCGCAAATCTGCACGGAGCGTTACACGCGGCATCGGGCGGGCTTGCTGCGGGAAGCGGTCATTTCAGCCGGCTTGCGACTGGAACCCGTCCGGTGCGGCGCCGACACGAAGAAAAAGCCGGCGTGCGCCGAGATCAAGCCGCGCGCAGCCAATATTCGACCAGGGGCCCGTGCTTGCCGTCGATTGGATCTAGGGGCGGAAAAGGCAACGCCTCCATGGCCGCCAGTTCGTCCGGCGTGAGCGCCTCGCGGCGGATGTCCCACTGCTGGTCTTCCGGATAGCCGGCGACGACCCGGAAGTGCCGCGCGAACGATTGCAGACAGTGGCCAGTGCCGGCCGGCAGCAGGATCGCGTCGCCGGCGGACAGCGACACCACTTTACCGCCCGGACCGCCGATGATCACCTGCGCGGAGCCGTCCGTTACGCCGAGTACTTCGTGCGCTGTGGCGTGAAAATGGTGATAGTCGAAGATGCCGTCGCGCCACTGCGGCGGCCATGCGTTGCGCTCGAAGAGGATTTCGAAGGCGGCCGCCAGGTCGCCGCTATCCGGCATGAGGGCGCGCCGGTAAATCACGACCGGCAAGTTGCGGTTATTCGGCACCCAGTCGTGCGGTTTGAGCATGAAGGCTTCGTATTCGGTTTTGGCGGCGTCGAATCCATGCTTTGAATCGTTGAACATGGTTTGCTCCTTGGCGTCCTGCGGATCGCGGTGCTCCGTTGAAGCCGGCGTGGAAGACGCTGCGCTGGCCGGCTCCGGCGATCGTTTCAGCGCCGCATAAAGCGCGCCTGCCTTCGCGTCCGCTTCTTTTCGGGCATGTTTAGACGCGCTGCCGTGACGGTGGACGAATTTCGCAAACATATGAAGTATCACTCGCCTTGGTTACGTTGCTGCGTCATTCCTTGCGCTGCGATTCACGCCCGCCGCCTCCGGGCGGCTCGGCATGCGTGCCGGTGCCGAGCGGCACTTCGGCGCTGTGTGCCGGGCGCTCGTTCGAGCGTGGCGGATTGGTCGCCTTGTCGACGCCGGTCTGCTCGACCGGCTCGATGCCGAGCGGACTAGGTTCGACATAATGCGTGCCGCTTGGCTTGTTGCGCTGTTTCACCTCATCGGTGACCAATGCGTCCAGCTCGTCCTGCGATTTGGTGCCCTGCATGTCGCTCTCCTCGTGACGTGGGATATATCTTCGCTGAAGCAACATCCGGTCCCTCCCGGGCAACGCTCCCGCATTACGCAGGAACGTATGGCCGGGCACGGCCGTTGCGAAAAACGAGGCGAAGGTCTGGACCGACATTTGTAAAAAGGAGAACTTCATGACGATGACCACAATTCGCGTGTCCGATACCGAAGTGCAGGTCGAACGCACTTTGTACACATTCGCGCAGAAGAGCGACGCGGACGCATTCCAGCGCTGCCTCGCCGATTCCTCGATCGACAGTTGCTACCGCACCTATCCACCCGTCTCCGCGAAGCCCACCCTGCCCGACGAACATCCCAATGATCCGGGCCGCGGCAGCACGATCTCACCGTCGCTCGGCGGCATGCCATAAGGATTCCGTCTTTCCGGCGAGCGGCGCGCGTGCGCCGCCCTCCTCCGCCTGCCTTCTTGCTCCCTCACTTCTCAGGGGTCGCGCGATCGGCGGCCACGATTTCGCGCCCATAGTCGATTGCGGCGCGGCGCGCCTCGTCGGCGGTCGCGTAGGGCCCGAGTTCGGGCGCGCCATCGAATGGGAACAGAATTTTTCTGTCCGCTTTTCTGACAACCTTCAGTCCACCTACGTAACGGCCGTCGCCTGTTCCGTGATAGCTGGCGTAAATCTCGAACTCGTCGTCAGCAACGTCGGCCTTATGTCGCGCCATTTGTCTTTCCCTTATCCCTGCACATCTGTGCGTCATGTTCGGTGTGATATCGCGGCGCGTACCGCCGCTGCGGGCTACGCGCCTGCCGTGGTCGAGCAATAGCCGTTCCACGCGGCGCGCCCGCGTCGGCGGCGGTTCGAGCCGGTGGCATGCCGGTTGCGTTTCACATGCATGCCCACCACGGAACCCACCATGACGACGAAGATGACAAACACGAGTTGCATGCCGGATCTGCATTTGCATACGCCGATGCCGCCGGAAGTCGACCCCGACGCGCCGCCCCCGACCAGCGATCCCGATCCGTCGCCGCCGCCCGACGATGTGCCGCCGAACGACCCGGATCGTGCGCCCGACGGCGATCCGCCTGGCAGGCCGCCGCCACAGAGCGTCGCGTGCCTTCGCGTGCCTATCTCACGCGCTTGCGCACACCGAAGGTCCTGCGGGACGGTTGTAAGCGCAAATTAATCCAGCGGTCCGGTAATTGCGGGGCTTCGGTTAAACCGGTGCGCAAGCACCGCCAACCGTTGAGGAGTCAGCATGAGTACCGGCCCGACTGTCGAACCCGCGTCCGAAAGTCCAGCGCAACGCGCATCCACCACACCCGATAGCGCGCCCATCAAGCCATATCGCCACGCCGCCGGCGGCTGGGGCTCGGTCAAAGCGGTCGCGTCGATCCTCGTGCAGGAACACGTGACGTTGAACGGCAGCCGCATCCTTGCGCAGCAGAACAAGCCTGACGGCTTCGCCTGCGTGAGCTGTTCGTGGGCCAAACCCGCGGACCCGCATCTTTTCGAATTCTGTGAGAACGGCGCGAAAGCGACCGCGTGGGAAATCACCAGCAAACGCGTCGACGCGGATTTCTTCGCCAGCCATACGCTGAGCGAATTGCGCTCGTGGAGCGGCCTCGAACTCGAATCGCGCGGGCGGCTGACCGCGCCGATGCGCTGGGATCCCGTTACCGACCGCTACGTGCAGACCACCTGGCAACATGCGTTCACCGAAATCGCGAGCGAACTGCAGGCAATGGATCCGAATGAAGCGGTGTTCTATGCGTCAGGCCGCGCATCGCTCGAAACGTCCTACATGTACGCACTGTTGGCGCGCCTCTACGGCACCAACAACCTGCCGGACAGTTCGAACATGTGTCACGAAAGCACTTCGGTCGGCTTGCCGAAGTCGATTGGCGTGCCGGTCGGGACCGTGCAACTCGAAGATTTCGAGCATACCGACTGCATGCTGTTCTTCGGCCACAACACCGGCACCAACGCGCCGCGCATGCTGCATCAGTTGCAGGATGCACGCAAACGCGGCGTCGAAATCATCACCTTCAATCCGCTCAAGGAACGCGGGCTCGTCACCTTTGCGAATCCACAGTCGCCGCTCGACATGCTCACCCCGGCCGACACGCGGATCAGCACGCAATATCATCAGGTGAAGATCGGCGGCGACGCGGCAGCGATTGCGGGACTCTGCAAGCTGCTGATCGAATGGGACGACGACGCGCAACGCAACGGTGAGCCACGCGTGCTCGACGCCGCTTTCATCGCGGAACACACACACGGCTTCGAAACCTTCGCGCAGGCCATGCGCGCGACTTCATGGGAAGAGATCGAACACCACTCGCACCTCAGCCGCGCCGCGCTCGAAGACGCGGCACGCGTCTACGCGAAAGCGAATGCCGCGATGGTGCTGTACGGCATGGGCATCACCCAGCACCGCAGCGGCGTGCACAACGTGCAGATGCTGTCGAACCTGCTGCTTCTGCGCGGCAATATCGGCCGGCCGGGCGCGGGCATCTGCCCGATTCGCGGTCACTCGAACGTGCAGGGACAGCGCACCGTCGGCATCACGGAAAAGCCGGAACTCGCGCCCCTCGACAAGCTGAAGGAGCTCTACGGCTTCGAGCCGCCGCGCGACAAAGGCATGACCACGGTCGATGCCTGCCGCGGCGTGCTCGACGGCAAGGTCAAAGCGTTCATCGGCCTGGGCGGCAATTTTCAGGTGGCGATTCCCGACCACCATGTGATGGACCCCGCGTGGCAGCGTCTGCGGCTCACGGTGCAGATCGCCACCAAACTCAATCGCAGCCATCTGCTGCATGGCGAGGTCGCCTATCTGCTGCCATGCCTCGGGCGCATCGAGGTCGACCGTCAGGCAAGCGGCGAGCAATGGGTCAGTGTGGAGGACAGCACGGCCTGTGTGCATGGCTCGCACGGGCTCGCCGAGCCGGCCGGCGACATGCTGCTGTCGGAGCCCGCCATCGTCGCGGGTCTTGCCAAGGCGCTGTTGCCGCGCAACCCGAAGATCGATTGGGATGCCTGGGTCGGCGACTATTCGCTGGTGCGCGACGCAATCGAGCGCACCTATCCGGATCAGTTCAAGGACTTCAACGCGCGCTTCAAGCAACCCGGCGGTTTTCACCGGCCGCTCGCGGCCTGCGAGCGCAAATGGAAGACGGAGAGCGGCAAGGCGAATTTCATCGTGCCCGAAACGCTCGACGAAGACGCGGATATGCCGGCGCGAGGCCCGGACGTGCTGCGCCTGATGACGGCCCGCGGCGACAGCCAGTTCAACACCACCGTCTACGGTCTCGACGACCGCTTCCGCGGCGTGCACGGCAGCCGCAACGTGCTGCTGATGCATCGGGACGACATGGCGCAGCGCGGTTTCGCGGAGGGCGACGCGGTGTGCATCTCCACCGTCTCGAACGACGACGTGACGCGCGAAGTCGACGGCATGCATGTCCACGCGTTCGACATTCCGCGAGGCTGCATCATGGGCTATTACCCGGAATGCAATCGCCTGATTCCGCTCTCGCATCACGCGGAATCAAGTCAGGTGCCGGCGTCGAAGTCGATTCCGGTGCGGCTGCGCAAGTCGGCGGTGAGCGAGGATCTGGTGGCGTAAGAAAGTACAAAGGGCGCGCCGGCATGAACCGCGGCGCCCTTTCTGCCATGCCGAACTACCCGTTCTCTACACCGCGTCAGAACTGATGCAGCATCCCGACATACGCACCGGTTTGCGATTCGCCCACCAGCGGACTCGTATTGTTGCTCGCGTCGCGCGGTGACGCTTCGAGCGAGAAATTCGAGTTGCTGCCGTTGCGCACGTAGCCCACGGTGCCGTACAGGAAGGTGCGCTTCGACAGGTTGTAGGTGGTGCCGAGCACGTACATCATCGCGTGTCCGGAGGGGTCGTGCGCGGCATCGCCGGAACCGTCGCCGACCTTCACGTAGAAGCCGCCCGCCGTCATGGCCCAGCGCGGCAGAAAGTTGTAAGTGGCGCCGAGCCAGTAGTGATCGGCCGAGTCGGCGACGCCGACCGGCGAGTCGGGCGCGGAGTAATGCGTGTAGGCGCCCTGGATTTTCACCGCGTCGAAATGCACGTTGACGCCGGCGAAATATTCGCGCGATGCCTGGAAGATGTTGCTGAAGCGGCCATTGTTGTCGCGCAGTTCGTCGTAAATGCCGCGCACGTCGAAGAGCGGCGAGTGATAGGTCAGCATGATGCCGTCCGAGCGGCCGAACTCGCCGGCCGCGCCGCTGTTGAACGCGCCCGGCTGATTGCCGAACGCATATTGCGCCTGCACGTCGAAGCCCCAGAACACCGGGCTGTGATACTCGACGTTGTTGCTGGTTTGCTGCCAGTTGCGCCCACGCACGAGCGAGGCCGACGAAAACGCCTGCTGCACGAACGGATCGAATTCCCAGACGCCGTCGCTGTCGATAAACAGATTACGGCCGGCTTGCAACGTGCCCCACTGCTCGCTTTTCAAACCGGCGAAGGCGCGCCGCGACCAGAGCCGCCCGCCGCTCGTCGTGCCGTTCATGACCTGCAAGCCGGTTTCGAGGTTGAAGACCGCACTGAGGCCGCCGCCCAGATCTTCGTTGCCTTTGAGGCCCAGCATGCTGGTGCCCCAGTCGCCGCCCTCGGCGCTCCAGCGGCTCGAACTGCCGCCCGCGCCATTGTTGATGTGATTCAGGTACTCCAGGCCGGCGTCGAGGCGGCCATATAAGCTCACGCTGGTTTGACCGTATGCCAGCGGACTTGCCACGGCGAGAGCCGCCATTAATTTTGTATGTAGTCTCATTGTTGTGCCGTCAAATTTTGTGTCCACGATACGGGCCAAAGCGGACTGCGGATGCTTTCCAACAAGATCGGCGTGAAAGATTTTTGTAAAACGATAGCGCCGGGTCCGACGAACTATAGGCGACAGGCGCTTCATGGCCTATTCGTTTGACGCAATAAATATTTGCCCGGCATGCGCTCGACAAACCTCGCTTGCAAATGGATCGGGAAGATCAAAAGACGCTCAAGATAAGATAGTCGGTGATTCGGCCTCAGCCAAATTGCAATGCATGATTCGTTATGGACTATTCAACCTCTGCCATGAATGCGCCCGAACTGACCGAAGACGAAAACCTTGGCCTTTACCAGCGCGCCACGGAGAACGGCGCGGAATGGTGGCGCGTCAGCGTGGCCGACCGGCCGGAAAACTACCGGCTCGAACATGGCGTCGACGGTGACGGCGGCCCTGGCACGGTCGATATCGATCTCGTCGTGGACGCGGAAAATCTGCGCGCGAAGCTGAAGAAATGGCGCCGCGAAGGCTTCGCGATGGATACGGACACCGCCGCGAGCGAGCAGTCGGCAGCCGGCCGGGTCGCCTTCATGCGGGAATTGCAGCGCGCCGCGGCGCGGGCTTCGGCGGCCAAACATCGGCAGCGGGAAGGCACCGGCGAGACCGTGCGCATCGGTCATGTGGAGGTGCCGTGCGGTGTCGGCAATCCGCTCGTGCCGCGCATCAATCCGGCCTATCTGTTCTCCGAGCGCTTCAACGACATTGTCGAGGACATTGTCGAGAACCGGCGCGTCATGCTGATCGGCCACACCGGCGCCGGCAAGACCAGCCTGATCGAACAGGTCGCGGCGCGTTCGCGCCACGGCGTGCTGCGCTCGAACATGAACGGGCAGACCACCGTCGGCGACTTCGTCGGCTTCTGGACCGTCAAGGGCGGCGAGACGTTGTGGGTGGACGGCGTGCTGCCCACGGCCATGCGCGAGGGCCTCTGGCTAATCGTCGACGAAATCGATTTTGCCGAACCGTCGATTCTCGCCGCCCTCACCGCCGTGCTCGAACCGCACGGCCGCCTCGTGCTGAAGGAAAAAGGCAATGAGATCGTCGCGCCGCATCCGGCCTTCCGCCTGTTCGCCACGGCGAATGCGGTCGGCGCGATGAGTCAGTTCCGCCATCTGTATCAGGGCGCCAATCTGATGAACGAGGCGTTTCTGGATCGCTGGCGCGTGTATCTGCTCGACTATCTGACGCCCGCCGAAGAAGCCGACGTCCTGATCGCCACCCTCGCCCCGCATATGACGCGCGCGCTCGCCACCACGCTCGCCGCGATTGCCGCCGACTGCCGCGCGGCGTTCGCTCGCGAGGATCTCTCGAGCGCGTTCTCCACCCGGCGCCTGCTGGACTGGGCCGAACTGATGCTGCGTACAGGCGATCCCGAACGCGCCGCCGGGCCGGCCCTCTACGCGAAGGTGAGCCCGGAAGACGCCGCGTTGATTCGCGGCATCATTCGTCATCACATCGCGCCGGCCCCTGAAGCGTGAGCGCGATGCACGCAAGCCGCGACACCCGCGGCTTCGCCTTCGAATCCACGCTCAGCAAGGTCGCCCGCGTGCTGACCGGGCAATATGGCGTGGCGGTCGTGTTCAGTCCGGACGGCCCGCGCGTGGAGCCGGGCCGCATTGTGATTCCCGACTACGAGTTGCATGGCGAGGTCGAACGCGACGTGCTGATCGGCTATCTCGATCTGCTGGTCGCGCGCGCCAAACATGCGTCGCTCGCGCAACTCGACGCGCTGCCCGCGGGCGTCGCGGCGAATCTCGCGCAAGTAATCGACGACCGTCGCGTCTGCGCGCAGTTGCTCGACGAATATCCGGGCGCGCGCTGGTTCATCGGCAAGCTGCGCCTGCATGCGGCCGAGCGCGTACGGCAGCGCTGGCCGAAGCTGCACTGGCGCGACCGGCTGGTCTGGCTGGTCGAGCGCGCGATGTGGAACGAACCGCCCGCCCGGATCGAAGCGAGCCATGCGCTGCTCGCCGCCTTGCATGCCGCGGAGGATCTGCTGCACGAAGCGCGCGCGAGCCGCTCGACCGCGCAGAGCATCGCGGCGGCGCAGGCGCTGGTGGCGCGCGTGCGCGCGCTGTCGGCGGGTGAGGTGAATAGCATGATGTTCACGGCGGATCCAGTCGAGGACATCGATACGGAAACGGCGGCTTCGTCGTCCGCGCCGCTCGATGGCGACGACGCCGTGTTGCCCGATCAGGACAGCGCAAATTCGCCGCCGTCCGACCGAAGCGGCGGTGCGCAGGCGGACAACGCGGTCGGCATGGGGCAGTCGCTAACGGATGCGCGACAGCCGTCCACGCGCTCAGATGGCGGAGCCGGAAACGCGACGTCGAGCGTATCGCGGGCCACGCTGTCGATTCCGCTCGCCACCGAATTCGACGACATCCGCGATCTCACGGGCCAGGGCGACAGCGCCGCCTGGCGCGAATTGCGCGCACGGGCTCGCGCGGACACCGCGCCGCTGAAGGAAAAGCTCGAACGCGCGCTGAGCGCCGACGAACGCACGCACTGGCGGCGTGAGCAGGAGCGTGGCGAGATCGATCGCGCGGCGCTGGCGAAGCTCGCAACTTCGCCCGGTTACCGTACGCCGTTTCGCACGCAGCGGCCCGCCAAAGGACGCGATGTCGCCGTGACGCTGCTGATCGACCGCAGCGGCTCGATGGCCGGCCGCAAGATCGAACTCGCGCGCCAGTGCGCGGCTGCGTTGTGCGACGCGCTCACGCAACTGTCGTTCGATTGCGAAGTGCTCGGCTATTGCTCGGTCGAATCCGCGCCCATGAAACAGCTCTACGAGCGTCAACTCGCCGGCGGCGCCGATCTGCGGCGCTACAACCGCTTCGTCGAACGGCTCGATCTCAAAGTCTATAAACGCTTCGGCGCGACGGACCTGAGCGGGATCGCCGCGATCGACTGCGGCCACGAGAATCCGGACGGCGAGGCGCTCGCCTGGGCCGCGACGCGCCTTGCCGACCGTCAGGCCGAACGGCGCATTCTGATGATGTTCTCCGACGGTTATCCCTCCACCGGCGACGGCGATCCGCAGGTATTGCGCAGCGATCTGCGCGAGCGCGTCGCGGCCATCGGCAAGCGCGGCATCGAACTGGTGGGGATCGGCGTGCTGACGGACGCGGTCGAGGATTTCTATCCGCACAACGTGGTGGTCAGCCGCCTCGCCGACCTGCCCTCGACCGTGTTCTCCGTGTTGAGTTCGATGCTGCTCACGCGCTGATGCCGCCGCTCGCGCGGTTCACACAAGTCACGCCGCTTGCGGCTTGAACAGATATCGATCGATCACACCGCCGCGCGCCACCACCGCCGTGCTCTCGGGAATCTCTTGCCACCAGCCCGGCAGGTCGGCGAGCGGCTCGGACAGCACCAGAAACGCATGCTCGCCGGCGGCCACGATACGCGGATCGTCGGGATACAGCGCGTGCAGATGCTGAAACGACGTGCTGTGAAACAGCGAACGCGACTGCCCCTCGCTCGAATAACGCACGGCGACGATCTGCTCGCCGTCGGTCGCGCACACCGTCATGTTCAACGGCTCATCCACGCCGTGCTTGCGACCGGTTTCCTCGACGAAGGCCACCATCCGCTCCAGCGCGGTGACCGGCGCCAGTTCCAGACCAAAGCTCAGCGCGAGAAAAAACATCACCTCGGAATCGGTCGAGCCTTCAATGGACGGAAACAGATCGGGGTCGATCGCCAGCATCAGATCGCGGCGCACGGACGGATAATTGCGGATCAGCCCGTTGTGCGCGAAAAGCCAGCGCCCATAACGGAACGGATGGCAGTTGGTTTCCTGCGAAGGCGTATCCGTCGCTGCGCGGATATGCGCAACGAACAGCGGCGCGCGGATCGCCCGCGCGGCTTCGCGCAGATTGCGGTCGCTCCACGCCGGCTGGATGCAGCGGTAGCGATACGGAATATCGGTCGGATGGCCGTACCAGCCGATGCCGAAGCCGTCGCCGTTGGTCGTGGTGTGGCCGAGCCGGGAATGCAGGCTCTGGTCGATCAGGGAATGTTTTGCGTTGAACAACACCGTTTCGAGCTGAATCGGGTTGCCGGTATAAGCGAGCCAGCGGCACATGAGGTTCTCTCCTGTCGGGTCCCATGCAAGAAAATGGCTGTCGGGTACGCCTAAGCGCCCCGGCACAGCGTGCCGCCGGGTGCGCGTCTACTTCGCTACAGGCTGCATCGTCGCGATCGGAATCAGGAATTCGGAGAAGCCGGTCAACATGATTTGCACGCCGATGCACAACAGCAAAAAGGAAGATACACGCATGGCGACCTTGGTGCCTTCCACGCCGAGGTATTTGGCGAACACCACCGCGCGGCTATAGACCAGATACACGGTGACGGCCACTGTCAGCGAGATCACCACCGACGCGATGCTCGAAATCACAAACTCCGAAAGCTTGTGCGTGCGGTTCGCGGTCAGCGCAACGGCGGTCGCAATCGAACCCGGCCCGGTGGTCAACGGAATGGTGAACGGGAAAAACGCCTTCGACATCGCGTTGTCCGCGTCCACCCGCTTGACCGCCGGTTTTTCGGCCGGCTGCGTGTCGGGCGCATTGAGCATCTGCCAGCCGCCCACGGCGACGGCGAGCCCACCGCCAATGCGCAGCGCCTGCATGGAGATGCCGAAGAAATGCAGGATCGGCGTACCGATGAAAAACGCCACCAGCAGCACGCACATCACGTTGATGGCGATCTTGCGGGCGAGCGCGGTGCGCTCCTCCGTGGTCAACGAAGCGGTCCGGTCCAGGAAGACGAATGCAATGCCGATTGGGTTGATGATGCTGATCAACCCGGTAAAGCCAAACAGAATGTCCGAGATCAGACTTTCGACCATATGCGTTCCGTGTCGAGCGACGGCTCGGGCGGCTGCGTTGCGCACCGGCCGCGCCGCGCCATGTTGATGAAGCCGGACTCTCTCCGGCGCGCCGGATGTTGCCCGACTGTTGCTTGCGTTGCGTGGCGAGATGATATCGCGCCGCGCCAGCCAAAGCGGTAAAAAGCCAGGCGCCGACGGCGGCGTGCCGCAGCGCTCCACGCAATGCACGCCGCCTTGCAGCGCAGCAACCGTCCCCATAAAGATGCGTCCGCAACTTTCAGAAAGCCTACACTTTTTTGACCAGCTTTACGGGACCGAAGCATCCGGCATACAGTCCCCAGCGAAGCCGCACTTTCAACGAGACGTACTTACCGGTTCGAGGAGTTGCCCCCATGTTGCTTCGTGTACTTGCCGCGCTGCCGTTCATCGGCATTCTGCTCGGTGTTCCGTTTGTGAATCGTGTCGAGCCGCTGATGCTCGGCATGCCGTTCGTGCTGGCCTGGATCGTCATGTGGGTGGTGCTCAGTTCGATCATCATGGCGATCGTCTACCGTCTGGATCCGTCCAACCGTCAGCTCGCCGCCGATGGCGAGGAGGCCCGTTCATGAGCGCACTCGTCATCATTGCGGCCATCACGCTGTTTGCGCTTTACCTCGGGGTGCGCGCCAAGCGCGGCCACGACATGAGTCTGGAGCAATGGACCGTGGGCGGCCGCAGCTTCGGCACCGCCTTCGTGTTCCTGCTGATGGCCGGTGAAATCTATACGACCTTCACCTTTCTCGGCGGCAGCGGCTTTGCTTATGGCAAGGGCGCGCCGGTCTATTACATTCTGGCGTACGGCACGCTCGCGTACATTCTCTCGTACTGGATGCTGCCGCCCATCTGGCGCTACGCGAAGAATCACCGCCTTGTCTCGCAGCCGCACTTCTTCACGCGCAAATACGACAGCCCGGCGCTCGGCACGCTGGTCGCGCTGGTCGGCGTGGCCGCGCTGATTCCCTACCTCGTGCTGCAATTGAAGGGGCTGGGCATTATCGTCGCGACGGCCTCGTACGGCGCGATTTCGTCGACGGCGGCCGCGTGGATCGGCGCCTGTGTCGTGACGGCCTATGTGATCGTCTCCGGCGTGCGCGGCTCCGCGTGGAATTCGGTGGTGAAGGACATGCTGATTCTCGCGATCGTGCTGTTCCTGGGAATCTATCTGCCGCTGCACTATTACGGCGGCTTCGGCGACATGTTCCGCGCCATCGACGCCGCGCGCCCCGGCTTCCTGACCTTCCCGGCCAAGGGCTCGAGCGTGACGTGGTTCCAGTCGACCGTGCTGCTGACGGCGCTGGGCTTCTTCATGTGGCCGCATACGTTCGGCTCGATTTTCACCGCGAAAGACGAACGCATTTTCCGTCGCAATGCGATGGTGCTGCCGCTGTATCAGCTGATTCTGCTGTTCGTGTTCTTCGTCGGCTTCGCGGCGACGCTGAAGGTGCCGGGCCTGAAGGGCGGCGACATCGACCTCTCGCTGTTCCGCCTGTCGTTGCAGACCTTCGACCCATGGTTTGTCGGCGTGATCGGCGCGGCCGGGATTCTGACCGCGCTCGTGCCGGGCTCGATGATCCTCACCTCCGCGTCGACGCTGCTCGCCAACGACGTGTATCGCGGCATGGTGAGCCGCAACGCCTCGGACGCCACGGTGGCGAAGCTTGCGCGCTTCCTCGTGCCGGTGGTGGCGCTGGTGGCGGTCGGCTTCACGCTGCAAGGCGGCGAAACCATCGTCGCGTTGCTGCTGATGGGCTACAGCTTCGTGACCCAGCTCTTTCCGGCGGTGATCTGCAGCCTGCGTCCGCATAACCGCGCGACCAAACAAGGCGCGTTTTGCGGGATTCTGGCCGGCGTGGCCGTGGTGGCCGTGACGACCACGATGCACCTGAGCATCGGCCAGCTGATGCCGTTCTTGCCCGATGCCTTGAAGGACATCAATATCGGCTTCCTGGCGTTGGCGGTGAACATCATCGTGTTCGCGGTGGTGAGCGCGATGACGCAGCCGCGGCCGGTCGAGCAGACGCACGCGCCGGTGCATTGATACAGACTTTGCGGATTGCGTAGTGAATGAAGGGCTGTCGTTCCGACGACAGCCCTTTTTATTTTCAGACGCCGCTCCGGCTTCTGAAATTAAGTGTCAAACCTACACACGAATGAAAAAACCGCGCTTCGGGCGGCCAGGCGTCAAGCCAGATAAATAGGCCTTTCAAGCCAAAGCTTCGCCCATCCGCACTGCAACACAAACCCACCTCGCCGCCCCCTGCAAAACCGCGGACCTCAGGCACACCCCTTGCTGAACAGACGCGTCCGCGAATCCCACCGCACTGTGCAAGTGCAAAAAACCCGTCCTTGGGGGCCACTTTGCCGCTTAACGTTCTTCTCGTCGCTTCCGAAGCCCTGCCGCTCGCCAAATCCGGCGGCCTCGGCGACATGGTCAGCGCCTATGCTGCCGCGCTGCGCGATGCCGGCGTCGATGTCTCGATCCTGATGCCCGCTTATCCGGCCGCGCTGGAACGCGCGGTCGACGTCGAGCCTGTCGCGCGCATGACCGGCCTGCCCGGCGGCGACGCGCGACTGCTGCGCGGCCAGATGCCCGATACCGGCGTGCCGGTGCTGCTTCTGCAAATGGATCACCTGTTCGCGCGCGAAGGCCTGTACCGCGATCCGCAAGGGCGTGACTACCTGGACAACCTCACGCGCTTCGCCTCGCTCGCGGCAGCGGCCGCGCGAGTCGCGCGCGGCGTGCGCAACGTGAAGCGCCCCCACATCGTGCACGCGCACGATTGGCATGCAGGACTCACGCCGCTGTACCTGCGGCTCGCCGGCGTCGCCGCGAAAAGCGTCTTTACGATTCACAACCTGGCGTTCCAGGGCAATCATCCGCTCGCCATGGGCGGCTGGATCGGCGTGCCGCCTGAATTGCTGGCACCCGCGCTGTCCGACGAACGCAGCATCGAGTTCTACGGCTCGCTGAGCATGATGAAAGCGGGCATCGTCCATGCGGATCGCGTCACGACGGTCAGCCGGCGCTATGCCCGCGAGATCCTGACGCCGCGCTTCGGGCACGGCATGGAAGGCGTGTTGCAAGCCCAGGCCGGCAAGCTGTCGGGCATCGTCAACGGTATCGATACAAGCGTGTGGAATCCGGCGACGGATAAACACATCGCGCGCCCCTACTCCGTCGACGACACCGCCGGCAAGCAGGCCTGCAAGCGCGAACTGCAGCAGGCCTTCGGTTTGACGCGCGATCCGTTCGCGCCGCTGGTCGCGATCGGCAGCCGTCTGACCGAACAGAAGCTCGCCGATGTCGTCGTGCATACGCTGCCGGCGTTGCTCGAACGGCATCCCCGGCTGCAGTTCGCGATTCTCGGCCAGGGCGAGCATGGTCTCGAACAGGCATTGCAGGACGTCGCGGCGGCGTGGCCGGGACGCGTCGGCGTGCAGATCGGCTATGACGAGCGGCGTGCGCACATGCTGCACGCGGGCGCGGACATTCTGCTTCACGGCAGCCGCTTCGAACCGTGCGGACTCACGCAACTCTATGCGATGCGCTACGGCACGATCCCGGTAGCCTCGCGCGTCGGCGGTCTGGCCGATACGATCGTCGACTACGCGCCGCACGATCCTCGCGGCGAACATCAGGCGACGGGTTTCCTGTTCGACGGCGAAAGCCCGGACGACGTGATGCATGCGCTCGGCCGCGCGCTGGCCGCGTTCGTGCAGCCGTCGTCGTGGCACGTGTTGCAGCGCAATGCGATGAGCCGCGACTTCGGCTGGGACGCGTCGAGCGCGAACTATCTTGCGTTGTACGCGGATCTGGTGGACGCACGTCCGGCGCTGCGCGATACGCAAGTTCGCAAGAGCCCGGTTCGAGCCCATACGGCGGCCGCCACGGGTACACGCAGGGAAGAGTTCAACGCGGGCATCGGCGAGATGGCGCGCAGCGCCTGAACGGTTTTGACGCACTCGGGCGCGCTCCGGCGCGCGCGGCACGGTATGCTTGGCGGCCCATCCGTGTTTCGTGGAGTTGCCGATGCAGCCGCCCGTTCTCCGAGTCGCTCGTCCTACCAACAATCTGCGCAAGGTTGCCGATTTCTATACGCGGGGCTTGGGCTTCGAAGTTCTCGCGAGCTTCGAGAATCATGAAGGCTTCGATGGCGTCATTGTCGGACGGCGCGACTGCCACTGGCACATCGAGTTCACTCATCAGCATGGCGTGACCGTCGAACGCGCGCCGACCACCGAGCACCTTCTCGTGCTCTATCTCCCCGAACACGATGCATGGAGCGCGGCCATCGACCGGCTCGAAGCGCTCGGCGTGCCGGCGTGCGCATCGGAGAATCCTTACTGGGACCGTCAAGGCAAAACGTTCGAAGACCCGGACGGGTATCGGATCGTTTTACAGCAAGCGGCGTGGGTATAAACAGAAAGCTGCTTGACAAGCTAATGCCACCGTTGGGCAAGGTGCTGCACGCAGACGCTTGCACCGCGAGTCCCGTTTCCTCGGCGCCGGCGCATGGGCATCCGCCGGGAACGGGGGTAGACTGTCCGCCGGATCGAAACCGGACCTCAAGCCACTATGCACAGCGACTCCACCCCTTACGTGCTTTACTATTCGCCCGGCGCGGCGAGCATGGCCGTGCACTGGATGCTGATCGAACTCGGCATCTCGTTCGAATCGCAACTGATCGACATCGACTCCGGCCGGCAGCACGACCCCGCGTATCTGCGGCTCAATCCCGCGGGACGCGTGCCCACGCTGGTCGTCGACGGCACGCCGCGCCACGAATCGGCCGCGTTGCTGATGCTGCTGGCCGAGCGGCATCCCGAGGCGGCGCTCGCCCCGGAGCCGGGTTCCGTCGATCGCGCCGCATGGCTCGAAATGATGATCTATCTCGCCAACACGATTCTGCCCGCCATGCGCGACTGGTTCTATGCGGACTCCGACGGCGACCCTGCCGGCGCCGAAGCGGTTCGCGCGCTGGCCTGCCGTCGTCTCGACGCGGCGTGGGACAAGCTCGATGCCCATCTCGGCGCAAGCCATGACTATCTGATCGGCGACAAGCTCAGCACCGCCGACTTCATGGCCGTCATGCTGATGCGCTGGACTCGCAATATGCCGCGGCCCGCGCTCGGTTGGCCGAATCTCGCACGTTATATCCGACAGCTACGCGCGCGGCCTTCGTTCATCGAATTGAATGCGCGCGAAGGCCTGACCGAATGGCGTAACGAGGAACAGTGACGCGCGCTTGATCGAGATCGCGCGGGGGCCGGTTTGCTGTGGCCTCACTCGCGCGAGCCGTCTCTCGTGTCGCGCACTTGACTGTCGTGGCTGCCCCGGCAGGCTGGCTTCAAGTCGGCCGCTTGCCGATGATCACAATGCCGCGTGAAAGTCCGCTCACGCTATCCACCGCCAATGCGCCTGCGTACAACTGCGCGATCGGCACCCAGACAGCCGGATATTTGTAGCGCGCCACGTCGAGCAGCAACGCGCTGTCGCTCGCCGAATCGTACGCAGCGAGCGGCGACCAATGTCCGCCGCCCGCCTCGCCGATTTCCACGCGCCTGAAATTCAATAGCACGAAGCGGTCGCTGTGGCCCGTGGTCGCGCGCACCAGATCGCGGAACTGGCCGAGCGACAGGTCCGCTGCGTGATATTTCCTGACCTCGACCGGGAAGGAATTCAAAGCCGTGCTGAGCTGATCGAGCGTCATGCCCTCCTGCGAAACCCTGGCGGCGTTGGCCACCTGCGGATCGATGCCCTGGAAGAAATCGTCCTGCGAGAAGAACGGGAAGTCGGGGTACTGCGTCGATTGGGGCCGGCGGATGCCCAATGCGTTGAGCGCCATGACCGAGGTCGCGACGGAGCAATAGGCCTGGTTGCGCTGGGTTTCGAAATACTGCGAGAGGGGCCAGTACGACTGGTTGGAGCTGGAACTCGTCAGCCGCTTCTGGCCGGCCGGCTGCGCCAACGCGACGAGGTTCGGCGGCACCGGCAGCGGGCCGTCGGCCGGGCGCGCGGACGCTTCGCTATTGGGGAGACCAGCGGGAGGAACAGCGGGCTGACCGGCGGACTGAATAACGGCCGGCGGAACGGCGGCCTGACTGCTGGCCGGCGGCACCGGCGCACACGCGGTTAACGCCGCGGCCATAACGGTGACGATCCACTCAGGCCGGCTCAAGCGCCCGATGGCGCGCATCAATGAATATTTGAACATGGATTTTTCCGCTGTGGATGAACCCGGATGACTGCGGCAGCGCCGGGCGCGTGCATCGACGCGCGCGCGCAAGCCTCAGTTTTGTAACACGAAACAAGACTCGGCGTGCGCGACGGTGCACGCGCTTTGGCACGCGAAGCGCGCTTCTCCCCTACAATGCTGCAGCATTTTCCAACCGACTCTCGCCCATCGCCGGCGAGGTCAACCCCACGGAACCGCTGGTCGGATCATGACAATCCAGTCACCCTGCATCGACATTTGCAAACTCGACGGCGAAACGGGCTTCTGCCTCGGCTGTCTGCGTACGCGCGACGAAATCCGCGCGTGGAAGACCATGAGCGACGACGTGCGTCTCGCGGTCATCAATGAACGGTCAGGCCGGGAAGCGATACTGAAACGGGCGACGCAAGGGGCGCAAGCGGCGCATCCGGCACCCGAGACTCAAACGTCCTGAGCGCGCCGCTCACTCAGCCCGAGCCGCGAACGCGTAACCGTCTTTGCCGCCGCGCTTGACGTGATACATCGCGTCGTCGGCGGCGGCGACGAGGCGCTGATAATCGCTGACGGGATCGGGGTAGCTGGCAATACCGATGCTCGCTCGCACCACGCCGATGCCCATCTCCGCGTCGGTCTCGACCACGCACGTTATCAGCCTTTGAGCAATCTCGGCCAATTCATCCGCCGTCGAATACTCTCGAATCAGCACCGCGAATTCGTCGCCGCCAATGCGCGCGACGATATCCTCCTTGCGCACCGACTCGCGAAAGGACCGCGATACCGCAACCAGGAATTCATCGCCGACGCGGTGACCAAGCGTGTCGTTGACCTGCTTGAAACCGTCCAGATCGACATACAGCACGGCGATCTGGCGAGACGTCGGGCCGGCGTGCAAATTCGCCGCCACCTCGTCGAGCGTGGCGAACAGGTTGCGCCGGTTCGGCAAGCCGGTCAGGGAATCGTGCAACGCCGCGTACTCGAATTCATGCGATTCGCCCGCCAGTTGACGATTGCGTTTCGCGTACATGCCGAGCGCGGTGAGCAACATGCAGAACAGCAGCGCGGCCAGCGCGATCAATACGTTCGCCACATGGGCAATGCGCAGGCGCACGTCGGCGCCATCGGCATCGCGTTGCGCGCGCCAATACGACTGGATTGTGGCGAGCAACGCATCGGTGCCATTCAGACTGGCATCGGGCGCCAACGCCGATGGCGGCATCCGCGGCGCCGCCGACGGGCTGGCATTCACCAATGCCGCGAGCGACTTCAGGCGATCGGCGAGTTCGATACGTGCACGGCGGTAGCCTTGCGTTTGCGCCTGGCTGTCGCCGGCTTGCTGCGGCGCGTGTTGCTGCCATACGTCGACGATTGCGCGAGCACTTTCCGCGCGCTCCGCCGCTTCGAGCACGAGGCCGGCGTATTCCTGCTTCAACTGATCCGAGAAGATGGTCCTGATCTGCAACGCGAGATAAAGCAGGCCCACGAGCAGACAAAGCAGTGACGCGCCGGCGAGCATGGCGGGAGCGCGTCTGAAGGGGCTCATGAAAGCGCCATCTGAACCGGCCCGTCCGGCACGACGCGGCTCACGGATGGGAATAGATGTCTTGCCGATTTGCGTTGCCATGTTGCCGGTAATTCACACGACGAAAGAAGAGCCCCATGCGGGCGAACAGGTTGTTTTTGTGGCGCGCGTTTTCAGGCGCGCGGCGCTCCTGCAGCGCGGCGCGACCGTCCTTGCCGGGATGCGACGCGGCGAGCTGCTGCGTCGGTGCAGCGCTGGCGTTCGTGGACCGGCGAGCGGGCGTGGGCGGCGGCGCCGTAGACGCGGACGTGCTGGATGCCGCATTGGCAACACGCACAGGCTGCGCCGCGAAGGCCTTGGCCTTGACCTCGCCGGACCAGGACGCGAACTGCCCGCCCGCTTCCGGGTCCGTGCCCGCTGGCGATGCCGGCACGGTCGCGCCGCCTGTCGTCATTGCCTGTGACGAAGGCAGCGCTTGCGCCGGCTTGGCCGACGCGATTGCGGCTGGGACCGCGGTCGCACTGGCGTTTTTCGCCATCACAGCCGCCACAGCCGCGTTCGCCGACACACCGTTGCCCAGCGCCCGGCGTGCGCCGGCCATTGCTTCGGCGTACGCCTGCTGATCGTGGTTGAACCAGACGCTATACGCCACCGTGCCCAATACGCCGATCGCAAGCGCGCTGGCCGCGGCCATGCACATCGCGAGGCGTCCGAACCTCGGCGGCGGCGTGGCGGAATTTGACAGACCGCTCGCCTGGCCGCCGGCATGCTGGCCATCGAGCACCGATTTTGGCGAGTCTGTATCGTTGTACATCGCAATACGCTCCGGAATCCTTACGTTCGGCCGGCAGGCCGACTTTATTCAGACGATTTCAGGTGCATGCAAAGCCTCTCGAAGCACGCAACCTGCCCTTCGCACGACGACATCAACACGGCAATGCTGCGCTTTAAACGCAGTCTTTGCGAGGCAGTTTTGCGCGGAAGAAACATGTAAAACGTTCCACACCGCGCATAGCTACGCGCAATGTGCGCGAGAGACGCGCCGGGCGCCCTGACAAAACATGCAGGCGCGCGCGGCAGGGCTCCGCTCATGGCTGCGATCATGCGGCCACCACTTCACACACAGTGGAGGTGTCAACGCTTCGGGGATTGCATTTCAAACGCAAGTGCTGTTCCCGACGGTCTGCTTCGCAGTGGGGCCAGCCTTTGCGGAAAGCGTCTGCCTCAAGGCCTGCCGTACCGCCTCCAGCAGAAACTGCCGGTCACGCCGTACGCCCGCGCGGCATTCTGGGGCGGCAACGAAAAGCACTACTCGGATTTTCTGGTTTATTCGCCTACTGTAGAAGCCGCTGAACAAACCGCTGAAACAGCCCGAGCGCACGCGCCTCGCTTGCCTCGCTTTCCTTGTTCGTGGCGAGGGCGCTCACCCAACCCGGAGATTGTTAATGTCACGCACCATCATGTTTGCGAAAGCCGGTGGCCCTGAAGTGCTCGAATTCATCGAGACGCCGGTGGTCACGCCTGGTCCGCACGAAGTTCGCATCAAGGTCGAGGCCATCGGACTGAATCGCGCCGAGTCGATGTGGCGCAGCGACGCCTATATCGAGCCCGTCCGGTTTCCCGCGGGACTCGGCTATGAAGCCGCGGGCGTCGTCGATGCGATCGGCACCGACGTCACCGGTATCGCGCCCGGCGACAAGGTCAACGTGATGCCGTCGTTCTCGATGAACCAGTACTTCACGTATGGCGAAGTGATCGTCGTGCCGGACAGTGCCGTCGTGAAGCATCCCGAGTCGCTCTCGTCCGCCGAGGCGGCATCGGTCTGGATGATGTTCGTGACAGCCTACGGCGCGCTGATCGAAGACGCGAAGGTGGGCCCGGGCGACTTCGTCATCGTGCCCGCCGCGTCGAGCAGCGTCGGCCTTGCCGCGATTCAGATCGCCAACTACGCCGGCGCGACGTCGATCGCGCTCACGCGCACTTCGGCGAAACGCGAGCGACTGCTCGAAGCCGGCGCCGCGCACGTGGTCGCGACCGGCGAAACCGATCTGGTGGCGGAAGTCATGCGCATCACGGACCGCAAAGGCGCGCGCGTGGCGTTCGACCCGGTCGGCGGTCCGGGCTTCGCGAAGCTGCTCGCGGCGCTGTCGTTTCAGGGCACCGCCTACATCTATGGCGCGCTGAGCGAGGAAGCCACGACGCTGCCGTTGCTCGACATGATCGCCAAGGTGCTGACCGTGAAGGCCCATAACATCTGGCTCACGAGCGGCGACCCCGTACGGCAGAAGGCCGCAGTGGATTATGTGCTGAAAGGCTTCGCGAGCGGCGCGCTCAAGCCGGTGATCGACCGCACCTTCAGATTCGACGACATGATGGAAGCGCATCGCTATCTGGAAGAGAACGGCCAGTTCGGCAAGATCGTCGTGACGCTCTAGACCGGACTGGCGGATTCGAGCGCAGGGCTCGCCGCGCGTGCAGCGGGAGCGGTTTCGTCGGCGAGGCAGTTTTCCACGAACGCGGTGAGCCTGAGCCGTCCTTGCAAGCGCATCGATCCCTGGCCGCAGTCTGTCGAGGGTTTCCTGCAACGCCCACGCTCATTGCACCGTGATGGTCTCCTTCATGTTCGGATGAATGCCGCAGAACACCTTGTACACGCCCGGCTTGTCGAACTTGAACTGGTACGTGTCGTTCTGGTCGAGCGCGGCAGAGCGGAACATGCCCGAGTCGTTCACCACCGTGTGCGGCTCGCCGTCGAGATTCTTCCAGGTCACCGTCGAACCGGCTTTGACCGTCATCTCCATCGGCGTGAACATGAAATTCTTGATGGTGACTGTGTTGGGCGTCTCCGCGCGCGCCACGGACAACCCCGACGAGGCCGCGAACAATACCGAACTCGCGGCCATTGCGAGCAAAACGCGGCGAATTTTTTTAGTTTGCATAACTGATCTCCTGCAATAGAAAAGAACTGACGTTTAAACCAGCGTCGTGTCGTCTAGCGTGGCCTTGAGCGGATGCCGGGCAATCTTGATGCTGGTCACACCGAGCATTTTCGGAAGCTGGTCGCTGGGCACCGTCAACGGTCCGGGGCCGGTGCCGTTACCGGCGGTCGGCTGCGGATAGGCGGTCGAGCGCGCCGTATGGAACGTGATGTTGCCCTCCACTTTTGAAACGATCTGATGGATGTGGCCGTTCAGAACGGTCACCGAGCCGAAGCGTTTCAGATAGCTCATCGCCTGGCCCGCATCGCCGGTGCCCCAGCCCCACGGCTCGTAGATCGTCCACATCGGCATGTGCGCGAACACGACGATCGGCGTGCTGGACGAGCGTCCTTTCAGATCGTTTTCGAGCCACTCGAGCTGTTCGTCCCCGAGCCCGCCCAGGCCGTTCGGCTTGAAGTGCATCACGTTGACGAGGCCGATGAAATGCACGCCCTGATGGTCGAAGCTGTAATAGCCCTTATTGTCCGAGGCCTTGCCGAAGCGGCTGAAGTATTCGGTTCCCGGGCCGTCCGTCACGTCGTGCTCGCCGGGCACGGTGTGCAACTCCGTGATATTCAGACCGGACATCAACTGGGCGGCCAGATCGAACTCCGACGCCTTGGACAGATGCGTGATATCGCCGGTATGGATGGTCAGCGCGGGTTTGACCGGCATCGCGTTGACGTACTCGATGGTCTGTTTCAGCGTGCCCGCCACGTCGGGATTGGCTTCCTTGTTAAAGCCGATGTGCGAGTCGCTGATCTGCAGGAAAAGCGGCACACCGCCTTTTGCGGCGGATGAATTCTGGTCGGCCGCGAGCGCCAGTTCCACGGGCGTGAGAATGCCGCCCGTCAGAACGAACACCGTGCCGAGACCTCCGAACGCAAGACACCTGAGCGCGCCGCGCCGCGACGCGTTGAATGAATCATGTGATGACATGTCGACCTCACGTTTAAGAGTCGCAGTCGAGCCGTGGATCATCCGGCGGCCCTCGCGAGTCGTTCGTCAGGCATGACCAGGCCGGCGTCGGTTTTATTCCAGCTTCGATCAATGAGTGGATGAAACGCCTTGCGGCGCTGATGGATGGACAGAGGGTCTTCCGACGTGGCGGGCGAACGCACGGCCCGCGTCGAGCGTTTGCGCTGCCCAAGCGACTCATGCCTGACAGGCATGCCCGCCAGCTTATAAAGTCTTTTTACTCCGCCCGGAAAGTCACTAAATTGCACTCAAGGCAACGATTCAGGGCAGATCGCAACGCGCTCAACCCGCTGCGGCCCGCTTCGCCCCATACCGCAAACACATACCCATCAGGAGTTCGAAATGAGCCAGCCCGTCATTCTGATCACCGGCGCACTCACCGGCATCGGCCGCGCCACTGCCGTCGCCTTCGCCGAAACCGGCGCCCGTCTCGTCGTGTCCGGCCGTCGCGAAGCCGAAGGCAAGGCACTCGAAAAAGAGCTGCGCGAACTCGGCGCGGACGCCCACTTCGTCCAGGCCGACGTGCGCCGCGACGAGGAAGTCGCCAACCTCGTCGATCAGACGGTCGCACGCTTCGGCCGCCTCGACGCCGCCGTCAACAACGCCGGCACCGAAGGCCAACCCGGCGCGATCACCAGTCAAACCGTCGAGAGCTACAGCGCGACGTTCGACACCAATGTGCTCGGCACGCTGCTCAGCATGAAGCACGAATTGCGCGTGATGTCGGCGCAAAAGAGCGGCAGCGTGGTGAACGTTTCGTCGACGTACGGTCACGAAGGCGCGGCCTTCGCTTCCGTGTACGCCGGCAGCAAGCATGCGGTGGAAGGCATGACCAAGTCGGCGGCGCTCGAAGTGGCGTCCATCGGCGTGCGGGTCAACGCCGTCGCGCCGGGGCCGACCGATACCGGCATGCTCGACCGTTTCACCGGCACGCCGGAGAACAAAGCCGCGCTCGCCGCCAAGGTGCCGCTCGGCCGGGTCGGCCAGCCGGCCGATGTGGCGCGCGCCATCGTGTTCCTGGCATCGGAAGCGGCCTCGTTCGTCACGGGGCAGATCGTGACCGTCGACGGCGGCAAGACGGCCGGCTGATCCTCGCCCGATCGCAGCGGCGCGCGCGGCCAAGAGCGCGCGCCGCGAAGCATCATTCAAAGGACTAACAACATGGCTACCGAAACATTGACGCTTTACCATTCCACTGCGTCACCGAACTCGCGGCGCGTACGCATCTTTCTCGCTGAAAAAGGCGTGACGGTCACGCTCGCGGCGGTCGACCTCGGCAATCGCGAACAGCACGGCGACGCCTATCGCGCGATCAATCCCCGGCGCGTGGTGCCGACGCTGGTGCTCGAAGACGGCACGTCGATCGGAGAGGTCCCCGCCATCCAGCGCTATATCGAGGACGTCTATCCCGACACACCGCTATTCGGTACCACGCCGAAAGACAAGGCGCTGATCACGATGTGGGAACGGCGCGCGGAACAGGAGGGATTTGCCTCGGTGATGGAAGCGATCCGCAACACCGCTCCCGGTTTGAAGGGTCGCGCGATTGCCGGCCCGCATGACTACGAGCAGATTGCGACGCTCGCCGAGCGCAGCCGGCAACGGGCCGCTCATTTCCTGGCGGACCTCGACGATCGTCTGAAACAGTCCGCGTTCGTGGCGGGCGAGCGCTTCTCGGTTGCCGACATTACCGCACTCGTGACGATCGACTTCGCAGCCAAAGCAATCGACATGCAAGTGCCGGCTGAGCTGAAATCGCTCAGGCGCTGGTACGACACAGTGTCCTCGCGACCCAGCGCTACGGCGTGACCTGCTGCGGCATCTGAAGCGGCATCAAAACAGCGGCCCGCATCGCTGCAACACGATGCGGGCCGCTGGACTACCCGGTACGGCCGCTTATTGGCCTTGCTGCGCCTGCGGCTTCAGTTTGAACTTGCCCTGATAGCGGATCGTCGGACGCTGCGACTGCGTGGTCGGCGCCGTCATGAGCAACTGGCGCGCAAGCGGTGTGGCCGCCGGGCTCAGCGAGCCGATACTGGTGACGCGCGACGGATCCGCGAGACCGCTGTTCACCAGCAGCTTCGCCTCGAGTTGCAGGCTGGTCAGCAGGACCGGATCCTTCAGCGCACTACCCTGCGCGAGCAACTGGCTCCATGCGTTATTGCTGTAGTTGGTCACGTAGTAATCGAGACCGCTCGGATCGGCGAGCACCGCGGAACAGCCGTTCAGACGCACCTGCGTTTGCGTGTCCTTCATCGCCAACGTCTTGCGCGACGTGAGGCCGTCGCCGTATGCGAGCGTCAGCGGAATGGTCCACTGGGTGCCCGGATACTGATTCTGATTCGGGAACGGCGACTGTTTCAGCGTGACCACCGTCTGGTTGGTCGTCAGATCGCACTGGGTGTCGAGCGTGATCAGCGGCACGCCTGTTTGCCGCACGAAGCTGTCGCCGATCGCCACCATCGGCTGGCCGCTCGCTTTCGACAGTTCGTCCCACAAACGCCTGGGCGTAACGTTGCCGAGGGAGTAGTCGGCGAGATACGACTGCAGGCCCTTGCGCATCACTTCTTCACCCAGGTAGTTCTCCAGCATCTTCAGCACGTGACCCCCTTTGTCGTACGTGAAGGCGCTCGCGCTCAGCACAAAGTCGTTCGACGCCCAGCCGTTGAAATTCGGCTGCACCGGGAACGCCGTGGACTTCAGGTCGGCATTGATCACCGCGTACTTGTTCTTCACGTCGTCGACCCAGCTGAAGCGGTCCGGGAAGAAACGCACCTTGGTCTTGTTCTCAAAGAACGTCGCGAACGACTCGTTTAACCACACGTCGTCCCACCAGTCGAGCGTGACCAGATCGCCGAACCATTGGTGCGCGGCTTCATGCGTGAGCACCGTCACGCCGTAGTCGGACATGGTCGTGCCCGGTGCCGGCAGAATGTCGTCGGCGAATTCAAGAATGGCGCCCCAGTTCTCCATGCCGCCGAAGTTCAGGTCCTTCTGCTCCTTGAACGCGTCGTTGGCCGCGATCGTGTCGAACTTGGTGAGAGGCAGCGGAATGCCCGTGTAGCGATAGTAGTAATCGAGTGCCTGCTTGGTTTGCTGCATGGCCGGTTTGGCCCAGTCACGCATGCCGGGCGGCGTGAAAATCCGCAGATGCAGACCTTTGCCGTCGGGCAGCGGGCTCGTGAAGTCGTCTTCGAGAATGTCGAACTGGCCGCCGCCGAAGAACAGCAGATACGACGGCATGGGCGGCGTTTTCTCGAACGACACCAGCTTGTAGCCGCTATCCACGGTCGCCGCCGGTTTCTCGGCCGCGTTCGAGACCACGTTCCAGTTCTGCGGGACCTCCGCGCTCACCTCGTAGGTGGGCCGGAAAGCCGGCTCGTCCCAGCCGGGGAACCATTGGCGCGCGAGGTTCGATTCGCCTTGCGTGAGGATCGCGCCGCTCGTCGTGCCGTCGGTCGACTTCAGGTCGACGCGGAATACGCCTTCAGCCGCGGAGCAACCCGGATAGGGATCGTCGCCGCAACTGCCGCCGGTCTTCGCGACCGGATCGTCATAGGTCTTGAAGTTGATGATCCCGCTCCACTCCATGTGCAGCGAGTAGTTGCCGGCGGCGATCTGCCCGCTCGCGGGGCGCAGTTGATAGAAGTCGCCGTCGTCCTGCGGCGTGGCGATCAACGGAATATTGCCCGGCTGAAGGGTGATGGTGCCGTTGGTGAACTTGACGCGGTGCCCGGCGATCGTGATCGCGTTGACGGCCTTCTGCACCTTGATCTGCACGTCGGCGCGGCCGTCGAACGAAGACAGCGCGGGGTTCGGCCGGAACCACAGCTTGTAGTTGAGCGGCGTCACCGTGTCCGGCAACTCGACCGGAGGCACCGTCTTGTTGATCGAGGTGTCGGCCACGACCGGTGCGGCGGGCGGGACCAGCGCCACTTCGGACGCGCCTGACGCGGCCGCGGGCGCCTGCCCGGATTTGCTCGTCAAGGCAGACGAGCCGTCGCTACCGCCGCATCCCGCCAGAATCGCAACTCCGGCTAATGCGAGGCACTGCATCTGCAATCGGAAATTTATACGCATAATTTAATCCTCGACTGACAATATCGGCAAAATAAAGTGCGTTGAGTGCTTAAGCTGGATTTCTCTTTTTTCAGCGGCAAAGGTCTCCCGCACCAGCACCGAATTGCTAGCGAGAATATAAAGACGTGTTGGCGCCTCAGCACTTGTGGCTGATTTTAGAATTGCGACACACGTTTATTACAATGCTTTCATTTCGACAGACCTGGGTATTTTCCCGGGCTGTTATTCGATCGTCCGGCTGATCGGCAAAGCCGCGGCTTACCTACGTCTCCGGGCAGGCGGATTAAACCGGATCAGTTTTTTGACGACAGTGCGTAGCCTAGTTTGGCAAACGTTCCCGTGTCAACTTCCTTTCACAAACTTTCTTTCATTCGCGCGACGCGTATGCAAATCGAATGGCATCGGTAATGAAGCCGAGTTAATCCTCTAAGAATTGCAATATCGCGCATGACTACGGGAAACTTTATTTTTCTTTGCGAGAGAGTGTGCTATAGCGCGAGGACTTAAGCGAATAACGTCGAATGAGGTTTTAATTTGAACTAGCTGGAGAGTTCACCAGGAATTAGCGCGAATAAATACGCAAACAATCGGCTAGCCATTCACCGCTGCCACGATTCGTGCGCACATCGCCTTGTCGGGTAACGGGCCCGAACCGGCTCGAACGTTGTCCGCCATGTATTGCGGACGCCCCGTGCCGGGAATCACGACTGTCACCGCCGGCTGTGCGAGCACGAACTTCAGAAGAATCTGCGCCCAGCTCGTGCAGCCGATTTCCCCTGCCCACCCAGGCAGCGGCGTTTTGCCAACGCGTGCCAGCAGGCCGCCGCCACCGAAAGGCTGATTGATCACGACGCCGATGCCCAAGTCCGCCGCGAGCGGCAAGATGCGCGCTTCGGCGGCGCGGTCGTCCGCGGCGTAGTTGATCTGCACGAAGTCGGGTTTCTCGCTGCGCATGACGGACGCCACGTCGTCGAATGCGCTCGACGTGTAGTGCGTGATGCCGATGTGACGAATCCGGCCGCGCGCTTTCCAGTCGCGCAGCGTGGCGATTTGCGTGCGCCAGTCGAGCAGATTGTGAACCTGCATCAGATCGATGCGCGGCTGCTGAAAGCGGCGCAGCGATTCCTCCATCTGCGCGATGCCCGCCTCGCGTCCTTCGGTCCAGACCTTGGTGGCGACGAAGGCTTTGTTGTGCGCATCCAGTTGAGTAAGCAAAGCGCCGGCCACCGCTTCCGACGAGCCGTACATCGGCGATGAATCGATCACCGAGCCACCCGCTGCGAACAGAATGCGCAGCACGTCGGCGAGTTGCGCGCGGCCGGCGGGATCGGTGCCGACATCGAAGGTGCGCCAGGTGCCGCAGCCGACCACGGGCAAGCGTTCGCCCGTGGCGGGAATCACGCGTTGCGACATGCGTGGGAGCGATGTGGCGGCGGATTCGGTTTGCGACTGAGGCGTTGGCGAGCCAGGTGTTGGCGATGACCTTTGGGTTGGCGTTTGGGTTGGCGTTTGAGCCGCCGCCATGCGCGGCAATGCGAGCGACGCCGACAAGCCGATCGCTGTATGACGAGCCGTGCGCAGAAAACGGCGTCTGCCCGCACTCTCAACGGCGTTTTTCGACAAAAGTGCCATGACGTACCCCCGATTCGCGCGCAGTACAGTGACTTCGTACGATACGGCAAATCGGCACAGCACGTCGATGCGACTCAAAGCGACCTGCCTCGACGATCGCAGGTCACACGCCACTAGCGGATAAAGTGCCCGCAAATCGGCATGCTCGCCAGCCGCGCGATCAACGACGACTGTTGTCCGCCACCCGCCGCCGCAAACTCGTCCGCCGCCATGGCGGACCCCGCTGCGGCACCGATTGCGATGACCGCGATCGCAATCCGGCGCAGCCGCCCGATGCGGCCCGCGAGCGAGCCAGACTCGCTGCGCCAGCTGGCCAGCAAGGTCATGGTGAGTGCAACTATCGCGCAGCACATGACTCCTCCTCAGGCGTTCGCCGTGGCGCGCTCCTGACGCGCGGGAAACGGATCGCGCCATGCGCCGATCGCGTTCAGTTGATCGTGCCAGCGCACCACTTCCGGAAACTCTTCAAGCGGCATCGCCGCGCCTTTCGCGTACGGCAGCGAGATGCCGACCGAGAAATCCGCGACCGTCAGGTCGTCGCCAAGCAACCACTTGCGTCCCTTCAGATGCTGGTTGAGCACGGCGGCATGCTTGCGGAAAAACCCTTGCGCTTCGGCGACTTTCGAAGGATCGGGCTCGCCGAGTCCGACCCACGGCTTGATCAGATACTCGAAGTACAGCGCACCGGCATGCCTTAGCAGATGCTGGCTATTCCAGCTGAACCAGCGGACGACGTCGATCTGCTGCTGCGCGCTCCGCGGCCAAAGCGAGGATTCCGCGCGCTGCGCAAGATGGCACAGGATCGCGTCGGCCTCCCAGATGATCTTGTCGCCATCGACGAGACAAGGCACCTTGCCGTTCGGATTGATTGCCAGATAGTCCGCTCGGGTATGTTCGCCCTTGCGCAGATCGACAAAGGCGTAGTCGATTGGCAACCCTAAGTATTGCGCCAATGCGCAGGTTTTTCTGGGAGACAGCGTTTCAGCATAGTAAAGCTTCATGGTCGACCTCAGTGTGCGTTGACTTCGGTGGAATATGCTTCATTTGGCCTGGTTTTCCAGCCCGGCAAGCAGTGCGTCCAGCTTCTCGAATGCACCGGTCCAACCGGTTTGATGACCGTCGCGAGCGGCCTCGTCGAAGAACTGCGCATGATGGAAATGCAGTTCGGTGCCCTCTTCGATCGGACGAAACCGGATCGTCACGAGCGACCGGCGCTCGGGCAGCGTGACCCATTCCCATGTGAAGACGAGCTTGCGGTCGGTCTCCACTTCCTGGTATTCGCCGCGGCAGTCGTGTGTTTCGCCGTCCAGCGTCTGAAACACCACGCGAAAGCGGCCGCCCACGCGCGGATCGGCTTCGGCGCTCAGCACCGGCCCGGCGTCCGGTCCCCACCAGCGCGCCATCAGTTCCGGCCGCGTCCATGCTGCGTAGACTCTTGCAGGCGGCGCCTTGATGCGCCGAATGATGGTCAGGCTGGGCTTTTCGTTCATTCGTCGTTCCTCTCGACAAAATCGGCGAGCCGGTCAAGACTCGCGGACCAGAAGCGTTCGTAGCGTCGCAGCCACGCCATCGCCTCTTCCATTGGGCCGGCAACCAGTTCGACCGAGACGGTCCGGCCATTCTTTGTGCGCGCCACCAGACCCGCGTCGCTCAGCACGTCGAGGTGCTTCATGACGGCGGGCAGTTTGAGCGGCAACGGCCGCGCGATTTCCGTAACGGACAAGCCCGGCTCACGCTCGAGACGCGCGAGGATGGCCCGCCGCGTAGGGTCCACGAGGGCGGAAAACGTACGATCGAGTTCACTGACTGGAGACTTTGCCATATGGTGAACTATAGGCCGTGAACTTCGGCAGTCAAGGTTTTTTGCGGCCGACTCCGTGAACCCGTAGGCCCGTTGATACTGTCCGTCCTCGACGCGCCACGGCTATCATTCCAACGATTCGCAATCACGGATTCGCTCAGCGTCGAGAGGACAGCACCGTATGGACCTCCTTCAAGGCATGGCAGTGTTCAAGCGCGTCGTGGACGCGTCCAGTTTCTCGAAAGCGGCGGATTCACTGGAGATGCCGCGCGCTTCGGTGTCGACGCTCGTGCAGAATCTGGAGAGTCATCTCGGCGTGCGCCTGCTCAACCGCACGACGCGCCGCGTGCAGGTGACCGACGACGGCGCGCTTTACTACGAATACTGCGCCCGCATTCTCGCCGAGGTCTCCGACGCCGAGTCGGCGCTATCCAGCAAACGTCAAAGTCCGCGCGGCACGGTACGCGTCGACACGTCCGCCACGTTCGCGCATCACGTGCTGATTCCCGTGATGCGCGATTTCAACGCGCGCTATCCCGACATCACCGTGAAGCTGGGACTGGCCGACCGCAACGTGGATCTCGTGCAGGAAGGCGTCGATTGCGTGATCCGCATCGGCGTGCTCGACGATTCGAATCTCGTGGCGCGTTCGCTCGGCAGCGTGCGCATGACGATCTGCGCCGCGCCTGCCTATCTGGAGCAGATGGGTGAGCCCGCCACGCCCGACGATCTCGACCGGCACCACGCGGTCAATTATTTTTCCGCGCGCACCGGGCGCGTCTACCCGATGGAGTTCGAAGCCGACGGCGTGCTGATCAAACGACCGATCGAGGGCAAACTCGCGGTCAACGAAGGCCTGGTCTACGTTGCGTCCGCGGTGGAAGGCCTCGGCCTGATCCAGACGCCGCGCTTCATGGCGGCGAAGGCAATCGAATCGGGCGCGTTGCGTGAGATTTTGCGCGACTGCCATTGCGCGCCATTGCCGCTCTCGATTCTTTATCCACACCGTCGTTTGGGCATGTCCGTGCGGGTATTCAGCGAGTGGGTGCACGAACTGGTGCAGCAGAATCCGGACTTCTGCGACTAGCACATTTGAAAAACAGCCTCAGCCCCTAGATCAAACCGCGACGCTGCAAGTCGTCCGACAATGCGTCGACGCTGACGAACCTGTGCCCTTGCAGTCCCGCATGGATCGCGCCGTTCACGTTGGCGGCCGTGTCGTCGACGAAAAGCGTTTGGGCCGCGGGCACGCCGAGTTGTTCAAGACAACGCAGGTAGGTTTGCGCCGCCGGCTTCGCCGCACCAAAAGCCGCCGACGAGTAAACGTGCGGTCCGAACAGCCGCGCGACAGACGGATTCAGATAAGGCATGTGGTCGGTCAACAGGCGGCAATTGTTGGTCAGCACCGCGATGCGATGCCGCTCGGCGACCTGGGCGGCCAGCGCGAGCGCTTCCTGGTTCGGCGTGATCGACGCGTGACGGGCGGCCAGCCAGTCGTCGCGGCTGACGGGGTAGTTCAGCAGCATGCCTAACTCGCGCAGATACTCGTCATCGCTGATTTCGCCGGCGTCCGCGCGTGCTTCGAGACCCGAACCCCAGATCGCGTGACGCACGGTGTCCGCCGTGCAGCCCGCGGTCGACGCCAGATGCTCGACTCGCGCGGCGCGGTCGTAGTGGGACAAAACACCTTCCATGTCGAACAGAACCAGCGTGATGGATGCGGTCATGCTGTCGGCCTCGCGTCGAAAGCTTTCAGAAATGAAGCAACCGCGCGACGCGATGGCGCCGAACGGTTGCCTGTTTCTATTGTGCCTCGACAAAACCATGACTGCCGGCAACGGCATCGGCATCGGCCGGCGTCACGGTTTTTTCGCGGAGGTCAGCGAAGCAGCAGCTCAGTAAGATCCGCTTTCGTAAAACATCATCATGCGCCGCTGCCGCCCACCGTCTTGACGCTTTTCCATTGGCCCTGCTCAACCTGGAACAACGTGTACGGCGGCTTGATCAGATCGCCGTAAGGATCGAACGTGATATTGCCGGTTACTCCGGTGACGGTCACCTTGGCAAGGCTGTCGACGATCTTCGCGCGATCGAGCGAGTCGGCGGCGTGAATCGCTTTCAGCATGGCAAGGGCCGCGTCATAGGAAAACGGCGCGTACAGTTCGACATCCTGATTGAAACGCGCCTTGTAGCGCTTGCCGAACGCCTGCGCGGCCGGTAGCTTGTCGAGCGCCGGGCCGGGTTCGAGATCCTGCGTTCCGTTGCCCGCCGTGCCGGCGATCTGCAGGAATGCATTGCTCTTCAGCGCGCCGGCGCCGAACAGCTGTGTGGACATGCCGAGCGATCGCATCTGCTTGACCAGCATCGCGCCCTGCTCGTCCAGGCCGCCGAAGAAAATCAGGTCGACGTTCTTACTCTTGAGCGTGGTCAGAATGGCGCGAAAATCGATCGCCTTGTCGTTGGTGAATTCCCGATCGACGATATTGCCGTTCGCTTCCTTGACGCCTTTCTCGAACGCATCGGCCAGGCCTTGCCCGAAAGCGGTGCGGTCGTCGATGATTGCAATGCGCTTCGCCTTCATCTGCTCCACCACGAAATGCCCCGCCACGACACCGCCGATACCGTCGTGGCCCATCGTCCGAAACACGTTCTTGAAGCCTTGCTTAGTCAATTGCGGATTGGTCGAGCCCGGCGTGATCATCGCCACATTCGCCTGGTGATACACCGTCGAGGCCGGAATGCTGCAGCCCGAGTTGTAATGGCCGATCACGCCGACCACGCCGTCGTCGACCAGTTTCTGCGCGACCTGAATCGCCACGCGCGGGTCGGCCTGATCGTCCTGCACGTCGAGCACGAACTTGACCGGCTTGCCGCCGATCGTTGGGTTCTTCGCGTTCTCTTCATCGAGCGCCAACTGCGCGCCGTACTGCAAGTCCTTGCCGACCCGCGCAACGGGCCCCGTCAACGGTCCGACGAAACCGATCTTGACGATCTGGGGGTCGGCGGCCCACGAGAACGGCATATACGTGGCGAGTGCACAGACAGTGGCACTCAATAGCCAATAGCGGCGATTCATGATGCGCTCCTTGCGAGATGTGACGTCGCGCGTGTGTGTGCAGGTGGGCCGATCCGATGCGCGACGCGTCGAAACCGCTCTGCGATGCTGGTGGTAAAACCTCGAAAAAAATCTGCCAACCCGCCTCTGCTGCAATCAAAAGCGCGTAGCCGCGTAGGGCGCGAGATCGAGCGGCGGCGCACGCTGTGCGATCAGATCGGCGACGATGCGCCCGCTCACGCCTGCCAGCGTCAAACCCAGATGCTGATGACCGAATGCGTAAATCACGCGCGCGCTTGCGCGTGAGCGCGCGAGCACCGGCACGCCGTCGGGCAGCGTGGGACGAAAGCCAAGCCAGTTGCTGTCCGGTGTATCGAGCGCGGGCAACGCCCGCTTCGACGAGAACGTCAGCAGATCGAGCAGCGAGCGGTTGCGCGTGTCGCCAAAACCGGCGAGTTCGACCGTACCCGCCACGCGCAAGCCGTCGCTCATCGGCGTCATGTAGAAACCGCGCTCCGCCCAGCCGACCGGCCGCGACACCAGGTGTTGCGCGCCGCGAAAGCGCACGTGATAGCCGCGTTCCGTATCCAGCGGAACCGGGTCGCCGCACTGGCCGGCGAACTGCGCCGAGCGTGCGCCGGTCGCGACTACCACGTGATCGAACCGCCGCGTCACGCCGCTAACCGTCAAGCTCGCGTGGTCCGTACCGGGTTGCACCGCGTCGACGGTCGAGCGTTCCAGCTTCAGTCCCTGTGCGGCCAGTTGTTCGTAAAGCGTCTGCAGAAAGCCTTGTGGATTGGAAAAGTGCCAGCTATTGCTGAACAGCACGCCGCGTTCGAAGATCGGCGCCAGCGCCGGTTCGAGTGCGCGTATGGCGGCGCCGTCGAGCACCTCGAAAGCGACGCCCAGCTTTTGCCGCAGATCGAGCGCGGGACGCGCGGAATCGAATGAAGCCGCATCCGAATACAGGTAGAGACATTCGCGCGGCCGGACAAAACGCGCCAGTTCCGCGTTGGCGAGCAGCGGCGCGTAGCCTTCCCGCGCGCAATCGAGCAGCGCGGCGAGCGCCGCGGCAGCGAGCTCATCATGAAGCGCAGGAGCCACGGTGCGAGATGCGGCAGATACCCCCAACGCAATCTGAACGGGCTTTGATTCGACAGCAGAAAGCGCGGCAAATCACGGAACACGGATGGGTTGTTGACCGGGATGCACGCATAGTGCGCGAAGGTGCCGGCATTGCCGAACGACGCGCCCTGCCCTACGCCTGCCGGGTCGAATAGCGTGACCCGATGGCCGTCGCGCATCAGCGCCGCGGCGCTCGCGAGGCCGATGAATCCCGCTCCGATAATGGCAATTTCCGGCATCATTTGCGCCCTTCGCCGACGCCCATGCGCGCGCCTTCGGTGAACGAGCCGGCGCCGGTTTTCCGCCTGGTGCCGGGTGGGGAAGACTGGGGAAAGCTCATCGGAGAACTCCTGCTGACGGATTGCCGGACGAAGTCCGGCGACGGTTCCTGCATCGCGCCACCAGACAAACGATGACATCTAGAATCACACAATATTTTTTTGTGTGCAATTAAAACGCACATTGTGTGGCCCTGGCACTTTCCCTGGATCGCCGTGGGTGCGCTCTTTGCCGGCGCACCGCGGCCGGGTAAGCTGGCACCCGAAGGCTTGCAGTCGCGCAGGTCTGGTATAGAATCGGCAAACCTCCGCACAATTGCGGACAAAGCCGGTTTTGTATGGAGACACCTGATCTTATGGCTTCTGACAAAGACGCCGCCCGCTCCGCCTCTGGCGCGCCGGAGCAGGCGAAGCGCTCCACCTATATCGAGGTGTCCAGTTCGATCGAGAGCGAGATTCGCAGTGGCATCTATCCGCCCGGCAGCCGCCTGCCGCCGCAACGGCAACTGGCCACCGAACTGGGCATCAATGTGTCCACGGTGTCGCGCGCGTACAAGGAATTGCAGTCGCGCGGGCTGGTGATCGGCAGCAAACGGCGCGGCTCGCTCGTGACCGGCGGCGCGATGCCGAGCGTGGCACCCGCGCAAGCCACCAGCAGCGCCGCGATCGATCTGACCGTCAACCGTCCGGCCACGGGCGAGTTCCTGAACTGCCTCGCTCGCACGCTGGCCGATTTGCCACGCGATCCGCGCTATCCGCAGTTGCAGGAGTACCAGCCGCCGCAGGGGCCCGCGTGGGCGCGCGTGGCCGGCGCGCGCTGGATGGCCGCGCCCGGCTTTGCCCCATCGGCCGATCACGTGGTGGTCACGAGCGGCGCGCAGCACGGCTTATATGCGGTGCTGAACAGCCTGATCGGCACCGACGGCGTGATCCTCGCCGATCAGCTCACCTACTACGGCCTCAAAGCGCTCGCGCCGGTGTTCCAGTTCGAGATCGTCGGCATTCCTAGCGATCGCGACGGGCTGCTGACCGACGAAGTCGAACGCGCCTGCCTGCGCATGCCGGTGAAGGCGGTTTTCACCGTGCCGAACCTGCAAAACCCGACTGTTACGACCATGAGTCTGGAACGTCGCATGGCGCTCGTCGATATCGCGCGCCGGCACGGCGTGGCGATCATCGAGGACGACGTATATGGCCCACTGGTCTCGCAGCGCCTGCCGACGATTGCGAGCCTGTGTCCGGAACTCACCTTCCACCTCGCGGCCACCTCGAAGATCCTCGCGCCCGGTCTGCGGCTCGGCTATCTGCTGAGTCCGCCGGACAGCGCCGCGCTATGCGCGGAAGCCGTGCGCACGACGGCATGGATGCCCGCGCCGATGTCGATGCTGATCGCCTCCATCTGGATCGAGGACGGCACCGCGCGTCACATCATGGACGCGCAGCTCGCCGAGATTCGCGCGCGCCAGGACCTCGCGCGCGAGCTGTTGCCGCAGGAGTTGCTGCAGACCGATCCGGCATGCATGTTCGTATGGCTGAAGTTGCCGCCGCCGTGGCGCGCCGACGACTTCGCGGCGAATGCGAAGGCGCGCGGCGTCGTGGTGATGCCGTCGTCGGCGTTCGCCGTGGACCGCTCGGAGATCGAGCATGGAGTGCGGATCAACCTCGCCTGCGCGACCAGCCGCGATCAGCTCGTGAGCGCGCTACGGCTGTTGAGCGGCACGCTCAAGGATCGTCCGCGCGCGCTGTTCGGCACGATATGACGCACCGCCCGACTGGCCGCTGCGCATGATCAAAAAAACTTCTCCGCCAAAGGAATAAAGCCACGACACCGTGCGTTCAATAAGCGCAATGACCATCGGTCATGACAGAGAGGTGCGGCCATGAAATCTGTGCTTAAAGCATTGGGCGTCGTCGTGGGCGGCGCGGCATTGGTGAGTCTTGTCGCGTCGTGCGGCGGTTCCGATTCGGTCAACAGCCAATCGTTTACGTCGACGGCGCTCGTCTCGGACGGCGCCGTCGCGGCGGCGCATACGGACCCGAATCTGAAAAACGCATGGGGCGTTGCCTTCAATCCAAAAGGTTTCGTCTGGGTGGCCGATAACGCCACCTCGCTCGCCACGCTTTATGACGGCAACGGCACGCCACAATCGCTTGTGGTCAGCATTCCGAACGGAACCAACGGACCAGCGAATCCGACCGGCATCGTGTTCAACGGCACGACGGACTTCGTCGTGACTCAGGGCGGCAAATCCGGCGTGGGCGCATTTATCTTTGCCGGCGAAGGCGGCACGATCACCGCGTGGGCGCCGACGGTCGCGCCCACCACCGCCTTCGTCGTATTCGACAGCGGCAGCGCCGGCGCGGTGTACAAGGGCCTCGCGCTGGCCAGCAACGGCGGCGCCAACTTCCTCTACGCCGCCGACTTTCACAACAACAGAATCGACGTCTTCGACAAGAGCTTCGCGAAGGTATCGACGCCCGGCAAGTTCCAGGACGCGTCGCTTCCAGCGGGCTTCGCGCCGTTCGGCATTCAGGCGCTCGGCGCAAAGCTCTTCGTGACCTACGCGAAGCAGGACGCGGCGGCCCACGACAACGTCGACGGCGCCGGCCTCGGCTTCGTGGATGTCTACGATACGGCGGGTAATCTGCTGCAGCGTTTCGCCTCAGGCGGCGTGCTGAATGCGCCGTGGGGCATCACGCAGGCGCCGGCCAATTTTGGACGCTTCAGTGGCGACGTGCTGATCGGCAATTTCGGTGACGGCACGATCAACGCCTTCGATCCGGCGAGCGGCCAGTCTCTCGGCGCCATCAACTTGCCCGACAACACGCCGTTCGTGCAGCACGGTCTGTGGGGTATCGCGTTCGGCAATGGGCTCAGCAATCAGCCGGTCAACACGCTGTTTTTCGCCGCCGGCCCGAATGAAGAAACGAACGGCGTCTACGGACGTATCGATGTGAAAATGTGACGCACGAACGCGCGTCGCAGGCGCGCTCCGGCGCGCGCAGGTGACTGGCGCGGCGGCCGCTTCACGCCGCGCAGCGCATGCGCGCCGCGAGCCGCTGCACGTTCAGCAGTCTCACGATCCGCTTGAGCGCGTGACGCACGCGGCCACGCAAATGCGCCGCGCGCATGGTGCGCCAGAAACGGTCCGGCGCGAAGTCGTCGAAACGCGCTTCCTTTTCTAGCAGCGCCTTGCCGCCGGGCAAATGGACGAACGAACAGCAACGGAACCAGCGCAAATCCCGATAGTTGTTGCCGGCCCAATGGCGCCCCACAGCCTGATACGCGCCGACTTCGATCAGCACTTGCCCTTCGTCGCTGAGCGCATTGAGCGCGGCCGAGATGAACGCTTCGTCGCCGTGATGCCTTAAACGCTCGCTTTCGTTGAGATAGCGTGCGTAACTGGCTCGCGCGCGGGGCACCAGCCGGCGCAATGCAACGGGTGTCGCGATCAGAAATTCGCCGCCGTACCAGCGCGGATTCATCAAGCGCCGGTCCGCGACGATCTCCAGATCCGCGACCACGCGCTCGCTGCCGTAAGCCGGAAACACCTGATCCGAAATGTCGAAGACACCGAGGCCGGCTTGCGCGCATCGTTCGATCAGATCGCGGTCTAGCGGCAGCAGCGCCACCATGTCGGCGTCGAGCAGCAACATCATCGTGTCGGCGGGTAAGCTCTCCGCCACCTGGTCCATCAGGTCGAGTTTGAAATGCGCCGCGTAGAACGGCGTATTCTTCGGCAACTCGATCGTCGCGGTGAGCCGCGTCACGAGCGGGCGATGCTCCACCGGTATGCTTTCGAGCCGGCGCGCAACCAGCTCCGGCGCGTTGGTCATGATCGTCAAGGTCGGCAGGCCCACTCGCCGCAAGCTGTTGTTCAGGCAGACCGCCTGACTGACATACGAGAGCGGATCGCGATTCGTCGAGTTGGGACCCGGCTTCGCATCGACATCGACATAAACGAGAGTGCACGGAAAAAGATTCACGTTGCTCCTAAGCACGCGTGAGCGACGGACCGCCTTTTGAGCGATGCGTCACTGTCGAAGGTTGATCCACATGTTCTTGCCTCGGGCGCGGAAACAGCCGCAAGGTGCGCGACATTTGAAATCGCGAATCGTGCCATCGTGGCGTCACATTCGAGCCGGGCACGCTGATCTGCGGCGATGGAGTCGGATGAACCGGGGCGCAGGCATCAGGGTTGGTCTATCGTTTCACGTCCTTGCATCGCCTTTCCGCCAAAACGCAGAGAGACATGACGTGGTGCTGCGGCAGGTTGGTTGGGGGCGATTGCATTGCGCAATAATTGCGGATGCGTCAGTGAGCGTCGCGAATAACTTACTCGTCGCGTTTCGTCATGTGCTTACGATTTGCAGACACGTCGCTTGCGTACGCGTGTTCGCAACTTTGCGACAGACGGCAGCGCTATTCCGCCGCGTCCGGTTCAGCTCCGTAGCGCACCGTTCCGATGAAGCCGTGCGACCGTCAAATCATTCGTGCCGGCTTGGCGACGGCAACCGGGTTTCGACTAGCTGCGCGGCTGCCGTAGCGGCCGGAAAAAGCGGCGAATTTCCGCCGCGAGCAGATCAGGCTTTTCCATGGCCGCGAAATGTCCGCCAGCCGGCATGTCGCTCCATTGCACGACGTTGAACGTTCTTTCGAGCCAGCTGCGCGGCGGATGATTGATCTCCTTCGGAAAGTGCGCGAAGCCGACCGGCGGCGCGACGCGTTGCCCTTCGGCGAAACGCATCGGCTGCAGACGGTTTTCCCAGTACATCTGGATCGCCGGGCCAATGCACTGCGTGTACCAGTAGAGCGAGATGTTGGTCAGCAGATCGTCTTTCGAAAACACACGCTCCACGTCGCCTTCGCAATCGCTCCATGCGCGAAACTTCTCGCCGATCCATGCGGCCAGTCCCACCGGTGAATCGTTGAGCGACGCCGCGAGCGTGAGCGGCCGGGTGCTGTGCATGTGCGCATAGCCGCCTTCCTGCGCGGCCCACTCGTTTTTCTCCCGCAGGAAATTTTCTTCGGCCGGTGTAAGCGGTTTTTGCGCAGCGCCGAGGGCCGGCTCATAGGAGCTCGGCAGGAAGTTGAGATGAATGCCCCCGACGGCTTGCGGATGCCGCGCGGCGAGCGCGATCGATACGCCCGCGCCGAGATCGCCGCCCTGCGCGCCGAAATGCTCATAGCCGAGGCCTTGCATCAGCGAGGCCCACACATCGGCCACCTGAAACGCGGACGTGCCGGCTTGCGCGGGCGCCTGCGAAAACGCGAAACCAGGCAGCGACGGCACGACGACATCGAAGGCATCGGCAGGATCGCCGCCGGACGCGGCCGGGTCGCATAAGCGGTCGAGCAGCGCATGAAACTCGAAGAACGAGCCGGGCCAGCCATGAGTGATCACCAGCGGATACGGCGCCGGCCCTACGCCGTGCCGATGGACGAAATGCACGCGCTGCCCTTGCACATCGGCGAGAAATTGCGGCTGCTGGTTCAAGCCGCGCTCGGCCGCGCGCCAGTCGAAACGCTCGGCCCAATACTCAGCCAGTTCACGCAGCCATGTGGCATCGGCGCCCTGCTGCCAGGCCGGCGACGGCGTGGCGGGCGCCCAACGTGTCGCGCGAATACGCCGGCGAAGCTCGTCAATCTCGTGGTCGTCGATTGCAATCTGAAACGCTTGTGTCTGCATGGCAACTCGTCCGGACGGTGTATGGGTCGACGTGCGCAACCGGCTCAAACAGCGGAGCCACGCCCCGTTCAGGCAGCGAGCCAGCACGAGGCAATCTGCATGGTACACAATGGCGCATTTTTCCGTTTTCGCATTCTGGAGACTGCCATGCTTCAAGCGCTCGCCGCCCTGCTCACTTTTCAGTGCCTCGGCGAAGGTGTGTCGTACGTGTTCCATTTGCCGGTGCCGGGTCCGGTGATCGGCATGCTGCTGTTGTTCGGCTTCATCATGCTGCGCCCGCAAACCGCCGATGCGATCGAGCCGACCGCGCTCGAACTGCTGCGCCATCTGTCCTTGCTGTTCGTTCCAGCGGGCGTCGGCATCATGGTGTCCGCGAGCCGGATTCGCGGCGACGCTGTCGCGGTGATCGTCTCCATTGCGGTCAGCACGACGCTCGCGATTGCGGTGGCCGCGCTCGTCACGCGGGCGTTGATGCGCCGCCAGCATCATGAGCCCTCCGCGCCGGAGTCCGCATCATGACCGCCCTTCCGAAACTCGGCGCCATCTGGGTGTATCTCGCCGCGAGTCCCTTGCTCGGGCTGACGATCACGCTGATCGCCTACCTCATCGCCCAGACAATCTACGCGAAGGCGCGCTTCAATCCGCTCGCCAATCCCGTGCTGATCGCGGTAGCGCTGCTGGTGGTGTTGCTCGAGATCACCGGCACGCCGTACGCGACGTATTTTGAAGGCGCGCAATTCGTACACTTTCTGCTGGGTCCTGCAACCGTGGCGCTCGCGCTGCCGCTCTACCGGCAATGGCCGAAGCTGCGCCGCTCCGCGTTGCCGCTGATCGGCGGCCTCGTCGCGGGATCGTTGACGGCCATCGTTTCGTCGGTCGGCGTGGCGGCGCTGTTCGGCGCGTCGCATCAAACGCTCGCGTCGCTCGCGCCCAAATCCGCGACCACGCCGATCGCGATGGCGGTCGCTTCCGAGATCGGCGGCATTCCGTCCCTGACCGCCGTCCTCGTCATTTCGACCGGCGTATTCGGTGCCGTGTTCGCGCGCGCGATTCTCAACGCGCTGCGCATTGCCGAACCCGAGGTGCGCGGTTTCGCGCTGGGGATCGCATCGCACGGCATCGGCACGGCGCGCGCTTTTCAGGTGAGCGAGGAAATGGGCGCGTTCGCCGGTCTCGGCATGGGCCTGAACGGTGTGTTCACCGCGTTCGTCGTGCCGGTGTTGATGCCGCTCGCCGCGCGCTGGCTGACGGGCTGAGCGATGTCATCGCAGCAACAGAAAAGCCCGATGGCCGGATAATGAGGCTTCCCTTCCCTTACCCATCCAAAGGAGTTTGCCGCGATGTCTGCCTATGAATCCAAAGTGCCGCGGGTACTGTTAACGAACGACGACGGTATCGACGCGCCCGGCCTCGCCGTACTCGAAGCCGTGGCCGCCGAGCTCGCGCACGAAGTCTGGGTGGTCGCGCCCGAGCACGATCAGAGCGGCACGTCGCATTCGATCAGCCTGCATTCGCCGCTGCGCGTGAGCCGCCAGGGCGAGCGGCGTTTCGGCGTGGCCGGCACACCCGGCGATTGCGTCGTGATGGGCGTGCGTCATCTGATGCGCGACACGCCGCCCACGCTGATTCTTTCCGGCATCAATCGCGGCGGCAACCTCGGTGTCGAAACGATGTTTTCAGGCACCGTCGGCGCCGCCATGACGGGCCTGTTGCTCGGTTTGCCGTCGTTCGCGCTGAGCCAGACTTTCAGCAATCGCGACCACGTGCGCTGGGACACCGCGCGTGCGCTCGCGCCCGGCGTGATCCGCCAGTTGCTTGCAATCGAGCAGGCGGCGCCCACCTGCCTGAACATCAATTTTCCCGATGTCGACGCGGCACGTGCCGGTCCGCTCACGCCGACTCGCCAGGGCGTTGGACTGGTGGAAGATATCGACGTGTTGCCGCAAGTCGATCCGCGCGGCATGGCTTATCACTGGTTGCGCTTTCAACGCGGCGCGCGCGCGAACGATCCGGACAGCGAAACGGCCGTGGTGGCGTCGGGGCGCGTGTCGGTCACACCGCTCGCTTTCGATCGCACCGACGAGCCCACCTTCGCGCGGCTCACGGCTTCGCTGAGTTGATCCTGCGGCTCGCCTTCCGCCAATCGCCGGTTTGCGCAGCGTCACGGACGCGGCGCAGCGGTGAGACTCGGCGCCCCGCCCGGCCCTGCGGGGTCGGGATTGCCGAACGCGGGGAGGCTGCCGTTTTCCCGGGCGCGGGCGATTTCCGCGCGCACCTGCGAGCGCGTTTTCGGGCCGTCGTCCGTTTTCGCCGCCGTGCCGGCAGACGGTATAGCCTGCACCAATGGCGGCGACGGCAGCGTGGCTTGCGTGGCCAAGCCTGCTTGCGGCTCCGTCGGCACGGTTGAAACCACCGGCGGTTTCTGCGGCACTTGCTGGACTAGCGGCGTCACGACGCCCGGCACGCTGCTCGCGCTCTGCATCGCTTTCGGGCCGGCCCGGACCGATGAAGGTTGCCTCGCCACGGCCGGTTCGCCGTTGGCCGGCGTTCTCGCGTCCGGCGCGCTGTGGCTGTCGACACGGGCAACCAGGCTGTCCAACGCGGCCTGGTTCTTCGCATAACTCGTCTCGCGGTTCGCCTCGGGGTTCGTCTGTTCCCGGACCGCAGCGCGGCTCTCACGCGACCGCCCATGTTTCGCTGATGAAGAAAACATCCGCACGGGCTTCGCAGCAGGTTTCGGCGCCTTCTCGACTCGCGGCGCGTTTACGGCACGCTGCTCATTATCCGCGCGCGCCTGCACTTCCTTTTGCAACGCGCGCACCTGATCGTCGTCCTGATGCGCGGAACGCACTGCATCCAGTTGCGCCTGCGCGGCGGCAAGATCGTTGCGTTGCAGACTGTTGCGCGCCGCCTGCAGGCCGCCGGCCGGAACACCGCTCGAATCGTTGCGAGCGGTGGCCGGACCGGATATGACCGCGCCGCTGATCGTGTCGCCGCGCGTTCGGTAAGCCGGCGACTCACCTCGCGCGGCACCGAATTCGTCCGTCGACTGCCAGGGTTTGCCGGCCTGCGACACATAGGCAGCGATTGCAACAGCGCTGACGACAAGACCTGCGAGAACGATCTTCCTCGGTTCGCTATACATGCGCCTGCCCTTTCAGTCGTGTTGAATGCGTGTCCGCAGTTGCACGGAAATGCTCGGATTCATCAGAAGGTTGCGACGAACGGGTCCATTCGACGCCGCTACGATGACCGCGAGTTCGCGGCCCCGGTTTTAGCCGCGGGTTCGGCCGATCAAGTCACGTACGGAGGCGCACGCAACCTGGATGCGCTCATTTTCTATTTATATCCGTGAGGCGTCGAATCGTCCGATTGTGCATGGTCCGTTGGCCGAAAAAGCCAGCTTCGGCGCGTATTTTTTCCCCGACGGTACCTGGAACTGCGAAGCAACCCGGCAAGGCCGAAACGTGTCCACAACGGATCGCGCGTAGCTATACGAGCGGCCCTTCTTCCTGCTTCCCACGCATCGCAACGGCAATCGAACTCCCGACAATCAATGCAATGCCGAGCAGCGACATGGCGCCGATCGTCTCGCCCCACGCCATATAACCGAACAAAGCCGCCCACACTATGCTCGTGTAGTTGTACGGCGCGAGCGCGCCCGCGTCGGCCTGGCGGAACGCCATGGTCATCAGCAATTGCCCGGCCGTGGCGAAGCAGCCGAGCAAGGCCATCACCGCGAGCGCCTGGAGCGTGGGCGTGCGCCACACGAAGAACAGCGACGCGCCGGTGACGATCGTGCCGATCGTCGTGAAATACAGCACCGTCGTCCCCGAATCGTCGGAGGCGCGAATGCGCTTGATCTGAATGATCGATAGCGCGCCGAAGAAGGCGCTCGACATCAGCAGGACAGGACCGAGCCAGCTCGAATGCGAGCCGTCCGGACGCACCACGAACAGTACGCCGGCAAAGCCGACCGCGGCGGCCAGCGCATCGCGCGGCTTCAACGCCTCCTTCAGCAACAGCGGCGCGAGCACGATCACCAGCAAGGTCTCCGAGTAGACGATCGCCACCGCTTCACTAAGCGGCATGTACGGCAAACCGGCGAAAAAGAGGCCCGATGCGCCCAGCAGCGTCAGCGCGCGAAGAGTCTGCCCGCGCACGTCCATGTGCCTGATCCGCTCGGCGATCGGCTTGCCGCGCAGGCATACCGCGACGGCCGGCACCAAGCCGAACAACATGCGAAAGAACGTGACTTCGTTGGCCGGATAAGCGAGCGCCACGGATTTGGCGAGCGCGTCGACCAGCGCGAAACAGAACATCGACACGAGGATCAGCACGACGCTGCGTAGGGGCACGGCGCTCGTGCGGACGGCGGTGATAGGCGGCATGGATTTTCCTGGGAGCGCGTGGAACCCCACGTTGCCCCGGTTGGCGGGCCGGCTGCGCGGCTCGCATCGGTGGAAAACGGATTATGCCTGCAGCGCCGTCAATGATCGGCTCGGTGAAAAAGCCAAACCGCCATGCTCGTTGGTGCAGCGCAGCGGCATGCGCATCTTGCGCATGCCGCTCGCATAGTCGTTTGTAACGCCGCGTAATTTGTGCGATGCTAGCCACGCCCTGGTTATCCCTAGAAGAAGCATTGGGCGCGAGGCAGACCAATCCTGTTGTCCATTCCTCTGGAGGAGACATGATTGAGTCATCGCAATTGCGCAACTTCGCGCGCGCCGGCAGCGTATCCCGTTCCGCTTTCCGTAGCGTCGAATCCACCAGGCTGCACCGCATAGCGGCCGCTTCAAGCTTCGTTTTCCTGATCAATCTCGCCGGCGTCTGCCATGCCGACACGCAGGTCGGCGGCACGCTTCCGCCCGCGCCCGACATACTCTACGGCGATCTCTTCGTAGCCGTGCAAACCGCGCAGATCTACCCGGATCAGAAGACCTTCGTCGACGCAACGCCGAACGCCGATCCCGCCGCGATCGTCCAACTGTACGAGCAGCAGAAGCACAACCCCCGCTTTTCGCTGGCGAAGTTCGTCAACAAATACTTCACGCCGCCGAGTGAGCCGATCATCACGCCGCCCGCCAACCAGACTCTGCGTGAACACATCAACTGGCTGTGGCCCGCGTTGACCCGCACCACCACGAGCGCGCCGCCCAACAGCTCCCTGATTCCATTGCCGAAACCCTATGTGGTGCCGGGCGGCCGTTTCCGCGAAGGCTACTACTGGGACACCTATTTCACGATGCTCGGGCTGCAGGAATCGGGCAACGAAAATCTCGTCGATGACATGCTCGACAACTTCGCCTACGAGATCAATACCTTCGGCCATATTCCGAACGGCAATCGCACCTATTACCTCGACCGTTCGCAGCCGCCGTTTTTCTCGCACATGGTCGAACTCGCCGCGAAGGCGGAAGGCCACGGCGTCTACCAGAAGTACCTGCCGGCGCTGCGCAAGGAATACGCGTACTGGATGCAGGGCGAGACCACCACGCAACCCGGCTCGGCCACGCGCAATGTGGTCGTGATGCCGGATCGCACCGTGCTCAACCGCTACTGGGATGAGCTCGACACGCCGCGCGACGAGTCGTATCTGGAGGACATCCAGACCGCGCAAAAGGCAAGCGGCCGCAAGCCGAACGACGTCTACCGCGAGTTGCGCGCCACCGCCGAAAGCGGCTGGGATTTCAGCTCGCGCTGGTTCGGCGACAACATGACACTCGCGACGGTGCGCACCACGTCGATCATTCCGGTCGACCTGAACAGCCTGATGTTCCATCTCGAGATCACCATCGCCAAGGGTTGCGGCGAGACGCGCGATTTCCGCTGCGTCGGCGAATTCGCGCAACGCGCCGCGAAACGCGCGCTCGGCATCAACCGCTATCTGTGGAATCCCAACGGCTATTACGGCGACTACGACTGGCAACTCGCCAAACCGCGCGACAACAAGACGGCGGCGATGGTGTTTCCGCTGTTTGTCGGCGCGGCGTGGCCGGAACGTGCGCTCAAGACGGCGAAACACGTGCAGTCGACCTTGTTGAAACCGGGCGGTCTCGTCACCACGACCTACAACACGACGCAGCAATGGGATGCGCCGAACGGCTGGGCGCCGCTGCATTGGGCCGCCATTCAGGGCTTGAAGCGCTACGGGCAGGACGCGCTCGCGCAACAGATCGGCACGCGTTTTCTTACCGACGTGAAAGGCGTCTACGCGTCCGATCAGAAACTGGTCGAGAAATACGTGGTGGAAGGCTCGGGAACGGGCGGCGGCGGCGGTGGCGAATATCCGTTGCAGGACGGCTTCGGCTGGACCAATGGCGTGACGCTCAAGCTGCTCGACCTGTATAGCCCGGGCGATTGAGTCCGCACGGAGGGCGGTCTCGCGGCCGCGGCAAGCCATGAATACTGTATAAAAACACAGTATAATGGTTGCCCGAGTCGCCCTTCATTGTCTGATTGCGCGGCACCCAGCCCACGTCGGAATCATGGTGTCCCAGCAAGCCCTATTCGCGCCCGAGCCCGTCTCCCTTCTCCATGACCAGGAAGGCGGAATCTGCTATCTGCCCGAGTCGATCCCGGCTGCCACGGCGCAAGCGTGGTTCGAGACGGCGCTGCGCAATGTCGGCTGGCTTAGTCAGCAGCGAATGATGTACGACCGCGAAGTCGCCGTGCCGCGTCTGCTCGCCACCTTCGCGCGTGGTGCCGAAGATCTGCCCGCGCCCTTGGGCGAGGCATTCGAAGCCGTGCGCGCGCTCGTGGGCGCGCCGTTCAACCGCGTCGGCCTCAATCTCTATCGCGACGGCGGCGACAGCGTCGCGCTTCACAGCGACAAGACCGAAAAGCTGGTGCCCGCCCAGCCCATTGCCATCATTTCGCTCGGCGCGAGCCGCCGCATGTCGATCCGGCCGAAAGCGGGCGCCGGCGCCGGACGGATCGTGCATGTCGAACTGGAACCCGGCAGTTGTCTGGTCATGAGCTATGCGTCACAGTTCACGCACGAGCACGGCATTCCCAAGCTCGCGGGTGTGACGGAGCCGCGTATCAGCCTTGCGTTTCGGTGCTTCAGCGGTTGACTAGCGAATGGTGCGTCAGAGCAATGTGACCTTGCCGGTCGCCAGGTCGTAAATGCCGCCGGCAATCTTGACCTTCCCGCTTTTCACATACAGTCCGATCATCGGTCTGGATGCGATCAGCCGGTTGACATTCAACCTGACGTTTTCAATCGTGGTTTGCGTAACGAGATCCTCGCCTTGATCTCCTTTCGTCACTTTCGCCACTTTCGCCATCTGCATGGCGGGCTTGATCGCGCGAACCAGTTCCGGCAGATGGCCAGGCAAATGAACGCCATCCTTGAGCGCCTTGACCGTGGCGCTCACCGCACCACACTGCGTATGCCCGAGCACCATGATGAGCGGCACGCCGAGGAACTCGACGCCGTATTCGAGGCTCGCGAGAATATCGTCGTTGACGAAATTGCCGGCCACGCGCACCACGAACAGATCGCCCGGACCCTGATCGAAGGCGAGCTCGGGCGCGACCCGCGAATCCGCACACCCAACGACGGCGGCAATCGGATACTGCGCCGAGACACGCGCCGCGCGGCCCGCGGAATAGTCCTTGTTTGAAGGGCTATTCGCGGCGTAACGGGCGTTGCCCTGCATCAGGCGGTCGAGCGCTTCGGAAGGTGGAATCGAATTCGGCGCATTGCCTGACGCGGGTTCCGCCGCCACGGCAACGCGCCGCGGCAAACCCGCCAGCGTGATCGACGACGCACCGGCCAGCAACAGATTGCGCCGCATAGGGGAAGACAGATGACGGCCGCACATGGCGCGCCTCCTATGTCATGAGCAATGCCCCAGCGGTGCCGTTCGAACCGGCATGAACCGTGAAAGCGGGTCGCGCGCGCAACGTCTCATCGTGCGCTTGCCACGTTCGAACATCAAGTTAGACGGCGTAGATGTCCGGGTTGTCCACTAGCGGTAAAAATTTGCCGCTAGTGCCGTCGAGCGCGAGCATCGTGCCGCTTTCGATATCGAAGATCCAGCCGTGCAGCCGCAGTGTTTTATTCGCGAGCCCGACTGCCACCGAAGGATGCGTGCGGATGTTCGCCAGTTGCGCGATCACGTTGTCCTTGACCAGCGCGGAGAGGCACTCGGCGTCCGAATGGTAGGTGCGTGATGCGTTGATGGCCTTGGCCGCATCCGCGTGACGCAGCCAGCCCGCCACTGCCGGCAGATGATCGAGATTCTTGCAGGTCGAGATCGCCGTCATCGCGCCGCAGTTCGAGTGGCCGCAGATCACGATATCGCGCACGCCCAACACGGCCACCGCGTATTCGACGGTCGCCGACACACCGCCCGGTTCCGGACCATAAGACGGCACGATATTGCCCGCATTGCGGATCACGAACAGCGAACCCGGCTCGGTCTGCGTCAGCAGCTCCGGCACGACACGGCTATCCGAGCACGTCACGAAAAGCGTACTGGGACTTTGCGCCATGGACAGACGCTTGAACAATGCGCTCTGCTGCGGAAAGACTTCGCGTTGAAAGCGGATGAGACCCTCGATGATTTCCTGCACGGTTGTTCTCCATAAATCGAAGCGTGAGCCCGCAGTGCTCGCGGCAATATGAAACCCGCGAGCATACATACGATCCATTGGCGCGACTATACCGCAGCCAAAGGCGTGGCCGCGCACTGGACAAACGTGCGAGTGCGAACGTCGCCGAGGCGCCATCGTGAGAACATTTTCACCGTGCGCGGCGAAATAAAAAAAGCCCCGGCTGTTAACCAGCCGGGGCCAACTCTCTCGCTCGCACACCGGAAACCGTGCGTGCCTGACTACTTTACCGATACCGCCGAAGCCGATATATACGCCATGCTGGAAGAGTCCCTTCCAACGCGGCGCGCACTACCTCGCGCCCGTCGGATCAACGGCTATACATCGCATTCCAGTCGGCGGCGGACACAGCCGGGCGGCCGCTTTGCGACGAACCGGCCACGTTGCCGCCATAACCGCTGGTTTCGCCGTTGCGCGCGGCGACGCGGGCTTCAGCGGCCTGAATCGCTTCCGGGTAATGCGCCTGGTCGCCGTCGCCGACGTGATAGCCGCCCTGCTGCAGTTGAACCAGTTCCGCGCGCACCTGCGCGCGCGTAATGCCGGAATTCGATTGGGCGAACACGGTGGCCGAAGCAGCCAGCGAAGCGACGATAACGACAGCCTTGATCAGGGAATTCATGATGGAAACACCTCCAATAATTGATGGTCAGCAGCGCTTCGAATCGCTCTCCGCGCAACCACTGAAACCAATATAGGTGCCGATTCCTCATAGAATAACGGCCCGCCGTCGAAGGGATTGTTCCTGAATCCGGAGCAATCACGCTCAGAAGCGCGTGCGGATCCCCACCGTGCCGACCACCTGATTTGCCGTCGACGACGCGCCGCCCGCCGTGTTGATAAACGCGGTGTAGCCCTTGCCGCTCACGTGCTGGTACATCGCTTCGGCATACACGTCGGTGCGCAACGACAGCGCATAGACGGCTTGCAGGTTCGCCTGATTCCACTTCGGATCCGAGCCGAAGCTCGAGGTGCCGCCCACATGCGCGTCCGTATAGGTATAGGCCGCCCCGAGGCTCAGCGCGGGCGTCACGGCGTACTTGCCGTTCACTTCGTAGTTGTCGAAGCGCATCGAGCCATGCGTGGCACCGAACGACGCGGTGTTCTGGAACTGGCTATGCGTGTAGACGAAGCCGGCCGTCACGGGACCGAAGCCATAGCTCAACGCGGCGCCGGCCGTGCGCTGCACATCGGCGCCAAGCTGAAAGCCGCCCGTGCCGTTGGCCGTGGATTCGCCGAGATCGACCGCGCCGGACGTATTGCCGGTCGAGTTCGAACCGTTGATCTGCAAATAGCCGGCAGCCGCCTTGAACGGACCGTTGACATAGCTCACGCCGGCGCTATAGGCACGATTGACCGCGAATTCCGTGTTGTTCGAGAACGCGTACATCCCGCCGAACTTCAGACCGGCGTAGTTCGCGCTCGTGTACTTCACGGCGTTGCTCATGCGCACGGAGTGATTCAGATTGTCATTGTCGAACGGATGTGCGAAGCCGGTGTCGCCAAAGGTGCCCGCCGTGCCCGAGAGCGGCGCGACGAAATCGACCAGCGAGTCGTACTGGCGGCCCAGTGTGAGCGTGCCGTACTGCTTGCTGCTCAAGCCGACAAACGCCTGACGGCCGAACAGCCGGTTGTTCTGGCCCAGCTTGCCGTTCTGCACGTTGTAGCCATTTTCCAGCACGAAAATCGCCTGCAATCCGCCGCCGAGATCTTCCGCGCCGCGCAAGCCGAAGCGGCTGCCGTTGATGTTGCCGCTCGTCGCCTGCACCAGCGCGCCCTGCGAGCCGCCCTTCTTCACGTTGTTGGTGTACATCACGCCGGCGTCGATGAGGCCGTACAGCGTGACCGAACTTTGCGCATGCGCCGTCGCGGCGGCGAGTCCTGCGAACGCCGCGACCGCGGCGGTAATCTTTTTCACGTCAATGCTCCTGCGTAGCTGGAATATCAGGTTGAACAGCGACGCGAGTATAGAAACGCGGGCATTGAAAACGAATGCCCGGACCCTGGAGCAGTCCTTTATGGAATCTGCAAGAATCCGTCATCTGCACGCAGCAATCGCGATGCGCCGCGCTTCGACGAGGTGTTTTGAAAGCAGGAGACGCGCGGCGATGGCTCTGCGCGGAATGGACGGGTTGTGTGTGAACAACAGCCGTTGAGTCGTTTGCGAGGCCCGGCGCGCGCGCCGGGCTCATCGTCAATCAGAAACCAGGCCGCTCAGGCCCTGTTGAAATCACCGGTTTCGAGTTCCACGGACTGCCCGCCGTTTTTTTCGAGGACCTTGCGCGTAGCGTTTTCAATCCGCGCGCGATTCGCCTCGAACGTATTGACGAGGTCATGGGCCGACGGGCCGTCGTTGCCGAAATGCTCGTTCAGCGCATCCAGCGACACGCTGCACCAGACGTCGGCCCCGTCGACATTGGCTTCGAAGGCGACGCGCGCCGCCGCAACCACTTCACGGCGTCCGGTGAATTCGATCCTCATGATGACCCTCCATTTGTCGAAAGAAAGCTTCGAGTGCGCAAACGCTGTGCCACGGCGGCGTGGTCCGCAAGACCGGCCGTGGTCAGCGCACATTCTCAGCAGGGTGCATACTCGACACCGGCCGTCCTCGTACGGTCGTGCCGATGCGTCACGGCCTGGCCGCCCATGGCCACGCTGCCCGACGTGCCTTATATCCTAATACTAACTCCTGGCCCATGTCCCGCAACCCGCAATCGTCGCGTCCCCTCGTCATTGCCGCCGTGATGGCGTCCATGGCGATGGTCGCCATCGAAGCCACCATCGTCTCCACCGCCATGCCTCAGATCGTCGCGCAACTCGGCGATCTGCATCTGTATAGCTGGGTCTTCTCGTCGTTCCTGCTCACCCAGACCGCCATGACCGTGGTATTCGGCAAACTCGCCGATCTGTACGGCCGCAAGCCCGTCATGCTGGCCGGCATCGCCATCTTTCTGCTTGGCTCGGTGCTGGCCGGCTTCGCCTGGTCGATGCCGGCCATGATCGCGTTCCGGCTGATTCAGGGCGTCGGTGCCGGCGCGATCCAGCCGGTCACGCTGACCATCGTCGCCGACCTCTATCCCGCGCGCGAACGCGGCAAGGTGCAAGGCTATCTCGCGAGCGTGTGGGCGATTTCGGCGGTGGTGGGCCCGATGGTCGGCGGCTTCATCATTCACAACATGTCGTGGGCCTGGATCTTCTGGATGAACGTGCCGATCGGGCTTGCCTCCGCGGCGGGCTTCATCGCGTTTCTGCGCGAATCGGAACGGCACGCGCGCCCTTCGATCGACTTCGGCGGCGCGGCGCTGTTCATGGCGGCCATCGCCGCGCTCATGATGGCGCTCACCTACGCCGGCGACGACCAGGTCGCGCAAGCGTCGATGGCGGGCGGCGCGTTCGCGCTGTGCGTGTTGCTGTTCGTGTGGCAGGAGCGCCGCGCGGCTGAACCGATGATCTCCTTCGCGCTCTGGAGCCGCCGGCCGATTGCCGCCTCCAACGGCGCGACGTTGCTGTCCGGCATGATCCTGATGGGCGCGACCACGTTTTTGCCGATGTACGTGCAGGGCGTGCTGCATCGCTCACCGGTGATCGCCGGCCTCGCCTTGACGATGATGATGGTGGGCTGGCCGGCCGGCGCGACGCTCGCCGCGAAGTCATTTCATCGCCTCGGCTTGCGGCGCATTCTGATCGGCGGCAGCGCGGCCATTCCGCTCGGCGCGCTGTTGCTGCTGTTTCTGTCGCCCGGCGGCTCGCCGCTCGTCGCGGCGTTCGGCTCGTTGATCATGGGCTTCGGCATGGGCACGTCGAGCGTCAGTTGCCTGATCCTGATCCAGGAGATCGTTCGCATGGACGAACGCGGCAGCGCCACCGCGTCGAATCTGTTTTCGCGCAATCTCGGCAGCACCCTGGGCGCGACGCTGTTCGGCGCGGTGCTCAACTTCGGCCTCAGTCATTCGAAAGGTGTGGCCGTGGTCACGTCGGACCAGTTGAAGGCGCTGTTGCAGAATCAGGCCGCCAGTCTCGGTGACAGCGACATGATCCGCACTGTCCTGCATCAATCGCTGCACCTCACGTTCATTTCGCTCTTCGTCATCGCGATCTTCGTGGTCGTGCTGCTGATGTTCGTGCCCGCAATCAGGATCGGCGGTGAGAGGAAGATGCCGATCGAAGCGTTGGCGCCGCTGGAGGACTGAGATGCGTGGCGGGCGCGGCGGCGTACGGTCCGCTGCCGCGCTTTGTTCGATAAGCCTGACGCACTTCTGTCAGCGTCACCGCGCCGGCAAGGTCGCCGCGAAAAAGCGGACCGCCCGGTCGGCAGCCAGCGCATGCACCGCATCGCGATCGACGCCCGGTCCATCCCGGCAAATACCCGCCACGTGCGCGACGACATCGGCGAGACAGGTATCCAGAAACGTGTAATGCGACGCGCCCGGCACCATCTCCACATGCGCGTTGCGCAGCAAACCCGCGATGCGATGAATGTTGGTGGCCACCGGCGCGGTGACGTCGGCGTCACCCGCGAGCAGCGAGACGGGAATCGTCACGTCGGCAAACGAGTTGTCGTCGAAGGCCTCGCCCAACGCGGGCGCAATGGCGAACACGGCTTTGACGCGTGGATCGCGATACGACGCGCCAGACCGCGCGCGCGAGGCCTTCGTTGCCGGTGATAGATCGTCCAGCGCCGAGGGCGCCGCGCCCGATGCATCGCTGATGCGCGCCGCCTCCGGTGGATGACAGATCGCGTCGGCCTCGGGCGATGTGCAGAAACGCTCGAACGCCGGCAGATTGGTCCGCGCGCCCGCCAGTTCGAGCACGGTATAGCCGCCCAGCGAAAAACCCACCGCGCCGATCCGCTCACGGTCCACATGCGGCCCGAGCAGCGCATCGGCGAGCACGCCGTCGAGCACTTCGCTCGCGTCGGTGGCGCGCTCCCACCAGAGCATGAAGCCGTCGCGCGTCATCGGCGCCGCCGCGTTGTTGCCCGGATGATTGGCGCCGGCCACGATATAGCCTCGCGCGGCGAGCGCGGCGGCGAGCCAGTCGAGACTGTCGGCGGTGCCGCCCGTGCCGTGCGAGAGCACTAGCAACGGGTAGCTCGTGCGGGCGGTCGAGAGCGGCGCATCTTCGGCGGCGGCATGGCCGTGAAAGATCGGCTGAGCGGGCGCGCCGATCTCGCGCGGCGTCTGCGGCACCGACGTATCGACCGGATACCAGATGCGCGTCACCAGCGCCTCGGTTTTCGCCCCGCGCCAATGGCGAGCCACGGCGGGACGAAACACGCGCGTCGTCTCGCCCACATGCAAGTCGGCCTGATCCGCCGACACGGCGCCCGCCCAGCACAACGCCGCCGCACACGCCAATCCGGCGATGACGGCACAGCTCACACGAAACATGGTCAGTCCTTGCGGATAGGAATCATCAGGTCGGTCACGCACGTCTGCTGCAGACCGGCGACCAGTGGATTGCGATACAGCTCGAGTGCGGGACGCCGGTCGCGCAGATAACCGCTTTGCGGCAGCCAGCCGCCGTAAAGTGCGCGAAAGGTCGGCGAGATCAACGCATACGGACCGATCAGCCGATGCACCGCGTACAGCCCGCCTTCGAGCCGCAACGGTTCGACTGCATCGCTCGCTTCGAGCGGCACGTCATGCGGACTCGCGACGATCGCCGCACGATAGCTGAAGCTGTCCTTCGCCGCCGGATCGCGCACGCAGATGCCCACGCGCTGATCCATCACCGCCTTTTCGTCGCAGCGCAGCATCGTCATGAGCGAGCGAAAGGTCTGGCCGATCGTCGCGACCGGTCCGTCGTGCCGCAGACTCAGCACATCGAACGGCGCAATCTCCGTGAGTTCGACGGCAGGCAGCGCCGGAGCCGCGGCGTTGTTCCTTGGCGCGTCGACTTGCGCGTCAGCCGCGCGGCCCGTGCATGGCGCGGCCAGGCGTTTTTGCCATGCCTTGAACTCGCTCGGCGAGACGCCGGTGAAGCCGCGAAACGCACGCGCGAAGGCTTGCGGGCTGTTGTAGCCGGCATCGTGCGCGACCGCGGTGACCGACGCGGCGGCATCGGTCAGCCGTTGCGCCGCTTGCGCAAGCCGCAGGCGCTGCACGGTCTCCACCACGCTCTCACCGGTCAGCGCCCGGTAGACGCGATGAAAATGAAACGGCGACAGGAGCGCCACCGCGGCGAGGCTCTCCAGCGTATGGTGCGCGCCGGGTTCGAGCAGAATCGCCTCGACCACGCGGGCGATCCGCCGACGGTAATCTCGTTCGGTGCTGGGCTTCATCATGGCGCTAGGATAGCGGCGTCGCGGCCGCAAGACGGTGCAGAGCTTGCGAAATTTCAGGCGGCGCGCGCCGCGCGATGCAGCATGCTCTTTGTCGCTCGCGCCGGCGAGGCATCATGATCTTTCCTGGTCGCGCCGGCAATGCAGCATGCTCTGTCTCGCTCGCGCCAGAGAGGCAGCATGCTCTTTCCCTGTCGCGCCGGCGATCGCGAGCGTGCTCATTGCGCTCCTTGCTCCTCACGGCACAACGCGATCATCCACGCGTGCACAGCATCAACGGCGGCCGAGCGCGCCGGCTGCGCCGAGCGCATCAGCCAGAGCGGCGCGAGCGCGAAGCCCGGCACTTGCGGCAGGACTTCGACGCGGCCGCTCGTCAACGCGTCGCCCGCGTCGAGTCGCGACACCGTCGCAATGCCCATATCCTGTTCCGCAGCAGCGACCAGAAAACGCGGATCGCTGACCGTGATCGCCCGGCGCGTGCGCAAGCCGCCGCGCTTTAATTCAGGCAGCCACGGCGCCCATTCGGGGCGCGCCTCGTGCACCAGCAACGGCGCCTGCGTCAACACATCGGGAAACGGCGCGTCACGCAGACGGCGCGCCGTCACCGGTCCGCAGACCGCCACGGCCGCTTCGTCGAGCAATGGCTCGCACACCACCTCCGGCGTTCGGATGGCCTTCGACGACACGACCAGATCGACGTCCACGCGGTCGATCTCGTTGACTTCCTCGCCGGTCACGAGCCAAAGCTCCAGCGTCGGCAACGCTTCGGCGAACGCCCGCATGCGCGGCATCAGCCAGCCTGAAGCAAATTGCGGCGCGCACACGAGAATCACCGAATCCGGATTGCCGTACGGCTCGATGCGATCGCGCCCGTCGGCGAGCGTGGCGAGCGCCGTCGTCACGGTTTGCGCGTACAGCGTGCCGGCGGCCGTCAGCGCCACCCCACGGCCGATGCGCCGGAACAGCGGCTGCCCGGTCCATTCCTCGAGCTGCTGGATCTGATGGCTGATCGCCGACTGCGTCAGCGCCAGTTCCTGCGCGGCGCGCGTGAAGCTGCCCAGACGCGCGGCGGCGTCGAAGGCGAGCAAGGCTTGCAAGGGTGGAAGTCTGCGCATCGTCTGGTTGGCCGAGATATTAAAAATATCGATACTTCCAGCAAGATTCTTCGCTTTTCGCCGGAATTTTTCCCCGCAATCATAGACCCAGTTGCCCGTCACGCGTAACTTGCCGCTGATTCGCCTTGCGGCAGACATGAGAAATATTTGTGTGACGGGCGCTTCATCTAACCGACCGGATAGCTCCGTATGACCCTGAATCTGAACGCGCCGCATCCGTATTTGAAAAGCCCCGCTCAAGAGGGCGGCCAGCCTGCCGCGCCGACCTATGCGGGCGTGCTGTCATTCATGCGCCGCCCCTACTCGCGTGACCTCACCGGCGTGGACGTCGCCGTATCCGGCATCCCGCTCGATCTCGCCACGACCTTCCGCCCCGGCACGCGCTTCGGCCCGGCGGGCGTGCGCGCCGCCTCCGTGCAACTGGCGGAACTCGGCGCATTTCCGTGGGGCGTCGATCCGTTCGATCATCTGAACGTGGTCGACTACGGCGACTGCTGGTTCGACGCGCATAACCCGTCGGGCATTCGCGACGCGATCATCGCGCACGCCCGCGGAATTCTTGCCACCGGCGCGCGCATGCTGACGTTCGGCGGCGACCACTACATCACGTATCCGTTGCTCGTCGCGCACGTCGAGAAATACGGCAAGCCGCTCAGCCTGATCCACTTCGACGCGCATTGCGATACCTGGCCGGACGACAACCCCGATTCGCTGAACCACGGCACGATGTTCTACAAGGCAATCCGTGAAGGGCTCATCGATCCCGCGCGCTCGGTGCAGATCGGCATTCGCACATGGAACGACGACTTCATGGGCGTGCGCATTCTCGATGCGCCGTGGGTCCATCGCAACGGCACGCAAGCCACGATCGACGAAGTGCTGTCCATTGTCGGCAGCGCGCCCACTTACCTGACCTTCGACATCGACTGTCTCGACCCGGCATTCGCGCCCGGCACGGGCACGCCGGTAGCGGGCGGGCTGAGTTCGGCGCAAGCCTTGGAAATCGCGCGCGCGCTGGGCGCCGTGAACCTGGTGGGCGCGGACGTAGTGGAAGTGTCGCCGCCCTACGACCACAGCGACGTGACCGCCCTCGCCGCCGCGCATCTCGCGTCGGACATGCTGTGCCTGATGCGCAACCAGAAGCTGCAACGCCTCACGAATCTATAAGTCCGCGACCCGTTGCCCCCTTTCCCGACGAGATGACCCACCATGCCCCGCACCACGATGAAACCGCTTCTGGCCGCCCTGCTGCTCGGCGCATTCAGTGCCGCCTCGCACGCCGACGAAAAACAGCTCAACCTGTACAACTGGGCTGACTACATCGCGAAAGACACCGTGCCGAACTTCGAAAAAGAGTCCGGCATTCACGTGCGCTACGACGTGTACGACGGCGACGAAACCTTGCAGGCGAAACTGCTGACCGGCTCGACCGGCTACGACGTCGTGGTGCCGACCTCCAACTTTCTGGCCAAACAGATCGAAGCCGGCATTTATCAGAAGCTCGACAAATCGAAGCTGCCGAATCTCGCGAACCTCGACCGCAATCTGCTGAAGCTGGTTGCCGACGCGGACCCCGGCAATCAGTACGCGGTGCCGTGGGCATGGGGCACGACGGGGCTCGGCTACAACCTCACCCGCGTGAGGAAGATTCTCGGCAACGAGGCGCCGCTCGACAACTGGGACATCCTGTTCAAGCCCGAGTATCTGAGCAAGCTGAAGAGTTGCGGCGTTTCCGTGCTCGACGCGCCGTCCGATGTGTTCGCGGTCACGCTGCACTATCTCGGCCGCGATCCGAACAGCGAGAATCCCGCCGACTATCAGGCCGCGTACGAAACGCTGAAAAAGATCCGCCCGTATATCACGCAGTTCAACGCGACGAGTTACATCAACGATCTGGCGGGCGACGATATCTGCTTCGCGCTGAGCTGGTCAGGCGATGTTTCGATGGCAAGCCATCGCGCGCGTGAAGCCGGCAAGCGCTACGAGGTCAAGTACTTCATTCCGCAAGGCGGCGCACCGGTCTGGTTCGACATGATGGCGATCCCGAAAGATGCGCCCCATCCCGAAGCGGCGCTCGACTGGATCAACTATATCGAGCGCCCCGAAGTGCACGCGGACATTACCAACACCGTGTTCTATCCGAACGCGGATGCCGCCGCCCGCAAATTCATGCGGCCGGAAATTCTCAACGACCCGACCGTGTATCCGCCTGAGCCCGTGCTGAAAACGCTGTTCCTGCTCAAGCCTTTGCCCGCACAGATCAAGCGTCTGGAAGGCCGCTTGTGGGCACAGTTGAAATCGGGTTCGTGAAGTACTGTCGAGTGAGCCGAGCGATGGGCATTACGGGTGTCCCTCTTCCGTCAGCAACTCGATGCCGTCGAGTTGCGCCGCGCAGGTATCGCGTACGATCCTGACGAAATCATCGAAATAAGGCCGGCTTGCCAGGCCTTTCGCGGCCACTGCGTACAGTTCGCTCCACAGTCCCTGGGTGCCGACGCGTTTGGCCAGCACGTAATCGTGATCGACGTAGTTTTTCACGCCCCAGTTCGGTAGCGCCGCGATCCCGCGGCGGCTCGCCACCAGTTGCATGATGGCGATGGTCAGTTCCGCCGTGCGCCGGTCGAGTTTGATGCCGGCGGGCTCCAGCACCTCGCGAATCAGATCGATGCGCGCCTCCGGCACTGGATAGGTAATCAACGTCTCGTTGTGCAGATCGTCCGACACCACGCGACGCTTGTTGCGCAGCCGATGCTCGTTGGCCATCACCACCAGAATCTCGAAGCGGAATAGCGGCGCGATATGCAGGTTGCGCCGCGTGGCCGGCTTCGAGCCGATCACCACATCGGCCTTGCCGTCGCTCAGCAGGCGCAACGGATCCGCGTGGAACCCGGCGACGAGATCCACTTCGACCTCCGGCCACCGCCGGCGGAATTCGTCCATGACCGGCATCAGCCAGTCGAAGCACGTATGGCATTCCAGCACGATGCGCAACTCGCCGCGCGTGTCGCCTTTCAGCCGAACAAGATCGCGCTCCGCCGCGCTCACCGCCGCGATCGTTTCGCGGCCGAGCGCAAGCAGCCGCTCGCCGGCCGCAGTGAAACGCAAACCCTGTTTCGTGCGCTCGAATAGCGATACCTCGTAATGCGCCTCGATATCGCGAATCTGATGCGAGAGCGCGGACTGGCTCAGATGCACGCGCTCGGCAGCCGCTACCAGCTTGCCCGACTCGGCAATGGCAATCAGCGAACGCAAGTGGCGAAGCTCAAGCATGGGATGGCTCCGCTTTAGACGAATCGGGTTGCATATGAATCTGGCTCATACATTGGTGAAAACATGTCGCTTGATGAATCATAGCGTGACTTTCACACTGAGCGCCAATTCACACAACGAACCACAGGACTTCACATGGCCCGCACGCATATTCCCGGCTTCCCACGCATCGGCGCGCAGCGCGAACTGAAATTCGCGCAGGAATCGTTCTGGCGCGGCGAATCCGACGAACAGTATCTGCGTGGCGTCGCGCGCGAACTGCGCGCCCGTCATTGGCGATTGCAGCAGGATGCAAAACTGGATTTCGTCACCGTCGGCGATTTTGCGTACTACGACCAGATGCTCAATCTGAGCGCGCTGCTCGGCGCTTTGCCGCAGCGTTTCGGCTTCGATGCGAAGGCGCTAACGCTTGCCCAGTACTACCAGCTCGCGCGCGGCAACGCTGCACAACCCGCCATGGAAATGACCAAGTGGTTCGACACGAACTACCACTACCTCGTCCCCGAACTGGGACCGCAGACGAGCTTCGACGGCGGCGTCGAGTGGCTGTTCGACGAGATCGATGAAGCGCTCGCGCTGAACCTGCCGGTCAAGCCGGTGCTGATCGGGCCGATCACTTATCTGTGGCTGTCGAAGAGCCATGTCCCCGGCTTCGACCGTTTGTCATTGTTGCCGAGGCTCGTGATCCGCTACAGCCGTCTGCTGGACAAGCTCAAGCAGCGCGGCATCGAATGGGTGCAACTCGACGAGCCGGCCTTGTGCGTCGATCTGCCCGCGGAATGGCTCGACGCTTTTTCCGCCGCGTATGACGTGCTCGGCGCATCGGGCGTGAAAGTGCTGCTGGCCACGTACTTCGAAAGCGCCGCCGAGCACGCGCCGCGCGTGGCCGCGTTGCCCGTCGCCGGTGTCCATCTCGACCTGGTGCGCGCGCCGCAGCAACTCGACGCATGGCGCGCGGCCCTGCCGGCGCATGCTGTGTTGTCAGCCGGCGTGATCGATGGCCGCAATATCTGGCGCGCGGATCTCGGCGAGATCGTCGAATCGTTGCAGGCCTTGCATGCGGAATTCGGCGAACGCTTGTGGATTTCGTCGTCGTGCTCGCTGCTGCATGTGCCGGTCTCACTCGACTCTGAAAAGAAACTCGACGCCGATCTGAAATCCTGGCTAGCCTTCGCCACCGAAAAACTCGACGAAGTCGCCACGCTCGCGCTCGCCTTGCGCGATCCTGCGGCGGCCGAAGCGACACTCACTGCCGCTGACCGCGCGCTCGAAGCGCGCCGCGGTTCCAGCGCGGTAGTCAACGCGCTCGTGCAAAAACGCGTGGCCGCGGTGAGCAGCGCAATGGCCGACCGGCAAAGCCCGTTCGCCGAACGCAATCGCCTGCAGCGCGAAGCGCTCGGCCTGCCGCTCCTGCCGACCACGACGATCGGCTCGTTCCCGCAAACGCCGGCGATCCGCCAGGCGCGTGCCGCCTACAAGCGCGGCGAACTGCGCGCACTCGACTATCTGCAGCGCATGCGCGGCGAGATCGAGATCGCCGTACGCAAACAGGAAGAGTTGGGACTCGACGTGCTGGTGCATGGCGAAGCCGAACGCAACGACATGGTCGAATATTTCGGCGAACAGTTGTGGGGCTATGCGTTCACGGAAAATGGCTGGGTGCAGAGCTACGGGTCGCGCTGCGTGAAACCGCCGATCATTTACGGCGACGTCTACCGTCCCGAACCGATGACGGTCGAGACCACGCGTTACGCGCAATCTCTCACGCAACGTCTGATGAAGGGCATGCTGACCGGCCCGGTGACGATGCTGCAATGGTCGTTCGTGCGTGACGACCAGCCGCGCTCAACTACCGCGCTGCAACTCGCGCTCGCGATCCGTGAAGAGGTGGTGGATCTGGAAAAGGCCGGCATTCGCATCATCCAGATCGACGAACCGGCTTTCCGCGAAGGCTTGCCGTTGCGTCGCGCCGATTGGGCCGCGTATCTGGAATGGGCCACGCGCGTGTTCCGCATTTCAGCCGCGGGCGTGGCCGATCAAACGCAGATTCATACGCATATGTGCTATTCGGAGTTCAACGACATTCTGCCGTCGATCGCCGCGATGGATGCCGACGTGATCACGATCGAAACCTCCCGCTCAGCGATGGAACTGCTCGACGGCTTCGGCGCTTTCGCGTATCCGAACAAAATCGGCCCGGGCGTCTACGATATCCACTCGCCGCGCGTGCCGGATGCGCAAGCCATGCAACGTCTGCTGGAACGCGCGTGCGAAGTGATTCCCGCTGAACGCTTGTGGGTCAATCCGGATTGCGGGCTGAAGACGCGCGGCTGGCCGGAGACCGAAGCAGCGCTGACGAATATGGTTCAGGCCGCCAAGGCATTGCGTGTGAAGCTGGCGGCGAGGCAGCCGGATGAAGTGACGGCGTAAGAGGCTCTGGCGTTGCGAGCTAATCCGCGCACTGTGCGACGGTGCGCGGATGGGCTTTTTCACGTGGACGGTTTCAGTCTTTCGCGTACAGCGTCGAGTCGGCGAAGCCTTCGGCGGCCAGCACCTGGCCGACCAGGATCAACGCGGTCCGCTCGATGGAGGTCGATTGCACCTTGCCGACAATATCGTCGAGCGTGCCGGTGATCTTCTCCTCGTCGGGCCAACTCGCGCGATAGATCACCGCGATCGGACACGTGCCGCCGTAATGCGGCCGCAATTCTTCGACGATCCGCGCAAGGTGCCGCACGCCGAGATGAATCGCCATCGTCGCACGATGACGGGCGAGGTCGGCGAGTTGTTCGCCCTCGGGCATGCTGGTTTTGGTGGCGAAGCGCGTGAGGATCAGCGTCTGCGAAACATCGGGCAATGTGAGTTCGCAACCCAACGTGGCCGCGCATGCCGCCGTGGCGGTGACGCCCGGCACGATCTCATAGGGTATCTTCAGTTCGCGCAGTCTGCGGATCTGTTCGCCGATCGCGCCGTACAGCGACGGATCGCCGGAATGCACACGCGCCACGTCCTGGCCGTTGTCGTGCGCGGCCGCGAGCAACGCGACGATCTGATCGAGGTCGAGTTCGGCGGTGTTGACAACCTGCTGCGCCGCGTGACCTTCGAGCACCGCGGCCGGCACGAGCGAACCCGCGTACAGGATCACCGGACAACTGCGCACGAGGCGCTGCCCTTTCACCGTGATCAGTTCGGGGTCGCCAGGACCCGCGCCGATAAAAAACACCGTCATTCACTACTCCCTGATTCGTTGAGGCGGCGTGGCATGCATGCGCGAGTCAGACTGCGTGTTGCAGTGCGTCGAGCAGATCGGAAACGCTTTCGAACTCCCTCTCTGCTGCCGGCAATTCAGGTCGGCGCAGCATCACGACCGGCAAACCGCGTTCACGCGCGACTTCGAGTTTTGCTTCAGTCGCCTGGCCGCCGCTATTTTTGCTGACCACCACGTCGAAGGCTTGCAGGGCGAATAGCGCACGTTCACCTTCGAGCGTGAATGGACCGCGCGCCGCGAGGATCCGCGCACGCGGCGTGTCTTCGTGCGCTTCAAGGCAACGCACGACCCAGAACTGATGAGGCGGGATTTCGTCGAGATGCGCGAGCGGTTCGCGGCCGAGCGTGAAGAGCGGCTTTCTGAACGGCGCGAGCGCATCCGTGAGTTCGTTCCAGTCGCCGACCATGTGCCAGTCGTCGCCGGCTTGCGGTTGCCACGCCGGGCGGCGCAGTGCCCAATACGGCACGCGCGCGGCGCGGCTCGCCTGCGCCGCGTTCGCGCTGATTTGCGCGGCATACGGGTGCGTCGCGTCGATCACGAGATCGATACCTTCATCGGCGATGTAACGCGTCATAGCTTCGCTGCCGCCAAAGCCGCCGACTCGCACCGTGCACGCCAGATCGTCAGGCGCCTTGCCGAGGCCGGCGAGACTATACACATGCTCGGGCGCGAGTTGCCGCGCGATCCGCAATGCGTCGCCCGTACCGCCGAGCAGCAGAATCCGCTTCATTTTCATTGCGCGGCTCCGATCAGCTTACCCTCGCGATCGATCGCGAACATTTCGACGTTGACCTGCGGCGGCACGATCTCGCGTGCCACCGCCAGTGCGTGCCGGCAGACGATATCGCCGAGCGGCACCTGCCGCGCGTGCGCCAACGCGACCGCCTGCTGACTCGTGTTGGCTGCGCGGATCGCCGCCTGAAGCGCGTCGTCGGCGCCCTGTTCGGCGGCCCATTGCGCGAGCCGCTCGAGGTCGATGCTCGAATTGCGGCTATGCAGATCGAGATGACCCGCCGCCAGCTTGCTGATCTTGCCGAAGCCGCCGCACACGCTCAGACGTTCGACCGGCGCACGCTTCATATGCTTGAGCACCGCGCCGACGAAGTCGCCCATTTCGATCAACGCGATATCCGGCAGGCCGTAGTGCGCGCGCATCGCGTCCTCGCTCGCGTTGCCGGTGCAGGCGGCGAGATGGGTATAGCCGTTGGCGCGCGCGACGTCGATCCCCTGATGAATCGACGCGATATACGCCGAACACGAAAATGGACGCACGATGCCGGTGGTGCCGAGGATCGACAGCCCGCCGAGAATGCCGAGACGCGGGTTCATCGTTTTCAGCGCGAGCGCTTCGCCGCCTTCCACGCCGATCGTCACTTCGAAGCCGCCGCCGTACGCATGCTCCGCCGCGAGTTCGGCCAGATGCTCGGTCATCATTCTGCGCGGCACCGGGTTGATGGCGGGTTCGCCGACCGGCAGCGTCAGCCCCGCGCGCGTCACCGTGCCGACGCCTCGCCCCGCGCGAAATATCACGCCCGCTTCGGCGACGAGGCGCACGCGCGCGAAGACGAGCGCGCCGTGCGTGACGTCGGGATCGTCGCCGGCGTCCTTGATCGTGCCGGCTTCCGCGCCTTCATCGCCATTCCCGATCAGGCGGCAGAACACCAGCGGCATCGGCACATGCTGGCCCTTCGGCAACACGATCTCCGCCACTTCGCTGACGACACCCGCGAGCAACAGACGCGCCGCCGCCAGCGACGTCGCGGTGGCGCAACTGCCGGTCGTGTAGCCGCTACGCAGCGGCGCGGGTTGTTCGGGGGTTTCTTCGCGCATCAGGGTTCTGGCGATGGGTCGGTGGGGGTGGCGCCGGTCGTGTTCGTCGTGTTTGTCAAGTTGGTGACATTCGTAGCGCTCATACCGCTTCCGGCACTTGCGGCACGCCTGGCATTCGGCACATCTGCCGCACTCGTCGCGTTAATCACGGTTTCGGTTCCCGCGAGGTTCGCGCCCTCGCCGCTCGCCGGCTTCGTCACCTCCAGCAGCGTGATCGGCAACGCCTGCCGCCACGTATCGAACCCGCCAAGCGGTTGCGCGTCCGCCAATGCGATCCGTGTCAACGTCCCGCCATGCCGCTCGCGCCACGCCGCCAAGGCCGCCTCGCCTTGCAACGTCACCGCATTGGCGACCAGCCGCCCGCCTTCGCGCAGACCTGCCCAGCATGCCTCCAGCACGCCCGGCACGGTCACGCCGCCGCCGATGAACACGGCATCCGGCACCGGCAACCCCTGCAGCGCCTCAGGCGCGCGCCCCGCCACGAGTTGCAGCCCCGGCACACCTAACGCATCGCGATTGTGTTCGATGAAACGTTGCCGTTCCGCGTGCCCTTCAATCGCAATCGCGCGACAGGTGGAATGCGCGCGCATCCATTCGATGCCGATGGAGCCGCTGCCCGCGCCTACATCCCACAGCAATTCGCCGGGCGTCGGCGCGAGGCGCGCGAGCGTGATCGCGCGCACGTCGCGCTTGGTCAACTGGCCGTCGTGACGAAACGCATCGTCGGGCAAACCGCAGGTCAGCGGCAGACGCGGTGCACCTTCGGTAGCACGGCAGTCGAGCGCGATCAGGTTCAGCGCGGCCACCTCGCCCGCGGACCACTGATCCGCGCGGCCGTCGATGCGCCGCTCCAGTTCGCCGCCCAGGTGTTCCAGCACGCTCATGCGGGTCGCCCCGTAACCTCGTGCGTTCAGCAATGCCGCGAGCGCCGCGGGCGTGCGCCCGTCCGCGCTGAGCACGAACATGCGCGCGCCGTCGTGCAGATGCGCGTTCAGCGTGGGCAACGGCCGCCCCACCAGCGACACCGTCGCGATATCCTGCAACGGCCAGCCAAGCCGCGCGGCCGCCAGCGACAACGACGACGGCGCCGGCAGCACCCGCAATTCCCCCGCCGGCAATTGCCGCGCGAGTGTCGCGCCGACGCCGAACAGCATCGGATCGCCGCTCGCCAGCACGCACACGGCTGCGCCGCGCTCGGCCAGCAAGGGTGCGAGATCGAAGGGACGCGGCCAGGCGGCACGGCGCGCGGCGAGACGCGCGGGCAGCATCGCCAGATGACGTTCGCCGCCGTACACCACCGACGCTTCCAGCAAGGCACGCCGCGCGGGCCGCCCCAAACCGGCGAAGCCGTCGTCGCCTATGCCCACCACCGTCAGCCACGCGGGCATGCATCCATCCTCATTCTGTGTCTTCAAATAATGCGCTGTGCCACGCCGATCAAAGCGTCCAGCCTCGTTGTGCTGTTCGAAAAAAGGCATAATACAGCCGCCGGTGCCCTTCGGGGCCGAAGAGGGAACACAGTGCCACTGTGGCTGCCCCCGCAACTGTATGCAGCGAGTCCGCCTGCGCTCCACGCCACTGGTTCGACCGGGAAGGCCGCGGCGGACCATGACCTGCCAGCCAGGAGACCTGCCGGCGAGACTGTTCGTGCCAGCCAACATCGGGCGGGGTGTACCGATGCCGCAGCCATGCCCGCCTCACGGCATGCTCGGGCTGTCGCGCGACGCTAAACCCGGTGTCCGTCTTGAATCAAGCAACGCCCTCCACCGTTTTATCCGACGCAGCCGGCACGCTGCGGCCCTCGGCGTGTCCGGGGCTGCTGCGCATCGTCGCCGCGCGCGATGGCGGGATTTGCCGGATCAAACTGCCCGGCGGCGAATTGAGCGCGGCGCAGGCTCGGGCGATCGCGGAGGCTAGCGCGCGGCACGCGGCCGGGGTGATCGAGTTGACCAATCGCGCGAATGTGCAGGTGCGTGGCGTGAAGCGCGGTGAAGAGGCGGCGTTGATCGCGGCTTTGATCGACGCCGGTCTTGGGCCGATGCCGGCGAACGGCGTGGTGGGCCGTGCGGACACGACGGCGGCTGTCAACGCTGTGAATGCAGTTGCCGCCGGCGCCGCGAACGCAGAGGCGGAGAGCGCAACAGATACCAGAGCCGCGAACGCAGTGAATGAATGGGCCTCGAAAGCCCCGGACGCAGCAGCGCAGCAAGTGGGCACTGCCCACGCACTCTCTGCCGCAGCCGCAGCCACCGCCGACGACGTCCGCAACGTCATGATCAGCCCCGCTGCCGGACGCGATCCGTTCGCGCTATTCGACACGCGCCCGCTGTGCGCCGAATTGCTCATGATGCTGCAAAGCGAAGCGCGTTTCGCGGCGCTGTCGCCGAAATTCGCACTGTTGCTGGACGGCGGCGAACGGCTCGCGAGAGTGGACCATCCGCACGATGTGTGGCTCGCGGCGTCGCAAGAGGCGGACGGCGTGCGGTTCGTGTTCGGGTTGGCGGGTTGTCCGCCTGTGAGCGCCTATGCCGGCGCGCTTATGCAAAGCCAAAGCACCGCGCCTGGAAAACCGGGCGTGAACAGCACAGGGGCTCTAGCCGCGATCCTGCCTTCACAAGTCCCGGCCCTGGTACGCGCGCTGCTCCTGACATTCCTCGACCTCGCCCCCGCAGACGCCACACGCATGCGCCACCTGCTAACCGCGCAATCCGTCGACGCGGTACTGCATCACGCCGAGCAATATCTCGACTTCCCGCTAACGCGAAACGCGAAGCTCGCCGACTGGCATCGCGTTACACCAGCCGACGCCAACCTTCGCCTCGGCGCCCACGCCCAACGCGTGCCCGGATCCTGGCACGTCGGCGGCCAGCCACCGCTGGGACGTCTCGATGCAGACACACTCACGGGACTCGCCACGCTGTCGCAACAACACGGCAACGCCACGCTTCACCTGACACCCTGGCAAAGCGTGCTATTACCCGACATCGCCACGCACGCCGTTCCGACCGTGTTGTCCGGCCTGAACGCCCTCGGTCTCGCCTGCGATCCCGCACACGCGATTACGCACCTGATCGCGTGCGCCGGATCGAGCGGCTGCGTGAAGGGCCTCGCCGACACCAAGAGCGACGCGTTGCGCCTCGCGGCTCGGCTGCCTGCCGGCGTGGACGTGCATCTGAGCGGCTGCTCGCGCTCGTGCGCCGCCGCGCATTGCGCGCCGTTCACGCTGCTCGCCGCCGCGCCCAGCCTCTACGACCTTTATCGGCGCGACGGCCGGCCCGGCTTCGGCCAGTGCGTCGCGCGCCAACTGACGATCGGCGAGGCCGCCGACCTGCTCGAACGCCTCGCCCGGAGTGACACCGATGCTTGATTACATTCGCGACGGTCAGGAGATCTATCGCCAATCCTTCGCGACGATCCGCGCGGAGGCCGACTTGTCGCGCATTCCCGCCGACCTCGAAAAACTCGCTGTGCGCGTGATCCACGCGTGCGGCATGGTCGATGTGATCGACGATCTGCAATTTTCCGCAGGCGCGGGCGCGGCGGGCCGCGCGGCGCTCGCGCAAGGCGCGCCGATCCTGTGCGATGCCGGCATGGTCGCGCAAGGCATCACGCGCGCGCGGCTGCCCGCGAACAACGAGGTCATCTGCACGCTGACGCATCCAGACGTGCCGTCGCTCGCACGTGAACTCGGCAATACGCGCTCGGCGGCGGCGCTCGAATTGTGGCGGCCGCAACTGGCGGGCGGCGTGGTCGTGATCGGCAATGCGCCGACGGCACTGTTTCATCTGCTCGATATGCTCGACGCCGGTGCGCCCAAACCCGCGCTGATTCTCGGCTTTCCAGTGGGTTTTGTCGGCGCGGCCGAATCGAAAGCCATGCTCGCGGACGACAGCCGCGGCGTGCCCTACGTGGTGGTGCATGGCCGGCGCGGCGGCAGCGCGATGGCGGCGGCCGCCGTGAACGCGCTCGCCACGGAGGTCGAATAAATGACGGTGCAAGGACGTTTGTTCGGCCTCGGCGTCGGCCCCGGCGACCCGGAACTCATCACGCTGAAGGCGCTGCGCTTGCTGAAGGCGTCGCCGGTGGTCGCGTACTTTGTCGCGAAGGGCAAGAAAGGCAACGCGTTCAGCATCATCGAAGCGCATTTGCACGATGCCCAGCAGCATCTGCCGCTCGTTTATCCCGTGACCACCGAAGCACTCGAACCGCCGCTTTCCTATGAAGCGATCATCGCCGACTTCTACGACACCGCCGCGCAAGTCGTCGCCACGCACCTCGACGCGGGCCGCGACGTCGCCGTGATCTGCGAAGGCGATCCGTTCTTCTACGGCTCGTACATGTATCTGCACGACCGGCTCGCGGCGCGCTACGAAAGCGAAGTCGTGCCGGGCGTGTGCTCGATGCTCGGCGGCGCCGCCGTGCTCGGCGCGCCGCTGGTGTATCGCAATCAAAGCTTGTCGGTGCTCTCCGGCGTGTTGCCCGAAGACGAGTTGCGCCGCCGTCTCGCCGATGCCGACGCCGCCGTCGTGATGAAACTCGGCCGCAACTTCGACAAGGTGCGGCGCGTACTCTGCGAACTCGGTCTCGCGGACCGCGCGCTTTACGTCGAACGCGCGACGATGGGCAATCAGCGCATCGTGCCGCTCGCCGAAGTCGATCCGATGGCGTCGCCGTATTTTTCGCTGCTCGTGGTGCCGGGGGAAAAATGGCAAGGATGAGCGCACCCGCGATCGTCATTCTCGGCGCGGGCGCGTTGGCGACGGCGCGGCGCATCCAGTCGCTGTACCCGGGCAGCCGGGTGCATGCGTTGCAGGGACGCGTCGAGGCGGACGTGCCATACAGCGAACTCGGCGCACATCTGCGGGAACTGTATGCGTGCGGCACGCCGATCGTCGCATTGTGCGCGGCGGGTATCGTGATTCGCTGTGTCGCTCCGTCGTTGTCGAACAAGGGCGTCGAGCCGCCGGTGCTGGCCGTCGCCGAAGACGGCAGCGCGGTCGTGCCGCTGCTCGGCGGTCTCGCCGGCGTCAATGTGATGGCGCGCGAGATTGCCGCGCTGCTGGCTGTGCCGGCGGCCATCACGACGAGTGGCGAACTGCGTTTCGGCACTTGCGTGCTGAATCCGCCCGAGGGCTATACGCTCGCCGATCTCGGCCAGGGCAAGCGCTTCGTATCGGACCTGCTGGCCGGCGAGAGCACGCGCATCGAAGGCGAAGCACCGTGGCTCGACGACGCGCAACTGCCCCGCTCCGCTTCGGCGCGTCTCGCGATCCGCGTGACGCCGCGAACGTGGGACGGTCGCGAAGATGAGCTGGTGATTCATCCACGCAGCGTGGTCGCGGCGGTGACGGCCGTGGATGGCGAGATCGCGACACGCGTGCGCAAGGCGCTGGACGCGCAGGGTCTCGCGCCGCTGTCGCTCGCGGCATTGCTGGCGTCTTCTGAGCGCATGGCCGACCCCGCGCTGATCGAGGCTGCAGCGAGCCTGAACGTGCCCTTGCGTTTCGCGCTGACACGTCCCGACGATGGCGCGCCGCCAGCCAACCTGCTGCACGCCGCCTTGCGCATTCCGTACGAGACGCTGCACAACGATGCGGCGGCAGGCGTCGCGCTCGCGTTGGCGCCGCTCGCCATCGATCCTGACACGATCGGCCGCGCGCGCGGCCGTCTGACCGTGATCGGCCTCGGCCCCGGCAGCGCCGATCTGATGGTGCCGGCCGCGCGCACGGCACTCACCGAGGCCACCGATATTCTCGGCTACGACACCTACGTGAAAATGGCCGGCCCATTGCGCGCCGACCAGCGCGTGCACGGCACGGACAATCGCGAGGAAATGCAACGCGCGCGGCATGCGTTCGAACTGGCGAGCGAGGGACGTTCCGTGGTGATGGTGTCGTCGGGCGATCCTGGGGTGTTCGCGATGGCGGCGGCGGTGCTCGAAGCGTTAGAGTCGTCGCGGAATACGGACTGGGCGGCGGTCGAATTGTCGATTGTGCCGGGTGTATCGGCGGCGATGGCAACGGCGGCGCAGGCGGGTGCGCCGTTGGGCCACGACTTCTGCATGCTGTCGCTGTCCGACAATCTGAAACCATGGACGATTATCGAAAAGCGTCTAAGGCATGCCGCCGAAGCGGATCTGGTGATGGCGTTTTATAACCCGATTTCGCGCGCACGGCCGTGGCAGTTGGATAAGGCGCTGGATATCGTGCGGGAGTATCGTGCGGCGCAGACTCAGGTAGTCCTGGGCCGCGATATTGGCCGCCCTGGCAGCGCGCTGCGCACGCTCACGTTGGGCGAACTGCGTTCGTCCGATGTGGATATGCGGACTATGGTGATCGTGGGGTCGTCCATGACGCGGCGGTTTGGTGATGCGGCTAAAAGTGGGGAGTGGGTTTATACGCCGCGGTGGTATGAATGAGGCGCGAGTGTCCGCTATGACATTTTCCTGAGCAGAATTCGGCTCGCGCTGATGCAGCACAAAATGAGAAGCGCGCCGACACATAGCGTTGCTATAGCCCAGTAAAGGTTTAGAGCAAAAAAGCCCAGATCGTCGCAGCGATCTGCCCCGCCCCACTTGCCTCTGACTGACTGACAAAATCCGAAAGCTGCTCTAACAGCACCCGGTATTTTATATGGATATGTCAGGAACAGACTCAACAGCCACCACCCAAGATCGGCACTCACAAGAAGCGCAAGCAAGCACACATCAAATTTGACTAACAACGGCAGTTTGGGAATCGCTTCATCATTTTTCTTTGCAGTGCGATAGCGAACCAGCCACCGTTTGTATCCAAATAGTGTCACCGCAATAAGCAAGGTCGCGACCGCCCAGTAAAGCAGAAGCGCGAGTATCTCCATATCATCAGGATTGGCCAGTTCATCATTGCCGGTCACTGAAAGTGCCAGTCGGATGAACAGGTCCACACATCTCGGCATTTCGAGAGGCAGCAGCCCGAAAAGGCACGCTAGATACCAACCGCCGATTACAGAGCCGACAACGGAAGTTACGATGAAAACTGCACTCAGCACGTGTTGTTTTTTCATTTGACTTCGACTGTCCCGTACGCCTTCATTGTCGTTCTGGGAACAGGCAACGTGCGTCCACGCGACCGAATATAGATTTGTAGTCGCTCAAATTCATACGGATTTTTGACAGTGATACATCCATGGCTCAATTGAAGCGACCCCATGGGGTGCAGTCTGAAATTCCCTCGCTCGACACCGTCAATGTTAGTCGTATCTCCAGATACCGGATTCCAGAGCGTGAACCATTTCTGCTTGTCGGTAGAACCGACGCCGCGCGCACTCCATAAGTCACGCAGGGGTCCGATAAGGCCACCCGGTTGACGATCCACCAAATAGTAAATGCCCTTGGGTAACGGCCCGACGTTCGGGATTGCAGTGTCGGCAGGATTATCCAGGCCACGACCCGTTCCAGAAAAAGCGGTAACCGACGCGGTGCCATCACACGACAAAACCGAGTCCACCTGCCCATTCAAAACAAAAGTACACTTAACCGGCATATCCTCCTCCCCCGCCCGGTCAATTCGTCGTGTTGTTCTTGATATACAGAGTGGCAGTCACCGCACCGCCGCTTCCTCCCAGCGCGTTTTGCACGAAGTACTCATGCTTCATCGTCGAGAAAGACAGGTGAACATCTTCATGGCACTCGTCACCGCCGCCGATCGGTTCCACTTGGGTAACGATCACGTCGTACATCGTGATCTTCAGATATTCGAACGGCATTCCCCCGGCCTTTCGCACAGTCAGCTTCACCTGATCCACGTGCTTGCCGGTGAAGCAGTATTTGGTCAAATTCGGACTTGCGCGATCCAGCTTGTGCGTGAATTCCAGATCGGAAACGGTGGCCTTGCCGGCTCCGCCGCCGGAGCCCGACATCATGGTCGAGTCCTGTGAAACCTTCCAGCGCCAACCGATTACATCAATTTCGTTCAGATGCGAGGCGTCCTGCGATTCGCCGTCGATGCCGTTGATCTTGATGAACGTATCCTGTGCCATTGACTATCCCCGTGACATTACGACTGTTCTGACGGTCGTCACGCGGACATGGTAGGCATTCGACACAAGCAGATTCGACTACTCTTGGCGAAAGGCTCAGACTGCGGTGAAGACTCGGATCAGTAGTTTCCGGGGAAATAACGATCCCTGAAGACGGACCTTTCTGCAAATTCACGTTGATTCATCGGCGGCGCGGCTTCGCTCATGCAGTCTGCATCGATCACGTCACGCCGCGCGTCGTACCCCTACGCCGCCACCTTCAAATCCTCAATCGCCCGCTGCCTCACGCCCAGGTCATCCCACAACTCCGGGTGGCAAGTGAACACCAGAATCTGATGCCGCGTGGCCGCGTCGATCAGCGCGCGCTTGATCGCGTCGCGCCGTGCGGCGTCGGTATGCACGGCCGCGTCGTCGAGCATGAGCAGGGTCGGCCGGCCTGATGCCTTCAACAGATCCGCGTAAGCGAGCCGCGTCAGAATCCCGAGTTGTTCGCGCGTGCCGAAGCTCAGCGCCTCGAGCGTGTCCGCGCGGCCAAAGCGGTCCAATGTCGCGGGACTCAGATCGTCGCCGAGCGCGATCGTGGATTGCGGGAAAATCCGTTTCAGATAATGCCCGAGCCGCTCGGTCAGCGGCGCGCGCAATTGTGCGACCGCGGCATCGCGTTCGTCGACCAGCACTTCGTCGAGCAGACTCAACGCGCTCGCGCGCAAGCTCAGTTCGTTTTTGCGCCGCGTCGCCTGCTCGACTTTGGCTTCCACCGCTGCCAGACGCTCGCCGAGACCGGACGCGCCGACCGTCTCCAGTTGACTGCGCAACGCCGCGATCTTCACCTGCCGATCGTTCTGCTCGCCGCGCGCAAGCTCCGCCGACGCGCGATAGCGCTTCGCCTCAGCCGCCGGATCGTCGAGACGCGCCGTTTCCAGTTCGCGCTCGCGCCCTTCGCGCTGCTTGCGCAATGCCTCGACCTGCACGCGCTGTTCGACGATCTTCGCCTGCCACTGCGCACGGTTGCGGCGGAACGCTTCGTCGTCCAGTTGCGCCTGCTTGCGTTGCAATTGATCAGCGAGCGATTCCGCGTTCGCCATGCCGGTCGATTTTTTGTCGGCTGCCTGCGTCAGCACTTTTCGTGCGGCTTCCAACGCGTCGCGCGCGATCTCGGCGTTGCGGCGTGCTTCATCGAGCGGCGGTGCAGAGGAAACGTCGGGCAGACCCGCGAGCCGCTCATTGGCGGCCTGCATGCGCGCCGTGGCCGTCGCCGACGCCGCGCGCAACGCGTCGATGCCCTGCGGCGCATACAAGTCGAGAATCTCCGCCTGGCTTTTCTGCTGGGCGAGCGCCGTCTTCCAGCGCTCGTGCCGCGCTTCGCCCTCGCCGAGCGAGGCGACGCCGAGCGCCTGCAACAACTGCGCATGCTGGGTTTCGAGCGACGCGAGTTCGGACAAACGCGCCGGCAGATCGGAGACGCCGGGAATCACCCGCAATTCGCCGAGCGCGCCGAGGCCGATCCGCTTCTCCTCGTCCACACGCAGCACGCCCTCGTTGCTCACTGGGTGGTCGTTGACGGTGATCGCGCCGTTCAGGCGATATTCGATGCGCGTCATCGCGGCTTCGGTGCGAGCACGTAACACGCTCAGCTCGCTGCCGAGCGCGGCGAGCCGCTTCAGCTTCGCCTCGTCGATTTCGAACATGGCCGCTTCGCGCGCGGCTTCGAGCACGGCACCGTTTGCCTTGCTGGCTGCGGCGATCGACGCTTCGAGCCGCTCGCTTTCCGCGCGAAAGAGTCCGATCTGGCTGCGCAGATCGGCCGCGGTCACGGCTGCGTTGGCCAGTTCGAGCGCGCGGTTGGCATCGGCAAAAGCCTGCTCGAATTGCGTCACGCTGGCCGCGGCATCCGCGTGTTCGGCCTGGACCGCCGCCACGCTGGCCCGCAGCGCATCGAGTTGCTGGCGCTCGCGCGCGACGGCCGCTTCCAGGTCGAGCGCGTTCTGCTCCTGCTGCAATGGCAAAGCCAGTTCGGCTTCGCTCGCTTTCAGCGACTGCTCCAGTCCTTTGAGGCTGCCTTCGAGTTGCACGACGGCATCGGCGCGCAATTGCGCCTGTAGCGCTTTCTGCTCGTGAACCTCCCACGGGCGTTTGCGCTGCGTATCGTCGAAGGTTTGTTGCTGCGTGGCGAGACTGGCAATGTTCGCCTCGAACTGTTGACGCTGCTGTTCGAGATCAGCGCGCTCCTCGATCAGCCGCGTGAGGGTCTGTTCGGCCTCGGCGAGCGGACCGGTGGACTTCTGCGTGCGCGCGGTGAGCAGTTGCCGAAGCTCGCGCTGCACGGCGGCGATCAATGCGTCCTCGCCTGCCGATTCGCGGCCGCCCGACAACTGCGATAACGCATCGCGCAGATACTGCGCGGCGTGGCCGGTGGAATCGCGCATCTCCTGGGTGCCGCCTTGCTGCACCCATAGCAAGCCAGGAACCCCTGCGTTCTCTGCCTTCAACGGCCCACGCGCCGGACGTGAAAAACCGAGCAAGGCCGCGAGCTTGTCTTCGGCTTCATCCTCACCGAACGCGCTCTGGCCGATCCTCAGCTCGCAACGCTGCCGCGTGACGAACTGCTTCGACAAGCGGCACGCCATGCCGTCCAGTTCGAAGCTCACTTCGACCGACGGTTGCCCGCTCGCCTTGCCCCACGGCAACAGGTCTTTCAGATGGGAGGCCTTGTAGCGCTCCAGAAACACGGCGCGCACGGCTTCGGCAATGGTGCTCTTGCCGGCTTCGTTCGGACCGACGAAAAGATTCAGACCGGGCTGCAGATCGTCGATGACGAGCTTCCCGGTGAACTGCTTGAACTCCTGAATCGCAATACTTTGCAGCTTCATGCGGACCTCGCTTCGCGCGGCAGTTCACGTTGAAAACGCGCCAGAAGCAGCAACGCCTCGGCCGCGCGCTTGATCTCTTGCGGGTCGGACTGCGGGTCCTCCTGCAAGCCGCGCAGACGCGCCACCACTTTCGCGAGGTAGCCGCTCTGCGCGCCGAGTTCGGCGAGATCGTCGTCGGTGGGCAGCACTTGCAGGCCGCTCAGGTCGACGCGCAAAGCGCGCACACGCGCGCGGGCTTCTTCCACGGCGATGTGAAGCGCTTCGGCGTCGGCCAGCGCGGCCGTGCCACCAACCGTCACGCGCAGCACGTCGTGGCTGCCCAGCGTGGCGAGGCGCGCCTTGAGCGAATCCACATCGGTCGGCACGGCGATGGTCTCCTCCCAGCGATGCCATTGATATTGACCGACCCGCACCGGCTCGACCACCGGCGCCGCGCCCGGCTCGCTCAGCGTGACATCGAGCATGAAACCCGGATCGTTGGCGCGGAAGCGGTCTTGCTCATGCGTGCCCGCGTACCAGATGCGCTCATCGACACGCAGATGCCCGTGCCAGTCGCCGAGCGCCAGATAGTCCAGACGCGCGCTCGCGGCACGCGTCGGCGCAATCGGATTCGACGAGTCGATGCCTTCCTGCAAAATCCCGCTTACGCTGCCGTGCGCGAGTCCGACGCGATGATAGCCGGCCGGTGTCTCCGCGGTATCGAAGAAACCGGTGGTGTCGTCATACGTGATGCGTTGCGTGAGCGGCGCGCACAAGACCGCGCAGCGGCACTCGTCCAGCAGCACCACGCCGGGTTCGAGCACCACGCGCACATTCGGCGCGATGCAGTTCAGGCGCTGCGCGCGCGTCCATACGCTCTCGACGAGCGCGGCATCGTGATTGCCCGGCAACATGATCCACGGCCCCGCGAACGCTTGCAACGCGCCGAACAAACGGCGGATCACCGTGTCGGAGACGGTTTGGAGATCGAACACGTCGCCGGCAACGAGCACCGCATCGACATCGCGCGCAGCGGCTTCTGCTGCGATCCGGCGCACGGTCTCGAAGCGTGCCTCGGCAAGATGTGCCGCCTCGTCCGGCTCGAACTGGCCGAATTGCGTGCCGATCTGCCAGTCCGCGGTGTGCAGAAACCTGATCACTGTGCCTCCTTCCGTTTCATTCCGTTCAATTGCAAGCTGTCTCTCCAGGCGAGCCAGCGCAGTCTAACCGCAGATGTTACCGTGCCCGCGCGGCAAAGCTAGTCCTAGACAACGAGCGCGCCTGGCCCATGCGCCGGCGAGCGGCGCTACACTCGCGATTCCGGACGCGCGCGTGGAGCGCGCCGCCTGATTTCAATCGACCTGGACCCGTTGCCCGCCGCCGATGAACAAAGCAATCGAACTGAAGAAGGCCAAGCGCACCCCGCTCCTGCTGTTGATCGCCGCCGCCTGCGTTTTCGTGGTGACCGCATTCATGCCGCGCGGCATCTGGGTGGACGGCATCAAGGCGGTGGCCGAGGCCGCGATGGTGGGCGCGCTCGCCGACTGGTTCGCGGTCGCCGCCCTGTTTCGCCGCGTGCCGATCCCGGTCGTCTCCGCGCACACCGCGATCATTCCGCGGAACAAGCACAAGATCGCCGACAACCTCGCGGTGTTCGTGCAGGACAAATTCCTGGATGTGCCTTCACTGGTCGGTCTGATCCAGAAGCACGACCCCGCGCGCACCATCACCGCGTGGCTGACGCAGCCGGAAAACACCGCCCGTTTAGGCGACTACGTCGTCAAGCTCACCAGCGGCATTCTCGAATTGACCGACGACGTGCGCATTCAGGTTTTCATCAAGGACGCGCTGCGCGACGTGCTGGCCAAGGTGGATCTGTCGCAATCGATGGGTTCGATTCTCGACACGCTCACCAAGGACGGCCGCCATCAGGAACTGCTCGACGCCGGCATCGAACAGGTGGTGGCGCTGCTGCGCGAACCGTACGCGCGCGAGTTCATCGCCGGGCGGATCGTCGATTGGGTGAAAAGCGAGTACCCGAAGATGGAGAAGATCCTGCCGTCGGCATGGCTCGGAGAGAAAGGCGCCGAAGCTATCGCCAACGCGGTGAATCGCATGCTCGAACAGATCAGCGAGAATCCTACGCATGAACTGCGTCAGAAGTTCGACGACGCGGCGCACAAGCTGATCGTCAAGCTCAAAACCGATCCCGCGTTCCTGCAAAAAGGCGAGGAACTGAAACGCTATCTGGTGGAAGGCGACGCGCTCAGTTCGTACGTGAAAGACATGTGGGGCGAATTGCGCGCGTGGCTCAAGCGCGATCTGCAAAGCAGCGACTCGGCCCTGCACGCGCGCGTGGTGGCAATGGGCCAATGGGTCGGCCGCGAACTCGCGCACGATCCGGCGTTGCGCCAGTCGCTCAACGATCACCTCGAAGAAGCCGCGCGCACAATGGCGCCGGACTTCGCGCGGTTCCTGACGCGCCATATCAGCGACACCGTCAAGAACTGGGACTCGCATGAGATGTCACGGCAGATCGAGCTGAACATTGGTAAGGATCTGCAATACATCCGCATCAACGGGACGATCGTGGGCGGCTTTATCGGCCTGCTGCTGTACGCGAGCTCGCAATTGCTGGGCTTGCTGCGTCTGCACATGGGATGAGCAGGCCGCCCTGCGTCAAAGCGCCTACAATCCGGGCATACGAATTGCTCATGCGTTTGGCCCGGACACCCTCTCTCGGTCCGCGAGCAGCCCTTATAAGAACGACAGCACGTCTCAATCGGAAAGTGTGCTCATGAAAATCTCGTTACCGCCAACTGAGCGGCCGAACCGCGTTTACCCGCCGGGCACGCCGAGTCTGCACGGGCTTGCGTCGGTGATTACCGGCGTGGTGGTGGTGTGCGGCTTGTACTTCGGCCGCGCGGTGTTGATCCCGATCACGCTGTCGGTGCTACTCAGCTTCCTGCTCGCTCCGCTCGTACAGATGTTGCGGCGTTTCCATATGGGGCAATTGCCGTCGATTTTTATCGCCGTGTTGTTCGCGTTGGCCAGCTTACTCGCCGTCGGTGCGCTGATCACCGCGCAACTGGTGCAGCTCGCGGCCGACCTGCCGCAGTATCAGGAGGCGATCGAGCAGAAGATCGAAACGGTGCAGGAAAAAACCGTCGGCCGCGCCGATTCGCTGATGAGCCGCGCCGCCGTCGCGTTGCAGCGCGTGTCCCCGCCCAAGCCGAACCCGCCGCGCCCCACCGGACGCGCCGCGCGCAATGCGCCCGCCGTGCCGCAGCCGGTCGAAGTGCACGAACCCTCGCCCACGCCGATGCAGCTCGCGCAACGCGCGTTGTCGCCCGCCATCGCGCCGATCGAAACGACCTTTATCGTGCTGGTCGTGACGATCTTCATCCTGCTGCAACGCGAGGATTTGCGCGACCGTTTGATCAGCCTGTTCGGCTCACGCGATCTGCACCGCACCACCACCGCGATCAACGACGCCGCCGTGCGGCTGTCGCGCTACTTCGTCGCGCAACTCGGGGTGAATCTGAGCGCGGGCGGTGTGATCGCCATCGGGCTCGCGATCATCGGCGTGCCGGGGGCGCTGCTGTTCGGCGTGATCGCCGCCTTGCTGCGCTTCGTGCCGTATATCGGCATCTGGATCGCCGCGATTCTCGCCGTGTTCCTCGCGGCCGCGATCCAGCCGCAATGGACCATGGCGGTCTATACGCTGATCCTGTTCATTGTCGTCGACGTGGTGGCCGGGCAGATCGCCGAGCCGCTGCTTTACGGTCACCGTTCCGGCCTTTCGCCGCTCGCGGTCGTGGTGGCGGCGATTTTCTGGAGCTGGCTGTGGGGGCCGATCGGTCTCGTGCTGTCGACGCCGCTCACGTTGTGCGTGGTCACGCTGGGCCGCTACGCTGACCGGCTGAACTTTCTCACGGTGCTGCTGGGCGATCAGCCCGCGCTCACGCCCGCGCAGAACTTTTATCAGCGGCTGCTCGCGGACGATCCGCACGAGGCGATCGTGCAGGCGGAGCGCCTGCTGCGCGAGATGTCGCTGATCGACTATTACGATAAGGTCGCGCTCGAAGGTCTCAAGCTCGCCCGCAACGACGCAATGCGCGGCGTGCTAATGCCGGACCAGTTGCAGCGTATCAACGACGCGCTGGTGGACATCGTCGAAAACCTCGAAATCGCCGACGGCTTGCCGGACCGCCTCGCACGCAGCGAACCCGCCGATACCGCGAGCGCGCTGCTCGCTTCGGCCTCGGCCGATCTGTCCGAGCGGCACGACAGCCACGTTTCAGCGCACCCGCAGATGCGCTCCGAAGCGGCAAAAACGTCCGTGCTGTGCGTACCCGGCCGCGGTTCGTTCGACGAAGTCACCACCGCGATCGCCGTGCAACTGCTCGGCCGCCAGGGTCTCGCGCCGATGATGGCGACGCACTCGGGCTATCGCAGCGCACGCGCCGACGAACCGAGCTTCAAGGACGCGCCGATCATCTGCATCGTCTCGCTCGATGCGCCCGAATCGCCGCCGTATCTGCGCAACATGCTGCGGCGCACGCGCGAATGGCGGCCGCGCGCGACGCTGGTGGTCGGCGTCGGCGGTGCGCCGGAGGGCGGCGCGGAGATGGGCGCGACCGGCGCTTCGCACGCGGCGCCCACCTTCCGCGCGATGATCGAAGAATGCCTGGCGGCGTCGAGCCTGCAGCACGCGCGCCACGCTTCGCATGTGGGCGGCGCGGACTAGGCGCTTTCGCTGTGGGTACAGCCGCCCCGCGCCGCTGTACCCAAAATGAGGACAGCCACGCGCGCACCCTCCTTCATACTTCGCTATCGATTCGCACCGCCTCGAAGAGCTAACCAGCCACGGCGGTCGATCCCCGGCATCGAAGCTCCAGGAGACACGCATGAGCCGCCCCTTCAAACCCTATCCATTTTCGCCGCGTCACTATGAAGGCGTGGCGCCACCGCTCGTCGACGGGCGCGATCCGGTCAGGTGGCCGGTGGCGATTGTCGGCGGCGGGCCGGTGGGCATGACGCTGGCGCTCGCGCTGGCTCGCCAGGGCGTGCGCTCGGTGCTGATCGAAGCCGACGACGGCGTCTGCACCGGCAGCCGCGCGATCTGCATCTCGCGGCGCAGTCTGGAAATCTTCAAGCGACTCGGCGTCGTGCAAGGCTTCCTGCAAAAAGGCTTGCCGTGGACCGGCGGCCGCAGCTTCTATCGCGACACCGAAGTGTTCCGCTTCGCCATGCATCAGGACGACGAGCAATCGCTGCCGCCGATGATCAACATCGCGCAATATCAGATCGAGCAGTTGCTGCTCGGCGAGATAGAACGGCATGCGGATCTGATCGAGATCCGCTGGCAGACGCGCGTGACCGGCATCGAGCAACACGCGGCCGAAGGCGGCCGCGAGAATCTGGAAGGCACGGCCGGCGCGACGCTCGCCCTGCGCACCGGCGACACCGCATGGCAGATGGACGCCGACTGGGTGGTGGCCTGCGACGGCGGCCGCAGCACGATTCGCGAGGCGCTCGGCCTCAAGCTCACCGGCACCACGTACGAAGGCCGTTACGTGATCGTGGATATCGAACTGGCCAGCGCGCGCGCCACCGAACGCCTCGCCTATTTCGATCCGCCGTCCAATCCCGGCTCGACGGTGCTGGTGCACAAGCAGCCCGACAATGTCTGGCGCATCGACTACCAGCTTCGCGACGACGAAGACCCGGAAGCCGCCGTGCAGCCCGAGAACGTCATGCCGCGCGTGCAGAGCGTGCTCGATTCGATGGGCGAAACCGGCGCGTGGTCGCCGATCTGGATCACCGTCTATAAGGCCAACGCCTTGACGCTCGAACGCTACCGGCATGGCGCGGTGCTGTTCGCGGGCGACGCCGCGCATCTCGTGCCGATTTTCGGCGTGCGCGGCGCCAATTCCGGTATTGACGACGCGGACAACCTTGGCTGGAAACTGGCCTGCGTGGTGAACGGCGTGGCGTCGTTGCGTCTGCTCGACAGCTACAGCGACGAGCGCGTGTTCGCCGCGCGCGAGAACCTGAGCTACGGCATGAAGAGCACGGAGTTCATGGCGCCGCCCTCGTTCGCCTTCGACCTGATGCGCCAGGCCGTGCTCGGTCTCGCCGAGCATCATGCGGCGGTGCGTCCGTTGATCAACCCGCGGCAGACGCATGCGATTGCATACGCGCAGTCGCCGCTGAACGAAACCGCGGGTGACGCGAACGGCGCTTTCGCGCAAGGGCCGGCGCCCGGTACTGTGCTTCCGGAATGCAGACTCAAACGCAGGGACCAAGGCGTCTTGGACGATATCCATCTGACGGATCTGCTCGGAGCTTGCTTCACCGCGCTGCGCTTCGGCGCGAACGCGAACGACGACTCCACGCAAGACACAGCGTGGCAGCAGTTGCAAAGCACGTTGGCCGAACAACGTATCCCGTTCAAAACCGTCAAGCTGGTCAGGAACGACACGCAAAACGTCGCGAGCTCAAACGTGATCGATCACACCGGCCGTTTGCACGACATGCTCGACGCCACGCCCGGCACGGTCTATCTGATTCGTCCCGATGGCCATGTACTCGCCCGCTGGCGCGACGGCAGCGCAGCGGCCACGCAGCGCGCCATCGGCGCGGCGCTGACGATCTAGTACAAAGGGAGACAAACATCATGACCGATAGCGATCTCGACCTCGTCTACACGACGCTCTGCAAGACCCTCACGAACGAAGGCGAGACTCAGGCGCCGCTATATCTGGCCCGCCTCGCGATGCTGTGCCTGACCGAACTCGACAACCCGCAGCGCGCGTTGTCGCTGATCGATGCGGCACGGCTGCCGGTTTCGACTGCGGTGCCGGCATAAAGCGTAAAAAAAGCCGCCGCGCCTGACGGGGCGCGGCGGCTTTTCCTCGACGACAGTGTTACTGCTTCGGATACAAACCCAACGTGCTCGCATGCAGGCGCGCGAGACCGAGCAACGCATCCGTATACGGCGTAGCGACGCCTGTCAGTTGTCCCAGTTCGCGCACCGCGGCCACCAGCGCGTCGAGTTCGACTGCTTTACCCGCCTGCACGTCCTGCAGCATCGAGGTTTTCATCGCGCCGAGTTTCAGCGTGACCTCGTGGCGATCCGCCGGCTCCTGATCGATCGGAATGCCGAAGCGCGCGCCGATTTCCTTGGCCTCCAGCATGATGCTCGTGACGAAGTTGCGGGCCAGCTCGTCGCTGAGAATCCGGTCCGTGGTCGCGCCGGTGATCGCGCTGATCGGATTCATCGTCATATTGCCCCACAGCTTGTACCAGACGTCGCGCTGAATCTGCGCAGACGCCGACGCATTGAAGCCGGCCGCCGCGAGCTTGGCCGTGAGCGCCGCGACACGCTCGCTCGCCTGTCCCGACGCCTCGCCGATAATCAGCCCGTTACCCTGATGATGCCGGATGACGCCCGGCGCTTCGACGAGGCAACTGGCGTGCACCACGCAGCCCACCGTCTGCGCAGACGGAATCGCGGCGGCAATCGCGCCGTCCGGATCGATCGACTTCAGGCGCTTGCCGGCGAAGTCCGTGCCGAGTCCGTCGCAGAACCACCAGGGCACGCCGTTCATCGCGGTCAAGACGATGGTTTGCGCGCCAAGCAGCGGCGCGATCCGCGCGGCCACCGACGCCATCGCCGGACCCTTGACGGCGACCACGACGAGATCCTGCACGCCGAGGTCCGCGGGCTTCTCGCTCGCGTTCACTTTCACGGCATGCGTCGCGCCGCTTTCGATCAAACGCAGGCCGTGCTCGCGTAGCGCGTTCAGCGTCTCGCCGCGCGCCACCACGCTCACGCCGTGGCCGGCCTGCGCGAGCTTCACGCCCATCCAGCCGCCGATCGCGCCCGCGCCGTAGATTGCTACTTTCATCGTTTCAATCCTTATAACTGGCGTCGATGCGGTCCACTCGCCGCACCAACGCGTCGAACACGTCCTGCCCCGCGCCGTGACGCGGATCGAACTGCAGCGCGTCGCGCGAGCAGCGAATCGCGACCTCTTCCGGCACCGGCCGCGCGCGACCCATTGCAAACGTCGCCATCTGGATTTCGCAGGCCCGGTTGAGCGTCCACAGAACCGCGAAAGTTTGCGGCAAGGTGTGGCCCCACGCAAGCAGCCCATGGTTGCGCAGGATCACCGCCTGCCGGTTGCCGATGTGCTCCAGCAGACGCGGACCTTCTTCCGCGTGCACGGTGATGCCCTCGAAGTCGTGATACGCAATGCGATCGTGCAGTTGCGCGCTGTAGAAGTTGGTCTGCTGCAGACCGTCTTCCAGACAGGCCACGGCGACGCCCGCCGTGGTGTGCGTGTGCATCACGCAGTGCGCGTCGGGCAAGCCTTCATGAATCGCCGCATGCACGACGAAGCCGGCCGGATTCACCGGATACGGCGAGTGATCGAGCACGCGACCCTGTGCGTCGATCTTCACGAGATTGCTCGCGGTCACTTCGCTATAGTGCAGCCCGAACGGATTGATCAGGAACTGCCGCTCGCCGCCGCTCACGCTGGCGGGAATGCGCAGCGTGATGTGGTTGTAGATCATCTCGGTCCAGCCGAGCATGTCGAAGATCCGGTAGCACGCTGCAAGCTGCACACGCGCGTGCCATTCGTCCGGATGCATCGCGTGAGCCTTCGGCGCCGTCGGCGCTGGTATATCGAGGGTGGTCATCTGGGTCTCCCTTGTCGACCGCTGTTATCGTTCTGTTGCTCGAAAAGCCGTGCTTACGCGCCCGACACCACGGCCGCGATCGACGCCGCCACATACTCCGCGTTGCGTTCGTTCAGACCGGCCACGCACATGCGCCCGGAGCGCAGCACATACACCGCGTATTCGCTGCGCAGACGCTCCACCTGGCTTTCGCTCAAGCCCGTATAGGTGAACATGCCGCGCTGCGCGAGGTAGCGCGCGCGCATCACTTCATCCACACGGCCCGCGAGTCCGGCGTGTATCGTGCCGCGCATGGCGAGAATCCGTTCGCGCATGGTGGCGAGTTCCGCTTCCCACGAAGCGCGCAACGAGGCATCGGCGAGCACGTTGGCGACGAGCCGCGCGCCGTGCGTCGGCGGATTGCTGTAGTTCGCGCGCACCGTCGACATCAATTGACCGAGTACGCGGCCGGCCTCTTCCGCGCTCTTGCACACCACGCTCAGCGCACCGACCCGCTCGCCATACAGCGAGAAATTCTTCGAGAACGAATTGGCGGCGATCAACGGTATGCCCGCGTCGGCCAGCAGACGCACGCAAGCGGCGTCTTCTTCCAGACCGGCGCCGAAACCCTGATAAGCCATATCGACAAATGCGATCAGCTTGCGGCGCTGCAAGACCGGCACCAGCTCGGCCCATTGCGCCGCGCTCAGATCGACGCCGGTCGGGTTGTGGCAGCACGCGTGCAGCAGCACGACGCTCTGTTCCGGCAAGCGGCCGATCGTTTCGATCATGTCGGCGAAACGCAAGCCGCCGGTGTGTTCGTCGTAATACGGATAAGTGTTGACCGTGAGCCCCGCGCCTTCGAACACGACGCGATGGTTTTCCCAACTCGGGTCGCTGATCCAGATCTGTGAGCCGGGGAAATAACGTTTCAGGAAATCGGCGCCCACCTTGAGCGCGCCCGAGCCGCCGATGGTCTGCAGCGTAGCGATCCGCCCCGCCTTGCGCGCCTCGCTGTCCGCGCCGAATACAAGTGCCTGAGCCGTATCGCGATAGAGCGGCAGGCCGGCCATCGGCAGATAGGAGCGCGGGCCGATCGAATCGAGCAGCGCGGTTTCGGCGCGGCGCACGGCGCTCATCACCGGCAGCTTGCCGGCGTCGTCGAAATAGATGCCGATGCTCAGATTGACTTTGTTGGTGCGCGGGTCGAGTTGGAAGTCTTCGTTCAGGCTCAGAATCGGGTCGCCTGGATAAGCGGGAATGTGGTCGAACATGGCAATTCCTTGAATGTGGCCGCAGCGTGGTCTCGGTGTGGCGCTTGGTATGGCGGGCGCGTGGCGCGCGTGTGGCAAAACGACAGCCCACGTGAACCGGCCTGACTCAGACTGGCGAGACGGGAGTCTAAGCGGGTTTGGCCGGGTGCGTCGATTGGCACAAGTTTCCGCGCATGCGGCGCGCGGCACAATCAATCGATTTTTCACGATTCGTTAGTTTTTCTTTAGAATCGCCTCATGCCACTCACGCGCGTCACCCTCCGTCAGTTTGAAGCGTTTCTCGCCATCGTCGATCTGCATAGCATCGGCGCGGCGGCGGACCGGCTCGGCCTGACTTCGTCGGCGGTCAGCCAGTTGCTCGCCGACCTCGAAACGGAACTCGGCTTCCGCCTCTTCGACCGCACCACGCGGCGCGTGAATCTGTCGAGCGCCGGGCAGGATTTTCTGGCGTCGGCGGAATCGGTGCTGCGGCACGTGCGCGCCGCCGCGCAATCCGCCGACGATATCCGCAACCGCGCCGCCGGCATCGTTCGGATCGGCGCGCCGCTGGTGCTGGCGGCGACGGCACTGCCCGCGGCCATCGCCGAATATGCGCGCGACAAGCCGAAGGTGGTCGTGCGCATTTGCGATACCGTCGTCGAGCAGCTGGTGGAGCGCGTGGAAAGCGGCGACGTGGATCTCGCGATCGGACCCGACCGGCAAAGCGGCACGCGCGTGCGTTGCGATCCGGCGTTCGCGAGTCCGTGGGTCATGTGGTGCGCGCCGACCCATCCGTTGAACGCGCGCCGCCGTGTGCAGTGGCCGCATTTGCGCGGCGTGCCGATCGTCGCCACCGGCCGCGATCACGAACGCGCCGTCGGGCAAATGCTGGCCAATCTGCCGGCGGAAGCCCGCATCATTCCCGTGGATGTGGTGGACAACGTCACCACGGCGTTCGGCCTCGCCTCACAAGGGCTGGCCATCACGCTCGCGCCGGCCTACGTCGCGCCGTTGGCGCGCACCTTCGGGCTGGTGATGAAGCGTATCGTCGATCCTGAAACGATCCGCGAGGTGTGCGTGTATCGTTCCACGGAACGCGCGCTGTCGCCGCCCGCCGACGGTTTCGCGGACTTCATCATGCCGTGGTTAAAGCGCTGGGATCGCGAGACGCAGGCGGAGGCACGCGGCAAGCGTGCGTAATTGGTAGCTGCGTGGTAGCTGCGCTGCGAGGTGGTTGCGCTCAAGAGACAGTGTCCGCCCCACCGGCTTAACGTAAAACGCGCAAGCCGGCCGCGCTCCGTTTCAGGATCAAGCCAGTTCGGGCGTCATGCACAACGCGAACAACTGTCTCTGGCTCGAGATGCCGAGCCGCGCGTAAGCGCGCTTCTGATAGGTAATCACGCTCGCTGGCTTGACGCCCATCTGCACCGCGATTTCAACAGCGCTGGCGCCTTCTAGCGTGCCACGCAGCACGTCGAGTTCGCGCGACGTGAGCGCAGGGCAAGCGCGCCTGACCCGCGCCAGCATCGCCGCCGCCGAGCCCTGCTGATGTTGTCCATTCAACGCGTAATGGCCCTTCGCCGCGTGCGCGAACAAGGGCGCGAGACTTTCCACGCGTTCCAGTTCGCCCGGCTGAAACACGCCATAGGCGCGGTCGCGATACAGATTGATCGACAGCCAGACGCTTTCCATGGGCTGCACGAGCAGCGACAGCCGGTCGGACACGTTCGGCTGCGCATAACAGGCCGCGCGATACGCTTCGTTTTCGATCTCTTCGCTTTGCTGCTGATGCAGCACCAGCGCGTCGCGCGCCGGTTTGTCGTGCGGCTGCCCGATGATCGCGCGATTGCCGTCGAGCGCATAGAAATGCGTAGCATAGCGATCGGCGACGTCGCGCAGAAAGCGGCCGCCGCGATGATCGGCGGCGGAAACCGTGCGCGGCCTCGCGTCGAATTCATAGGCGAAGATGGTGCATTGCGAAACCGGCAGCGTATCGCCGACGGTTTTCAAAATGCTGGCTGCGAGCGCGTCGGCATCCGCATGCGAAATCGACATGACCAGCTCGGTCGCGCGCGAAATGCTGATCTGTTCGTTGCGATGCGGTGGAGAAATGCGCCATGAACGCATGATGGAAGTCCGGTCGCCGTGCGGTAGTTCGGTTCGGCAAGCGTAGCACAGCGGCACATGCGGCACGTTCTTCACTAACGGCGCGACGCCGCGCCGTTACTTCCCCGTAAACGATCCGCGCTGGAACGTCACCATTCTCGGCAACTCGATCGTAAAGACCGTGCCCACGGCTTCGTCGGAGTTCACGCTGACGTTGCCGCCGTGCATGCGCGCGATTTCCTGCACGATATGCAGGCCCAAGCCCAACCCTTCGCGCGAGCGCGCACCGCTGTTGTTCGGGCCGAACGCCTTGAACAGATGCGGAAACACCTCGGCCGGAATCGTGCCGCGATTGGCGACTTTCAGACGCACGCACTCGACCGCCTCGCCATCCACCTCGACGCCGATATCGCCGCCCGGCGCGCCATGATGCAGCGCATTGCTCACCAGATTCGACACGGCTTGCCAGACGAGGTCGGTGTCCCACGCGCCCGACGTATTGCCGCGGCTCGCGAACACGATCTGCTTGCCGTTCTCGCGCGAAGCGAATTCGTCGATCACCGAACGGCACAGCGTCGCCAGTTCGATCGAGCGCGGCTGCAGCGGCAGGCGCCCGCCTTGCAAACGCGCGAGATTGAGCAACTGGTCGACCATTCGCGCCATCCGCAGCGAACTGTTCTTCACGCGCGCGGCCACCGTCGCCGACTGTTCGTCGGCCGCCGTGCGCATCAGATACTCCGCCGACGCCAGCACCGCGCCGAGCGGCGTGCGCAGATCGTGACTGAGCACGGCCATCAGCATTTCGTTGGCTTCGAGCATTTGCCGCGTGGTGACGAGTTGCGCCGCGAGTTGACGCTTCTGCTGTTCGAGCTGCACGAACACATCGACCTTGGATTGCAGAATCCGCGGATCGAATGGCTTGTAGAGAAAGTCCACCGCGCCCGCCTCATAGCCGCGGAACGTGCGCGACGCGTCCTGCGCGGTTGCCGTCAGAAAGATGATCGGCACGTGCGAGGTGCGCGGGCTGCCACGCATCAGCGCAGCCAGTTCGAAGCCGTTCATGCCGGGCATGTTGACGTCGAGAATCGCCAGCGCGACTTCGTGCTTGAGCAGCAGGTCGAGCGCCGCCGTGCCCGAGTCGGCCACCAGCACGGCGAGATCCGGCCGGGCCAGCAGAGCTTCGAGCGCCGTGATGTTGTGAACGATGTCGTCGACGATCAGAATGTTCACGGGTGAGTTCGTCATGGCATCGCGTCAGAAAGAGGCCGGCAATGCAGCAAGCCGCCGGGCCATGGTTTCGGGAGTGTAGATAAAATCCGCCGCGCCGCGTTCAATCGCGGCGCGTGGCATTTCGGGGGAAACAGCGGTGTCGGGCGCCTGCACCCAGCTCGTGCCGCCCAGCGCGCGCACGCGTTTCAGGCCTTGCGCGCCGTCGTCGTTGGCGCCGGACAGCAGGAGCGCGAGCAGGCGTTCGCCATATACGGCGGCCGCCGATTCGAACAGCACGTCGATCGAGGGACGCGAAAAGCGCACGGCGGCATCGGTCGATAACGCGACGGTGCGGTCCACCTCCACCAGCATGTGATAGCCCGGCGGCGCGATGTGCACGCGCCCCGGCATGATGCGCTCGCCCGCATCGGGCTCGAGCACCGGCAACGCGCAGCGATGCGCGAACGCATCCACCAGATAGCTGCGCGGATCGGGCGGCAGATGCGTGACAATCATCACGGCCGGCGCAAAGCCCGCGGGCAGCGCGCTGAGCAGCACATTCAGCACTTCGATGCCGCCCGCCGAGCCGCCGATCACGACGAGCTCATAGCCGCGCGCCGCTTCGGCATCGACATTTGGCTGGACAGTTGAGCGTGGCATGGTGAGCGTGCTAGCGCTTCTGGTAAATGCGTTCGCTCGGACGGAATTCGTCGAACGCTTCGTAGTGGCTGGAAAACCGCAAACTTTCCTTGCTGCCCAAACCGAGAAATCCGCGCCGCACCAGCGCGTTTTCGAACAGACCGAGCGCGCGATCCTGCAAGCCGCGGTCGAAATAGATCAGCACGTTGCGGCACGACACCAGGTGCGCTTCGAGAAAAACTTCGTCGGTGGACAGGCTGTGGTCGGCGAACACCACGCGCTCTTTCAGCGAGCCCGCAAAGCGCGCGCCGCCATACGCCGCATGATAGTAGTCGGACAGCGAACGCTTGCCACCGGCCGCCAGATAGTTTTGCGTAAAGCCCTGAATCCGGTCCAGCGCGTAGATGCCGGACTCGGCGCGCGCGAGCGCGTCCGGGTTGATGTCGGTCGCGTAGAACAGCGTGCGTTCGGTCAGCCCTTCCTCGTCGAAGAGAATTTTCAGCGACCAGAGTTCCTCGCCCGTGCTGCACCCCGCAACCCACACCTTGATCGACGGATAGGTGCGCAGACGCGGCAGCACGTGTTCGCGCAGCGCGAGAAAATACGCCGGGTCGCGAAACATCTCGCTGACCTGCACCGTGAGGTACTGGAACAGCCGCGAGAACTCATCGCCGTTGCGCATGATGCGGTCCTGCAGCTGCGACAGCGTCTTCAGTCCGAATTCCTCGAGCGCCTGCGACAGGCGGCGGCGCAGCGACGACATCGCGTAGTGGCGGAAGTCGTGCTGATACTTGAGGTAGACCGCCTCCAGCAGCAGCTTCAACTCGATGTCGAAGTCGCTCATGCGTTGCGGTGCGTCGAATTCGGACTGACTCATCGTGTTCTCGCGTTCCTTCTACCGTTGGCGCAACCAGACACGGCACAACGCGACCAGCTTGTCCACGTCGATCGGCTTCGAGACGTAGTCGTCCGCGCCGGCTTCGAGGCAGCGCGTGCGGTCGTTCGCCATGGCCTTCGCCGTCAGCGCGATGATCGGCAGATGCGCAAAGCGCGGATTGCGGCGAATCTCGCCCATCGCGGTCAGCCCGTCCATCTCCGGCATCATGATGTCCATCAGGATCAGATGCACTTCCGGGCCGTTTTCCAACGCTTCGAGCGCTTCACGGCCGTTGCGCGCTATCTGCAATTTCGCACCGAGCGGCTCCAGCACGTGCGAGAGCGCGAAAATATTGCGGACGTCGTCTTCGGCCAGCAGGATCGTGCGGCCCTCGAAGGCATTGTCGCGCTGGCGCACGGTGCGGAGCATGCGCTGCTGCTCGGGCGCGAGCGACGACTCCACGCTGTGCAGGAACAGCGTCACTTCGTCGAGCAGGCGCTCGGGCGACTTCGCGCCCTTGATGATGATCGATTTCGAATAGCGGCGCAGACGATGCTCTTCCTCGTCGGACAGCATGCGGCCCGTGTAGACGATCACCGGCAGCGCGGCATGCGCGGTGTTCGCGGCGAGCCGTTCGAGCAGATCGTAGCCGGTGCCGTCGGGCAGCGCGAGATCGGTCACCACGCAGTCGAAGCTGAACTTCGCCAGATATTCCAATGCCTCAGCCAAGGTTGCGACTGCAACGATCTCGGTGTTTTCGCTTTGCAGCAATGCGCGGATGCTTTCGCGCATCGGCGTGTCGTCCTCGATCACCAGCACGCGTTTGAGGCGCTGCTGCAGACGCGCTTCGAGGCGGCGGATCGCGGCTTCCATCGTGCTGCGCGCGGTCGGCTTGAGCGTGTAGCCGATCGCGCCGAGGTGCAGCGCCTTGTCGGCGTGATCCGTGGCCGAGACGATATGGATCGGAATGTGACGCGTGAGCGGATCGTTCTTCAGCCACTCCAGCACGGTCAGGCCGGAACGGTCCGGTAAGCCGACATCGAGCAGCACAGCGGCCGGGCGCATGTCGCGCACGAGGGCGAGACCGCTGGCCGCGCTGCTCGCATGGACGAAGTCGAAGTCGAGTTCGTGGGTCAGATCGCGCAGGATTTCGGCGAAGGCGAGATCGTCTTCCACGGCGACGATCAGACGGCCGGCACGCGTGCGGTTGTCGCGGTCGTCGGCAATCGGTGTGTGTGTGGTTTCGGACGAGTTGCCGCTGGCTAAGCCGTTGGTTAAGCCGTTGGTTGAAGCGCTGGTTGAGCCGTTGATCAGGCCGTTGGCTGGCGTGATCACGCCGGGCTGGCTGCCGCCCGCAGATGGGCGTGCCAGCAGCGGCTCGGCCACAGCCGGCGCGCCGGCCGCTGTCTGTGCCGACGTATGTGCCGACGTATGTGCCGATGTCTGAGCCGATGCAAACGCCGGCGCCGTCGCGTGGTGCGCGTCCTGACTCGCGTTCAGCGCCACCTCCGCATCGAGCGGCAACCACAGCGTGAACACACTGCCCTTGCCGACTTCGCTGGCAACAGTGATCCGGCCGCCCAGCAAGCGCGAAAACTCGCGCGAAATCGACAGACCAAGACCGCTGCCGCCGTATTGACGGCTGGTGGAACCGTCGGCCTGCTGGAACGCCTCGAAGATCATGTCCAGCTTGTCGGCGGCGATGCCGATGCCGGAGTCGCGCACGTCGATGCGCAGCATGCCGCCTTCGGCCGGCGCGACGGACAGCGCCACCTCGCCGCGTTCGGTGAATTTCACCGCGTTCGAAAGGAGGTTGCGCAGAATCTGCGTGACGCGCTGGCCGTCGGTGATGAAGGTATCCGGCGTGCCCGGCAAGCGCTCGAATGTCAGGCTCAAATGCCTGGCGCCGGCCAATGGCTTGAACGTTTCCTCGAGCGCCTGCAGGGTCGCGTCGATCGACACGGTTTCGAGTTCGACCGTCACCTGCCCGGCTTCGACCTTCGACAGATCAAGAATGTCGTTGATCAGCACCAGCAGGTCGCTGTTCGACGCGTGGATCGTGTCCGCGTAGCGCACCTGCTCTTCCGTCAGATTGCCGGTACGGTTCTGCTGCAACAGCTTGGCGAGAATCAGCGAACTGTTCAGCGGCGTGCGCAGTTCGTGCGACATGTTGGCGAGGAACTCGGACTTGTAGCGGCTCGACTGTTCGAGGCGCGCCGCATTGGCCGCGAGATCGTCCTGCGCGCGCAAAAGATCGGACTTCTGCCGCTCGAGACGCTGCGCGTATTCTTCGAGCTGCACATTGGTCTGTTCGAGCTCGGCTTGCTGCGCTTCCAGACGCGTCTGCGATTCCATCAGCGCGCGGCCGCGCTCTTCGAGTCCTTCATTGGAGACGCGCAATTCTTCCTGTTGCACCTGCAGTTCTTCGTTCAACTGCTGCGTTTCGGCCAATGCGTCCTGCAGACGCTCGCGATACAACGCGGCTTCGACGAAATCGCCCATGCTCTTCGCGATCAGTTCCATGAACTCCTGATCGCGCACGCCCAGCTCGCGAATGAAGCCCAGTTCGACGACGCCGTTGACCTGGCCGTCGTTTTCGATCGGCATGATGAGCAGGTTCTTCGGCGCGCTCTTGCCGGTCGCGGACATCACCTGCACGTAATCCGCCGGCACGTCGCGCAAGACCAGCGTGCGGCGCGCCAAAGCCGCCTGACCGATCAGCGTCTCGCCTTCGGCGAAATTGCGCGCGGCGGCCTGCTCGTTGTCGCGGCTAAAACCGTAGGTCGCGATCCGCCGCAGCGTGCCGTGTTGTTTATCGCGTACATAGAGCGCGGCCACGACAGCGTCGAGATATTGCGCGAGAAAGTCGAGCATCGCGCGGCCGACCAGCGGCGAGGTAGTCTGCCCGACCACCTTTTCAGCGAGGAGGCGCTGCCCGGAGCGCAGCCACACCTGCTCCTGCAGCATGTCGGTCTGTTCGGCCTGCTGGCGCAGCACGCCGTCATAGGTGGCCGACAGGCTCATCAATTCGCGGCGGCCCACCCATGCGAGCAGGCCGCTCACGCCCAGGCTGAACAGCAGGAACACGCTCACCAGCGTGGTGGTGACGCGGCGCGTGGCGTCGCTGCGCTCCTGCCGCAGGCGCAACTCGACGTCGAGAAAATCGCCGAATTCACGACGTGTTTCGTCGAATTCGATTTTGCCGCGCCCGCTCGCCACAGCGCCCTCGACGTTCTGATTGCGACGGCGCGCGTCGATCATCTCTTCGGCAAAACGGCTCCAGCGTTGCTGGATCGCCTCGATCTGCTTGAGCTTTTCGACTTGCGGCGGGTTGTCGGCAACCATCGCCTGCAAGGCCTCGATCTGCGTCTTGAAGCGCGGGCCGCCGGTTTCGTACGGCGTAAGGAAAGTTTCGTCGCCCGTGATCAGGAAGCCTCGCATCGACGATTCGCGATCGACCGCGAGACGCAGCATTTCATTGGCCCGGCCGATCACGCGCTCGGAATGCTCGGCCCAGTTCATGGTCGAGACCAGATAAGCAATCAGTCCGACGAAGACGGCTATCGTGACCAGGCCGACACCCAGAGGCAAGGCAATATTGCGGCGAATAATGCTGCGAAAACGATTCTGGTCGACGGCCTGGGATGCGGTCATTTTTTCTGTCTTCGGCGGGGCGAATCGAGTCGATTCGGAATATTTTTCGGGTATTTCGCGTGATTCTTTCTCTCGCGAAGCGACGCGCGTAATCATACAGGATGGGCTTGTTTTTGAGAGGTGCGCGCGGGGGGTTTAGGCTTACTGGACGGGGCGGATACGGACTCACGCAACTTTGCGCGACCCGCGTGGGTCAATCGTGCGAGGAATGCAAATCCGCTCTTCGATCATCCGATCGCCGTCCACTTTCTTCCGGTAGCCGATGCCTTCTCACGCCTTCACCGATTTCTCCCGCGCGCCCTGGCGTATCGCCCTCGCCGCGGCCTTCGTGTGGCATGCCTCGTTGGGCGGCGCGGCGCAGCTTGCCGAGCCGCCCGCGGCGCACGGCGGCATTGTCGCCGCCACCGTGCACGTCGAGGCGCCCACGCAGGCTTCGCCGGTCGTGCCCGTGCCGCCGTCCGAGCAATACGCGGCGCTCTATCGCGACGTGCAGCTCGCGCATCTCTATCCCGACAGCAAAACCTTTGCGGACATGGTGCCGCTTTCAGCGCCCGCGCGGATCGTGGCGGCGTACAACGCCGCGAAGCAACAGCCCAACTTCAACCTCGCCGACTTCGTGAAGCGGAACTTCACGCTGCCCACACGCACCGCCAAGGCCTACGTGTCCGATCCGAATCAGGATGTGGTGAGCCATATCGATACGCTCTGGAACGTGCTGCGCCGCGAGCCGGATGCGACCGCGAGCCCATGGTCCTCGTTGCTGCCGCTGCCGTACGCGTATATCGTGCCGGGCGACCGCTTCGACGAGATCTACTACTGGGACTCGTACTTCATCATGCTCGGACTCGAACAGAGCGGACAACATGCGCTGGTTGTCGATGAACTGAAAAACTTCGCAACCCTGATTGACCGGTACGGCCATATTCCAAACGGCAACCGCACCTATTACCTGAGCCGCTCGCAACCGCCGTTCTTCGCGCAGATGGTGCAGCTCGTCGCCGAAAAAGATGGCGACACGATCTACGCGCAGTATCTGCCCGAGTTGCAGCGCGAGTACGCCTACTGGATGGACGGCGCCGACGGCTTGCCCGCCGGCCACGCCAACCGGCACGTGGTGCGCCTGCCGGACGGCACGCTGCTCAACCGCTATTGGGACGAACGCGCCACGCCGCGCGACGAGTCGTATCGCGAAGACGTGCTCACCGCGCAGCAGACGCCGCAACGCGATTCCGCGGATCTGTGGCGCAATCTGCGAGCGGGCGGCGAAACCGGCTGGGATTTCAGTTCGCGCTGGTTTGCGGACGGCAAGACGCTCGCCACCGTGGACGTGACCTCGCTCGTGCCCGTCGATCTGAATTGCCTGCTGGCCGATCTGGAACGCACGCTTGCCAGGGCTTATCGTCTGCGCGGCGACGTCACGCATGCGGAGAATATGGAACAGCGCGCCGCCGCGCGCGCCGAAGCGATTCGCCGCGTGCTGTGGGATCCGCAACTGCAGGCATTCGGCGACTACGACTTCGTGCATCACATGCTCACGCACCGGCTTACGGCCGCGACGGTCTATCCGCTGTATACGGGCATAGCGACCCGTCAGCAGGCGAAAACTGTCGCCGCGACATTGCAGCGCGAATTGCTGCGCCCGGGCGGGCTCGCCACCACGCAAACGGCGACGGGCCAGCAGTGGGACGCGCCGAACGGCTGGGCGCCGTTGCAGTATCTGGCTGTGATCGGCCTGCGGCGCTATAGCGAAATGGCGCTCGCGCAAACCATCGCGACTCGCTGGATCAGGACCAATGTGTCGTACTACCAGCACACGGGCAAGCTCGTCGAAAAATACGATATCGACGCAGCTACGCCGGGCGTCTCGGCCGGCGGCGGCGAGTATCCGCTGCAGGATGGCTTCGGCTGGACCAACGGCGTGCTGCGCGAGTTGCTCGTGCTGTATCCGCAGACGGTGCAGACGTCGCGTCCAAACGATATCCCCGAAGGTCCGGCGGGCGTGTCGGCGGCCGCGGCTTCCGCTGCCGCCGCGCCGAAGAATACGCATCGGCTGCATGGCGCGCGGGTGAATCCTTAGCGCGCTCTTTAGGCTGCAATAAAAAAGACCTGGCCAGTGCGAACCAGCCAGGTCTTTTGACGGCTCACCGAACGCTCAAGCCGGCACGGTCTCGGCCTGCTTCGCCCGCGACCACACGCGATGCTGCTCGGCCGCCTTGATGAAGGCCTTCAGCACGTCGGCGGCCTGCTTGTCGTCGCCGGTTGCGACGCCGTCGGCATGATCGGGCAAGTGCGCGGCAGCGAGCACGTCACGGCCCGCGCCGATCGCCGCGATCGCCTTCAGATGCTTGAACGCCTCGAGCACGAAATGCCGCGCGTCGCCCGATCCGGCCAGCGTCTTCGCACCCTTGTCGCCGCCCACCACGATCACCGCGTCGAACATGATCGACGGCAAGCCGGCAATCGTGGCGTCCGGCGCCATGCCGTCGATCGCGGCAAGCGTTGGCGCGATCAGCATGGGCACCGCGCCTTCGCCCTGCAGCGCCGTCTGCAGTTCCTTGATCGCGGCGCCATCGGAACCCGGCGCGGCCAGCAGCGCGATCTTGCGGGTCTTGATGCCCGGCCGCACCCGGTTGAGCAGGCTCAGCGCCGGCGATTCCTTGGGCCCGCTCAGCTTCGTCGTGCCTTTCTTCGGTGCCGGCAAACCGAGGCCTTCGGCCACCTGCGCCGCGAGTCCCGCGTCGAAGTTGGCGAGAATCTCGTTCACCACGCGCGCACGAATTTCCGGCTTCGTCACTTTGCCGAGTTCGAATTGATAGGCCGCGGCGATGTGGTCTTTCTCAGGCTGCGACATGCTGTTATAGAACAGCGCGGCCTGCGAGAAATGATCGGCGAACGATTCGCTGCGCACACGGATCTTGGTGCCTTCCACGCGCTCCTGATAGCTTTCGAAGCCGCCGTCGGACGGCGCCGGATCGGTTTCCTTCGGCCAGCCGCCGCTTAGCGAATTCGGTTCATACGAAGCCTGGCCGACATTGATCGCCTGGCGGTGCATCGCGTCGCGCTGATTGTTATTGAACGGGCACACCGGCCGGTTGATCGGAATCTCGTGAAAGTTCGGGCCGCCCAGCCGGCTGATCTGCGTATCCGTGTACGAGAACAAACGGCCTTGCAACAGGGGATCGTTCGAGAAGTCGATGCCCGGCACGATATGGCCCGGATGGAACGCCACCTGTTCGGTCTCGGCGAAGAAGTTGTCCGGGTTGCGATTGAGCGTCATCTTGCCGATGATCTTGACCGGCACGAGTTCTTCCGGAATCAGCTTGGTCGGATCGAGCAAGTCGAAATCGAATTTGTGCTCGTCGGCTTCTTCAATGATCTGCACGCCCAGTTCGAACTCAGGGAAGTTGCCCGCTTCGATCGACTCCCACAGGTCGCGCCGATGAAAGTCCGGATCCTTGCCGGCCAGTTTCTGCGCTTCGTCCCACAGCAGCGAATACGAACCCAGCACCGGGCGCCAGTGGAATTTGACGAAGCGTCCCTTGCCTTGCGCATTCACGAAACGGAAAGTGTGAATGCCGAAGCCTTCCATGGTGCGCAGGCTGCGCGGAATCGCGCGGTCCGACATGGTCCACAGCACCATATGCGCGGACTCGGGCACCAGCGAAACGAAGTCCCAGAAGGTGTCGTGCGCGGAGCCGCCGGTCGGCATTTCGTTCGGGGCTTCCGGTTTGACGGCGTGCACGAAGTCGGGAAACTTGATGGCGTCCTGAATGAAAAACACCGGCATGTTGTTGCCGACCAGATCGTAGTTGCCTTCCTGCGTGTAGAACTTCACGGCGAAACCGCGCACGTCGCGCACCGTATCGGCGGAACCGCGCGGGCCTTGCACCGTGGAAAAGCGCACATAGACCGGCGTCTGGACAGCGGGGTCCTGCAGGAATGCGGCCTTGGTGTATTCCTTCATCGACTCGTAGACCTGAAACACGCCATGCGCTGCCGAGCCACGCGCATGCACGATGCGCTCGGGTATGCGTTCGTGGTCGAAGTGCGTGATCTTCTCACGCATGATGAAGTCTTCGAGCAGCGAGGGGCCGCGGGGACCGGCGCGCAGGCTGTTCTGATTGTCGGAGATCTTGACGCCCTGATTGGTCCTCAGCGCCTGGCCTTCCGGGCTGACTCGAAACTGTTCGAGATCCTTCGATTTCGGATCCACTTGCGGGTTAGTCGCCTGCGCGTCCTTCGCTGCGGGCTTCTGCGTATTCGTTTTACCTGCCATGAGAATCTGCTCCTTGCGTTCGGGGGCGTGCCGGTGGGGAAATCCGGTCTGACGCAACCAGATAGAGCAGCAATCGATATACCCGCGCGGGCGCGCGGCTAGTCACGCTTGGTGATAGCTGAGCGGTAATGAATGGGCTATGCGGCGGGCGCGCCGCGAATGGCGCGCCGCCGTGCATTGATGGATGCGCGAGCGCGCGCGATCAGAAGCGGTAGTTGATCGAAATGTCGGCTACGCCGTTGGCTTTGCGGTGCGTGACCGGACTATTGCCCGCGCTGCCCACGAGTTGTTCGAAGGCGCCGTCCGCGGTGGCGAACCAGTGCTTGTCGAACAGCCATATCGCGCTGATGCCGAAGCCCACCGACTTGAATCCCGCGCTGGCGTGGTACTGCGAGTATTTCGAATTCGCCGCCTGGGTCTGATTCACGCCGAACCAGCTATTCATGTAAGTGGAATCCGCCAGCGTCACGTTCGGACCGGCGAACCAGAAGAACTTTTTGGTGCTGCCCGGCATCGGCATATAGGCGCCGAGATCGCCGATCCAGCCGTTCGAGCCGCCGAAATAGCGCCTGACGTCGGCACGCAGCACGAGCGGGAAATCCTGCGAGATCACGTACTCGCCCGACAGTTTGACGCCCGGCGCCGGGTTGATATTGCCGAGGCCGTCCAACTCTTGCGGATCGTCATGACCGCGGCGTCCCAGGTCGTAGACAGTGGCAAGACTCGCGCGCCAGTTCTCGCCTTGCGCAAAATTGACGCCAAAACCCTCGCCGCTCGAGAAGAAGAACAGATCCTTATAGCGCACGTCGACGCTCGGTCCCGCCATCAGGTGATACCGGTCGGAACCCTCATAGCGCGGCTGGAACGATGTCGCCGCGCCAACCCGCACCTGCCAGTCCGGAATATTGGGCTGCCACATCTTCTGCAATGGAATGCCGACCGAATATTGCCATTCGCCCAGCGGCGAGGGAGTTTGCGCCGAGGCCGAATGCGGAATGACGGCAACGCCGCCGATGGCCACGGCCATCAGGGAGGATGCCGCGATGCCTGTTTGTTTATTGCGGAGCTTACCGCCCCGCTTTCTACGGCTGTTAAACACCAGAAGCCTCCGATCTCGCCTATGCGAAGAGGGTTATGTTCTCGCCCCGGGATCCGCGAGGGATAAAAAGCACCAGGGCGACCGCCGCGTTGCTACTTGCGGCATGTAACTTTTTCAGCGAACGACACGTATCGCTCGGCAATCTCAGGAGCCGCATCCGTCAGAAAGCCTGTAAATAGCGGCTTTTGTCTGAACAGAGCGGCACGAAAGATTTGCCGATGGACGCACTCTTGCAAAATGCGGGCCTAGTCGCTGGAGAACGGGCTCGGATCGGCGGAAGACGAAGACACGAAGAGACGAATACGCGCATGCGGATGCTAACGCAGATGCAGTGAACAAGGCGCGGCCGGCGCCGCAAGACGCCACGCCAGCCTTCTCGTGGCCTACTGCGATGCCTCGACCAGCACCGGCTTGTCGCGGTACAGATTCGGGAACAGACGCTTCAGGTTGGCGACCTTCGGCATGTCGTTGATCGCGATATACGCCGAGTTGGGGTGCAACGTCAGATAGTTCTGGTGATACGACTCGGCCGGATAAAAGCCCTTGAACGGCTCGGTCTTCGTCACGATCGGCGCCGGGAAGGCGCGCGCCTTGTCGAGTTGCGCGATATAGCTTTGCGCCACGCGCCGCTGCGTGTCGTTCAGCGGAAACACCGCCGAGCGGTATTGCGTGCCGCTGTCCGGCCCCTGGCGATTCAATTGGGTCGGGTCCTGAATCACGGAGAAATACACCTGCAGCAACTGGCCGTAAGTGACCTTGGTCGGGTCGAACGTGACCTGCACCGACTCCGCGTGCCCCGTCTCGCCACCGCTGACCGTTTCGTACTGCGCGGTGTCGCGCTGCCCGCCCGAGTACCCCGAGACGGCCTTCGTGACGCCGCGCACATGCTGGAACACGCCCTGCACGCCCCAGAAGCAGCCTCCCGCGAAGACCGCGGTTTCTTCGTGCGCGGTCGCGGCGGACACCGGTTCGTCGAGCGCCGGTGGCGCGATCACGACGGCGGCCTCCGATGAAAACGCCATGCGCTGGGCCAGCAGCAGCGCGAGCGCGCCGAGTCCGACCGAGAGTGAAATCGCCGCCACGCGCGAGCGCGCCGGACTGCCGTCAATGCGTTTGTGGAAGTTCATGAGGTCCATCCTGATTCGTCTGAATCACGCGCCCGTTGCGGGCGTGAATGTCATCGCCAGACCGTTCATGCAATAGCGCAGGCCAGTCGGCTTGGGGCCGTCGTCGAACACGTGGCCGAGATGGCCGCCGCAGCGCCGGCATAGCACTTCGTCGCGCGTCATGCCGAACGACTTGTCGGTATGCGTGATAACCGCGTGATCGAGCGGTTGCCAGAAACTCGGCCAGCCCGTGCCGCTGTCAAACTTGGTCTTCGACGAGAACAGCGGCAGTTTGCACCCGGCGCAGGCGAACGTGCCCGCTCGGTGCTCGTCGTTCAACGGGCTGGTGAACGGGCGCTCCGTGCCCGCCTCGCGCAGCACGCGGTATTGCGCGTCGGTCAACAATTTGCGCCATTCGGCGTCGCTGTGCGTAACCTCGTAGGCGGCTGCCGCGCCGCCGCCTGGCGCCTGTGCCGCGCGCGCCGTGCGCCACGTCGAGGCGCCGCCGGCCAGCGTTAGCGCGCCGATTAACCTGAAGAATATCCGTCTGTTGCAAGCCATGATGATCGCTCCGGAAAGTCCGTACCGCTCACCCGTTCCGGCGCCGACCGCGCCGCCCGCGAGTGTTCCCGATGCTTGGTCGCACGAGAGCGGGATAAGTGACAGCATGCGCGTCTTTTTGTGTCCCGGTGGCCGCCGCAATGGCGATTACAGTGGAAATTTCGTGGTCGAGAGAATTTCCTTGAGCACCATGAACGAGCGGATCTGCCGGACGCCCGGCAGATAGAGCAACTGCTCCGCGTGCAGGCGATTGAAGCTGTCGCTGTCGCGCGTGCGGATCGTCATGAAGTAGTCGAATTCGCCGGTCACGACGTGGCACTCCATGCAACCGGCCACCTTCTGCGCCGCTTTTTCGAACTCGGCGAACGACTCCGGCGTGGAGCGGTCCAGCACCACGCCGATGATCACCAGCATCCCCGCCCCCGCCGCCTTCGGGTCGATCAACGCGACGACGCCGCGGATCAGCCCCGACTCCTTGAGCCGCTCCACGCGACGCAAACACGCCGGCGCACTTAGCTTGACCTTCGCCGCGAGCGCGACGTTCGAAATCGACGCATCGGTTTGCAATTGGCGCAGGATCGCGCGGTCGATGCGGTCGAGCGCCTGCAGCGGATCGGCCGGGACGGTGGCGGCGGCTGCCACCGCTGTCCGGGTGCGACGAATTTTTGTTGTGCTCATAGTCCTATTTACAGTTATTTCTTAAACGGATCGCGGTTTTGTACTTTCAAAACTATGCTCAAGCAAATTTTTTTGCAAGCTCATTTCTAGCTCTCTTCCCTACCATTTGCTCAACGCGACCGGTTGCCGTTCGCGTCCCACCTACCCGACCACGAAACTGCCATGAACCTGCAACGATTCCCTCGCTACCCGCTGACCTTTGGGCCGACGCCGATCCAGCCGCTCAAGCGCCTGAGCGACCACCTCGGCGGCAAAGTGCATCTGTATGCGAAGCGCGAAGACTGCAACAGCGGCTTTGCGTTCGGCGGCAACAAGACGCGCAAGCTCGAATATCTGATTCCCGAAGCGCTCGCGCAGGGTTGCGACACGCTCGTGTCGATCGGCGGGATCCAGTCGAACCAGACGCGCCAGGTGGCGGCCGTGGCGGCGCATCTGGGCATGAAGTGCGTGCTGGTGCAGGAGAACTGGGTCAACTATTCGGACGCGGTCTACGACCGGGTCGGCAACATCCAGATGTCGCGCATTCTCGGCGCCGATGTACGCCTCGTCGCGGATGGTTTCGACATCGGCTTTCGCAGGAGCTGGGAAGATGCGCTGGAAAGCGTGCGGGCCGCCGGCGGCAAGCCGTATGCCATTCCGGCCGGCTGCTCCGACCATCCGCTCGGCGGGCTCGGCTTTGTCGGCTTCGCCGAGGAGGTTCGCCAGCAGGAAGCTGAACTGGGCTTCAAGTTCGACTATATCGTCGTGTGTTCCGTGACCGGCAGCACGCAGGCCGGCATGGTGGTGGGTTTCGCCGATGACGGCCGCGCCGAGCGTGTAATCGGTATCGACGCGTCGGCCAAGCCCGTGCAGACGCGCGACCAGATCACCCGCATCGCGAAGCAAACCGCCGAACAGGTCGGGCTCGGACGCGATATCACCAGCAAGGACGTGGTGCTCGACGAGCGCTTCGGCGGCCCGGAATACGGCTTGCCGAATGACGGCACGCTGGAAGCGATCCGTCTGTGCGCGCGCCTGGAAGGCGTGCTGACCGATCCCGTCTACGAAGGCAAATCCATGCACGGCATGATCGAGATGGTGCGCAACGGCGAATTCCCCGCAGGTTCGCGCGTGTTGTACGCGCACCTCGGCGGCGTGCCGGCGTTGAATGGCTACAGTTTTATGTTCCGCAACGGCTAAACCAGGCGCTTTCTCAAGTGCTCCCTCAAGAATTCCACGAACGCCCGGATCGTGAGGGAGCTTTGCCTGTGCTGCGGATACACCGCGTAGACGCTCGTGGCGGCAGGCAGGAATGCCTCGAGCACCGGCACGAGCTGACCGCTTTTGAGCGCATCGGCGACGATAAAATCAGGAAGCCGAACAATCCCGAGGCCCGCGACGGCCGCATCGCGCACCAGCTCACCATTGTTGGCGCGCAACGGCCCGTGGACCTCGACGCCTTTCGTCACGCCATCGACGACGAACTCCCAGCTCACCGCGCCGCCGTGCCCATATAACAGACACGAATGGCGCGTCAGGTCGGCGGGCACCTTGGGCGCACCGCGGCGTCGCGCATAACCGGGACTACAGCAGGCCACCATGCGGATATCCACGAGCTTCTGCCCGATCAGCGTGGAATCCGGCAAGCTGCCAATCCGGATCGTCATGTCGAAGCCTTCGCCGACCACATCCACCGTGCGGTCGCTCAATTCCATCTCGAAGCGCACGTCGCCGTGCTCGCGCAGAAACATCGCCACGAGCGGCGACAGATGCGCCATGCCGAACGACATGGGCGCGCTCACGCGCAGCAGCCCGCGCGGCCCGGCGCGACGCAGCGACATGGCCTGCTCGGCGTCTTCCACTTCGCTGAGGATGCGTCTGGCGCGCTCGTAAAACTCCTGCCCGAGGTCGGTCACCGCCAGCTTGCGCGTATTGCGGATCAGCAACTGCACGCCGAGCGTTTCCTCCAGCGCCATCACCCGGCGGCTGACGAACTGCTTCGACAGCGACAGGCGGTTGGCGGCGGCCGTGAAGTTGTGCGCGTCCACCGTGGCGACGAAAATCCGCATGTCATCGAGCTGCATCTTATTGTCCACTCCACAGTGACAGTGTTTCCGATTCCATGGCGATTATACCGGTATGGATTGACCTACACTCTCATTCATGGATCGCGGACAAACATCTGGCCGGATCGCACAACCCAAGGAGAAAAAAGATGCTTGAAATCAGACACGCCAATCAACGCGGCCGCGCGGAGCACGGCTGGCTCAGCTCGCGTCATACGTTTTCCTTCGCTAGCTATCACGATCCCAAGCAAAACGGCTTTTCCGACCTGCTCGTGATCAACGACGACCGCGTTGCCCCGGCGCAAGGCTTCGGCAAGCACCCGCACCGCGACATGGAAATCTTTTCGTACGTGCTGGAAGGCGCGTTGGAGCACAAGGACACGATGGGCACCGGCTCGGTGATCCTGCCCGGCGACATCCAGTTGATGAGCGCGGGAACCGGTGTCGCGCACAGCGAATACAACCATTCGAAGAGCGACCCGGTGCACTTCCTGCAAATCTGGATCGCGCCGGGGAAAAAAGGTACGACGCCGCGTTATCAGCAGCGTCACTTCGGCGCGGACCAGAAGCGCGGTGTACTGCGCCTCGTGCTCTCGCCGGATGGCGCAGACGATTCGCTGACCGTGCAACAGGACGCGCGGATCTATGCCGGTCTCTTCGACGGCGACGAAACGGCGCGGCTCGAACTGGCGAGCGATCGCTATGCGTATGTCCACGTGGCGCGCGGCAGCGTGACTGTGAACGGCGTCGAGTTCAAGGAAGGCGATGGTGCGCGTGTGCGCGGCGAAGAAGCGCTAACCTTCACGCAAGGCCACGACGCGGAAGTTCTCGTGTTCGACTTGCGCAACATCGAGACGTCGGAGTTGTGGGCTTGAACGGCCGAATGAGCTAAATACGGGCTCGCCGGAAACAAGCCGGCGAGCCACTTTCTTCCTACTCTGTTGAGATAAAAATCATGCGTTATACGCTATTTGAAAATCAGAAAGACGCGGTCATCCTCGTCGCCCGCGTTCTGTTGATGGTGCTGTTCGTCATGTTCGGCTGGTCGAAGCTCACCGGTTTTTCCGGCACCGTGGCTTATATGACGTCGAGCGGCGCGCCGGTGCCTGAGTTGTCGGCGGTGATCGCCGTGGTGATGGAGCTCGTCGTCGGCATCGCGCTGCTGGTCGGATTCTTTACGCGGCCGCTTGCGTTGCTGCTCGCGATTTATACGCTCGGCACCGCGTTCATTGGCCATCATTACTGGAACATGACCGGCGCGGTGCAGTACGACAATATGATTCACTTCTACAAGAACATCAGCATTATCGGCGGACTGTTGCTGCTGTGTGTGACGGGCGCCGGGAAGTATTCGATCGATCGGCGTTGAGGCTGCTGTCTTGCGCGGAGCGGTGCGGGCGGTACGTCAGAAAGAAAGCCGCCCGGCTTGATGCCGGGCGATGTCAAGCGTAAACAAAAACGGCGGCCCAAAGGCCGCCGTCCACTTCCACTACTCACACCACTGCATTAAACCGCTACTGCAACTTCAGCTTCACCAACCACTTCCACTTCTTCACTATTGCGGATCAGGTGATCGAACGCGGAAAGCGATGCCTTCGCGCCTTCGCCCACGGCGATCACGATCTGCTTGAACGGCACGGTGGTCACGTCACCGGCGGCGAACACGCCCGGCACCGACGTCGCGCCGCGTGCATCCACGACGATCTCGCCGTGCTTCGACAACTCGACCGTGCCCTTGAGCCATTCAGTGTTCGGCACGAGACCGATCTGCACGAACACGCCTTCCAGTTCGATCTGCTTCACTTCGCCCGAACGCAGATCCTTGTAGACCAGACCGTTGACCTTCTTGCCGTCGCCGGTGATTTCCGTGGTTTGGGCCTGCGTGATGACGGTCACATTCGCGAGGCTGCGCAGCTTGCGTTGCAGCACTTCGTCGGCACGCAGCGTGGCGCCGAACTCGAACAGCGTCACTTCGCGCACGATACCCGCCAGATCGATCGCCGCTTCAACACCGGAATTGCCACCGCCGATCACGGCGACGCGCTTGCCCTTGAACAACGGACCATCGCAGTGCGGGCAGTACGCCACGCCATGATTGCGGTACTCGCGTTCGCCCGGCACGTTGATTTCGCGCCAGCGCGCGCCCGTCGCCAGAATGATCGTTTTGGCCTTGAGCACCGCGCCGTTGGCCAGACGCACTTCGTTGATGCGGCCCGGGATCAGCGCTTCTGCACGCTGTACGTCCATGATGTCGACTTCATAAGTCTTCACGTGCTGCTCGAGCGCCGTGGCGAACTTCGGCCCCTCGGTTTCCGTCACGGAAACGAAGTTTTCGATCGCCAGCGTATCCAGCACCTGACCGCCGAAGCGCTCCGCCACCACGCCCGTCGCGATACCCTTGCGCGCCGAGTAGATCGCCGCAGCCGCGCCCGCAGGGCCGCCGCCGACGATCAGCGTATCGAACACCGGCTTCTTTTCCAGTTCCTTCGCGGCACGTGCCCCGGCGTTGGTGTCGAGCTTCGCGAGGATTTCCTTCACGCCGCTGCGGCCCTGGCCGAACACTTCGCCGTTCATGAACATGGTCGGTACCGCCATGATCTGGCGCGCTTCGACTTCATTCTGGAACAGCGCGCCGTCGATCGCCACGTGACGGATGCGCGGATTGATCAGCGCCATCACGTTCAGTGCCTGGACGACTTCCGGGCAGTTCTGGCATGACAGCGAAAAATAGGTTTCAAATTGATAGTCGCCGTCGAGATTGCGGATCTGTTCGATCACGGCGTCTTCGAGCTTGACCGGATGGCCGCCCACCTGCAACAACGCCAGCACGAGCGACGTGAACTCATGACCCATCGGAATGCCGGCGAAACGGATGCCCGTGTCCTTGCCCGGCTCGCCGATCGAAAACGAGGGCTTACGCTCGGCGTCGCCACGACGCTCGATCACGTTGACGCGTTCCGACAACGTCGCAATATCGTTCAGCAATGCCAGCAGCTCTTGCGATTTTGCGCTGTCGTCGAGCGACGCGACGATCTCGATAGGCCTGCTAACCTTTTCGAGGTACGTTTTCAACTGAGTCTTGAGATTGGCATCAAGCATGGCTATTCGATTCCGTGGCGATGGTGTTGGGTTCCCGGCGCCGCACGCGCCGGTTAGAGCGCGCGAGGTCCGGGGACGTGCGGATCACTGTGAAAAGCGATCCGCACGCTGATGCGCCGCGAGGCGCCGACTGCGAAAGGTCGTGAGACCTTAGATCTTGCCGATCAGGTCGAGCGACGGGGTCAGCGTTTCTGCACCCGGCGTCCACTTGGCGGGGCAGACTTCACCCGGGTGAGCCGCGATGTATTGCGCAGCTTGCACCTTGCGCAGCAGTTCGCCTGCGTCACGGCCAATGCCGTTGTCGTGAATTTCGGCCAGCTTGATTTCGCCTTCCGGGTTGATCACGAACGTGCCGCGCAGTGCCAGGCCTTCTTCTTCGATCAGCACGTCGAAGTTGCGCGAGATTGCCAGCGTCGGGTCAGCGATCATCGGGTACTTGATCTTCTGGATCGTGTCCGACGTGTCGTGCCATGCCTTGTGCGTGAAGTGCGTATCGGTCGACACGCTGTAGATTTCGACGCCGAGCTTCTTGAATTCGGCGTAACGATCGGCCAGGTCGCCCAGTTCGGTCGGGCACACGAAGGTGAAGTCAGCCGGGTAGAAAACGAACACCGACCACTTGCCCTTCAGGCTTTCTTCCGTGACGGTCTGAAAATCGCCATTGTGATAAGCCTGCGCCTTGAACGGTTTGACTTGACTGTTGATGATCGGCATTTTGCTGAGTCCTCTTTCGGAGTGGTTGGAAAGTGGAGTCAGTATGTCAGACGACGCTTAATAGGTAAAGCAGAGTGTTTTAATAACGACGATAGTCTGACGCTATTTATCTCGCTACTCCTGCCTATCACGCCGTGGGTCAGCCTTCAGAAGCCGCCAGAGGGTAGTACGGCCGATTCCCAGCGCCCGGCTCGCCGCGGCGCGGTTGCCGCCAGCCTGTTCGAGGGCGTGGAGCACGTCCTCGCGGTTCGGACTGATGCGGCTCAGGGCGGGCTCGGCGGCGGCGTTTGCTGGATTCGCGCCGCCGTTCGTGCCGCTTATGCCGCTTACACTCGCCTTGGCGGTCCCCGCCCGCTCCATGCGCCCGAATTCCGGAAACATCGCCTGCCAATCCTGACCGGCAACGCCCGCTGCATCGCCGAGATAGATCGCGGCGCGCGTCAACAGATTTTCCAGCTCCCGCACATTGCCGGGCCACGCGTAGTGTTCGAACAGGGGCGCGAGAAACGCCAGCACCCGCTCGAGCGCGCGTTCCGACAAGCCATACTCGATCGCACTGCGGCTTAACAAGTGACGCGCCAGTTGCGGCACATCGTCACGCCGTTCGCGCAGCGACGGCAATTTTAACTGAAGCAGGTTCAGACGAAAATACAGATCCGCGCGAAACGCGCCCTGCTCGACCAGCACGTGCAGATCGCGGTGCGTGGCGGCGATCACCCGCACGTCGACCGGCGTGGCGCGCCCCGAGCCGAGCTTCATCACCTCGCGCTCCTGCAGAACCCGCAACAGGCGGCTTTGCAGCGCCGCCGGCATTTCGCCGATTTCGTCGAGGAAAATCGTCCCCGTATGGGCGATTTCGAACAGCCCTGGCTTGCCGCCGCGCCGCGCGCCCGTGAATGCGCCCTCCTCATGACCGAACAGTTCGCTTTCGATCAGGCCCTCGGGCAACGCCGCGCAGTTGAACGCGACGAACGGATTGCCGCGCCGCCGGCTCGCGTTGTGGATGCCTTGCGCGACCAACTCCTTGCCGGTGCCGCTTTCGCCGCTCAGGAGCACGGTGGCGTCGTGCGCGGCACCGGCGCGCGCCAGCCGCCGCACGCGCTCGAGCGCCGCCGAGTTGCCGATCAGATCGTCCAGCCGATGCCGCGCGACCAGATGCTTCGGGCGCTGGCTGGTGCGCAGCGAGCGGTCGATCCGCTGCGCGACCAGCGCGTCCTGCAAGGTCACCACGGAGCCGGAGCGCACGCCCTGCTCCACGATCGGCACGCAATTGACGATCAGCGCGCGGCCGCCGATCTGCTCGATACGCTCCTCGATCGGCAGGTCGTGTTCGAGCGTCTCACGCAACAGCGGCCCGACGGCGCGCTCGACTTGCGCGGGCACGTCCTGCTCGCGGTCCAGACCCAGCAGGTCGAGCATGGCGGGATTGACGGCCTCGACCTGGCCGGCGTCGTCGAAAGCGGCGACGCCGTCGCGTAGATGCGCCACGATCGTGTTCAGGCGCACGCGCTTCGATTCCTTCTGGCGGCTCACGCGCGCCAGTTCGACCGAGCGCTCGAACGCTTCTTCGACGGCGCCGAGCGAATACAGGAAAACACTCGCGAGGCCGGCCTGCTGGGCGAAGTCGCACGCCATGCCGGGCCCGATGATGACGCTGCAGCCTTCGGCCGCGAGGCTGTCGACCGCGAGCCGCACTTCGTCGATCGAACGGTAGGCGCGCTGCTTCAGGCTGACTTTCAGCCACGCGCTCAGGTCGGCTAGTTCGTGCGAGATCGTTTCGTGCAGCACGAGGCCGATCTGCGCGTTCGGCCATGTGGTCGTGGCGCGGGTGATCGCGCTGAGTACGTCGAAGCCGTTCACCTTGACCATCACGACCGGTACGTTCAGGTTGTCGCGCAGGTAAGCGCCGTTCGAGCCGGCGGCGAGCACCACGTCGACGGAGCCTGCGTCCACGTATGCTTGCAAGGCGGTGACCGCGGCGCCGTAGCCCTCCCGGACGGAGAAGAATTTCGCGCGCCCGGCGTAGCGCGGCGCGACAGTCTCGCAAAGCGATTGCAACCGGCTGATACTCACCAGTGCGATGCCTGGGCGGCCCGGATCGGGGTTCGCAAGGGACGACGTGAAAGAAGACACCGCGGCGCTCCGGTCTATGTTGAAACGTTCCATGGAACGTTTCATGGAACAGTGCGCTCATTGTGCCACGAACGCTCGCCCCGCCGCTTGCGGGCTAACTCTCTGATTGTTTGGGGCAAACTGCCTGAACGGAGGAATGGCACGCTTTCTGCCTAATCCCGCTCGCGACTTTTATCCGACTTTCCTCACAGGAGACACACCGTCATGACCCAATCCGCCGCCCGCCGCGCCGCCTTCCGCGCCAAAGTCAACCAACGCCAGGGCCTGCTCGTGCCCGGCGCCTTCAATGCGATGAGCGCCCGTGTGATCGAGGACGCCGGCTTCGAGGCGATCTACATCACGGGCGCGGGCGTGACCAATATGTCGCTCGGTCTGCCCGACCTCGGCTTCATCGGCCTTGCCGAAGTCGCCGAACATACGGCGCGGATTCGCGACGCGGTCGCGCTGCCGCTGATCGTCGACGCCGACACCGGCTTCGGCAACGCGCTGAACGTGCGCCAGACGGTGCGCGTGCTGGAGCGCAGCGGCGCCGACGTGATCCAGTTTGAAGACCAGATCATGCCGAAGAAATGCGGCCACTTTTCCGGCAAGGAAGTGGTCAGCGTGAGCGAGATGGTTGGCAAAATCCGCGCGGCCGTCGATGCCCGCGAAGACGGCAATCTGCAGATCATGGCGCGCACCGACGCGGCCGCGGTCCACGGCATCGAGGACGCGATCGAGCGCGGCCATCGCTTCATCGAGGCCGGCGCCGACATCCTGTTTATCGAAGCGACCGAGTCGCTCGCCGACATCGAACGTTTGCCGGGGCTGTTCGACAAGCCGCAACTGATCAACATCGTGATCGGCGGCAAGACGCCGGTGCAATCGCGCGAGGCGCTCGCCAAGCTCGGCTACGGCATCGTGCTGTACGCGAACGCGGCGCTGCAAGGCGCGGTGCTCGGCATGCAGCGCGCGCTCGGCACGCTGAAGAGCAATGGCCGGCTCGACGAGGACGCCACGCTGGTCGCGCCGTTCAGCGAACGCCAGCGGCTCGTCAACAAGCCGCTGTATGACAAGCTGGATCGGGAGTACGCCGCGAAAGACTGAGAAGCATGACGAGGACGCTGTGTCCGGTTGATTGGCTCGGCTAGCGGGCTTGCTGCTTTGCCGGCTTTCCGTGCGCGTGTGGGCTCGACGCGTTGCAGGGGCGCGCGCGGCTTGCGGCCTTGCGGGCTTTCGGCCTTGCGGGCTTTCGGGCTTTCGGGCTTTCGGGCTTACGGGCTTACGAGCTTACGGGCTTTCAAGCCCACTGACTTGCCGACCTAACAGGCACGCTGCGTGCGCCGCCCGCCGCGCATGCGCGGCACTCGCCGCGGTAGACGGTATGGCGCCATTTATTGCGTTAGGATTCAGGGCTGGCGCTCGCTTGCCATCGTCGATGGCTGCGCCGGTGCGCCCCACCCGCGGCCGCGATCCCGTCGCTCGTCCGCCCCGTCCGGATGCCGGAAACACGTTTTCAAAAGGTAGTAGCAAGAACATGAAGGTCCAACCATCGCGCGTGAAGCGCCGGCACAGCATCGGCGCTCGAATGCGCTCGCACGACACCGCAAGCCGCCCGACAGGAGCCGCGCAATGAGCGGCAGCGAGACACGCAACACGCACGTCGGTTGGCTTCCGTATATCGTCGCGGCCACCTTCTTCATGGAGTATCTCGACACCACGGTGATCGCCACCGCGTTGCCGCAGATGGCGCACTCGTTCGGTGTCGGCCCCAACAGCCTCAGTCTCGGCATGACGGCCTACATGCTGGCGCTGGCGATCTTCATCCCCGCGAGCGGCTGGGTCGCCGACCGCTGCGGCTCGCGCACGGTGTTCTTCAGCGCGATCGGCGTGTTCACCGTGGCTTCCGTGTTGTGCGGCCTGTCGCAGAACGTCGTCGAGTTCACCGCCGCTCGTCTCCTGCAAGGCATAGGCGGCGCGATGATGGTGCCGGTGGGCCGCCTGATCGTGGTCCGCAGCACCGAAAAGAGCCGCATGATGCAGGCGATCTCGACCATCACGTGGCCGGCGATTGCCGCGCCGGTGGTCGGCCCGCCGATCGGCGGCTTCATCACGACCTACGCGTCGTGGCGCTGGATCTTTCTGCTCAACGTGCCGTTCGGCCTCGCCGCCATGGCCGTGGCGCTCGCGCTGGTGCCGAACCTGCGCGGCACCGAACGCAAGCCGCTCGACGTGGTCGGCCTGCTGCTGAGCGGCACTGCGTTGACGGCGATTCTCTACGGCGCGGAGCTGGCCAGCCAGCCCGGCGAGAATCCGTGGATCGCGGGGGCGATCATCGTCGGCGGTTTGCTGGCGGGCGTGGTGGCGTTCCAGCATGCGAAGCGTCATCCGCATCCGCTCATCGACGTCTCGACGCTGAAAATCCCCACTTTTTCCGTGACGGTGGTGACGGGCTCGTTCACGCGCATCGGCATCGGCGCAGTGCCCTATCTGATGCCGCTGCTGTTCCAGGTCGGCTTCGGCTTGTCGGCGTTCAAGTCGGGGCTGTTGCTGCTCGCGAGCGCGCTCGGCAACCTCGGCATGAAGGCGCTGACCACACGCATCCTGCAGCGTTACGGTTTCCGCATGGTGTCGATCGTCGACGTGACGGTCGCCGGCGTGTTCATCATCGCGTGCGGATTGCTGAGCCCGAACGTGCCGCTCGCGCTGGTGCTGTTCGTCGTGTTCATCTATGGCGTGGCGCGTTCGATGCAATTCTCCACGCTCGCCACACTCGCCTATGCCGACGTCGCGCAACCGCAGATGAGCGCCGCCAGCACGCTATGGAGCGCGGCCGCGCAAATGACAATCGGCCTCGGCATCGCGTTCGGCGCGGTGTCGCTGCGCGCGGCGGCGTTCTTCAATGGCGAGATCACGGGCCGCGTGTTCACGCTCGACGATTTCCGTCTCGCGTTTCTGTTCGCGGGCGTGGTGACGCTGGCATCCGTGATCGGCTATATGGGTCTCGCACGCAATGCCGGCCAGAGCATCGGCGGCGGGTCGCGCGGCAGCGAAGACCCGGCCAAGGGTTGACGAGAACGCACGTTGATAAACGGCAGGAGATACGCGTTGCAAGCACACGAACTGACGGTTTCGAATGACAAGGCCGCTCTCGATATGGAGATGGTCTATACGTTCCTGTCGCGAGAAACGCCGTGGGCCAGGGGCATGCCGCGCGAGACGTTCGAGCGGGCCGTCGCGGGCTCGCTGTGTTTCGGCGGCTATATCGACGGCAAACAGATCGCGTTCGCGCGCCTGATCACCGACGAGGCGACTTTCGCGTACCTGTGCGACGTGTTCGTGCTGCCGGCGTATCGCGGTAAGGGATATGCGTCCGCTTTAATGAAGCGCGTTTTCGCGAGCCCGTCGCTGCAGGGCTTGCGAAGGATCGTGCTGGTGACGACGGACGCGCATCGCGTATACGAGCCGCACGGCTTCACAGGACTCGCGACGCCGGAACGTTACATGGAGCGGCATAACCCGGACGTCTACAAGCCGGCCTGAGCGCAGCGCGCGCCGCGAACCCTCGCGGCGCTGTCATCGGTGTGCCACGTTGGATGGTTAATTTGCTGCGGGAACAGAAACCGCACAGACAGTAAAAACCGTCCCCAGCCCATGCCACAGCATTCCGCGCGCGCGACCCGCAGCGCTTCCGTCGACGGCGGCCGCCTTGTTTAAGGCGGCCTTCGCCAGCGCGCTGCTCAATGCGTTCCTTTCGGCGATGCAGATCGCCATCGGCGTCATGGCGCATTCGGACGGGCTGTTTGCCGACGGCATCCACACCTTGAGCGACCTCGCTGCTGACGGCGTCGTGCTGATCGTGCTGTACCTCACCACAAGACAGCCGCGCACTGCCGGAGCCAGCGCCGACCCCGGCATCGAGCAGGCGCTGGGCGCGCTGTTCATCGCCGCCGCACTGATGGTCACCGCCGCCGGAATGCTCTGGACCAGCGTCGCGCAAACCTCGACGCTCAGCGGCGGCACCACGATGCATATCGGCGCGCTGGCCGTGAGCGGCTTCGTCATGTTCGCCAAGGAAGCCCTGTTTCGCTATATGCGCGCCGAAGGCACCCGCACCGGCTCGGCGATTCTGCTGGCCAGCGCGTGGCACGCGCGCGTCGACGCGGTTTCGGCGCTGGTGGCGACGTTGGGACTCGCCGGCAGTCTGGCCGGCATGCCGATGCTCGATCACACCGTCGGCGCGGCGATCGGCCTGATGATCATGCGCATGGGCTTCGTAAGCGGCCGCAGTGCGTTGAAGCAACTCTTCGCCGGCTCGCCCGGCAACGCGACTGCCGCCGCCGGTCAACCGGCTGAATAAAATCTGGAAGCGGTTCGCGTCAGCCGTAAGCGCGTTCGCGCATCCACTTCGTCATGATCCATTTATCGCCGCCGAGCACCGGCGCGCCACCATGCAAGGTGAGTGGATCAAGTTGGCGCTGAGCGTTCATATAACGGAAATACACCGCCCCGCCCTGTCTTGCCGCGACCGATATGCCCGCTTCCGGGAAGATAGTTTCACCGCCGTCCGCCACGTCGTTCAGGTAGATCACCAGCGTGGCGACGCGCTGGCCGCCTTGCGCGGTATGCACCGCGCTGCCGGGTTGATCCGGCGGAAAGTAGTCGAAGTGCGGGCGGTATTCGCCGGTCGTGCCGTAGTGCAGAATCTGCAGCCCTTCGCCGTTTTCGACCGGCCAGTTCATCAGGCTCGCAATACGCCGGTCCATCCGTTCGATGAACGTGTCTTCGCCGCGCTGATACCAGATGCCTTCGCTGGTGCGATTGCGGATCACGTCTTCCTTGCCGGTATCGGGATTGACCGTGGTGGAGCGCTTCAACCGATGACGCGAGCGCTCGATCATCTCGGCGCATTCGTCCGGCGACAACACGTCGCCGAACACGATCACCTGGGGACGCTCGCAGCGCATCAGCACACGCACGTCGCGATCGTGCGCGCGGATCAGATTGCCGCGCGCGACGGGCGGATCATCGTATTGGTACGTTCGTGGCGCGGCTTTGGCGAGCGCCGCCTCGGTCGCGGCCGCCGCGGCAAAGGCCGGATTCGCCGCTTTAGCCGGGTCTTGGCCGAAGGTCCTGTGCACGGCCGCGCGCGCGGCGTCGGTGGCAAAACCGGCCTGCACCATGGCGTCGACCATCGAATCGGGACTGCAGCCGCGCGCCACGTTGCTGCTCAGCCACTCTTCCCATGCGGCATCCACTACTGGCATAGCATTCCTCATTCGTCCGCTCGAAGAAATTCAGCATCACGTGGCTGAATGATAGCAAGCAGGCGGTCTTAGGCCCGACTGCGCGGCACGCTGCTCAAGTGCGCTGTTGACGCCGCCGGTAGAGTTCGAGGCCCTTTCGCGCTTGCGCCCGGATAGCGCGCTGCACGAGCGGCGACCAGCCGAGCAGCGTCCCCTTGAGGCCGAGCGCCTGGCGCGTCCAGCTCCACAAATCGAAGCTGTCGCGATGTTCGACGATGCGTCCGTCGCGGAACACAAAACGGGCGTCGATGCGGTTGACCACCGCGCGCCCTGTCTGACTGAAGAGATAACTCGCAATCCAGTGGGCGCGGCCGCTGCGCTCGTCCGCTTCGACGCCTTCGAACGTCAGCGAGAAATCTTGCGCGCGCGCCACCAGCATGCGCCACATATCGCGCGCTTCCTCGCCGCGTAGCTCGCCGAACGCGGGGTCGCTGAAGACGACGTCGTCCGCGTAACAGGCCACCATGGTTTCGGCGTCGCGTTGCTGGAACGCTGTGTAGAAACGCTGGATCAGATCGGTGTTGGTGTTGGCGTTGGGATGGCTCATTGTTTTGATGGGGTGCGTTGGCCGTTTTCGAAGTCGATCCGGAAAAGCGCCCGGCGATCATTCGACGGCGGGCACGCCGCACACGATATCGGAAAACGGGCCCAATGGGCATTGCGGCGTGCCTGGCCGTTCGACGCCGCGCCACGCATCCGCGCGGCCTCGCTGCGGCCGGCCCACAGCTTCTGTTCAGCACGCGGGTCGCTTTTCGTTATATCCTGCTGAATATCACGGTACGCTTCGTGGTGCGTGGCGGCGCGTTCTTCGGTACGTCCGTGAGCCGCGCGCGACGAGGCCAAACGAGCCAGTAAGAGCCAACAGGAGCCACTAGCAGTGCGCAGTCGATCCATCTTATCCGCCCCGGCCGGACGCCTCGGGCGCTCGCCCAACGAGCTTTCGTCGACCATCGTCGCTGTGAAGGCGGCGTCCGAGCGTGGCCGCGCCGAATCGATCCGCGATGTCGTCGATGCCTACCGTCGTCTCTACGGCAGCGTGCAGCGTTTCGTGCTGATGCTCACCGACGACCCGTTGAATTTCGCCTCGGTCGGCACGTCGGGCTCGCATTCACTGCACCAGTTGCTGTCGATCCTCGCCGAACGGGCGAGCGCCGCGGCGTTCGCGCGTCTGCACGACCTGAAAGCGGCGATCGAAGAAGCACGCTGCGCCGAACAACTGCGCGACGCGATCTTTTGCGACACCTTCAGCAACGACCTGACTGCGCTGCGCAAGGTGGTCGCCGAACTCGAACGGCTCGATGCGGCCTTCGTGGGCCTGTGCGTCGGGCATGTGCTCGAACAGCACGCACGCGCGGCGAGCGCGACGAGTCCGGTAGCCGGCCCGCGCCCGGCTGTTGCCCGGAGCCCGGCGGGCGGCACGGCGCCCCGACGCAAAGCGCGCGTCGCCGAACCCGCCCTCACTCCTTCAAACGATTGATTCGCGACATCCGCAGATGAACGTTCTCTCGCGCCCACCGTTATATCTTCCCGAATATATCGTCGACCGCACTCGCGGGGCGAACGTGCGCCATGTGCTTCACATGCACGTTCAACCCGCCTGACACGAACCGGATTCGAGATTCCCATGCACACGCCCCCGTTCCGCCTCGCCCAGCCCACGCGTCTGAAACTGTCCGGCGACGAACTTGCCGGCACCGGCATGCACGTCACCGACGCGTGCTGCGTTCCCGCCAAAGTATCGTTCTCGAACACCAAACGGCGCGCGCGTCTCGCCGAACTCGACAGCCATTTGCATTGCTCGATCATCGGCACGTGTCTGAGCACGCATGAATTGCGCAAGCTGGTGCCCAAATTCAAGGGACTCGACCGCCGCGACGCGAGCGATCTCGAGATTCATCACGCGGCGGTCGAACTCGCGATCGCAGGCGGCGCGGCCGCCAAGGCGCTGCACAAATTGCTCGACGAACGCTATGCGGGCGCGATCCGCCGCTTCGACAAAGCCGCCGACGACGTCGATCTGCTCAATCTCTGGGACGAAGCGCTGAAGAGCGGCGACATTCCGCCCGCCTACTGGGCCTTGATGACGCATCCGTTCGCGACCCTGCCCGTCCGTCAGAAGGCATTCGGCGAATTGCACATGCTGTCGCATCTGGTGGGCGCGGCCAATCGCGCGGACATACGCCGGCTGGTCGCGCTGGAAGAGGAAAACGCCGCCTTGAAGGAAAAAATCGAGCGTCAGCAGAGCCGCTTGCAGGAGCTCAGCTTGCAACGCGACGCGCGGATTGCGGCGCTCAACGAACAGATCGCCCAACTCACGGCGCATTCAACCCGCCAGATCCCCGCCGATGCCGCCGATCTCGCAGCCGAAGCGCAACGGCTGCGCGACAAACTGGCCGACGCCGATCAGCGTGTCGCCCTGCACACGAGCCGCCGCGAGGCCGCGGAACACCGCGCGCTGCAGGAACAGGCCGCAGCACTCGCGCTACGCCGGAGCCACGATCAAACGTTGACGCTGCTCAGACTCGTGCAAAGCGAATGCGACGCCCTCGAACATGCGACGCTGGATGCAGCCGACGCGGTGAGCGGAGCCGGCACGCGCCGGGCGAGCCTCGACAGCGTGCAAGGCAAACGGATCGTGTACGTGGGCGGCAGGCCAGGTTCGAACGCCGCGCTCAAGCGACTGGTGGAAGCGGTAGGCGGCGAACTCATCGTGCACGACGGCGGGGTGGAAGATCGCAAGGGCCTGCTTGCCGCGGCGTTGCCGGGCGCGGATCTCGTCGTGTTCCCGGTCGACTGCGTTGACCACGATTCGATGAACATGCTCAAGCGCGTCTGCGAACGCCATCAGATCCGGTATCACCCGCTGCGCACGGCCAGCGTAGCGAGCTTTGTCGAATTGATGGCCCGTCTGTATCCGGAAAATCTCGCGCAACTGGGCAATCCGCCAACTCCGGTGTTTTACCTGCGGCACGGCTGAGCGAGCTCTGTTCACGAACCCGGCGGCTCAGGAGCGGATCAGCCTGGTCAACTCGGCGATCTGTTTCGCGCAACTGCGCTGCGCCTCGACTTCGACGTCGCGGTACAGGCGAATGATGGTTTCTCCCACCGGCGTGAGCGTACAGCCGCCGCCGCTCTGACCGCCCTGCTCCGAATGCGTGGCCGGCGACTTGAGCGAGCGGTTCAGTTCGTCGATCAGCAGCCACGCGCGCCGGTACGACATATCGAGGCTGCGCGCCGCCGCCGAGATCGAGCCGAATTCGCGCACGGCTTCGAGCAATTCGACTTTGCCCGGCCCGAGCGCGACCGCGTCCGCGCTACGGATGCGCATTCTGAAGCGCACTTCGGGGCGCGTTTTCGCGGCTTTTTTTGCCGCTGGCGCGGGGGTGTTTTTTGGGGTGTCAGCCATGCGCGAAAGCATACACGAACGGCCGCACAGTCATGCTTGAAGCGCCGGGATGCAATGCCCGTAGTCTTCGCAGCCGGACAACCTGGCGCTCGCCCTGGCTGCAAACCCAATGACAGCGCGCGTCGTTCGGCGAGGAATTTCTTCCGCCGCAGGTTAGCGGTATTCAACGCGACGAGCGTAGGGAAATAACGCGTCAACATCCACGTGACTTCGTCGCGGCCGGCGAGACCGAGATCGCGCCACAGATGATCCGGGCGCAAACAGGCATGAGCGATGATCGCCGCGAGACACTGCGCGTCGTCCCCACGGACCGTGGCGCTGGCGTGTATGAGCAATAGGGCGTGGAGCGTGTGGACGCCTCCCGCTCAATTAACTCGGGGCAGCGTCGTCACACAAGACAACGCGAGGACGTCGTAATATAGCGCTCTTAATAACGCATCGGGGTTATCGCATGATTCGCAAGCTGCTCGCTTCTCTCGTCGCTCCTGTCGTGGTCGTTTCCGGCATCGTGACGACCGTGCCCGCGTTCGCGCAGGACAACACAGTCAACGTGCTGTACGCCGGTTCGCTCGTCAATCTGATGGAGCGCGGCATCGGCCCGGCATTCGAGAAAGCCACGGGCCAGCATTTTCGCGGCTACGCGGCGGGCTCGAACAAGATCGCCAACGAGATCAAGGGCAAACTGCGCCGCGGCGACGTATTCATCAGCGCGAGCCCCAAGGTGAATGACGGTCTGACGGGGGCGGCAAACGGCGATCACGTCACGTGGTACGTGAACTTCGCCGAATCGCCGTTGATGATCGGCTACAACCCGCAGAGCAGATTCGCGCCGCAGTTCAGGAGCAAGCGCTGGGACCAGGTGCTGCAGCAGCCGGGCATCCGCATCGGGCGGACCGATCCGAAGCTCGACCCGAAGGGCGCGTTCACCGTCGAGATGGTGACCAGGGCGGCTGCGCTCTACCATCAACCGGACCTCGTCGAGAAAACGCTTGGCGCCGCAGAAAACCCCGAACAGGTGTTGCCTGAGGAAACGCTGGTGGGCCGTCTGCAATCCGGCCAGCTCGACGCCGGCTTTTTCTACTCCACCGAAACGTCCGACCTGAAGATTCCTGCAATCCGCCCCGCACCCGAATTGCAGGCCAAGGCCAGCTACACGCTGACCATTCTCAGCGACGCGCCGAATCGTGAAGGCGCGAGCAGCTTCGTCGACTTCCTGTTGAGCACGCAAGGCCGCGCGCTGCTCAAGCAACATGGCGTGGACGTCATCAAACCGACCGTGAGCGGCAACGTACAAGCCATGCCGCCGTCGGTGCAAGCCGTAATCGACGCCGCGCAGTAAGCGCGATGAAACGTACCGCTGCGCGTCCGCTGCTGTGGCTGGCGGCGCTGCTGGCCATCTATCTGTGCGCGCCGTTCGTGGCGAGCGTGCCGCAACTCGGCGCGGCGGACTGGGCCAATGTCGACTGGCGCGCGACGTGGTCGGCGGTCGGCGTTTCCGCCGCGAGCGCGAGCGTCGCCTCGCTCGCGATTCTGCTGGGCGGCGTGCCGCTGGGCTATTTCCTCGCGCGCTCGAACTCGCGCAAGGTGGCGCTGCTCGGCTTTGTCGTGCAGTTGCCGCTGGCGCTGCCGCCGCTCACCAGCGGTGTGCTGCTGCTGTTTCTGCTCGGCCCGTATAGCTGGGTCGGCCGCTTCACCAACGGCGTACTGACGGATTCGTTCGCGGGGATCGTGCTCGCGGAAGTCTTCGTCGCCGCGCCCTTCCTGATCATCGCCGCCAAGTCCGCGTTTACCGCCGTCGATCCGATACTCGACGACGTCGCCGCGACGCTCGGCCATCACGCCGGCAGCCGCTTTTTCCGCGTCATGCTGCCGGTCGCATGGCCGGCGATTCGCGCGGGACTCGCGCTCGCGTGGCTGCGCGCATTCGGCGAATTCGGCGCGACCGTGATGGTGGCCTATCACCCGTACTCGTTGCCGGTCTACACGTACGTCGTATTCGGCGGCCAGGGGTTGCCGGCGATGATGCCCCTGCTGCTGCCGACGCTCGCCATCGCGATCGTCTGCGCGGCGCTGTCGATCTACAGCCTTCGGCAAAAGACCGCGCTCGAGCAAACCGAAAACGGCGACGACACGCTCGCACCCGGCGTGGGCCTGACGGCTTCGAGTGGCGGCGAAACAGCGGACCTGCGCCTCGCTTTCCATTTGCGACGACAACTGGGCGCGTTCAATCTCGATCTCGCATGGACGCCGGCGACGCGGCGCCTCGCGATCATCGGGCCGTCGGGTTCGGGTAAGTCGTTGGCGCTGCGTCTGATCGCGGGACTCGAATCCAACGCAACGAGCAGCGTGACGCTCGGCGCGACGCCATTGAATACGTTGCCGCCGGAACGCCGGCAGATCGGCTACATGCCGCAAGACTACGGCCTGTTTCCGCACATGACGGTCGCGCAGCAACTGGCCTTTTCCGTCGATGCCGATCCGGCGAGCGCGCGTTACTGGCTCGATCATCTGGGTCTCGCGCAACTGGTTGCACGACTGCCGCATCAACTGTCGTTCGGCCAGCGGCAGCGCGTCGCGCTCGCGCGCGCGCTGACACGGCATAGCGAACTGCTGCTGTTCGACGAGCCGTTCGCCGCGCTGGACACGCCGCGGCGCCGCCGTTTGCAGCAGTCCTTGCGCGCGTTGCAGCGCGAGATCGCGGCGGTGACGATTATCGTCACGCACGATCCCGATGAAGCCGCGTTGCTGGCTGATGAAGTGCTGGTGGTTGAACAGGGCCGTGTGTTGCAAGCGGGCTTTATCGACGCCGTGTTTGAACGGCCGGCGTCGATGCGCGTGGCCGGTCTGCTCGGCTTGCATAACGTCGGCGAAGGTGTGATGAGCGCGTCGGGCCAGGTCGAGATCGCGCCGGGCTTCGTGATCGGAACCGGCGACAGCGGGCTCGCTCTGCCCGTCGGCGAGCGTGTCATGTGGCGCGTATCGTCACATGCGATTGTTGTCGGGCAAGACGGCACGCATGCGGGCGTGGTCGATGCGGTCGAACTACGGCGCGGCGAGCGCTATGTCCGCGTGAATATCGCCGGCGTCCGCTTCGACATTGCCAACGAAGATACCCGCCTGCGCGAAGGCGCACCGTGCAGGATCGATGTCCGCGCTTCGGGCGTTGCGGTCTGGCCAGCGAGCGACGCGGCGCACTAGCCTTCGTGCGCGTGAGCGCGGCTCCTGATTTCGGCAAGCGACATATCGATCAGCAGCTTGCCGGAATCGAACACCGTCACCAGCGCGTCTTCCCAATCGCTCGCGACCGTGCGCTCATCCCAGGCAATAGGTAGCGTGGTCGTTCGATACTCGCCCGTGTGGCGATTCCTCAGCAGCGTCAGCCGCCCTTTCATCGAGCGCTTTCCGGCGTCCGTGACAGGATCCTTGAGCACGTCGTGCCACTCGTCGCCTAAGCGGATCGCCGAACACTTCATCGCGAAGCGCTGCGTGTCGCGATTGATCTGCTGCAACAGCGCGCCGCCCATGCCGAACACGATGTTGTCCGCGGCGAAGCCGGCTTCGTCCATGGCGGCGAGAATCGTTTCTATCGAATCGGGATTCACGCCGTCGCCCTGGATCACCCGCACAGTGTTGAGCACCCGCCGCCCTTTGCCGTTCACTGCCGATCCGAACGACGCCTCCAATGCCCGCAGCGTTTGCAGCACGATGGTTTGCGGATCGCCCGAGTCGGGCCGGATCACCAATGTGCCGCCCGAGTCGAGCACGGCCTGCTTCAGCTCGTTGCCCCAGGCGTCGAGTGCGGCGAACAGATCATAGGAGTCGGACACCACCGACACGATCGCGCCCGGCTTGCCGAACCGCGCGATCATGTTGCGAAACGCGTCGGTTTCGCGCTCGCGGCCCCACGAGGTGATCGTGCTGTGTTCCGCCGCCGGCACGGAAAACGCCGCCATCGTCTCGTTGTAGTAGTGGTTCGCCGCGACTACACCGAGCACGGTATCCGAGCCCATGAAGCTGACGAGATGCGCCGCGCCACCAATCGCCGCCGATTCCGCGCTCGACACGCCACGTGCGCCGAAGTCGTGCAGCTTGAACGGCAATTGCGTGAGGTCGTCGCTGCTCTTCAGCAGATAGCCGCGGATCGTCTCGCGCAGATGCCAGCTCTGCGTCGCAACCGTAATCGGATACCACACGCGCAGCAACATGGTCTCCAGATACGACGCCAGCCAGAACACCTGCGGGTCGTCGCATTCCACCGTGACGAGCACGTTGTGCGTCGGCACGACCGAGCCCTCCGGCACCGCGCGGATGCGCACCGGGAGATAACCGCCGTGGTGTTCGACGATGTAGCGCCAGCCCGCTTCGTTGAACGGCTCGCCGTGCGCCGTGAAGAATGCTTTCGCCTGCTCGATCATGGCCGGCGTGATCGGGCTGCACAGGTATTCCTTGATCAGCATCTGCAGGCCGAAGAACAGCGTGCGGTCGTAGCGCCCGCCGCGCGATTCGATGTATGAAAACATCGCCGACGCTTCGGGCGGATACTGCAGGTAGTGCGACGCCTTGTACGAATCCGTGTTGAGAATCGGATTGGACAGAATCGACGCGATATCGTTGAGACCGCTGGACTCGTTTTGCATGGACAATGCTGCGCTCATAGGCGCTCTGAAAAGTAAGCAGACGGGCCGCGCATCCGGCCGGCCACAACGACACGATACACCGTCAAAACACACCGAACCGCGCCTTGCTTCGATCGGCGCGATAGGTTCGGGGCAACGAAGCACTTCCACTGAGGGCGCGAGCATGAGCGGTCCATGTCATTGCAGACTCGTTCGATATGCGAATTATTATTTGAGTCGGCTGCGCCACGGGCTGCCGGCCTCTGGTGTCGCAGCGTAGCAGCGGCACGCGTCCGCTGTCCAGATCAGCCGATGGACGTGCGGATTTGCTTCCAACTGGTGTGTCCCGCTCGACAGGATGGGTTCAATGCCCCGGCTTGAGCTGCGGCGGCACGTTCGGTCGCGACGCGAACAACCGGCCGAGCACGCCTTTGCGGCGCTCGGCGCTCGCCGGCCACAGCATGTCCGCCAGCAGGCTGATGCCTTGCGCTAGCGTGCTGTCTCTCGCCGACGTCACCAGCGGCACACCGCGGCTGAGCGCGTCGTTGGCCTGCTTGTCGTCGCGCGGAAGCTGATGCGCCACCTTCGCGCCAAGGGTCTGTTCGAGCGTCGACAGGTTGATCTGGGCGTTCTTGTCGTAGTGATTCACCACCACCCGCACCTTGCTGGCCGGATAGCCCAGTTCCCTGAAAATATCGAGCATGCGGCGCCCGCCGTGCAAGTACAGCAGGTTCTGGCGCACCACCATGCAAATCGCATCGCTGCGATCGAGTGCGTGGATCGTCATCGGATTCAGGCTCTGCCCGACGTCGATCAGCACCGCGTCATAGCGCTCGCGCGCCAGCGTTAGAATGCATTCCAACTGCGCGGGCAGCAGTTCGGCTGCCTTGAGCGGGTCGCCTGCGCCCGCCAGCACATCGAGATTCGCGTGGACATGCATCACGCAGGATTCGAGTAGTGCGGCGTCGAGGCGCTCCGCCTGGGAGCAGAGATCGGCAAGTGTGGTGGGCGGCGGTTTGTCGGCCATGAGCAGACTGGCGTCGCCGAATTGCTGGCTCAGGTCGATCAGCAGCACACGCCGGTTGCTCAGCGCGGCCAGCGAATACGCGAGATTCACGGCGATCAGCGTGGTGCCGCTGCCGCCCTTGCTCGAAGCAAGCGAAACGACGCGGCCGGCGCGACGGCTAGTGGCGTTTTTACGCGCGTCGGCCTGGATGAGAATGATGGTGATCTCGTCGGCGTCGGCCGGCCACGACAACACGTGTCGCACGCCGACGCGCATCGCCACGCCCAGCAAGGCGGTGGACGGCGCCGCCGTCATCAGCACGCAATGCAGGGCGGGCGTGCAAGCCAGCGCTTCCTCGACGCCGTCCAGATCGCGCGCGCTCAGATCGGCGTCGTCGACGATCAGCATATCGGCGCTCCGAATCGCACGGTCGTGCGCCCGCACTTGCCGGGCTGTGCCCTGAGCGGTGCGCAGCCGGTACGCCACGCCGCTTGCTTCGAGGCGAGCGACGATTTGCGGCGCACGCTCCATGCTGGATGAAATCAGGAAGATGTCGATCATGTCGGCTCTCCGCCGGTCTGGCGCGTTCGGTTGGCGAAGCCGCCGCGACAGCGGTCGAGGTTCGTTTTAGTCGTCGGCATCGGACGGATGAATGTCCGCACCGCGCTCGTAGTTTCGTTCCTGCGACACCGGCATCTCATACACCGAGTCGCGCAGCGCCTCGCGCTGGATCTCCGCTTGCGCCCGGCGCTTGATCGCCTCGGCAATCACCAGCGTAGTCAGATCGACCGGCGCAGCGGCGAACAAAGCGCGCGGCGCGGCGATATGCCGTTGATAGAAAACGCCCACTGAGTGAGTCGTGCTTTGACGAATCGGCCGTACTGTGCCGGCCGGTTTGGTGATCTGTCTGGTCATGACAACCCCCGAAAAAATGTGCTTCTTCTACCGCTCTGTCCAGGTGAGCCGTGTCCGCAACTTCGCGGACACGGCGCCCGGTCCACCTCGTAACCCGCGTCTCTCTCCGGAGACTCCGGCCATTCCTCCCCGCTTCGTCGCGCCCGGTTGGTCCTTGACCGCGCGCTGCCCCGTCGCTGCTCTTTCGCTGTTTTCTTGTTGTTGTGCGTACCGTTCGCTCGCGGACTCCACGAGCGCGGTACATGTTGTTTTTTTCCGCCCTTCACATCCGCCAGAACCGACGGAAAAAGTGGCGAGGTCAACCTTTACATCGTCCGGTCGCAATGACCGGTACGTTGTACCGACCATTGCGCCGTTCTTTTTATGACATCTGTTTTTTATTGGCCCCGCCGCACCCTCGTAGAACGCAATGGCTTTCCCCAGCCGCGCCTACGAAGTCTTTTTGCCGCCGGTCTCTTCTTATTCTGGCTTCCCTGAACCTGGGACCGGGCGGCAACAGCCTTCGCTGTGAAGTGCTTATTGCAACGGCTATGCCATGCACCCTCAAACCCTTATGCCACCGTGATCGTCGATGCGGCGCACCGGACTTGGGCGTACTTCGCAGCTCGCGTTGATTCGAATTCGACACATGTTTCCGCGCCCGGCGATACGCCGCAGCGCGATATTCGCGGCCATCTGACCGCTGGGCAGCCCGCGCGCTCCGCGCGTGGCCGGGCGTTGCGTCGCATCCCGGTTAAATATGCCGACGCTTCGGAACCCTATCCGGTAGCAGTGCACGTATGCCCAATGTGTCGCACGCGTGAGACAAGGCAAATCACGAACTACAGTTCCGTTTGACATTTGCCGTAAAACGAATTGAGGCGATATGTGCGACGCCGCGCATAGCAGGACTTGACCATCCATTTTTGAAGCGCATGGACAACGGGGCGACGTAAAAAACGTTTCTGAATCCAGACTTGTTTATATGGCGCTTCACAGCGGTTTCGCTTATCGTTAAGCCCATGCGCCAACAAGAGCGCCTTTATCAGGTCAACGAGGTTAAAAACGGTTTGAGTGATTCGGGGAAAAGATCGCGTGACGGTTTCAACGGTGAACACTGTTCCCGCCATTCGTCCGATATGCAGCAGCTCGCGGTTTGCGCCGCCTGCTCCATGCTCCCCGAGATTGCCGCTATCGTGAATCGTGACCGCCGGGCTGGGAGGAGCAGAACCCAAACCGGTGGATCATTCCATGTCCGGACTCGCGCAAGCGGACCGGCTGGCTCCGTTGGCCGGAAGCCGGCATCACGCCGGTCTGTCGCGTACGTCGCAGAACAGTCCTGAGAGCTGCATCAACCGGGGGTAACATGAATACGACTTGCACGCCTGTCGACACGGAACGTACCGTTCTGTATGTGTCGAACTCGCCCGATCAGAAACTCGCCGATTTTCTGGCGGCTTCTGGCTGGCAAGCGGTGCATGCCAAAAGCACGGCCGTGGCCGAGCGTATGCTCGAACGCGGCAACATCAAGGTCGGCCTGGTCGAACTGCCGGGCGACTGCACATCCCAACATCTGTCCGCGCTGGCGTCCTGCATGCGGCGCGTCGAAACCAACTGGGTCGCCCAGATCGCGCCGGGCCAGGCGGAAAACGAACTGGTCAGCCGCTTCATCCTCGATTACTGCTTCGACTTCGTGACCCGGCCGTGGCTCAACGAGCGGCTCGTATTCGCGCTCGGCCATGCGCACGGCCTGTCGAGCCTGCGGCATGTGGAAGTCGCGCCGGAACCTTCGGCCGGCCGGCACGGCATGGTGGGGCAATGCGAGGCGATGCAGCAGTTGTACCGGCGCATCGACAAATGCGGCGTGACCGACGCGCCGGTGTTCGTCGCCGGTGAATCCGGCACGGGTAAGGAACTGACCGCCAAGGCGATTCACGAGCGCTCGCCGCGCGCCGGCCGCCCCTTCGTCGCAATCAATTGCGCGGCAATTCCGCCGAGCCTGCTGCAAGCCGAACTGTTCGGCCACGAACGCGGCGCGTTTACCGGCGCGCTTCAGCGCAAGATCGGCCGGATCGAGAGTGCGCACGAAGGCACGCTCTTTCTCGATGAAATCGGTGATATGCCGCATGAATGCCAGGCGGTCCTGTTGCGCTTTCTGCAGGAAGGCACGATCGAACGGCTGGGCGGCAACGGCCCGATCAACGTCAATGCGCGAGTGATTTCGGCGACCCACGTCGATCTGGACAAGGCGGTCGAAGACGGCCGCTTCCGCTCCGACCTGTATCACCGCCTGTGCGTGCTGCGTCTGGTCGAGCCGCCGTTGCGCGAGCGCGGCGGCGATATCAAGTTGCTCGCCAACTATGCACTGAGCATGTACAAGCAGGACGGCGCGCGCAAACTGCGCGGCCTGTCGAGCGACGCGATCGTCGCCATGTCGAACTATCCGTGGCCCGGCAACGTGCGCGAGTTGATCAATTGCGTGCGCCGCGCCGTGGTGATGAGCGAAGGCCGTTTTATCACGGCCAGCGATCTGGGCCTGCCGGAAGCCGACAATGGGCCGGCCGTCACGCTGGCGGAAATCCGCAGCAAGGCCGAGAAAGATGCGATCGAACACGCTTTGCAGCGGCACGGCTACAAGTTGTCCGAAGCGGCGGCGGAACTCGGCATTTCGCGGGCCACGCTGTATCGGCTGATGCATGCCAACCGGCTGCATCAGGAGCCGGCGGCCGGGCGCGCTTCCAATACGGCCGGCGGCGCGGATGCCGACGGCGACGCGGAGCGACGGGCGCCTTCTTTGGTGTGAGCGGGTAAGTTCAGCGGCGTTTTTGCTGCGCCTGATTCGATTGACGCCGGCTTGAACCTCGCCGGCGGGAAGATCGCGGACTGGGCACGCCTTTGCATGCACACTGGTGCTCAATGACGCGACTCGATGCATCAGCATGCGTCGCCCACATCGCTCGCGCCTTTCGCCGTTGCGCCGGCATTGCTATGCTGAAGGCCGTTCATCCATCCTCCGGGGGCGGACTTGGCCGACCCGCACGCACCGGCGCTCAAGCGCCGTTCCTCGTCCGTCCTGCCCGCTCAGGCCAGCCCGTGCGATGCGCTCGTCATCCGCGCGCAACCTGCCAGTCTCGTCCACCCGTGCCGGCGTAAAAAACTCGCGCTGGCCGCGACTATCCTCGGCTCGAGCATGGCCTTCATCGACGGCTCCGTGGTCAATGTCGCCTTGCCGTCCATCCAGAGCGAACTGGGCGCGAGCGTGGCGGCGATCCAGTGGGTCGTCGACGCTTATCTGCTGTTTCTCGGCGCGCTGGTGCTGGTGGGCGGTTCGCTCGGCGACAAGCTTGGCCGGCGCACGGTGTTCATCGCGGGAATCGGGCTGTTCACGCTCGCCTCGATCGGCTGCGGCCTCGCGCCCGGCGCCGCGGCCCTGATCGCGGCGCGCGCCGTGCAAGGCGTGGGCGCGGCGCTGCTGGTGCCGAGCAGCCTGTCGATTATCGGCGCGGTGTTCGACGACAAGGAGCGCGGCCAGGCGATCGGCACCTGGGCCGGCGTCGGCGCGATCACCTCGGCGCTCGGGCCGGTGGCGGGCGGCTGGCTCGTCGATGCGTTCTCGTGGCGGGCCATCTTCTTCCTGAACGTGCCGATTGCCTGCGCGACGGTCGCGCTGGCGGTCATGGCCGTGCCGGACAGCCGGCAGGACGATGACGGAAATCCGTCCACGCGCGCCGGCGGGGCCACTGGACACGCGGCGGCCGGACTCGACTGGCCGGGTGCCGCCACGGCCACCGCCGGACTCGCCGCCCTGACCTATGGCCTGACGCTCGCCTCGGCGCGCGGCTTCGGCGACCGCTGGGTGCTGGCGTCGATCCTCGGCGGCCTGCTGGTGCTGATCGCCTTCGTCGCGCTCGAAGCGAGAACCCGCAATCCGATGATGCCGCTCGACGTGTTCCGTTCACGCGACTTCGTCGGCGCCAATCTCGTCACGCTGCTGGTCTACTTTGGCCTGGGCGGTGCGCTGTTCTTCCTGCCGTTCACGCTCATCCGCGCTTATGGTTACAGCGCGACTCAGGCGGGCGCGGCGTTGCTGCCGGTGCCGGTGACCATCGGCCTGCTGTCGCGCTTCACCGGCGGCCTGACGAGCCGCTACGGCGCGCGGGCCTTGCTGACCGCGGGGCCGATCGTCGCCGCGGCCGGCTTCGCGATGCTCGCGCTGCCGTGGGTCGGCGGCGAGTACTGGCGCGGCTTTCTCCCCGCGCTAGCCGTGCTCGGACTCGGCATGACCGTCACCGTCGCGCCGCTGACGACGACGGTAATGGCCTCGGTGTCCGCCGCGCGCACAGGCGTCGCTTCGGGGATCAACAACGCGGTGGCGCGGGTGGCGAGTCTGCTGGCGATCGCGGTGCTGGGAATCGTGTTCGTGTGGTCGCACGACGCGGCACTTGAAGCGCGGCTCGATGCGCTGCATGTGCCGCAGGCGGCGCGCGCGGCGGCGAGCCTGGCGCAGGTCGGCATGGATGCGGGCGCTGCATTGCCTGCCGCGGGGGCGGGTGCGTCGAAGGGCAAAGTGGGCGAGGCAGATGTGGCGGCGGCGCACGCCGAAACCGACGCGGCGCACACAAACGTGGATGCGGCACGGGCCCAACCTGAGGTGGCGCGGGCACAAGCCGACGCCCTCGGCGCGGCATTGCGCGCGGTGGCGCTGGTGTCGGCGTTGTGCGCGCTGGCCGGTGCAGCGCTGGCGTTTTTGACGATCCGTTAGCAACGTCCGCTCGAGATGCACCGCGCCTGATTCACGCCTCGCGCACGGACGCCCATCCATAGTTCAGACCGCGCTGAAACATCGCTGCCCGGCGCGCGCCATACTGCGGTCACGGTCCTTCACACAAGGACCTTCGACTAGACAGGGAGCTTGCACATGGCGATTACCTGCTTCATCCGCTATCAGATCGATCCGTTCCAGCGCGATGCCTTCGACGAATACGCCCGCAACTGGGGCCGCATTATTCCGCGCTGCGGCGGCTATCTGATCGGCTATTTCCTGCCGCACGAGGGGACCAACGACATCGCGTGGGGATTGATCGCGTTCGACAGTCTCGCGGCCTATGAAGCGTATCGGGCGAGACTGCGCGCCGATGCCGAGGCACGCGACAATTTCAAGCTGGCGCAAACGAAGCGCTTCATTCTGCGCGAGGAGCGCACCTTCACCGAAGTCGTGGAAGGCACCTTGGGTGTGCCGCCGGTGCGTAGGGGGGCGGCGACGGAGTGATGGCGAGGCGGTGGACGTAGCGACGGCCGCGGCATCTACGCGGGCGGCGCGCCTACGCCAGCGCCAGCGCCAGCGCCAGCGCCAGCGGTTGCGGTTGCGGTTGCAAAGACGCTTGCAGCCGGCAGGCACTCGCGAAGGCGGCAGAACGGGGAATTCCGCCCCGCCGCAGCCGGCATGGGACAATGCGGCTCTTTCCGACAGGCAGGTTTGTTGCTACCGCAAGATGCCGCCGCACGGGGCTTGCCGGCTTTCAGGCACCTCGCGCCGAGGCCGGCCAAGGAACTTGTACGACCAGACCCATGTCGGTTCATGGTCACGCCGCCGAACCGGCCCGTATGCGTCGGCACAGCCTTCCGCCTCTGTCCCCCGCTTTCCACCCTATGCGCAAACTATTCCCAATCTGGCTGTTCTTCCTTCTCGCTTTCATCGCCGCGCCGGTTTTCGCCGCCGCGGCGCCGGCCACGCCCTCGTCGTCGGCCTCGGGCGTCGGTGTCACGCTGACGCCTGAGCAAGCCCGCCAGGCGCTCGCCGTTCTCAATGATCCCAAGCGCCGCGCGCAAGTCGCCGACACGCTGCAGGCCATCGCCGCCGCCGGCGCGCTGAGCGCGCCGCCGGCTTCCGCGCCCGCGGCCGGCTCGGCGCCCGCCGCGGCAAGCGGCGCCGCCGCGCTCGTGCCGGCGGCGTTCAAGTCGAACGGCCTTGCCTCGCAGTTGGCCCGCCAGGGCGCGCACTGGGCCGTGCACCTCGGCGCGTCGTTGCGCAGCTCGGCCGCCGCGCTGCTCGACGTCGCATCGGTGCGCGCCTGGTGGAACTGGCAATCGACCAACCCGCAAGCGCGAGCCGTGCTGGGCCACGTCGCCTGGTCGCTGCTGGCCGCGCTGCTTCCCGCGCTCGTGCTCGAATGGCTAGCGCGCCGCCTGCTGCGCCGCGCCTACCGGGCGCTGGCCGCGCGCCGCGAACTGGAAGACGAAGACGACGCCGCGCGAGCCGACCTGCCCGTCGACGTCGCGCCTCAACCCGCCGATGCGCCGAACGCCGCGCCGCCCTTGCCCGTGTCGCCGGCTTCGCCGGTAAGCGCGGCACAGGCGCAAGCGGAAGCCGTCCCGTCGGGCACCTCCGCCGCTACGAAGGCCGAAGGCAAGCTCACCGAAGCCAAAGGCAAGCAGAACGCCAAACATCACTGGACGCTCCTGCGCCGCCTGCCGCGCGCACTCCTGACGATGGTGCTGCGGCTGTTGCCGCTGGTGGTGTTCGTCGGCGCGGCGAGCGCGCTGATGTCGATCTTCACCGACGACGGCACGCCGCAAGACCGCGCGCTCGATTCGCTGATCGACATCTACGTGCTGTGCCGGGTGATCGTGATCGTCTGCGGTTTCTTCCTGCAGCCGGCCGCGCCGCGTTTGCGCCTGCTGCGCATGAGCGATGCGTGGGCCGCCTTCATGCAGCGCTGGGTGGTGCGGATCGTCAGCGTGGTGGGTGCGGGCTCCGCGGTCGCGGAGATCGCGCAGTCGCTCGGCCTGAACGACGCGGCGCATCTTGCCTTGATGAAAGTGGTCGCGCTAGCCGGCCACGTCATGATCTCGATCCTCGTGCTGCAATGCGCGAACCCGGTCGGCGAACTGATCCGCAAGCGCCTCGCCGCGCGCAAGTCGCTGGAGATGTTCGGCAACGTATTCGCCGAAGTCTGGGCGTGGGCCACCGTGTTCGTCGTGATGGCGCTGTGGTTCATCTGGGCGCTCGACGTGCGGAACGGCTATCACACGCTGCTGCACCTCGGCGGCATTTCGCTGGCGGTGCTGGTAGGCGCGCGGGTCGTGTCGATCGTGGTGTTCGGGGCGCTCGCCCGGCTCTTCAATGTGCAGGACGACGCAACGAAGTCGCTCGTGCATCAGCGTGCGTACCGCTATTACCCGCTGCTGCGCCGTACGGTGGCTTGGGTCATCGGCATCGTGACCGCGCTCGCGCTGTTGCAGGTGTGGGGCGTGCATGTGGTCGACCTGTTCCGTACGGGCACGATCGGGCACCGGCTCGCTTCGGCGATCATCACGATCGGCGTGGCTGCCGTGGTCGCGCTGCTGGTGTGGGAAGGCGTCAACGTCTCGGTCGAACAGCGGCTCGACCGCTGGACCACCAGCGGCGACCTCGTGCGCGCCGCGCGCTTGCGCACCCTGCTGCCGATGCTGCGCAGCGCGCTCTTCTGCGCGATCGCGCTGGTGGTGGTGCTGACCGGTTTGAGCGAACTCGGCGTGAACATCGGGCCGCTGCTGGCGGGCGCGAGTATCTTCGGCGTGGCGCTCGGATTCGGCTCGCAGAAACTGGTGCAGGATTTCATCACCGGCATTTTCCTGTTGATGGAAAACGCGATGCAGGTCGGCGACTGGGTCACGCTCGCGGGCGTGTCCGGCACCGTCGAATATCTGTCGATCCGCACCGTGCGGCTGCGCGGCGGCGACGGTTCGCTCTACACCGTGCCGTTCAGCTCGGTGTCGACGGTGAACAACACGAATCGCGGCATCGGCAATGCGGCGGTGAAGGTCAACATCGTATTCGGCCAGGATGTCGATCTCGCCATCGACACCTTGAAGGAAATCGGCGCCGCCTTGCGCGAGGACGACAAGTTCAGGGACGGCATTCTGTCGGACTTCAGCTTCTGGGGTGTCGATGCGCTCGACGGCTCCGCCATCACGCTGGCCGGCCAGATTCAGTGCCGCGACAGCGCGCGCTGGGGCGTGCAGCGCGAATTCAACCGGCGCATCCTCTTCCAGTTCCAGGAGCGCGGCATCGAGATCGCGAACCCGCAGCGCAATCTGTTGACGTGGGACCCGGACAGCGCGCCGGCCAGAATCGAAGCGGATGAGGTGCACAAAGGCGCACCCAGATCATCTGATGCAACGCAGGACGAACCGCCCGCCGCCGCGCCCTCCGCCGATGCCGCCGCCGGCAAAGCCGACGCGCCGGTGGAAGACCAGTTGCCCGTCGATCCTAAGCCGGCTGGCGGCCCAGGAACGCCAGCAAATCCTGGTTCAACCTCTCCGCATGAGTGAAGTAAAAGCCGTGGCCGGCGCCTTCGTAGACATGTAGTGACGCGCCAGGAATGAGCGCCGCGGTGGGCCGGCCGGTCAGTTCGAGCGGCGCCGACGCATCGCGGTCGCCATGCAGCACGAGCGACGGCACCTCGATACGCGCCAGTTCCGCGCGAAAATCGGTGATGGTCTGCACGCGGGCCAGTTCGAGCATCGCTTGATGCGAGGTTTGCAGCATCATGCGGATCGTCCAGTCCATCGGCGCGCGCGACACGCCGGGCCCGAAATACGGCGCCGCGTTCGCCTCGATCCAGTCGGGAAAGGAGCGGCTCAGCGCGCGGCGGCCCTGCTCGAATAACGCGGCGTCGATGCCGTTCGGGTTGTCGTCGGTCTTTAGCAGATACGGCGTGGCCGCGGGCGCGACGAAAGCGATCCGGGCGACGCGCGCCGAACCGTAGCGCGTCAGAAAGCGCACCGCTTCACCGCTCGCAATCGAATGCGCGATCAGCGTAACGCCGCTCAGATCGAGCGCGCTCAACACGCTTTCCAGATCGGCGGCCAGCGTGTCGAAGTCGTAGCCGCGGCCGGGGTCGCTCGAACGGCCATGCCCGCGCCGGTCGTACGCGATGCAGCGGCAATCGAGGCGCGACAGCGGTTCCATCTGGTACGCCCACATGTCGGAGTTCAGCGTCCAACCCGAGAGGAAGAGGAGCGGCGTGCCTTGTCCCCAGTCGCGGTAGAACAGGCGCGTATTGTCGGCGGTGCGGATGGTGTTCGGTTCGTCGGCGAGATAGGGTGCGGTCGCGTTCATAGAGTCTCCTTTGTCGACCAGAGTCGGCGCTTTAGCGCTTACTCTGGTCCCGTGCAAGATCGTTGCGGCCTCAAGTGGGAATCGTGATGCCGTGCCGCCACTGTGCCGGGCGGCGGTAGGCGGGTCGATTACCTGAGAGGTAAAGAGGCGCGCTAGTGAAGCGCCGGTGTCGCGCTATTTATTGCACGTCCCACCAGCGCGGCAGCAAGCGCCGCACTTCCGGCCGCCGATAGCGGTCGTCGATCAGATGCACGACACCCTGGTCCTGCTCCGTGCGAATCACGCGCCCAGCCGCCTGCACCACTTTCTGCAAGCCAGGGTACAGATACATGTAGTCGTAACCGTTGCCGAACCTCGTCTCCATCGTGCGACGCATCTGTTCGTTGATCTCGTTCATCTGCGGCAAACCTAGCGTGGCGATGAAGGCGCCGATCAATTGCTGGCCGACCAGGTCGACGCCTTCCGAAAACGCGCCGCCGAGCACTGCGAAGCCCACGCCCTGGTTCATGGTGCGAAAGCGCGCAAGAAACGCGTCGCGCGCAGTTTCGTCCATGCCGGGTTCCTGCGCCCAGACCGGCAAATCCGGATGCCGCTCGCGCATCAGCGCGACCACGCGCTGCAGATACTCGAAGCTGCTCAGAAAGCCCAGATAGTTGCCCGGCTGCGCGGCGTATTGCCTGGCGATCAGATCGACGATCGGCATGAGAGAACGCTCGCGGTCGCGCCAACGCGTCGATACGTTGCCGGCCACGCGCACCTGCAACTGCTCGGCGCGAAAGGGGCCTTCCACGTCGAGCCATTGGGTCTGTTCGGGCAGGCCCAGCGTGTCGCGATAGAAATGATGCGGGTTGAGCGTGCCGGAGAACATCACCGTGGTGCGCGCGGCCGCGTAGCGAGGCGCGAGAAACGGCGCGGGAATCACGTTGCGCACGCACAGCGTGGCATTCGTTTTGTCGCGCGGCGCGTAACGGTCTGTGGCGAGCGTGATATCGAAGATGGAATGCTCGCCGAACTGCTCGGCCAGCGCGACGAAATGCATCGCGTCAAAGAAAAAGCGCAGCGACGCTTCGTCGATGGAAAGCGGTGCTTCCGCCAGTTGATCGGTGACGGCGCCGATCAGATTCTGCGCGGCCGAGAGCAGTTTGCCGGGGACGTCGGCATAGACCTGATAGGTCTCGGTCTGCGCGCGCTTGACGGCGCTCCACTCGCGTTGCAACCGCTCGAGCGGCTTGCGCAAGGTGGCCGGCGCCGTCTTGCGCGCGAGCCGGAACGCCGCCTGATCGAGCGACGCGCTGTACATGCGCCGCGCGCGATCAAGCAGATTGTGCGCCTCGTCGACCAGCACGCCGACGCGCCACTGATTGATCTGCGTGAGCGCGTACAGCATCGCGCTGCTGTCGTAGTAGTAGTTGTAATCGCCGACCACCACGTCGGCCCAGCGCGCCAGTTCCTGCGCCAGATAGTACGGACAGACCTGGTTGGCGAGCGCCGCGTCGCGCACCGCCGCGCGGTCGAGGCGCGGACCGGCCAACGCCGCGCTTCGGGCCGCGTCGAGCCGGTCATAGAAGCCGCGCGCGAGCGGACAGGATTCGCCGTTGCAGGCTTTGTCGGGATGCTCGCAGGCTTTGTCGCGCGCGACCAGTTCGAGGGCTCTCAACGGCAGACGCGTGGCGCCTTGATGGAGGGTTTCGATCGCGTCCAATGCCAGCGCGCGGCCCGGCGTCTTGGCGGTCAGAAAGAATATCCGCTCGATCTGGTCCGAAGCGCACGCCTTGAGCAAGGGGAAAATCGTCGCGAGCGTTTTGCCGATTCCGGTCGGCGCCTGCGCCATCAAAGGCTTGCCGTCGCGCGCCGCGCGATACACCGACACCGCCAGCTCACGCTGCCCACTGCGAAACTGCCCATGCGGAAACTGCAGCGCGCCGAGCGCCGCGTTGCGCGCGGCCCGATGCGCCTCTTCCTGCACGGCCCAATCGAGAAAGCGCTCGCATTGTTCGACGAAGAAAATCTCCAGGTCGCGCGCGGTATGCGTTTGCGTCAGCAGCACCTCTTTCTGCGTGCCGATATCGAAGTACACCAACGCTACGGTCAGCTCCGTGAGCTCCCGCGTCCGGCACAGCAGATGACCGTAGACGAGCGCCTGCGCCCAGTGCAGCGTGCGGTGATTGGCCGGCATGCGTTCGAGATCGCCGCGATGGGTCTTGACCTCTTCCACGCGGTTCGCGACGGGATCGTAACCGTCGGCACGCCCGCGCACGGTCAGATTGCGGTGCGTGCCGGTCAGCGTGATCTCGGTTTCGTAGCCGCTCGCACGCCGGCCGGCGACGGTCACGTGGCCCGCCATGCCTTCTAGCGAGGTCGGCGCCGGCGTGAAGCGCAGATCCAGATCGCCGCGCCTCGCGGTGAACTCGCACATCGCCCGTACGGCGACCACGTAGGTCATGCGCGGGCCTCGGTGGTGGGGCTGATGACGGCTTTTGTGGCGGGCTTGGTGGTGACCTCGATAGTGGCCTTTGTCGCGGCCTCGGCAGCGGCCTCGATAGTGGCGTTGGTGGCAGCCTCTGAAGCGGCCTCAGAGACAGCTTCGATGGCGGCCTCGGCAGCGACTTCGGCGGCATCTTCCGCCGCGCCACCTTCGGCAACGACCTCTTCATCGGCCCAACGCACGTCGAGCACGCGCACCGGCATCCCGTGCTGCGCGCAATACGCGAGCCAGCGAATCTGGTTGTCCTGCAAGCGGTCGCCCGGGCCCTTCACTTCGATCAACTCATAGCGACGTTCGGCCGGCCAGAAGCGGATCAGGTCGGGCAAACCGGACCGATTGCCGCGCACGTCGCGCAGCAAGCGTTCGAACCACAGCTTCAGATGCGCGGCCGGCAGACAGTCGAGCGCCAATGCAACGAGTTCCGGCGTAAGCAGCCCCCAGAACACGAACGGCGATTGCAGCCCCGCCTTGCCATGCAGATGCCGCACAATCGTCTCGCGGTAGCCACCGCTATCGAGTTGGTCGAGACACGCGGCGAACTGCTCAGCGCGGCGCGCATGAAAATCCGGCGCGTGCAGATCGGCCGGACCGCGCTGGAACGGATGAAAAAATGCGCCGGGCAACGCCGCGAAAACCGGCTCCCAGCACAACAGCCCAAACAGCGAGTTGATCAGCGCGTTCTCGACGTAGTGCACCGGCGCGGTCTCGCATGTCAAGTGATCGCGGGCGACGTATTCGACCGGCATCGGCGCATCGGGTCGCGGCAGCACGAGCGTGCTGCGCTCGACCGGCCGAGCGGCAGACACACGCGCGACCGGTTCGCCGCGTTTGCGCTGCAAACGCGGCAGCATGCGCGCGACGCGTTGCGCCTCTTCTTCGCTCTCCGGCGCGGCGGCGGCTTGCGAGGCCAGCGCGAAAGCATCGTCGAAACGCTCGCTGCGTTCGAGCACGCGCATGCGCCGATGACGCGCGCCGGGCCACGCGCAACGCTCATAAACGGCGAGCGCCGCCGCCCAGTTCTGCCGACGCTCGCACAGGTGGCCGATGCGGAACAACAGTTTCGCGCGACGCGTTTCAAGCCAGGGGTTGGCCGTTTCAACGGAGGCGACAGTGGCGACGATCTCTTCGATTGCCGCCGCTTCCGCCTCGCCACCGGGTAACCATTCGAGCGCTTCACGGCACGCGTGCAACGCGAGATAGACGTCGACGTCCGCGCGCTTCTGAAACGCGCGCGACGACGGCGCGAACGCCACTTTCTCGTACTGGAAGACGCCGAGGTCGGCGAGCACGAACTCCGACCACTCCTGCTGCAAATTGCCGAAGAACATCAACCGCAAGCGTTCGCAAAGCGGCGCGATCGCCACGTGAAAAACGCGGTCCTCCGTTCGGCTATGCCATACCGAAAGCGGACGCGCAGTGGCGCCTTCCTCGTCGCTTTCGCTTGCAAAAAACGGGCGCAGTGTTTCCAGCAGATCCGGCTTGCGCAGGCTCCTTGCGCCCGGAATCATCGCGATGGCGTCTGAGAAAATCTCCATCAACTCGGCACGCGTGGTGAGTGCGAACAATTCGTCGAGCGTGAGTCCCGGTTCGGTGTTGACCCAGCCAAGCGCCGCGATCGGCGCCGCTGCCTGCAACGGGCAGCCGATTTCGTCGTAAGACAGGCGGCTCGCGCGGAACAGCGTGCCTTTGCGCATGAGCATGCGAACCAGTAGCGCGCGCGAAGACTGCGGCAGCGCGGCGAACTCGCGCAGAAACGCTTGCTCGTGCGCGTCGAACAGATCGTCGTAACGCTGCGCGAGCCACGCCAGGGCGCGCTCGAAGTTCAGCAGATAGTAGAGGGCGTAGGGAGAGACGGGTGTCGCCACGGCACTTTCATGAAACCTGTATGTTTATACAGTGATGATAGCAAACTCCGTGGGCAGCCCGGCCGCACGGCCTTGAGGCGACATCATGGCGCGGCTTGAACGTACCGCCATGCGAATCCGTCCGCGCGCCGCTTTACCCTCGCGCGCTCCGCAACGGCGACGAAGTATCGGAGATGCCGAAGTTCCATGTCAGCAGAGTGACAGGCTTATCGAACGGGATGCCGCATTGTGCCATTCGATGGTGCCGCCGCTACTGCATTTTCATTGCGCCGCCAGCCACACCACCGTCAACGAACGCACGCCTTGCGCGCCGCGAATCAGCACGCCTTCGATATCCGCCGTCGCCGACGGTCCGGTGACGAGCGCCGCATAGCGGGCGTCACGGAAATCGTCGCGCCGGTACACGTCCTGCAAGCCGTCGATCAGTTGCGCCGGGTCGAGCAGCACGACCAGATGCTGCACGATGTAGCCCAGCGCGTTGACCACGTACTCGCGCTCGCTGAACCACACCGAGCCGGTTTCGGCGACGCCGAAGCGCGCCCGCACCACGCCCACGTCGATATCCTGTAGCGATGCGGGTTCCGTGTCGGCGGTGAGCGGGCGCGTGCCCGACACTTCCGCGGTCGCCGAAGCCACCGACGCCTCAGCGCCGAAGCGCTCGCGAATCAGCCCGCTCACCTCGGCAGCAGACGTGGCTTCGACGCAGGTGCCGCCCATTGCCTGCAAGGCCGCCGTGAAGCGCGCGCGCAGATCGCCGCCCGCCTCGTCGAAGAGCGGCACTTCAGGCCGTGGCCGCGACGGTGGCTGTGCCTGCCGCACCTTGTCCAGAAAAGCCTCACGCGTTGCCATTGCCGTCTCCACGATTCTTCTTGTACCAGGCGTGGAAGGTCAGCTTTGGCGCCTCCGGCAACTCGCGTTGCTTGCCCCAGATATTCAGCGGGTTATACAGCACGAAATTCGGCAGCCGCCGCAGCGCGCTGCCCATGGACGACACCGTCGCGCGATACAAGGTCGGACTCGCCAGCAAACGCCCGGCCATTTTCAGGACTTCGTGCTTCACGAACGGCACTTCATGGCGTTCAGCGATCACCGTGCGCCATTTGTAGATCTGCTCGTGAATATTGATTTTCACCGGACACACATTGGTGCAACTGCCATTGAGCGTCGACGCAAACGGCAGCGCGCTATAGCGCTTCAGATCGAAAGTCGGATTGATGATCGCGCCGATCGGCCCCGAGTAGGTGCCGCCGTACGACAGCCCGCCGCTGCGCCGGTACACGGGACAGGTATTCATACATGCGCCGCAGCGAATGCATTTGAGCGAATACCAGAAGTCCACCATGGCGAGCCGCTCCGAGCGGCCGTGATCGACGAGAATGAAATGCATCTCCGTGCCCGGACGCGGCGCGCGGAAATGCGAGGTGTACTGCGTGATCGGCGAGCCGAGCGCGCTGCGCGACAACATGCGGATGAACACGCCGAGGTCGGACACTTTTGGAATTAGCTTCTCGATTCCAATCGACGCGATATGCAACGGCGGCACATTCGCCGACAGATCCGCATTGCCTTCGTTCGTACACACCACCACCGTGCCGGTCTCCGCCACCGCGAAATTGCAGCCGGTCATGCCGGCGGTTTTCTCGCGCACGAAGTACGGCCGCGTGTTCATGCGCTGGCTTTCCGCCAGGTAGTGAATGTCGCTGTTCTTCGGATCGGTGCCGATGGTGCGGCCGAACAGTTCGGCGACATCGGCGCGCAGCTTGTGCACGGCCGGCACCACCATATGGCTCGGATCCTGATGATCGAGTTGCTGGATGCGTTCGCCCAGATCCGTTTCCATCACCGTGATGCCGCGCGGTTCGAGGTACTCGCGCATCTTGCATTCGTCGGTGAGCATCGACTTGCTTTTGACGAGCGTGGTCATGCCGCGCTCCGACATGATCTGGTGCACGAGGGCGTTGTGCTCTTCAGCGGTGGCGGCCCAATGGACGGTCACGCCGTTGGCCTCGGCGGCCGCCGCGAACTGTTCGAGATACTGCGAGAGGTTCGAAAGCGTGTGTTCCTTGATACCCGACGCCAGTTCGCGCATCGTCTCCCATTCGGCAATGCCGCGCGCCTGCACGTCGCGCTTCTCGCGCAAATCCCATAGACGTTTGTCGTGAAACGCAACATGCTCTGTCTTGCCGATGAAAGCGCCTGCCGCTTTCGCGTGATCGATCCGGTTGCTCATGCGCGTGCTCCGTTGAGGACCTGCGCGATGTGGATGAAGCGCGCATCGGCTTTCATGCGTTCGGCGCAGCCTTGCTGATGCATGAGACACGACATGTCGCCCGAGACGATATATTCGGCGCCCGCGTTCAGATGATCGCGCACCTTGTCCTGCCCCATGCGCACCGACACCGGCTCTTCGGTGACGGAGAACGTGCCGCCGAAACCGCAGCATTCGTCGGGCCGCGCCGGCTTGACGAACTCGATGCCCTTCACGCCTTCGAGCAAGGTACGCGGCTTGGAAAACGGTGTACCCGCCACTTCCGAAATCGACGCTTCCTTCAGATGCCGCAACGCGCTGCAACTGTTGTGCAATCCGACGCGATGCGGAAACTCAGCCCACGGAAATTCACGCGCACCGACCACGTCGTGCAGAAACTCGACGAGTTCATAAGCGTTCGCGCGGACCTTCTTCACTTCGTCGGTTTGTTCGAGCGCGGTTAGATGCTCGCGCACGTGATGGATGCAACTCGCCGACGGCCCGACGATGTAGTCGTAACCGGCGAAGTTGCGCGCGAACACGCGCTCGGCGCCGGCGGCCTCTGCATGCGCGCCGCTGTTGGCCATCGGCTGGCCGCAGCAGGTTTGCTCCTGCGGATAGTCGACCTCGATGCCGAAGCGTTCGAGCAATTCGAGCGTGGCGATCCCCACTTCCGGATAGAACGCGTCGATGAAGCACGGGATGAACAGGGCGACTTTCATAGGCTCTTTGAAAGGAAAAGCAGCAGCCGGCGATTCACCTACTCTACTGCGGAATCGCGTTGGTGAACCAGCACGGCGCCGCGGCGGCGTTGAACGATTGTCAAGGATTTCGCCGCACTAGTCTGACTGGTAAGGTTGGTCTGACCAAGAATATAAGGAAGTCCAGAAAGCGTGTCAATGGCGCGATGGCGACGGATGACAGCTTGCGTCGCGCGAGTCGCAAACGCTACGCCCAGTTATCGAGACTTGTGACCAAACGGTCCGTTCGGGTCGCTATACGGGTTATGGTTTTTTCGCCTCATGTCCGAATGCGTTTCGGACAATCCCGCCTGTTCACGCAAAGGAGCAGGCACCCCCTTTCCAGGCTTCGCATCCGGCTTGATGTCCTCGAGACCTCGCGCCCACGCCTCCAGCATTCGCTTGCCGACATTCCTGAACTCGGGATACCGGTCCGCGTATGCGCTGACCAGCGGAAGCACTTTCTGCACCGCGCTTACCACCTGCTCGAGTGCTGCGTTCATATCCGTCGGCGAGAGACTCAGCCGCGCACCGCCGTATTCGAACAGCGCTTTACCGCAGCACCACAATTTTTTGCCTTTCAGCGACAACGCCGGTGCGTCATCCTGATAGCGAGGGTAAGCGGTGACAGTCACGATGTCGTACACGGGAGAAAGGCGAGCGTCCCGCTCATTCGTGTACGTCAACGCGTAGTTCTTCATGTGCGCGTCAGCGTTACGCAGCGCATAGTTCAGCAGCAACAGCAAGAACAGCTTGCGCTTGCTGTCTTTCCGGTGATCCACGCCGAGATACTGATTACAGAGCTTCGCAAGGTCTTCGACAGTGCCCTGGTATTTGCGTACAGGATCAAAGCCCTTCAATGCGCAAAAGTCTTCGACCCCGAGGCGCGTGCCATCCGCTTGCAGATCGAAACGCCGTATCGCGAGCACACGGCCGTCCTCTGAAAGGCGTGTTTCCGGAACATTCAGGTCCGTGTTCCTCGCGACCTCAAGGCAGAGGTATTCGTTGATGCTGAGCCCCGGCAGGTCGACCGGACCAGTTTTTAAAATGAACTCATCCGTCCAGACGGTCGCCTTCTCCTCACCGGAAGCCAGTGTTTTAGGCATGACCCCCGAAACACCCTCGCTAATGCCTGCCTCAAGGTGTTTGAGAAGGTTGTCTCTGGAGTCCGGACTCGCGAGAAGCGTTGCCATATCGAAGTTAGACCCCGCAGTGTCGAGCGGCGTCCCGTGCGGGACTGCTCTCACCCGCCCGATGGTATTGGCGCCCGTCAATGCGAGTAGCCCCATATCGCTCACGTCCGCGTGAGGACCGAGATGTTGACGAATGAGATCTTTCTTGAAGCCTTCCGGCAGATTCATCTGGAACGAAGGCATGATGCCCCCGGGCCAGGTGTAGGAGCCGTTTCGTACCGGCATGAGAAGCGAGACGACGTCGGCGGTCGGCGTACCGGGCAGATAGGTGAAGACGCCACTGTGCGCCTCTTCCGTCAGCGTCCCGACCAACGTGAAGTTGCAGTAGATATCGAGTACGCCCATGAGCTATCCGCGTTTTCCTGTGGCCCTGACGCTAACCTCGGAGCGCGGGAGCCGGACACGCCGCCGGGTTTCGTCGACGGAAACAGGAAGCGTTCGCTGTTCGGTCAGAACGTCGTCGAGCGTACGCCGATGGCCTATTGGACGAGCCAGAAGCTCGAGCCCCACTGCCTCGAAGAGACTCAGCAGCTTGACGGTGCCGAGTTCGGGAAGCAGTCCCGTCTCAAAGCGGCTAATCCGCGCGCGCGTGATGCCGCTTTGCTCGGCAACCTGCTGCTGAGTCTTGTTTGCGGCAATCCGCGCGAGGCGAAATGTTTCTCCAAGCTCGAAGAGGTCCATGTGCCACCTGCGATACGTTAAGTGCAGTCAAGGTGACATTGTATTCTAAGCGATACGTTATCGGCTAAAGATTATGTGTCGTATACTACACCTTAAGTCGCTTATATCTGTCAATGTGCTCTATATGACACATAAAGACGCCGTTGGACCACGCCGACCGCGGTGACGGCAATGCTGGTTTCCCTTTGCACTGACAGCAACTGCCCGGAGCTGAACACGTGGTCCTTCCGCAGATGAGTCGGTCATGCATCAGCAGGGAGGGAGTGCCCGAGCGTTTCACTTCGCGCGTTGATGGATCGCCGCGCCGGCCGAAGATGATTGAAGGGCGAAGACTAAAAGCAACAGATGCCGGCCAGTGGGCGCGCCCGCGCAATCACGAAACCACACTCGACGAAGGCTTCGCCGCATCTTCCTTGTACATCTCGCGCACGAAGGTCAGATGACGCTCGGCGGCCTTGCGCGCCTTTTGCGCGTCGCGTGCCATGACGGCGTCGTAAATGGCTTGATGCTGGCTCATCAACTGCTTTTCCATCGCGTCGTCGTAATCGATCAGCCGATGGTACTGGCGCATGCCCTCGCGAATCAGCGTATGGATGCCGTGCATCACGTGCGCGAGCGCGATGTTGTGCGTAGAGTCGGCGATCGCGAGGTGAAACGCGGCGTCCAGTTCCGCGAGATTGACGCGATCCTGAGACTGCGAGCCGGCCTTCAACGCCTCGAACGCGACGCTGATCTTTTTCAGGTCGGCGGCCGTGGCGCGCTCCGCGGCATACACCGTCGAAATCGATTCGAGCCCCTGGCGCAACTCCAGAATATCGGCACTGGTGCGCGGATTCTGCAGCAGCAGCTCGGCGAGTGGCTTGGAGATGATCGGCGCCGTGACATCGACGACCGTAAAACCGCCCCGCCCCGATGTCTCGATGTAGCCGTCCGCTTCAAGCCGAATCAGCGCTTCCCGCAACGACGGCCGCGACACGCCGAGCTGCGTCGCCAGATCGCGTTCAGCCGGCAAGCGGTCGCCGGGCATCAGCGTGCCGTCCGAGATCAGTTGCTTGATCTGGTCGGACACCACGTCGGACAGCCGTTTGCGCGTGAAGGCCTGGATCGGGAGAAATGGCATGGGCAGCGGTGAGTAAAGCCGGTTGAGCAAGCGGTTTTCAGGCCGTGGAGAGTGTCCAGGCACGATGCGTTGCGACGTTGCAGTCGCGCTTCGACGTTGCAGCGAATTATACCGTTCAACGGGACACGCCGAATCCGGCTGGCACGCGAGCCTGCCGGCGTTGCGAGTCGTCGGGAACCCGCTAGCGCGCACCCGCCGCGTAGAAAACCGCCAGATCGCGCCGGAGCGTGTGCAAGGCCGCGTCGTCGAGATAGATCATGTGACCGGTCGGATAGTATGCGATTCGCACATTGGCGCGCAGCGGCCCGTCCAGGCCCAGATGCGCGAGCGCATATTCGGTGGCGTAGAACGGCGTGGCCAGATCGAAATAGCCGTTCACCGACATCACGCGCAACTGCGGATTCTGCCGCATCGCTTCAGCCAGATCGCCGGCTGCATACGGCACGGGCAAACGCTCGCCCCACCATTCGCGATGCTTCCAGTCCCATTGCGTCAGCGCTTCGTCGTTGAAGACGCGGTAGCGGTCGGCCGGCGTGAAGTGCAGGTCCTGAGCGAAATGCTGATGCAACGCCGCGTCGAAAGCACTCGACACGCTGCTCACCGAGGCGTCGTAGTCGGGGCGATCCGACACGCTGTCGAAGTCGATGCCTTCAAAACGCGCATCGTAACGGCCGACACTGCGCGCCTGATCGCGCAGCAATTCACTGCGATAACGCGACGGATAGAGACGCAGGCGGCTGCGCTTCACATAAGCGATATCGAGGCCGGTGAATTGCGCGACGCGCGCGGCGATCGCGTCACGCTCGGCGTCGGGCAGCGCATCGCCTTGTGCAAGGGCTTGCGCATACGGCCCGCGGGCGAACGCGCGGGCTTCGTCGAGGAAAGCAGGCAGACTGGCCGGCTTCGGCACGATCTTGCCGTGATACCAGGCGATCGCCGCGAAGCTCGGCAGATAGCTTTCGCTTTTAAAATCCGAGCCCGCCGAAAACGCGGCCGAATCGAGCACCGACGACATCAGGATCACGCCATTAAGCGCGATATTGTTCTGCCCCAACTGATACGCGAGCATCGCGGCGCGCGCGGTCCCATACGATTCGCCGAGCAGATACTTCGGCGAATTCCAGCGCTGGTTCACCGTCAGATAGCGGTCGATGAATTGCGAGAACGCATCCACATCCTTGTCGACGCCCCAGAAGTCTTTGCCCGTGCCATGACCCACGACGCGCGACAAGCCCGCACCGACGGCGTCGATGAAGACGAGGTCGGTGCTATCGAGCAGGCTGTCGGGATTGTCGGCGAGCGTATAGGGTGCGGGCGGCGTGATATCCGGGCTCGCGGTACGCACCCGCTTCGGCCCGAATGAGCCGATCATCAGAAAGACGGTGCCGGCGCCCGGACCGCCGTTGAACAGAAACGTGACCGGCCGCGTCTGCGGCGTTTTGCTGGCGACAGTGTAGGCAATATAAAAAACGCTCGCGTTGGCCTGCCCCGTCTTGTCGCGCAACAGCAGGTTGCCGGCGGTGGCCGTGTAGTCGATCTTGCGGCCATCGAGCCGAATGGAATGCTGCGTGACCGATGCGGTTTCCGGCGGTATGGGAATCCCCGTCGGTTCCGCTTTCGCGTTGCGCTGCGCCGTGCTGCCAGACGCTTCGTTCTGCGCCGACGCGACCGCGCGTGGCTGCCGAGGCGCGCGTTTCGCCGCCGCATGCGAGTCCTGCTGCGGTTGGCCGTTCGGCTCCGCGCTCTGATTGGGCTGGCCGCTCACGAAGCGGGGCGCGTCCGGCTCCGATGCCTCGGTATCGGCGCTCGCTGCGGCTTCCGGCGAGTCGCCCGGTTCAGCCGCCGCGCACAGGGTGCTGAACATGGCGACTGCAGCAAGCACGAGCGCCGTCGCGACGAGCGCGGCCGCCATGGATCCCGCCATCAAGGATTGGCGCAACCAGAAGGTAAAGCGAAGGCCCATGAGTTTCCCGACGAGTGTCAATAGGCGCCGATGTCCGCAAGGTGCAGGCTTAAGACGAACTCGGCGCTCGATTTTTGACGCAAGCATTTACGGCGTCAATCGAAAACCGGCGAGAACACGCATTCCTCCCACGACGCATCGCCGCGTTACGCCAATCGAAAAGCAAACGAAACGTTGGCGAAAGACTCAACGACCGGGCAACGCGCCGACGAATGCAGCAATACGTTCGCACGCGTCGATCAGACGCGCTTCGTCGACGACGAAACCCAGCCGCACGAAACCATTCGCCGTCTCGCCGAACGCACTCGCGTCGAGCAGCGACACGCCTTGCGCGCGAAACAGCTGCCAGGTGAAGTCGACCGTATCGAGGCCCGTGCCGCTCACGTCGACCATCATGAACATGCCCGCCTCGGGCAACAGGCACCGCAAACCCGGCACGCGATGCAAACGCTCGAACACCACGTCGCGCCGGCGCCGGTAGATCTCGCGCATCTCGGCGGCGATCCGCGCCTTGTGCTGCACAGCCGTCAATGCGGCCTGCTGGATGAAGCCGGGCAAGCCGTAGAGCATGGCAAGCGCGAGCCGCCCCATGTGCTCGATCAGCTCCGTGGGCCCGATCGCCCAGCCCACGCGCCAACCGGCCATGGCATGCGATTTCGACAGACTGCCGAGCGTCACGGTGCGCTCGGCCATGCCGGGCAGCGCGGCGATGCTCACATGCTCGCGTTCGAACGTCAACTCGGCGTAGACCTCGTCGGAGAGCACCCATAGGTCGTGCCGGCACGCGAGCCGTGCGATACGTTCGAGATCGGCGCGTTGCATGACCACGCCGGTCGGGTTGCACGGCGTCGCGAAGAAGATGGCTTTGGTGCGTGAGGTAACAGCGGCTTCGAGCGCGTCGCAGTCGACATGAAACGCCCGCGCCGGATCCACAGGCACCGTCACGAGCGTGGCGCTGGCCGCGCGCACGCAAGCCTCGTAGGTCAGATACATGGGCTCGGGGACGATCACTTCGTCGCCCGCTTCCAGCAGACACAGCGACGCGGCAAACACGCCGTTCTGCGCCCCCGCGGTCAGGATCACATTGGCGGCGCTCGCGGCGCAGCCGGTCATGCGCGTGTGTTCCGCGGCGATCGCCGCGCGCACCGGCTCGCGGCCGGACACGGCGCTGTAGTGCGTATCGCCGCCGCGCAAGGCTTCGATGGCGCGCTCGACGATCGGCGCGGGCGTGGCGAAGTCGGGGTCGCCCACGCTCAGGACGATGACGTCTTCGCCTCTCGCCTCCGCCTGCTGCGCGACACGATGGATTTCCCACGCTGAGGTGCGCCGGCCTTGCAGGCGTTCGACCAGATTCGAATACTTCATTGACCGCACCCCGTTTCCCATGGACCCGCCAATGTAAAGGGGCGCGCGCGAAACGTCCAGATACGAAAAAGCGCCACGCGAACAAACAGTCCCGCGTGGCGCTCGGGCTTGCCCCCGATTCGCGGGCGACGCGTTTAGATTTGGCGGCGCAACTCCGCCGGCGGGACCTTCATCAGATGCCGGTATTTCGCCACGGTGCGGCGCGCCACCAGCACGCCCTGATCGGCGAGCATTCTGGCAAGCGTGACGTCCGACAGCGGATCGTGCGTGTTCTCCGCGGCGATCATTTCCTTGAGGAGCGCGCGCACGGCAGCGGCTGAACAGGTGCCGCCGCTTTCCGTGCCCAGTTCGCGCGGGAAGAAATGCTTGAACTCGAAAATACCGCGCGGCGTGGCCATGTACTTGTTGCCGGTGGCGCGCGAGATGGTGGATTCGTGCAGGCCGAGTTCGTCGGCGACATCGCGCAGCACCATCGGCTTGAGCGCGATTTCGCCGTACTGGAAGAAGGCCTTTTGATGCGCGACGATGCATTCGGCCACGCGCTGAATCGTATCGAAGCGCTGCTGCGCGTTACGGATCAGCCAGCGCGCTTCCTGCAATTGCTGCGCGAGCGGTGAACGGCTGGCGCCGGCCGACTGCGCGAACAATTCCGCATACATGCGATGGATGCGCGCCCGCGGCTGCACCGCCGGATTGATCGTTACGACCCACTTGTTGCGGACCTGACGCACGATCACGTCCGGCACCACGTAATTGTCTTCAGTGCGGCCGTAGCTGTTGCCCGGCTTCGGATCGAGCTTGCGCACCAGCGCGCAGGCCACGCGCAACTCTTCCGCGCTGCAGCCGATCTGCTTCTGCAGTTCAGCCTGCTCGCGACGCGCGAGCCGTTCAAGATGATGTTCGACGACTTGACGCGCCACGTCGCGCCCCGGCGTGTCGGCGGGCAACGCATTCACCTGCAGGGACAGGCATTCGGACAAGGAGCGTGCGCCCAGACCCGGACGATCGAGCGACTGGACGAGACGCAGCGCCACCAGCAATTCTTCTTCGGTCAGTTCCGGTTCGAGATCGACGCTGGCCGCGAGGTCCGACAGTTCCTGACGCAGATAACCGTCGTCGTCGAGCGCTTCGATGATAAAGCGGGCCACCGCGCGGTCGCGGTCGTCAAGTCGATAGAGGCGCAGCGAATCGTGCAACTGCTCACGCAAGGTCGGCTGCGAGCGGGCCCATTCGGCGGGGTCGCTGCTGTCCGAGTCGCCGTTCTGGCGCGTCGAACTGCGGCTGCTGTAGTCGCCGGAGAAGTCGCCGGGCATGTCATCCTGGCCCGCGCTTTCCAGCGTGTCGTTGGCGCCGGATTCAGACGGCAGTGCATCGGGCTCGGCGGTTGCGACCGCGTCGGTGGCGGGTAGCGCGCCGCCGTCTTCGCCGGAGGTCGCGGTTGCGAGCGCTACGTCTTCCGTTTCCGACGAGTCGTACTCGAGGAACGGATTGGTGTCGAGCGCGGTGCGCAACTCCTGCTGGAACTCTAGAGACGACAACTGCAACAGACGCACCGATTGCTGAAGACGCGGCGTGAGTGCGAGAGACTGCCTTGTGCGTAGTTCAATGGAAGGCATTGTAGTGAGGTCCCTTTGATAGCGAAAATGGGTGAGTAGCCCGTTTAAAGCAACTGTCGTACCAACTCCCGCAACGCACTGTTTTTTCTACGCTTTGTGTTTTCAGGCCCGCCAATTGCGCAGGCCGCCAGGCGCCTTTTTTACAAGCTCCCGGCAAATTGCGGTCCCTCCCGCCGACAGCCGCCATGCTTGGCGTCGATGCACTGCGGCATCGTATTCGTCAGCCTAAATACTTGTGCCGTAACGGCTTTCCCGCCATCCCAGGTTTCTGACGCCACGCCGGGCACACCGCTTGCGTCCCTGCAGTATGTGGACGGACGCCGGTCCGTGCATGCCAGACGCGCAAGCAACTCGGAAGCGAAACGCATGCACAGACCGTCGGCCGGTGTCGATAACGGGCCCTGACGGAACCGTAGCGGCAACGATCCCACGCGTGTCATCAGCGGTTTCGACCGCGATCGACCGCAGGCAACAAGACCGCAATTTTGATCAACACCCGAAGGAGAAACCATGAAGACCATCCAACTTCTGAAGACCGCAGGTAGCATCGCTTGTGTCGCTTTCGCACTGAACGCGACGAACGCCATGGCGCAAAGCAGCGCCCCGTCGGCGGCATCGGAAACCGTCGGCCAGCATGTCGACGACGGCGCCATCACCACCAAGGTCAAGGCCGATCTGCTGGCCGCCAAGAACGTCAAGTCGACGCACATCCACGTGAAGACCCGCAAGGGCGTGGTGTGGCTCACGGGCACGGTGCCTTCGGCCGACGACAAGGCAGCGGCCGGTGAAGTCGTGGAAGCCGTGAAGGGTGTGTCGAGCGTGAAGAACCATCTGAAGATCGCCGCCGAATAAAACGGCGGGTCTGGCCGGACGGTGTCGATCTCGGTCGGCACCGTCCGGTGCTCATGACTCACAGCAACGACAAAGCCATACGCAATGCGAATGGCTTTTTTTACGTGCGGCTCGCTTTGGAGTTCTGCCCGTCGCAATCCGATGCGATCCGGCTCGATCCGAAACAACCGGCGCCCTTTTCGGGCGCCGGTCACTCACCTATTTCTTAACGCTTCGCCGCCGCATATTGATCGCGTAGATCACGCACGCGATCATGATTCTGCAGCACGCCCTGATACTGCCGCTCGACGATTGCCCGCACATCCGCCGGCAATTCCTTTTCGAGTGCATCGTGATAGCGCTTCTTCGCGACGTCCTCGCCCTTCTCACACTCGGCGAGAATCTCGTGGTCGCTGCGATCCGTCACAGCCGACTTCACGTCGACCCAGCCGCGATGCAACGCGCCGCTCATGCTGCCGCCCGTTTCGGGCTTGCCGCCCAGTCCTTGAACCGCGTCCTGCAATTCACGCGCGCCGCGCGCGCAGTCTTCCGCGCGCGACAGGAATAGCGTTTTCAGCTGTGCGTCATGCGCATCTTCGGCTGCCTTGCGAAAGCCCTTCTCGCCATCCTTCGACGTTTCGACCAGATCGTTCAGCACGGAAACAACGTTCGTAGCCATTCAATACCTCCAGGGGTTTCGTTAGTCACGGAATCCGCCGCCGGAGATAAGTTGCCCGAATCGCGAGGCACTCTCCCTCCGGCGACGGAGTTCATAGATGCGTTCGCACGGCGCGTGCCCGGAACACGCGGCAATGAACGTTTGCGCGCTGCGTCGACGCGCGGGTCCGATCTTGCCAACACGCGTAAATCTTGCCCGCCGCTACGCGGCGCAATCGGCGGCAACGCCCCGCGCAGCGGGCTTCTGCTCGATGGCACAACGGTTGCTTAATATGCTCCGCCCGAGCACGCGTGCATGCAACAACACACGGCAAGACGTGCCAACGGATTGAAAAGAATGGGCAAGCAACAACGACAGGGAGAATCACCATGAAGATCAGGAGCGCAGAATTTCTCGCCGCCGTCGCGATCATCAGCTCGGCAACTGTGATGCAGATTCGCGAACACGTGCTGGCGCAGGAAGCGCCGGCTTCGCAAGCGCAGGCTACGTCGCCGTCATGTGGCTTGACGCATGACGGCTTGGTGTCGGCCGCCTGCGAGGCGACGCGCGACAAGCATCAGGTCGATCGAGCACCCCAACCCCAGCGCAGTGCGCCGCAAGTCTGGGTTTGAGCATGGGTTTAGGTGCTTGTTTGAATAGCGACCGGATAGGCAAAAAAGAACGGCCCGATCGATATCGGGCCGTTCTGCTAATTACCGCGAGGAAAATATCCAGCGATTCAAGCACTCTTCTCGCTGAACTCGCTGAGCGGCACCGGCTTTTTCAACGGATCGAAGTCGGCCCAGCGCCCCTGCTGCCAGCGTCCGCTCGCGCGCTCGATGGCCATGCCGCCGGCTTCGCGCAGCACCCGCGCGGCATCGAACTGATTATCCGGCGAGACATGCACGGCGACCAGCACGCCGGAATCGCGCGTCTCTTCATGGAATGCCGAACGATGGCCTGTGTGGCCGGCATCGCGCGTAAGGGACATGGCGCCGACCAATGAGCCCACATATGCGCCGACGCCCGCGGCAATCAACGAAACGATAATCGGCGCGGAGAAAGCCGCGAAGATCCCGACGCCCACCACCGCGCCGGCTACCGCGCCGATCGTGACGCCCATCCCCGCACCTTTGGGCGCCTCCTTGGCGCCGGCATCGGTGCCGGTGTCGCCGCCGATCGGATAACGCGCGTGCTGACCGCGCGGATTGACGAAGAACAGCGTGACGTCTTCCTCGACGAAACCTGCGTTGAAGAGCTTAGCCGCCGCGTCTTCAGCGGCGGGAAAAGTCGTAAAGCGTGCAGCGACGATGAGTGACATAAGGCCTCCTTGCATCGTTGATAGCGTTTGCGGACCATGCCGCCGCATTTCGCCGCGCGGCATCGCGCGCGCGAGCGGCGGCACGCGCCGGCCTTACGCTGTGGTGCCGCGATCCGGTTCCATGCCTTCCACTCTGAACAGTCCGCTATGCAACACTACGCCTTCACCGTCGTTCTGGTCGAGTGCTTCGGCGCAAACCGAACGGATACGTTGACGACCTTTGTCGAAAGCCGACATCAGCGTGGCTTCCAGGGCGGAATCGGCGCCGAAATGATCCTCGAGCGCCTCGGCGGTAATCGTGCATACGACCGGCTCGCCGTCCACCCGCGCCATGAAGCGCACGGTCAGGTTCGCTCCGTCGAAGACCGGCTTGTCGTCGGAAAAAGTGATCTGCATAAGGGAATCCTCATAGGCCGGCCGCGGCCGGATCGCATTCATGGCGAACCCTTCATTGCGCCGGCGAGTTGCTGCGCCATCGCGAGATGATGTTTGATGGTCGGCAGCGCGTGCGCGGCTGCGGCCTTGAGTTGCGCGTCGGTGCCGCTGGTGCTTTCCTGCTGGAAGAGATCGACCGCTCGCTGGTGTGCTTCCACCCCAACCTGCTCAACATAGGCCTGATCGAAATCCTTGCCCTTGAGCGTCTGGAGTTTGCCAACCAGCGCGGAATCCGCCGACGGCGTCGAGGTGAAGCCCTTCTTCGAGACGAGCGCCGCCATGCCGTGCGAGAGTTTCGTGTGATCCGTGATCATCTGCTGCGCGAATTTCTTCACGTGCGGATCGCTGGAATTCTTCAGCGCGACTTTGCTGGCCGCGATTTCGGTGGCGTCGGACTGCGACGCGTCCTGCACGAATTGCTGATCCGCCGGCGAAAGCTTCGTGCCGCTGACCGGCGCAGCGCTCGCCGGGGCGTCGCTCGCCTGCGCGTAGACCGCGCCGATGGACGCCGCGCTGAAACTCAGTGCGACGGTCATCGCTTGTAGGGAATACCGGATTTTCATGCATTTTCTCCCAGGTCGACGGATACGCCGAAGCGGAACCGATAAGACGGAGCGCAGCCTTCATTCCAACTCCGCGCGCGCTTCGTCACCTTCAATACCAATTCATGCCGCCTTGCGTTTCAACAATTGCGCAATCAGCGTTCTGTTAAAGGCCGGCAGATCGTCGGGCTTGCGGCTACTGATCAGATTGCCGTCTTCCATGACTTCCTGGTCCACCCAGCTGCCACCGGCGTTGCGAATGTCGTCCTGCAGGCTCGGCCAGCTCGTCATCGTGCGGCCCTTAACGATTCCAGCCGACACCAGCAACCACCCGCCATGGCAGATCACCGCGATCGGCTTCTTTGCGCCGTCTGCTGCCTTGACGAAGGCTTGCGCCTGCGGCAGCAGACGGATGGCGTCGCCGTTGACCACGCCGCCTGGCAATACCACCGCGTCGTAATCGTCCGCGCCGGCCTTGTCGAAGGTCGCATCCACCTCGACGGCGTCGCCCTTATCCACGTGCTTGAAACCCTGAATCTTGCCGGGCTTCGCTGAAATCACATGCACTGTCGCGCCCGCCTCGACGAGCGCGCGTTGCGGCTCGATCAGTTCCGCCTGCTCGAATCCGTCCACCGCGAGTACCGCCACCTTGTAACCATTCAACGCACTAGCCATCCCTCATCTCCTTCGTTTCAGTGCCGGGCCGGCAATGCCGCGTGGCCAGCCCCTTCGATTAACTCAATGTGAGCAAAGTACGTGCCCATACGTCCGGACCGCACGCCCGGTTCACGCGCCCGCGTGACGCCTGCCGCCCCACGCCCGTTCACAAACCTTGCGGGTCATCGTCGAGGCCGTCATCGTCATTGGCCAGCGGATCGATCACACGGTCCGGCTCGATGTCCGCATCCGGTATCAGGGTGGAATCGCCGTCGGCGGCGGCGCGTTCACCTGTGCCGGCACGATCTGTATCGCTGCCGAGTTCGGTGTCGCCGGTTTCGAGCGCGTGATTGTCCAATTCGGTATCCACGTCGAATTCATGACGCTTCGCACCGGCCACATCGCTGCCGCTATCAGACGAATCGCTCGGGCCGAGCGCGCCGGTCGTGCCGGCGGTTCGTTTGACGACCTGTTGCGGCTCTTCATCGGGATTCAGGGTGCTGCTCATGGCGCTCTCCTTGGTTGATTCGCTTCGTTCAATACACGTAGCGAGCTTCCGCAAGGACTGTTCCGCCCGCTCGCGAAGCAATTCCGAAACAACCTTGGCGCCATCCCCGCCGTGCCGACGACGGCGCCAGGCATTGCCGTTGCTTGCAGGCACGGTCACCGGCGCCACGCGCCTTCTGCTTGAAATTTCTACCAGCGACGATGGCTGCTACAACGACCCCGATTCAACGCCGCCCTGCACGCGCGGACGACGACAGCGCTAAACAGTCCACGCCCGCCGCCCTGCCGCCGGGCCTGCGCCACGCCGACGACACCAGGCCCGGCGTCACGCGCCAGCGTGAAAAGGACGGCTTCGCGTATTTCGACGTGACGGGCAAACGCATCGGCGACGAAGACGAAATCAAACGCATCAACGCGCTCGCCATTCCGCCGGCGTATGAAAACGTGTGGATCTGTCCGGATCCGCGCGGCCATATCCAGGCGACGGGCCGCGATGCGCGTGGCCGCAAGCAATACCGCTATCACCCGCGCTGGCGTGAAACGCGCGACGCGGACAAATACGAACGCATGGCCGAGTTCGGCCGTGCGTTGCCGAAGATCCGCGCCCGTGTCGCGCGCGACCTGAATCTGCCGGGCATGCCATGCGACAAAGTCATCGCCGCGATCGTGCAGTTGCTGGATACGACGCTGATCCGGATCGGCAGTGTCGAATACGCACGCGATAACCAGTCGTATGGCTTGACGACGCTGCGCAAGAAGCACGTGAAGATCGAAGCCGGCCAGTTGCGCTTCAAATTTCGCGGTAAAAGCGGCGTCGAACACGACGTGACAGTGAACAACCCGCGCGTCAAACGCATCGTGCGGCGTTGCGCCGATCTGCCGGGCCACGACCTGTTCCAGTATCTCGACGCAGACGGCACGCGCCACACCGTCGGCTCCGCCGATATCAACGACTATCTACGCCGCGCGAGCGGTGCGGACTTCACGGCCAAGGACTATCGCACGTGGGCCGGCAGCGTCTATGCGCTGGCCGCGCTGCGTCGCCTGATATGCAGCAGCGCGGCTGAAGCTCGCCGTCATATCGTCGCGACCGTGAAGGACGTGGCGGCGTTGCTGCGCAATACGCCGGCCGTGTGCAGGCGTTGCTACATTCACCCCGCCGTGATCAGTTCGTTCGAAGCGGACGAGTTGCAGCGCCTCGCGCCCGCTGAATCGCGCCGCGGGTTGAAAGCGGATGAAGTCGCGCTGGCCACGCTGCTTGCGGAGGCGGAGAAACGCGCGGCGAAGCTCGCACGGCAGGCGGGTGCGAAAGGCCGCAAGGCGCGCGAATCGGCGGTGGCGGAAAGCATCGACGATTCGATCACGAGTCTGCTGAAGAAATCGCGCGTGGTGCGCAAAGCGGCAGCCGCGAAGGTCGATGCAAAGACGGGAGCGCAAGCTGCACGGCGAGCCGCCGCACCTCGGGTGGCAGGCGCGCGCGCGGCGAGTGCGTCGCGTGCAGTGAAACAGCCCGCGCCTTAGAACCTTGAAACTGGAGAGATCACAGCGCGGGGCCTGTCGCGCTTCTTGAATCGTCGCGTTTGGCCCCGCCGCTTCACTGCGCGCTCACTGACCTTTCGTATCGCTGCTTGCGTCCGCGCCCGGCGTATTGGTCGAATCGGTCATCGGCTTCTTGGTTTTCGTTTTGGACATGTGATGCGATTTGGAGCCACTGGAACTCATCGCTCCCGATGTGGGTTGTCCATTCGTGGTCGGTGCCGCTGTCGCCGCGCCGTGAGCGTTCCCCGAACCGCCGGTGCCGGCACCGCCGCCGTTACCGTTGCCGCCGCCCGCTTGGGCGAACGCCGCGCCCGACGTCGCAACGAGTGCCGACACCAGCAATGCTTTTGTATGTTTCATCAAAGTCTCCGTGGATAGATGGACAGCGCGCGCAAATGATCAATCGCGCTGCTGGCCAACCATCCCGCAAGGGCTATGCCGCATTGCAAGGACATGCCGCCAGCCTCATTGTGAAACGCGTCGTCGCGAGCCAGTCAGTCGGCAGTTGCTCCTTAGCTGTCTTCCTCTTCTCCGACGAAATATTTTCAATCGTGTCAGCACGCTTTACGCGTTCAACGCCACGTCCGGCACGCCGCTACGCACGCGCTTCGCGCAAACCGCGCGCGTGTACGACGCATGGAGCACCTCGCGCAATATCGCGCGCACGCCTTGCGCCACACCAAGGAACGCCGGTTGCTCAACTTGCACACACCCAACCTGTAGAGGAGGCTCATCATGGTGAACCAGACACAGACGCAAGGCGGCATGCGCCAGGAACAGGGCGCCCGGGTCATCGGCAAGGGCAGCGCGACCGCGGACGGCCCCGGCCCGGACGTGATGGCCGCCGCCACACTCGACGGCAACAAGGTACTCAGCAGCGACGGCGAGGACATCGGCAAGATCAAGGACATCATGCTCGACGTCGGCTCGGGCCGCGTTGCGTATGCCGTGCTCTCGAGCGGCGGCTTTCTCGGCATCGGCGACAAGCTGCTCGCCATTCCATGGCATGCACTGACGCTCGATACCGGCCGCAAATGTTTCGTGCTGAACATGACCGCGGAACGCGTGAAGAACGCCCCGGGCTTCGACAAGGACCACTGGCCATCCATGGCGGACCAGACCTGGGCCACGTCCGTGCATCAGTACTACGGCAGCGAACCCTACTGGGGCCGCGACTCGAACTTGCGTCGCGACGACTATGGCGTGGGCGACGTTCCGCCCGCGTCGTCGGATGCGCCGGAGGCCGGCGGCCTGAAGTTGTAACGCGTGCTCACGGTCGGCGCACGTGGCCGTAGGGCGCCACGTGTGCTGACACCGATGCGCCGGCATGCCGCCATCGCGGCAGCCGGCGCCTTTCACTTTGAGAGCACAATGAGCGTGATCAGCGCGCGCAAGATTTGATAAGGAGGCGGCAGCATGGCCACACGCAAATCCACCAGCAAGTCCAGGCGCCCGGTCACGCGCGGCAAGTCGGGCCGGCCGCCGCGCCAGCGGCATGCCAAGGCTCACGCGGCGCATGCCGCTAAAAGCCCGAAGAAGTGGTCGCATCACGTGATGGAAACCAGTGACGCGATGGATATCCAGCACGATGTGTTCAAAACCGGCAGCGCGGAATCAATCGCGCAATCGCTCAAGCAGTCATCCACGAAGAGCCGCCGCCGCAAAGGCACGCCGTTCCAGTCGGCCATGTCGATGTTGAACTTCTATATCAACCGCGCCGGCAAAAACCTGCCGAAAACGCGCCGCGACACCTTGCAACAGGCCAAGCGCAAGCTGCGCGAAGCATTCGGACGCGCGCCCTGAAATGACACGCCAGTAATCGGCGCGGCGGGGCGCACCGCTGTTCAACCGGCCACGCATGCAGCACGCGCATGCGGGCCCTCACCGGATGCTCATGCACGAAACTTTGTGGTTTCTCATTGTTGGCGCCGTGCTCGTTTTCATGGGCCTGGCGGCGACCACACTGCGGCGCCTACCCATCAGCGCCGCCATGTTTTATCTCGCGATCGGCTACTTTCTCGGGCCGCCCGGTGTTGGCTTGCTGCACCTCGATATGATCGCCGACGCGCACCTGCTGCGCACCATTACCGAAGTCGCATTGCTCGTCTCGCTGTTCGCTATCGGCCTGCGGTTGCGGCTTGGCATGCTCGAAAAACTCTGGACCGTGCCGCTGCGTCTGGGCTTTCTTGCGATGCTCGCGACCATTCCACTGCTGATGCTGTTCGGCGTGTACGTCCTGCATCTCGGCTGGGGGCCGGCCTTGCTGCTGGCGGCGATCCTCGCGCCGACCGACCCGGTTCTGGCCCACGATGTGCAAGTGCACAACCCGGGCGACCACGATCTGCTGCGCTTCGCGCTCTCCGGCGAAGGCGGACTGAACGACGGCATCGCGCTGCCTTTCGCGATGCTCGGCCTCGCGTTATGCGCGGCGCCCGCCGCCGAAGCGGGCGATCTGTTGAACCTGGCGCTCGCAGGCAGCATGGTGTGGGGCGTGGCGGGCGGAATCGCGATCGGCGGCATGCTCGGCTGGGCCACCACACACGCGGTGACGTGGCTGCGCACGCGCCACGCGCAGGCGCTCGGACTCGAAGGTTTTTTTGCGCTCGGTTTGATCGTGCTGTCGTTCGGCGCCGCGCAGCTTGCGCACACCTATGGCTTTCTGGCCGTGTTCGCCGCCGGTGTCGCGATGCGCCGTGTCGAACACCGCGCGAGCGGCGGCCAGTCGCCACGCGAGACCATCGGCACCGTGGATTCCGCAGACGTCGAAGCGACCGCGGCGAATCCGAGCAAGGCGCACGCGTATATGACGGAGTCGGTGCTCGGCTTCACGATCGAGCTCGAACGCATCGCCGAGGTCGCCGTCATGGCAATGGTCGGCAATGTGCTCGCCACGCTGCACACGCCGCTCTTTACCTGGCACACCGTCGCGCTGACCGCGGCGCTATTCGTGCTGGTGCGGCCGGCAGCGGTGGAGTTGTCGCTGCTCGGATCGAGCGCGACGCCGGCGCAGCGCCGTTTGATGAGCTGGTTCGGCATACGCGGCATCGGTTCGTTTTACTACCTCGCGTACGCGCTGGAAAACGGCGCTGCAACCGAGGTCGCCCCACTCGTGCCGTTCACGCTGGCGGCGATCGCGGCGTCCGTGGTGATTCACGGCGTTTCGGCGACACCGTTGATGAGTTGGTATCGCCGGCTGCGCAGTCGTGAAGGTTAGTTCGACCGTCAATTGGAGTCGCTAGAATACGTGACCTTCATGCCGCAACAAGGCTCCTCCCATCCGATGATCCCACCCGACGATTCCCGACGCACCGCACGGGCGAGCGCCGCCAACTCGCTGTTTGCCTTTCTTAAGTCGTTGCCGCTCGGCGAGCGCCTGATCGAAGGCAGCTTCATGGCTGTGCAGGCGGTCGCCGGCGCGAGTCTGGCGGTCGCCATCGGCCGCCTGCTGCATACGGAACAAAGCTTCTGGGCCGCCATCACGGCGATCGCGGTCAGCCAGCATAGCTATGTCGACACCCGCAACCTGTCGCGCGATCAATTCATCGGCGCGATGCTGGGCGGCTTGTGCGGACTGGTGGGCGCCACGTTCGGCGCCGGCTATTTCGCGGCTTACGCGGCCACGGTGGGCGTGGCGATCGCCCTGTGCTGGACTCTGAATGTCGGCAGCGCGGCGCGCCTGGGCGGAATCACGGCAACGATCATGCTGCTGGTGCCGGGCATGGGGCCCGCGTGGGACAGAGCCCTGCTTCGCCTCGGCGAAGTGACGCTCGGCACGGTCTGCGCGTTGCTGGTGGCCTTTCTGATGTCGTGGATCGAGCATCGCTGGTTGGGCAAACCGGGCAAGCCGTAGCTAGATTTCCGCCCCATCGTTCTCTTGCGGACGACGCCGGTAGCGTCCCGGCGGCACGCCGACACTTTGCTGAAACGCCTTGCCGAAAGCGGCTTCCGATTGATAGCCCACCGCCTCGCCGATCTCGGCCGCGCTGCGCTGCGTGCGGCGTAGCAGATCGCAGGCGATGGTCATGCGAATCTGCGTAAGAAAGTCCATCACCGTCATGCCCGCGCGCTCGTTGAAGTGGCGTGCGTAAGTGGCGCGCGACATGGCGGCGAGAGCGCCGAGTTCGGCGATGGTCCACGCCCGTTCGGGCGCGCTCAGCATGCCCTGCACGGAAGCGCCGAGGCGCGCGTCGCCAAGCAAGGCGAGTACGCTTGACGCCGAGGCGTTCTGCTCGCCGTGCGCCCTCAGCGCGATGGCGAGCAGCGCGTGGCTCAACGCGGTGACGATCGCGAGCGCGCCCGCCTGGCGTCGTTCGGCCTCGCTGCGCATCAGCGCGATCACCGTTTGCAGCGAGCCACGCGTTTCCATGCCGCTCAGCGAGACATGCAACGGATCAGGCAGCGCGTTCAGCAGCAATGCCGACGAACCCGGCGAATAGACGAAGCGTCCGCACAGAAGATCGAGGTCCGCGGGCACGCGCGCGCTGTCGTTCCCGTCGTGCCCGTCGTTGCGTCGCAACGGCAGCATGCCGTCATGGCTTTGCGTCAACGGTGCGGTGGCGTTCGAGCGCTGCACATCGCGCACCCGATGCGCCGCGCCGCGCGGAAACAGCATGAAGTCGCCCGTGCGCAACTCGCGCTGGGCGCCGTCGGCGGTTTCGACGACGCACGCGCCGTCCAGCACCAGATGAAACGGCGCGATGCCCGCTTCCAATTGCCCATGATCGATGTCGAAGGCGCCCGACAGCAGGCAACGCAGGTCGAGACTGGCTTGGGGCCGGGCAAGGTCGATCAGTCGGCTAAGCGTATCCATGAGACGATCGCGCTAAAAGTTGAGCGAATCGAGTATTCAGGATATCGCGGCGCGGCGCAATACTTGTCTCACGACGCCGGCACTTGCCGACGCGCATCACCCCAAGGAGCACTGCCATGTTGAACTGGATCGATTACCGTCAGGAACTGTTCGGCCGTATCGGCGAAATCGCCAAACTCTCGCCGGATACCGTCAGGGGCTATCAGGCGCTGTCGACCGCCGGCCAGAAGAAGGACCTGCTCGGCGCCAGGACGCGCGAACTGATCGCGCTCGCGGTGGCGGTCAGCCTGCGTTGTGACGGCTGTATCACTGTCCATACCGCCGAAGCGCTCAAGCATGGCGCAACGCGCGAGGAAATCGCCGAAGCGCTGGGCGTGGCGATCGCCGTCAATGCGGGCGCCGCCATGGTGTACTCGGCTCGCACGATGGATGCCACGGCGGCTTATACAGCGCAGGCGTCTGACGCAGCGCAGGCTGCTACGGAATGACCGGCGGCATCGCGAGATGCCGGGCTGCCGCTACACCGCCGGATGCCGCGCCTCTTCGAGCTGTTTGCGACGCGGCTCGCCCTGACGCTCCAGCATCCAGCCCGGATATTCCGTCGGCAGCGCACTGACCTGATCGAGTTTGACGAGGTCATCCGCGGTGAGCGAAACGCCGGTCGCGGCGATATTGTCGTCGAGCTGCTCGACCTTCTTCGCGCCGACAATCACCGTGGTGACCACCCGCTGATGCAGCAGCCACGCGAGCGCAATCTGCGCGACCGACACCTGCTTCGACTCGGCGATCGCGCGCATCACGTCGATGCAGTCGTACGCGCGCTCGCGATTGACCGGCGGAAAATCGAACGTCGTGCGACGGCTGCCCGCCTCGCCCTGCTGCTCACGCCCATACTTGCCGCTCAGCAGGCCACCCGCAAGCGGACTCCACACCATCAGGCCGAGGCCTTCGCTGTGCAGCATCGGCGCAAGTTCGCGTTCGAGGTCGCGGCCCGCCAGCGTGTAATACGCCTGCAACGTTTCGAAGCGCGCGAGCCCGAGGCGCTCGGAAATGCCGAGCGCTTTCGCAATCTGCCACGCGGCCCAGTTCGACACGCCCACGTAGCGCACATGGCCATGCTGCACGAGCGTGTCGAGCGCGCGCAGGGTTTCCTCGATCGGCGTGGCCGGATCGAAACCGTGGATCTGATACAGGTCGACGTGATCGAGTTGCAGACGCTTCAAACTCGCCTTCACGCCGTCGATGATGTGATAACGCGAAGCGCCGCGCGCATTGGGAAACTCGCCCGTCTGGCCGAAGACTTTGGTGGCCACCACGATCTTGTCGCGCGGCACCTTGAGGTTTTTCAGCGCCTGGCCCGTGATCTGTTCGGACAGGCCCTCCGAATAGACGTCGGCTGTGTCGATGAAATTGATGCCCGCGTCGAGCGCCCGGCCGACCAGCCGCTCCGCGTCCGCCTGCTGCAGGTCGCCGATCTGCTTCCAGATGCCCCCGCCGCCGCCGAAGGTCATCGTGCCCAAACATAGCTCTGAGACAAAAACACCGGTACGGCCCAACTGGTTGTATCGCATCGTCGAGACTCCATCGTGGTTCGTGGATGGGTGAGGCGTAGAGAGTACTGCAATCGGCAAAATCCGGCAGCGCGTGACTCAGGCGCGCGTCACGCGGCAAAAATTCCCGCAACGCGGCTTTCGCTCGCGACATAAATGCCGATCCGCAGCCCTCGGCAAAACTGGGGTAAACCTGCCAGACTAACTCCTGAACCATGCAACCGGCAGCTTTCGCCGCCCTCTGGATATGGCACGCCTCGCCCCCAACTATGCAAGCATGACTTCGGCTTCCACCACTACTGCTGCTTTGGGCGCGGCGCCCGCCGTCACATCCGTCGCGACGCCCGCCATCGGGCTCTCGACGGCCGGCGCGCTCGCCGATTTCCATCCCGCGGTCGCGAGCTGGTTCCTCAAGACCTTCCCCGCGCCGACCGACGCCCAGGCCGCCGCGTGGCCGCAGATTCGCGGTGGCCGCTCCACGCTGGTGGCCGCGCCGACCGGGTCGGGCAAGACGCTCACCGCCTTCCTGTCCGCGCTCGACGATCTGGTCCAGCAGGGCCTCGCCAACGGCGGCGCACTGCCCGACGAAACGCTGGTGGTCTATGTGTCACCGCTGAAGGCGCTCTCCAACGACATCCGCCTCAACCTGCAGTTACCGCTGCAGGGCATCGCCGCGGAACTCGACGCGCGCGGCTTGCCGCCGCTGGATATCCGCACCGCCGTGAGAACGGGCGACACCACGCAGCAGGAACGCAATGCGCTGAAGAAGCGCGCACCGCATATTCTCGTCACCACGCCGGAATCGCTTTACGTGCTGCTCGGTTCGGACTCCGGCCGGCGCATGCTGTCGACCGTGCGCACGGTGATCGTCGACGAAATTCACGCGCTCGCCGGCGGCAAGCGCGGCAGCCATCTCGCGCTCAGCCTGGAACGGCTCGACGCGCTGTGCCAAAGGCGCTTGCCGCGAATCGGTTTGTCGGCGACGCAAAAACCGGTGAGCGCGGTCGCGCGCTTTCTGGTGGGCGGCGGCAGCATCGACAGCGGGATTCCCGCCGACTGCGCGATCGTCGACGTGGGTCATATTCGCGAACGCGACCTGGCGCTCGAGATTCCGCCCGTGCCGCTCGAAGCGGTCATGCCCAACGAAGTATGGGAGCGCGTCTACGACCGCCTCGCCGAATTGGTGGCGATGCACCGCACCACGCTGATCTTCGTCAACACGCGCCGCATGGCCGAGCGCGCCGCGCGTCATCTGACCGAGCGGCTGGGCAAGGACGTGGTCGCCGCGCATCACGGCAGTCTCGCGAAGGAACATCGTTTCGACGCCGAACAGCGCCTTAAACGTGGCGAACTGCGCGTGCTGATCGCGACGGCTTCGCTGGAACTCGGCATCGATATCGGCGACGTCGATCTGGTCTGCCAGATGGGTTCGCCCCGCGCGATCGCGCCGTTCCTGCAACGGGTCGGGCGCTCGGGCCACCATGTCGGCGGCATGCCGAAAGGCAGACTGTTTCCGAATTCGCGCGACGATCTGATCGAATGCGCCGCGCTGCTCGATTGCGTGCGGCGCGGCGAACTCGACGCGCTACGCATTCCTCGCGCGCCGCTCGACGTGCTGGCCCAGCAGATCGTCGCGGAAGTCTCGAGCGCGGAATGGAACGAGGACGCGCTGTTCGACCTGATGCGGCGCGCGGCCCCATACGCGGACCTGACGCGCGACCAGTACGACGCCGTGCTGCGCATGCTTGCCGAAGGCTACACGAGCCGCAACGGTCCGCGCGCCGCTTACGTGCATCGCGACGTGGTGAGCGGCACGCTGCGCGGCCGGCGCGGCGGCAAGCTGGTCGCCGTGACGTCGGGCGGCACGATTCCCGAAAACGCCGACTATGCCGTCGTGCTCGAACCGCAGGCCATCAATATCGGCACCGTCAACGAGGATTTCGCTGTCGAAAGTCTGGCCGGCGACGTGTTTCAACTCGGTAACGCGTCATATCGGATTCTGCGGATCGAAAGCGGGCGCGTGCGGGTCGAAGACGCGCAGGGCCAGCCGCCGAATATTCCGTTCTGGCTCGGCGAAGCGCCGGGGCGCAGCGACGAGTTGTCATTCGGCGTCGCGCGTCTGCGCGAACAGATCGCTCGCCTTCTCGACGATAAAAACGCGGCGGCCGAGGAAACGGGCGCCGAAGCCGACACGCTTTCCGCCCGCATCGACCACGCCATCGACTGGCTGATCGACAACCTGCATCTCGACGAAGCCGCCGCGCGCCAGATCGTCGACTATCTCGCCCGCGCGCGCGCCGCGCTCAGCGTGCTGCCCACGCAGAACACGCTGGTCATGGAACGTTTCTTCGACGAATCTGGCGGCACCCAGCTCGTGATCCACGCGCCGTTCGGCAGCCGGGTCAACCGCGCGTGGGGCCTCGCGTTGCGCAAACGGTTTTGCCGCACGTTCAACTTCGAGCTGCAAGCCGCCGCCACCGAAGACGCGATCGTGCTGTCGCTGACCGGCAGCCACTCCTTCGTGCTCGACGAAGTATGGCGCTATCTGCATTCGAACAGTGCCGAGCATCTGCTGATTCAGGCGCTGCTCGATGCGCCATTGTTCGGCGTGCGCTGGCGCTGGAACGCCACGACCGCGCTCGGCCTGCCGCGATACACGGGCGGGCGCAAAACCGCGCCGCAATTGCAGCGCATGCGCAGCGAAGATCTGCTCGCGAACGTGTTTCCCGAACAGGCCGCGTGTCTGGAAAACGTGGTCGGTGAACGCGAGCTGCCGCATCATCCGTTAGTGGAGCAAACCGTCGACGACTGTTTGCACGAGGCGATGGACAGCGAACGCTGGATCGCGCTGCTGCGCCGTATCGAACAGGGCGACGTGCAACTGGTCGCGCGCGATTTGCCGGCGCCCTCGCCGCTCGCCGCCGAAATCCTCAACGCGAAACCGTACGCCTATCTCGACGACGCGCCGATCGAGGAACGCCGCACGCAAGCCGTGCTGAACCGCCGCTGGACCGACCCGTCGAGTGCCGACGATCTGGGCGCGCTCGATGCCGACGCCATCGAAAGCGTGCGCGACGAAGCATGGCCGCAAGCGCGCAACGCCGACGAGATGCACGAAGCGTTGACCGGCCTTGCCTGCATCACCGAGGCCGAAGCGCGCCGCCACGAAGGCTGGCCGGCTTGGCTCGCTTCGCTGGCCGAGTCCGGCCGCGCCACCCGCCTGCAGCTCGCCCACGATTGCGCCCTGTGGCTGCCGGTCGAACGTGTCACCTGTTTTCAGGCGCTCTATCCGCACGCTGAATTCGCGCCGCCGCTGGCCGCGCCGAAAGGTTTCACGGAAAGCTGGAACGAAGACGACGCGCTGATCGACGTGCTCCGTGCGCGTCTGACCGGCTTCGGCCCGCTACCTGTCGGCGCGATTGCCGACGCGCTGCAATTGCCGGCCGCATCGGTCGAACAGAGCCTGACGCGCCTCGAAGCCGAAGGCTACGTGATGCGCGGCCGCTTCGCGCCGCAAGCGGCCGAAGAAGAATGGTGCGAACGACATCTGCTCGCGCGGATTCACCGTTACACCGTGAAACGCTTGCGGCGCGAAATCGAGCCGGTGGAGCGGCACGATTTCATGCGCTTTCTGTTCGAGTGGCAGCATCTGACGCCGGACACACGCAGCGAAGGGCGCGACGCGCTGGCCGCGGTCCTCGAACAGCTCGAAGGTTTCCAGGCCGCGGCGGCCGCATGGGAGGAAGACATCCTGCCCGCGCGCGTGAAGGCGTACGCGAATACTTCGCTGGACGAACTATGCCGGGCCGGCAAGATCGTCTGGACGCGCCTGACGGAACGCGCGCGCGGCACCGGCGGGCCGATCCGCAGCACGCCAATCGTGCTGCTGCCGCGTGCGCAAGTGCGCGTATGGAGCGCGTTGCTCGATCCGTCGAAACAACCGGAGTTGTCGGCGCGCGCGCAGAGCGTGTATGAAACGCTCCTGCAACACGGCGCGATGTTCTTCGACGAATTGCTCGCCGAAGTTCGCGTATTGCGTATGGAATTGGAGAATGCGCTGGGTGAGCTAGTGGCGGCGGGCCTCGTGAACTCCGACAGTTTCGCGGGCTTGCGCGCGTTGCTGAAACCGGTTGCCAAACGCAACGCGTTTTCCAGCAACCGGCGCGCGCGCTCGAGCGCGCTGATCGGCGGCATGGACGATGCGGGACGCTGGGCGCTCGTCAGCCGGCCCACCGCCGGTCCTGCTGCCGCGACGGAAAATGTGCCGGAGCGCCGCCGGCAATTGCCGCCCGAAGTGCTGGAACATGTCGCGATGACGCTGTTGCGCCGTTATGGCGTGGTGTTCTGGCGTCTGCTCGAACGCGAAGCCGAGTGGCTGCCGCCGTGGCGAGACCTGCTGCGCGTTTTTCAGCGGCTCGAAGCGCGCGGCGTGATTCGCGGCGGACGCTTTGTGAACGGCCTCGCCGGCGAACAATTTTCGCTGCCCGAAGCAATTCCCGTGCTGCGAGAAGTGCGGCGACATGCGAACGACGGTGCTTTTGTCTGTGTCGCCGGGACCGATCCACTGAATCTCGCGGGCACTTTGCTGGTTGGCGAACGGGTGCCCGCAGTAGCGGGAAACCGCATTCTGTATCGCGACGGGGTCGTGGCGGCGACGCTCGTGGCAGGGACTTTCTGGTTCGAACCGTCGCTGGAAGCGGTTCCCGCCGAAAGAGAAAAGGCTCGCGCGTGGCTGGCGCGGCGGTTTTAGCTTTTGGAATGCGCGCGGATCGCCGTAAATTACCTGAGTGTGACGGAAAAAATAGCATGTAGAAAAGGGCGTGAAAAAGCCTAAAGGCACAAGTTTTACTGACCGTAAATCTTTATAAGCCTTATTCCAATCGCTTCGCTACAATGGGGACAGTCTTAAGTATGATGAAGACTGTCTGCCGCCTCCGCCTTCAAGGCGGCCACCGGCACACACCGCCCGGGGAGCTCATGAACGACGACCAACACGAGCAGGTGCTATTTGCCCAGTTCGGCACAAGCAGCCCATGCTGGCGTCTGTCGAACGACAGCAACGCGCTCGAACTCACGCCCGTCACTGGCGACGTGCCGGCCAGTGTCGCCATTCCGTTGAATCCTCAGCAGGCTTCGCAAATCCGTTGCCTCACAGGCGTGACCTCGCACCTCGTCCTCGACGTGCGGCTGTTCGGCGAACCGTTGCGTCTGCATCTGGTCGGTAAAAAACTCAGCAGCAACAGTTGGGCCGGCACCGCCTCGGCCTATGACGACACCGAATCCGTCGCCCGCGATCTGGTGCACGGCCTCTCGTTTGCCGAACAGGTCGTGTCCGAAGTGAATTCGGTTGTCGTGATCGTCGACCGGCATGGTCGAATACAGCGCTTCAACCGTCTTGCCGAAGAACTTACGGGCGTCAAGGAAGAGAACATTGTCGGCCGCAACGTCTGGGCGTTGTTCATGTCCACCGAAGACGGCGCGGCCTCCAGCCAGAACATTGCGGGCTTCTTCAATCGCGGTGTGTCGTACGAAGTCGAGCGGCGCGTCAAAACAGTGCATGGCGAGCGGCTGTTTCTGTTCCGCAACAAGTTCGTGCAGAGCGGCAGCGGCATCGACGAACAATTCCTGATCTGCTCCGGCACCGACATCACCGAGCAACGGCTCGCGCAGGAACGCCTCACCGAACTGGCGAATACCGACTCGCTCACCGGCCTCGCGAACCGCAACGCGATCCAGGACAAGATCCGCGCCGCTATCGAAGACGCAGCGCCAGGCGAAGCCGTCGGCGTGCTGTTCCTCGACCTCGACAACTTCAAGAAGGTCAACGACCACTACGGCCACGTCTTCGGCGACCGCCTGATCCGCGACGTGTCGTCGGCCATCGGCGAGTGCCTGAATGAAGGCGATACGCTCGCGCGTCTCGGCGGTGACGAATTCATCGTCCTCGCCGCCAAGGGCACGGCGCACGAACTCGAAACCACCGCGCAGCGCATTCTCGAACGCATGCGCACACCGTTCGCGCTCGGGCTCGTAGAGGTCTACACCGGCTGCTCGATCGGCATCGCGCTGTATCCGGAACATGGCGACAGCCTCGAATCGCTGATCCGTTCCGCCGACACGGCCATGTACGTCGCCAAAGACGAAGGCAAGCGCACGCACCGCGTGTTCTCGCCGGAAATGAACCGCCGCGTCGCCGAGTACATGTGGCTCGACACCAACCTGCGGCGCGGCCTCGAAGAAGGCCAACTGACGCTGCACTACCAGCCGAAACTGTCGCTCGCCACCGGCGTGGTGCAGGGCGTCGAAGCGCTGGTGCGCTGGAATTCGCCGGAGCGCGGGCAGATCATGCCGAACGAGTTCATCCGTTACGCGGAAGAGTCCGGGCTGATCGGCGTACTGGGCCGCTGGGTCATGGAAACGGCCGCGAAACAGGCCGCCAAATGGAAGGCGGACGGCTACAACCTGCGCATCGCAATCAATGTGTCGGCGCGGCAACTGGTCGATACGGCCGTGGTCCGCCATTTCAGCGAGGCGTTGCAGAACGCCAGGCTCGACCCTTGCCTGATCGACCTCGAACTGACCGAGAGCTGCCTGATCGAAGACGAAACGGCCGCGATCGATCTGATCAAGCAGTTCCGCCAACTCGGCGCGCAGGTTCATCTGGACGATTTCGGCACGGGTTATTCGTCGCTATCGCAGCTCGGCCGGATTCCGCTCGACGTCATCAAACTCGACCGCAGCTTCGTGCGCTCGATCAACGCCGACACCAAAGCGCAGGCACTCGTGCGCTCCATGGTGGCCGTTGCGCAGGAATTAAATTTCAAGGTGGTCGCCGAGGGGATCGAGACCGAGTCGGAAGAAGTGTTCATGAAGGGCCTGGGCGTGGATTACGTGCAGGGCTTCCTGTACGGTCAGGCCATGCCGGCGGCTGAATTCGAACGCTGGTTGCAGGATAGACAGAAGCTCAGGCTGATTGCCTGAGCTTCTGGTGCCGCCACCGTTGCGGCTCGTTGTGGTCGAACCCGCGGTCGAACCCGTCGCCGACCTCGGGTCAGTTCAGGCGAAATTGGCCGCGCTGGCCGTCTGACGCAGGTTCGAGGTGCGGCGGTTCTGCAGCGTCACCAGCCGCTCCATGAAGGCGAGGTCCTTCTCCTCGATCGTGAAGGCGGCGTCGACCCAATCCTCGGTGATTTCCATCAGCTCGGCGCGCGAGAGTTGCAGCACGCGCTGGCGCGCCCGCAGCATCGCCCGGATGCCGTTCATTTTCGGCTTGAGCGTGTCGATGAAAGTACGGGTCGCCATATAGGCTTCGCCGGGTTCGAACAGCTGATCGACCAGACCCTTGCCGTAATGCCATTCGGCCGTATGCGATTCGCCGACGCCGATCAGCTCCTCCGCGAGCCGCATGCCGGCCTTGCGCGCCACCAGTGAATAACCGCCCATGCCCGGGAACAGGTTGAACGCGATCTCCGGGAAGCCCATACGCGCGTCGCTCTGCGCGAGCAGGAAATGATGCGCGAGCGCGGCCTCGAAGCCCCCACCGAGTGCCGTGCCCTCCACCATCGCGATCGAAATCGCCCCCGTGTCGAATCCCCGCGACGCCGCATGCACGCAATCCACACAGGCGCGCGCATAGGACATCAACGCCTGACGCTTGCCGGCGCGGATCGCGTCTGCGAAGAAGTCCAGATCGCCGCCGACGTTGTACATGGTCGGAATCAACGAACCGGTGACCCAGAAATCGATCGGCAATCCTGATTCCCGTGCTGCCTGCGCGAGTTCCAGGATGTCATGCACCAGATCGAGATTGAAACAGGGACGCGGCTGCGCCCGCAACATCATCCACATGACATTGCGGCCTTCTTCGTAGTAAGCCGAAATTTGAGAAAGATTGCCGGCTTCGAGGAACGGACGGCAGGCGTGATGGTTATGCAGATTCATTTTGAACGGTCCTTTTAAGGTTAAACAGTGGTATTGCTATGCGAGCCTAAAGCAGACCGGAATTGGATGGGAGCGGGGTAACCAACAGATGAATGCAAGCCGCGTTCAAAATCCCGCCAGCAGGCGTTCTGCGGGAAAGAGAACGCACAGGGGGCATGTCGTATCGACGCAAACGCTTGCGCACCGAAAATGGGCGAAATCAACCCGCAAACAGGCGCGCGGCGCGCAATCAGTTTGCGCGCGGCCGGGGATTGAATGTCTTACCGGAATGGCAAGAAAGAGAAATTGTTTTCGATTAGAAAATGCAATCGAAAATGATAAGCGGCGAATTATTTTCTTCTGCGATGGGTTGGCTAACAGACGGTGTATGCGCTTCGCATAATCAAAACGCGGGCGACCCATCGCGCCCGCGCCTTTGCATCAAAATCGTTTATTGCAAACGCGCGGACCAGCGGCCGGCTTCTTCCGCGCTCATGCCGACGGCGAGCGCCGCGGCGAGAATCTGCGCCCATGTGGCCGAATCCACGGGAATACCCTCCGCCTCGCGCTGCGCGCGCGTCACGCGCTCGGGTTCGCCGGGCTCATAGATACGGTCGGCGCCGGCCGCGAGCGGCGAGGCCTTCACCCAGTCGATGAACGCGTCGGCTTCGGCTTGCGCATCGGGCGCGTCGAACGCGGCCGGATCGATGATCACCGACAGCATGCAGTTGATGATCGCGTTGGTCGTGCCGAGCGTGGTCGAGTGCGTGGTAAAGCCGCCCGAGAGCGCGCCGCCGAAGATCTCGCACATGGCCGCGAGCCCGAAACCCTTATGTCCGCCGAACGGCGTCAGCGAACCGAACGGCGCTTCGTGCATGACTTTGGGTTCGAGCGTGGCGCGGCCCTCGTGATCGATCAGCGCGCCGGGTTGAACCTGCTTGCCCTGGTTATAGGCGACGCGCGTCTTGCCATAGGCCACCGTGCTGGTCGCGAAGTCGAGCACGAGCGGCGGCTTGCCGGGCCGCGGATACGCCGCGCAAAACGGATTCGTGCCGATGCGCCGGTCCGCGCCGCCAAACGGCGCGACGAGCGGATCGCCCGCCACGTTGACGAAGTGGAACGACACGAGACCCGCCCGTGCGCACTGTTCGGCCCAATGACCGATACGCCCGATGTGATGCGCGCCGCGCAAGCCGACCGCGCAGATGCCGAGGCGTTTGGCGCGCTCGATACCCCGCTCCATCGCCTCGAACGCCACCACCTGACCGAAGCCTCTGCCGCCTTCGACGGTCAGCACGGCGCCCGCGTCTTTGACCACGTCGGCATGCAGGTTCAACTGAAGCTCGCCGTCGGCAAGCGACGCCACATAGCGCGGAATCATCCCCACGCCGTGCGAGTCGTGGCCCGTCAGATTGGCCGCCACCAGATGATCGGCGACCAGTTCCGCTTCCCGTGGCGTGCTGCCCGCCCGCTCCCAGATTGCCCTCACATAGGCATGCAATTGATCGGCCGGAATCCGGGGCGTGACGGGTTGAGCGGTCGAGTTATCGGTCATTCACAAGGTCGGCGGACGTGACGGATTCAGGCCAAGCAGAAGTTAAAGAACTTGCTCAGGGCGCGGCGGCGATCACCTCGGCAACCGCGGCCGTGAGCTTCTTGCCATACGGCACGTGCAGGAACTCGTTCGGCCCGTGCGCATTCGACTTCGGTCCGAGCACGCCACACACCATGAACTGCGATTTGGGGAAGCCTGCCTTCAATACGTTCATGAGCGGGATGGTGCCGCCCTGCCCCATATACGCGACGTCGGCGCCGTAGTGCCGGCGCGACGCGTCGTTGAGCGCGGTGGCGAGCCACGGTGCAAGATCGGGCGCGCTCCAACCGCTCGCCGCACCCGCGTCCGGCTTGAACGTCACCTTGGCGTTGTACGGCGGATCGACTTCGAGCAGCGCCTTCAGCTCGGCGACGGCCTTCTCCGCTTCGATCATCGGCGGCAGACGCAGCGACAGCTTGAACGCCGTGCGCGGACGCAGCACGTTGCCGGCGTCAGCGAGCGCGGGCAAGCCGGCCGCGCCGGTCACCGACAGCGACGGACGCCATGTCGAATTGAGCAAGGCCTCTTTCGGATCGGTGGTGGTGGGCAGCACCTGGCGGCCGTCCTGGCCGCACGCCCATGGCAGCTTCTTCCAGACGTCGTCGCCGAGAATCCTGGCGGTGGCTTCCGCTTCACGCAAACGGTCCGCGGGGATGTCGATATGGAAACCCTTTGGCAGCAGCGTGCCGTTGGCGGAGTCTTCCAGCCGGTCGAACAGTTGCCGCATGATACGGAAGCTCGACGGCGCGATGCCGCCATAGCCGCCCGAGTGAATGCCTTCGTCGAGCACCTGCACTTCGAGATCGCCGGCGACGAGTCCACGCAACGACGTGGTGAGCCACAGCTGATCGTAGTTGCCCGCGCCCGAATCCAGGCACACCACCAGACCGACCTTGCCGAGCCGCTCGCGCAGCGCGTCGACATAGGGCAGCAGATCGTAGCTGCCCGACTCCTCGCAGGTTTCGATCAGACCGACGCAACGCGGACGCTCGACACCTTGCGCGTCCAGCGCGGCGAGAGCGGTGATGCTTGCGTAGATGGCGTAACCGTCGTCGGCGCCGCCGCGGCCGTAGAGCTTGTCGTTCTCGAGCTTGGGTGTCCACGGCCCGAGGTCGTTGCGCCAGCCGTCGAACTCGGGCTGCTTGTCGAGGTGCCCATACAGCACGATGGTTTCTTCGCTGCCCGAACGCGTCGCTGGGGACTCGAAGAAGATCACCGGCGTGCGGCCAGGCAAGCGGATGATTTCGAGTTTCAGACCGCGCACCGGCTGCTGTTCGGCCCATTGCGCCGCGTCGGTGATCACGCGCTCCAGATAGCCGTGCTTGACCCACTCGGGATCGAACGCCGGACTCTTGGCCGGCACGGCAATGTAGTCCGTCAACGCGGGCACGATCTCGTCGTTCCACTTGCGGTCCACGAATTCGCGTAGCGTCTCGGGGTTGATGCGCTGAGCCTGCTGGGTATCGTCGGAGATCATGATGGCGGTCCGTGGGGATCTGTTCTGTCGAAACGATCATCATAGTCCGGTTGCGGGATTGGCTGAACCCCTCGCAATACATTGGCCTCGCTGAGCGGGCGGCGCGAACTGCCGGTGGCAGTCATCCCACGCACGGCGCAACGCTTTGCGGCGAGCTTACGCAAACAAAATAATCGCGCGACAATCGCAGCATGGGTCGCCTATCGCGAGGGAGCCGCTTCATGGGAGGCAATGTCGTCGTGCAGGCCATCGCCGCGGTGCTGGCGCTGGCGCTCTACTTTTTGCCGGCCGTGGTGGCGGACCGGCGCAAGCGTCATGACGTGCTGACGCTGGCGCTCTTCAATGCCTGTCTCGGCTGGACCGTGTTCGGCTGGCTGCTCGCGCTCTACTGGTCATTGCAACCGAACCCGCCGAAGAACATTGCGGGCGAAGTCGTGGAGACGCGCAAGCTCGTCAGCATGCGGGCGTTTTCCAGCGCGCTGCTGGTGCGCGTGCAACGACGCGCGAGCGAGCGGGATCGCTCCGGCAAGTAAATCAGGCGTGGTGTGGCGAGGCGGAAAAACGGGCTGGTCGGCCAAGGCGCCGGCCGACCCCGCTGCGGGCCGTTCAGGCCGCGCGGCTCATGCGGTTCCACAAGACGGAACCAGCGGGAATGGAGCGCGGCTCGACGCGTACGCTCGCGGGTGAAAACATCTCGCGGCGCAGTTCGCCGTGCTCATCGAACCATTCGCAAATCAGCCAGTCGCCAGGATTGAGCGCAACGGGGCCTGCGTAGGTTACCGTCATGCGCGAGCCGCCTTCCTTCAAGGTGACGACGTCGCCGATGTTGATCGGGGCGGTGAGCGGTGCCTGGAATGCGTCAATGGTAGCGGTCAGCATATTCGTCCCCCTACGGAACCGTTGAACGGTATTTAAGTCATTGTGCCGGTTTTTTCGACTATGGATCTGCTGAAGGAAAACGCTAAAGGATTGGGCAAGATTAACAATCGAAATTAATGGCCGCAAGCGCTTTTTATTGATACCGTTTTCACCGGAAGTGGGATGGCTTCCACTTCCGGCTGTCGATGGGTAAAAACCGGGAAAACCCTGCAATCGGCTGTCAGGCCGCCTTTCCATGCCGCACTGCACGATCGCAAGGCTTACTGCGGAGTGCCCGCGCCGCCAGTAGAAAATGCGAATGCGGTTTCGTCATATCTAATGCTCCGGCGGACAGCGATTCAGGGTTTATTCTGATCGTGCATAGCAAGATTACCTGTGAATAACGAACTCACCGGTAAATGCGCCATGCTTAAAATCACTCTCGTTTAAAAAAATGCCTAATAACCTCGGGCAATCTTTGTTGAAAACGATTGCCGCTGCCGGATTTTCAAACCGGCTGCGCCGGGCGGCGGAGCACGAGTTGCTGGTGCCGCACGAGCAGCACGCTCAAGCCGATGCACAAGAACATCAGCAGTGCGTTGATCGCGAGGCTGAGTTGGAACGCGTGCGCGTAGTCGCCAGGTGCCGCGCGCCCGCCAATCGCGCCGAAGAACGCACCGCTGATGGCTGCCGTGCCGAACGCCGAGCCGATCTGCAGCGTCGACGACACCACGCCTGAAGCAAGCCCGGCTTTCTCCGGCACGACCTCCAGCAACACGATGCGCATGATCGACGGCAGCAGCAGCCCATGACCGACGCCCGCGCATACCAGCCCGCAATAGAACAGCAGATCCGGCGTAGCCGATTGGGTGGCGGACCAGCCCGTGACCATGAAGCCGACCGTCATCATCGAAAAACCGAGCGTGAGCACATGGCCGCCGATGCGCTTGACCACCGCCGGCGAGGCCAGCGGCCCGACGACGAAACCGATCGCGAACGGCATGATCGCCATGCCGGAGGCGAGCGGCGTCCAGTGCAAACCGGTCTGCAGGAAGATCCCGTAGGTCAGGAAAAACGCGCTATTGCAGTAGAACAGAAACGCAAGCACGAGCCCTAACGCGAAGGCCCGGTTGCGGAACAACTGCAGATCCACCAGCGGATGGCCGCCGCCGCGCTCCACGCGCTGCTCGGTGATCACGAAGAGCGCGAACGCCGGCAGCGCAAGCGCGAACATCACGAAGGTCCACGCCGGCCAGCCGGCTTCGCGGCCATGCGTCATCGGATAGATGACCAGCAGTAGCACGGCGGACAGCAGCGCCACGCCCTTCACGTCGATGCCGGTGCGCGTGGCCGGCTGATTCTCCGGCACGAACTTCCACGTGCCGAGAAACGCCGCAATACCGATCGGAATGTTGATCAGAAAAATGATGCGCCAGTCGAGGCCGAACGGGTGATAGGTGATCAGCGCGCCGCCGCCCAACTGACCGACGATCGACGACAAGCCGAACACGAAGCCATACAGGCTCATCACCTTGGTCTGCTGATGCAGAGGCACCACCGCGCGAATCGTGGCAAGCACTTGCGGCGCCATGACGGCGGCGGCGATGCCCTGCACGATCCGCGAGATCACCAGCATGTGTCCGCTGGTCGCGAACCCGCACAGCGCCGAGGCGACCACGAACGCTGCCATGCCCGTCATGAACATGCGGCGGCGGCCGAACAGATCGCCGAGCCGCCCGCCCGTGATCAGCAACACCGCATACGCCGAGGCATAAGCCGAGACGACGAGTTGCAATTGCGCGTCGGTGGCGTTCAGGCCGGTGTGGATCGAGGGCAGCGCGAGGTTGACGATGAAGTAGTCGAGCGGCGCGAGGAAGGCGCCGACGAATAGCACCGCCAGCGCTAGGCCTTGCCGTTCGAAGCGCGTCTGGGTCTTGTCGGCCGCTGGTGCCATACCCTTTACCACGCCCTTTGGCACACCAGTCGCCAGATTCGCGGCCGCGGTGCTAGGACAGATCACCGCTGAGGCTGCGGCGCCTTGAGGTCCAACGCATGCCGCCGCAGCGGACTTCATCGCTTCGCTTTTCATGACTGATCGTTCAAAAATTCGGCAAAAAAATTTAGACGAGCGCACGCATGGCGACGTCCACGATTCCTATCAGCGCGTCTTCCTTGTGAGCGACCCGCCCCAGCACCCGCAGCCCTTGCATGACGCAGAGCAGAAAATCGCCGACAGCTTTTTCGTCGAGCGTGGAGTTGAAGGCGCCGCTCGCCTGACCGCGTATCACCGACGCCGCCAGCAGCGTCGCCATGCGGCGCTGAATCGCGGCGACGCGGGTGCGCAGTTGTTCGTCGCCCGGTTGCATTTCAAGCGTGGTGTTGGTGATGAAACAGCTACGCTCGCCGGTGAGCGCGCACGCGACCCGAGCGTAATGCAGCAAAGCGTTGCGCAGCGATTCTTCCGGCGGCACGGGTGCGTTCAGCCGCTCGGCGAGCCGTGCGACCGACCCTTCCGCATAGTGATCCAGCGCGGCCAGCATGATGCCGTGCTTGTCGCCGAACACGCCGTAGAGACTCCCGCGCAACAGGCCGGTGGCTTTGCACAGGTCGTCGATCGAGGTGGCGTGGTAGCCGTGATTCCAGAACACCTGGCTCGCGCTCGCCAATACCGTGTCCGTGTCGAACTCGCGCGGCCTGCCGCGCGAGCAGACCTCGCCGGCTTTCTTCGTGGATTGTTTCGAATCGCCTGATTGCTTCATGCAGCGGATATTATGACTAACCGTTCAAGAAATCAAGACGAGTTTCCGTAGGCGTGAGTGTCCGAGAGATCGTGTCCCTGCACAATAGACCGCGAAAATTGAGCAATAGACTCGGAAACCTCGCTGGACAGCCGTGCAATAGACCTCGAAAAATGAAAGCTGTCTTTAATATTTAAGTATCAGCCGCTTTCGCACAGAGTCGGCCTGCAATAATTCGAGAGGTCGTTGGCCTTCCCGCAGAGCCACGCCAAAGCTCGATCAGCGTCGCTTTGCCTGCAGACAATTTCCTCGCTACCCTCGCACATCACAACTAACTCGCGATGCACGAGCGTGCGCGGGCGACAACAACTCTACGTTAGATGAACCGCAGCGATATCGCCATCACACCTTGCACACACAAGGCCGACGAATCGGGGTACCTCTTGCCCCGTCACCTTCGATCGTCGCGTAGCCGAACACTATGGCGGCACAAATACTCGAGGCCGCAAGCAGTTCCAACTTCGACATCCGAAACCGAACAATCAAAATGAGGGCGTGCCGATCGACAAGAGCCCATACGATTGAGACTTGAAGCTCTCATGGCGTTAAAAACATTCGAACTCTTTGCCGCCTTCAGTGCGAGCAGCTCAGAGCGTAACCATTACGATTGCTCGTCTGCAGGCGAGTACTCGTAGCGTGGACGGCCAATGGCAATCACCGCTGGTGAACTGCCAAGCCGATTGACTCGATATCGGCCATTGCCGACGCTCGCCGTTCCGTCGCCGTGCGGCTGCAGAGCACCACTTTGCTGTAATCCGCAATGAGATGCAGTCGAACGTCGGCTTCCGGGAACGGCGAACGAGTCTTGACGACCCGTTGCCGCCCTTCGATGCCGCCTGAATCAACGGCAGCTTGCGAGGCAGAGTGTGTGAAAACGCATTGATCGCCTAAACTGAATCAACGCACTTGCGCCGTATCTTCCCGACGATCTTGAGATGGAAACGTTCATGGGGTTGAGTGTGTTCGACAAACCATCGGCCATTACGAACGCAGCAGTCGCTCCTTCGGTCGCCATGTGCGACGTGTCTGATCAAGGACGGTCACTTCAATTCGACTTGGGAACAGTCGCGAGCATGAAAGGAGAGACGCATTCAGCTTCGCTCGTGCTTGAGTCCTACGGTGGCATCAGTCGGAAGTTCGACGTTACGCTCGGACTCGAGTACATCGCAGGCATGCCCTCAAAGCCGCTGAACAAGCTTCCGAAGACTCAGCAAGCACAAATGCGTGACCTCTACGTGGCGATGTCACGTCCAACTACCTTGCTATGTCTTGCGGCAAACGCGAGTCGTGTCCCACAGACAATACGCAATGCCCTAACTGGAAAAGGATGGCAGATTGAAACGGTATCAGCCTTCCCCGACATGGCTCTCGGGTCGGCCTGCGCATCGTCCTTTTCGAGGCTTGCTCGGCGTTCACTCGCGTTACGGCCTGCACACTCGCCCCGTCACCGTATTTCGCGACACGCTTCACCGAAGGCTTCAACCGCTTCGTTACCTCCACGATTGCTCCGGTTGCTTCCGGCTGGAGCGGTTGCCGGGTGGGGCTTTCACCCACTGGAAAAGCGCCGCCTTTTCACGGCGCACGCCATGAAGGGACACCCATTAGCCGGCCGGAGTCAAGGGTAAAAGAAGTACGCCGCAAACAGTTGCGTCAATTCACAGCGAGGACAGTGCGCCATCTTCATTGGTGCAAACAGTAACCGCGCCCGTTTTCTCAATCATTGGTTGCGAACTGAATCGCACCAGACACCCGTCGGGATCAAGCCGGTCGCAAAGCTTCGCGACCGGCCCTGGCGGCAGTCGCCGCCCCAGAGAAACTTTGGTGCCAGACCGTGTCCAGGGGGTTGTTTGCATTCCCTGTGGCTATCGCCATGACGACGCCAGTCCTTTGATGGCTCACGGCCTGGGCGATTCAGCGTTCTGCATGCGTTCAGATGGCACAAGGGCGGCGTCCAAATCATTCGGATGGATTTACACCAGTCCCTTCACCTGGCTCATCGCCCCTGGCCAAACCGTTACCCGAAACACAGGTGTACATCGAAGGGCTTCTGGTCTCGCAGCATGTGGTAGCACGCCCGCGCAAGCTTGTGTGCCAGTGCCTTGATCGCCAGGACGCGGTTCGTCCTGCTCTTCTTGCGATCGTAAAAGCTTCTGGCCTGCGGGCAGTGACGCATCGCGAAGTTCGCTGCCTCGACAAACGCCCACGCGAGATACTTGTTGCCGTTCCTGGTATTGCCTTCGCCTTTCTTCCTGCCGTTACTCTCCCTCAGACTGTCAACGCAGCGACAGTAGGAACTGAAGTTGCCGACCTGGGTAAAGCGGCTGATCGATCCGGTCTCGAGCATGATCGTGGTCGCGAGCGTGTCGCCGATGCCCGGCACCGTCCTGAGCAGGTGGTACTCGGCACGCAGACTTACGCATTCCTTCAATCGCTTCTCCAGCGCTTCGATCTGCTGCCCCAGCGCCTGGCTGACCGCGCGGTTGGCCTCCAGAGCCAGCGCGACATCGGGCGCCAGTGCAAATTCATCGATCTGACTGGCCGTCAGGCGTTTGACTGCCTCGCCATTTATCCTGCTCCCTGTCTGCCGCATCAGGATGCCCTCGATCGAAAGGATTTGTGCTGTGCGATAGCGCACCAGTTGCATGCGCTTGCGTGCCAGGTCGCGTGCCCCGCGTTCCTCGCGCGGATAGACATAGCCCTCGGGCAGCACGCCGAGCCTCAGCAACTGCGCCAGATAGGCCGCATCGGCGAAATCTCCGCTGTGTTTAAGTCCGTCGTATTTCCTGATGGCAGCGGGATGGGCCAGGTGTACCCGGTAACCTGAATCCATCAGTCCATCCACCAGCCAGTACCAGTTGTACGTGCTCTCGACGACCACACCCGCCAGTTCGTTCCGGTACGGTTCAAGGGCTGCCGCAAGCTGCGCGAGCTCGTTCGGCAGGCGTTTCTGGTACACGATGCGATCGTTATCGTCGCTGACGATAATGACGCAGTTGTTCGAATGCAGGTCCATGCCACAATAGTTCATGTCGGTCTCCGCAGGGTCAAAGTGCGTTTCGCAAACTGACTTTAACCCTCGTCGCACAACCGCGGCGAGGAGGCCGGCTACATGATCATCATTCGACTCAGCGCCAGCAATCCGCCCTTATAAATGCGGTGTGGCAGATCGCACGCTTACAGTAAAAGTTGTGCGTCGAAGATTGTTGTGGGTTCGGCTGGGGATACCGCGCCTTCGCGCTGCCATTTGAAGTCGTTTGCGAAGAGCTTGGTGCTCGCAATGAGACTGCACACCAGGTGCGACTCGCGTTCGAGTTGAACAAACGTCGAATTCTAAGGACCGTGCAACGATATGGAGCAGAATCTGCAACAGGCGAGCACATAAGGCTCTCGGTCGCAGATCTTCAGTGCATGACGCCCCAACTCGACTACTTCGGAGCGTAAATGCCGACAGACCGCTCTTGGCCGATGTACAGGTGCCTGCTGACGCGTTTGACGGTTGCAACCCGGTCTATGACGAAAGAGATGCACGCGAGGCTGGATGCATGGCACACCGGCGTCAAGCTCCAAGATCTGTTCATCGCAGATGACAATGAGGCGAACACCGAAGCGTTCCGCAGGATCGGCGAAAGGCCCCAGCCGCTTCATCTTCGGGTATATTGGGGTCTGCTGTTCACATTCCCGTCGGTCGGATCTTGGCCTACAACCTCAAATGGGTCATGAGCACACTTAGCCGCAACCCTAGTCGTGTGAGCGATGAGGGCTTGGCTACTTCAGTGCATCGCAAAGTTGAGGCACGAGCGTGAACAGATCGCCCACCAGTCCGTAATCGGCGACGCTGAAGATCGGCGCTTCTTCGTCTTTATTGATCGCAACGATCACCTTGCTGTCTTTCA